>CAJTIR010000012.1 GCA_910576385.1 Lachnospiraceae bacterium
GATACGAGGTTCCTCCGGCATTGTACAGATCCACGATCTGCTGTTTAAATTCCAGAGTGTAAGATTTTTGGTTTTTCGCCATGCCCTTCATCTCCTTTGCTCTTTCACTTGATAGTATAGATTGTTCAACTTTTCCTGTCCACTCTTATATACTAACACCACTTATGCCGCAAATCCTTACATGGATAACCGCCGTAAAGGAAGGATAGAACTTGCTGTCCGTCTGGTTATACGGGGCATTGGCGTTCCTGCACCCGGTCACGATCTCCCATATGACCATCTGCGTGGCAACCACCTTTTCATCCTCGGAACCGGGCAGGCTCCCCATGCTGCCCTGCGAACCGTACAAAAGTGCAAGGTTCACGGCGTCCCTCTGGCTCCCGCTCAAAGCGTTCCATGTGTCGGACGCATTTGCCCGCAGGGTGTTCCCGGTGTGCAGCGACACCCCCGGCTGGATGCAGAAGGCAGGCTCCCCGTCCGCATAGATACGGGTTCTCGCATCCCCCGCCTCGCCGCATACCCTCCCGTCATGGGTGACGGTCTGCTGGTATTTGATGGTGTTGCCTGCCCCGTCATGGCAGTACGCAAAGGTAATCTTCGCCGTCTCCGACGCCGCCGACACATTCATGGACGGAAAGACGGAAACAATGGATGCCGCCGCCATCATCATGGCAAGCCCTCTTTTCAATCTCTCTTTCAACTTCTTCAATCTACTTACCTCCATATTTATTTTTTGGCATAAAAAAATCCCTGCGGTATGCAGGGTTGGTAAACTGTTGGTTCTATTGTGCCAGCCAGAAAAAGGATAGCCACCGGCTCCATATTGTTTTTTCGGCTGGTATTCGGCTGGTAACTGAAAGGGGTAGGGTGTGGGAAGGGGGAAACGGTAAAAAAGGCTATCCGCAAAAGGGCATAGTTGCCCCACAGTGGAAAGCCTTATTTGCTACCGTTCCCTGTCCTTGCTCCGCTCCCGTTTCCGGTACAGCTCCAGTGCCTTTACAATTGTATCTTCCATCTGTTTCGCAGGCGTCCCCGGTGAAAAATATTTACTGATACGCTCTTTCGGCATACGAAACTGCTCCTTCTGGTTCCCCTTTTCCTCTGACAAGATGGATAGTATCACATCTTCGTTCAATCTCCCCTCGTCTGCAAACTTACGCATTTTAATCGCCTGTGCATGGCTCGGTGTGCAGTCCTCTAACTGCATGGTGTCAAGCAGGATTGTCTGCTGCTCTTTCGGCAGGTAAGACAACTCTACCGCTGGGCGTATGGCAATCTTACCGCTGTCAACCATATCCAGAATTGGCGTGATTAGCTCGGTCAAGCGGATATAACGGCGGATTTGGTCTTGGCTTTCGCCTACCTGCTCCCCCAACAACTGTCTTGAAGTCTTTCCCTGCGACTTCTGTGCCAGTGGCACAGAAGTTAAATCAGTGCGTTTTCCCTGCCTTTTCATTGCGTCCAGTTTCAGCTTGTAAGCAAACGCTTTCTCTGACGGCAATATCTGCTCCCTTTGCAGGTTGGAATCCACCATAATTATAATGGCTTCATCATCTGTCAAGTTACGGACGATACACGGTATCTCCTTTTTCTCCGCAAGCTCGCTCGCCATTTTCCGCCTGTGTCCGGCTATCATTTCATAGCCGCCCTCCGGCTTTTCCCGGACAAGGGCAGGCACAAGAACGCCATACTGCTTTACGCTCTCCGCCATATCCGCCATGCTCTCGTCCATCTTCACCTGAAACGGATGGTTCGGAAAATCGCTGATTTCCCCCAACGGGATTTTCCTGACGGATTCCCGGCTTTCATTGTCCCGTTCCTCCTGTGTGCTGAACAGGTCAGCGGCTGAGGGAAGCGGCATTTTTATTTCTTTCGCCACTGCGTATCACCTCCCTCGTAAATGCTCCATACGCCTTTGCCGCCGCACCGTTCTTGTCATAGCTGTAAATGCTCTGCCCTGCGGCGCTGGTTTCTGCCGCTTTCACCGCTACGGGGATGACCGTCTGGTACACTTTGATTACCCTCCCATAATTCTGCCTTAGATTGTCGGCTGTGGCACGGGCAAGGTTTGTCCGCATATCTGCCAGCGTAAGCAGTACGCCGTCTACCTTTAAACCGGGGTTAATCTGCCGCTGTACCTTTCCTATGGTTTTCATAAGCTGTGTCATTCCCTTTAAGGGGAGATAGTGCGCCTGCACCGGGACGATTACGCTGTCCGCCGCCGCAAGCGCATTGATAGTGAGCATACCCAGGCTCGGCATACAGTCGATCAGGATATAATCATAATCCTTTTTCAACTCGCTTAAATAGGATTTCATGGTGAACTCCCGGCTCATGGCGTTTACAAGCGTGATTTCCATGCCGGACAGCTCGATATTCGCCGGAATCAGGTCTACGCCCTCGTCATGGTGTAAAATCCCCTCGCCCGCTTCAATCGGCTCGTCACGGATAATCTTCTCCATCTGCGTTGAAAGCGTGACCGGAAGGCTGTCCTGATCCGCCCACCCCAAAGAGGTTGTCAAATCCCCCTGCGGATCGGCGTCCACAAGCAGCACCTTCTTCCCCTCGTTTGCAAGCCCTACCCCTAAATTTACGGCAGTCGTGGTCTTGCCCGTCCCGCCTTTCTGGTTTGCAAGGGCGATTACCTTACATTTAGACATCACGGTTTACCTCCTTTCCTGAAAATTTAATAGCCACCCTGCATAAGACAGAATGGCTATGTATGGGTTTGGAGAAATAATCAGAACCACCGGCTAAGCCGGTGGTTTGCTCACGCCCTATAAGGGCTTATTACCGGCTCTGGAGTCTAAAGACTCATCGAAGGGTTCGCCAGCCGCAACATCATTCTGTACTAAGTCCTAAAGGACTTTTTCTATTTGTTCTTTTTTACCGGCTCACCCGTAAACGGGTCAATATACTCTTTGAGTGTTATCTGGTCATATTCATAATCTTCTTTTAATTGATTTTGAATATATTCCTGGATTTTCTTTGCATTCTTGCCTACTGTATCCACATAGTATCCCCTGCACCAGAAATGCCTGTTCCCAAATTTATATTTCAAATTTGCATGCCTTTCAAATATCATTAGTGTACTTTTTCCTTTCAGATACCCTACAAAACTTGATACACTTATGCTTGGCGGAATCTCCACTAACATATGGACATGGTCACTGCACATTTCCGCTTCCACTATATGCACACCTTTTCTCTTGCATAGCGTACTTAATATATTTGCAATGTCCCGCTTTAACTGCCCATATATGATTTTCCTTCTGAACTTTGGTGCAAAAACAATATGATATTTACAATTCCACTTCGTATGTGATAAATTATTACTATCCATATGGATAACCTCCTTTGTCCTTAATGCGGTTGGCGAACCTGCATTATTATAACATTGGAGGTTTTTTACTGTAAGCTAAAGCAATGCTGACTCACCTGCATAGCAGGTGGTTTATTTGTTTCCCAAAGTTTCGTTTCTCTGTTGAGAAACTCCACAATGTGAAACAGGCTAAAGCCTAACAAAAAAAGCCGACTGATTCTTGTTTAAAAAATCAATCGGCTATGTAGACAATAGTATTTATTCAAATACCTACATTATTCTATCATACTCTCCTGTGTTAAACTGCTCTTCCAGCTTTATCTTAAGATTGAAAAGCTTGTCATAAACCGCCACAAAACGTCTGTCATAGGATAAACGTTTCCTAATCAACTGAATATCCATACCAATATCTAGTAAAACTTCTACCCTAAAGAAAACTTTGTAACAATAAATTACCCATTGTATTTCATCCAAAGTCAGTATGGGATTATGCGTATGAGATGCATGAGTATAAACATCCCTATCATTTTTTATATTTTCGAGAAGATTATAATATCCTCGAAATTCCTTATTACTAATCTCTGACAAAGCTTTCATTACTCTTTTAGTCATTTTCTGCAAACATTTACTAAAATTATCACCATTATTTCTACAATATTTTCTAACAAATTCTTTATCCTCTAAATTTTCAAGTCTTCTAATAATAGCTTCTTTTTCCTTTTCAAATATTATCTGTCTTTCTTCGTCCACATCAGTTCTTTCCATTCCTTCAACAATTTGCATAGTTTTAAGAAACTTATTCGTTGTGGAAATTCCAACACTATCATCAAGTAGCACCTGCTTATAAGCTTCAAAAGCTAATTCTTTGCTCTTTATTAAAGAACAGAATTTCTCGCTTGCTTCATCGATAAAACTTTCTAAATCAGAAACTTTAAATAAGCTTTTTCTAATAAAAGACCTGCTATCAATATTATTCCTTTTAAAAATACCCAATTCCTCAATAGGGACATTACAATTGCCTAAATAATCAAAGATTTCATTCTTTTGATATAATCTAACTTGGGTAGTTGTTACCAACTCTCCACATAATATTTCAAAAAGTAAAACTACGTTACGAATTTTTTGTTTTATCATTTCTAAATCCATCATACTTTCCGACTGATATTGCATATGGCTTTTTACACCAAACTTTAAGTCAGTACCGATTCTTCTAATGTTAGGAAATGCCTGAAACGAAAAGCCTGATTTTGTGTTTATAACCTGATAGTGCGCTTTAATATCTAATTCCAACTCACTTTTATAAAACATCATATCATCAATTTCTTCATATGGTGTTAGCCCAATTAATTCTTCTCCATCTGTAATATTGCAAATAAAACTATCAAATAAAAACTCTCCGGTATTGTCTACACACCAAACATTTCCCCAACATACATCTACTGCTTCAATTATCATATTAAAATTAAAACACGGATTCTCAAAATTTTCTCCTTTTAATTTTGATCCTATTTTTCTTACATATAGATTTTTAGCTGTTATCAATTTATCATCTGTCTGTATGCATAAGAATAAATCTTCATTTTTCTCTGTTTGAAGACATATATCTCTTTCCACATTAAAAATTTCAATATTCACACGAAAATTCTCTAAAACTCTTATTTGCCCTTGATAAGAACATTGAAAATCACCAATACGAGTAACTGTACAACTTTTACAATAGTTTTTATAATTGTCCATTTAAAACAATAATCCTTTCTCCTACGCTAAGTTTTCTTTCACTGTAATAGTAGGTAACTCAAATTCAAGAATCTTTCGCAACCATTATAATATAAATCCATTCTTTCATCAACCAGCCCCATCTCACCTTCTGATAAGATATAACAATCTACATCTCCCAACGTCATCTAAAGAAAATCTGCGAAAAATCCCATCCAGAAACGGCAAGCAAACTTCTCCCCCTTTTCCCAAAAGAACGAGGCAAACTTTCACACACCATTTGGGGGATACCCTTTCCCCCAACTCTTCCCCCAAAAATCCCCCAAATCGGCACTCAAAATACGGTAATTTACGATAAGTTATGAACCTCTCCTAAGAACGCAAAAAACCCCTGAAAATGCCCATTCTATGGGATTTTCAGGGGTTCGTGAATCATTTTTCTTCAGAAGTTTACTGATTCATCTGCGCTGCAACTTCTGCTGCAAAATCTTCCTGTTTCTTCTCTAAGCCTTCACCTGTCTCAAAACGTACAAATCTCTTGACAGAAACGGTTCCACCAACTTCTTTGGAAACTTCCTCCAAATATTTTGCAACAATCTGCTTGCCATCTGCTGCTTTCACATATACCTGATCTACCAAACAGATTTCTTTTAACTCTTTATTGACACGGCCTTCAATCATACCATTGATCACTTTTTCTGGTTTCTGAGATTCCTTAGGATCGTTCATAATCTGAGCACGCAAAATTTCCTTCTCATGCGCAATATACTCGTCACTGATTTCATCTCTGGAGACATATTTCGGGGAAAGAGCTGCAATCTGCATTGCAATATTCGTCAAAGCCTCTTTTACGGTATCATTGACAACTGTGGTATCAGCTTCCACAATCACACCAATTCTTCCGCCGCCATGAATGTAAGAAACAACACATCCATTCTCTGCAACCACTTTCTCAAATCTTCTGATATTTAAGTTCTCTCCAATAACTGCAACCTTCTCTACCAAAGCATCCTTCACCGTCTTGCTGGAATCTTCATTCCATGCCTCTGCCATAAATGCATCCAGATCTGCAGCATCTGAATTGACTGCCTGAGTAGCAACCGCTTCCACAAATGCCTTAAAAGTATCATTCTTAGCAACAAAATCTGTCTCAGAGTTTACTTCAACCACGGCTGCTGTCTGATCATCTTTGACAACAACTGTGCAGAGACCTTCTGCTGCAATTCTTCCAGCCTTCTTCTCCGCCTTAGCCTGTCCATTTTTTCTCAAAAATTCAACGGCTGCATCCATATCGCCATTTGTCTCATTTAAGGCTTTTTTGCAGTCCATCATGCCTGCACCTGTCATCTCTCTTAACTCTTTTACCATTGCTGCTGTAATAGCCATTTTTATTCCCTCCATCTATCTGTCAGCGCTTCCATAAGCACCGCCTATCATTTCTCTATAATTGAGGACAGGCAATCCTATTGTTACAACAAACTGTAACATATTGTCTGTCCTCTTATATCCGTGTACTTTTTAATAATTAAACCAATACCTTATTATGCCACCAGATATCCATAATGGAGCCCCTTTGGATATAGATTCGCATAGCCATAGGGATGTTTATAAAGTAAAGATTTTCATCAAAAAATAGACAATTTATTTGCAAAATATTTATTCATCAGCACATTGTAAATTTATGCTTCTGCTGCTTCCACTTCTGGCTCCACGAAATCCTCTTCCACGGTTCCCTGATTTGCCTCTACTACAGCATCTGCCATTTTAGAAACAATCAATTTTACAGCACGAATTGCATCATCATTTCCTGGAATAACATAATCCAGTTCTTCTGGATCGCAGTTTGTATCACAGATACCGATCAACGGAATCCCCAATGTATGTGCTTCCTGTACGCAAATTCTTTCTTTTTTAGGATCGACAATAAAAATCGCATCTGGAATTCTCTTCATTTCCTTGATGCCGCCAAGATTTTTCTCCAATTTCTCCCATTCTTTCTTGAGAGCAATAACTTCTTTCTTGGGAAGAAGATCAAAAGTTCCATCCTCTGCCATAGTTTCAATAGCCTTCAGGCGATTGATACGGCTCTGAATCGTCTTGAAATTTGTCAGCATTCCGCCTAACCATCTCTCATTTACATAGAACATTCCACAGCGCTCTGCTTCTGCCTTGATTGCATCCTGCGCCTGCTTCTTAGTTCCCACAAAAAGGATTGTACCACCATCTGATACAATATCAGCGACTGCCTTATAAGCTTCATCTACTTTTCCTACTGACTTCTGCAAATCAATGATATAGATTCCATTTCTCTCCGTGTAGATATAAGGAGCCATTTTGGGATTCCATCTTCTTGTCTGATGTCCAAAATGAACACCCGCTTCTAATAACTGTTTCATCGAAATAACGCCCATATTTCTTACCTCCATTGGTTATCATCTTCCATGCACTTCCTCCCGAAAAACTACCAATTAAGGCACCCGCTCTCCGGTCCGTACATGTGCTTGCTGAGTTTACTACTGCTTGTGCATTATATCACAGGATTATAGGACTTGCAAGTCTTATATGCCTATTTCTGTAAAATTTCTACAATTTCTTCCTGTGTAGATCCTTTTGGAATCTTATGAACACCGATTCGCAGAGACTCATCCAGGCCATTTTTTGTAAGATAATTGTCAAATGCGCTGGCATCAGTAATCAATCCTGCCTGAAATAATTTCCGGCTAATCAAATCAGAATAGTCACCCTCCTCAATCCTAATTTCCACAACATCCTGGGTTACTCCCTGCTGAGAAGTCTGTCCAGACTCTGGATTTGAGCTGGTTTCTTTTGCCGCGTCCTCCTCTTTCTGCTGACCCTCTTCGGAATCCGTATTTGGGGAGGAGGAATCTTTTTCAGGCTCGTCTTTCTCTGATTCCTTTTTGGTATCATCACGATCAGCAGGCTCCTCCTCCCCAGAATTATTACCTTCCGCCTTATTGTCTTTTGGTTCTGGGCTTTCTAAACTTTTCTGCTCAGGTTCCTTCTGGTTATCCACAGGATCTTGTTCTGAGGATTCCTTTGTACTTTCTTCCATCTCCATTCCCAGAAGCTTGGCACGCTCTATGATCTCTTCATCTGTCAGAGTCTCTTTCTTATTCCCTGAAAGGGCAATTCCCATTATAATTGCTGTAAATATAATTCCAACTCCCAGTCCACGCAAATAATATTTTAACTTCATAGCTTATAATTCTTCCTCTCTGAATAACCCAATCACAAGCTTTACTTCCCCAACACCAAGACCTAACTCCCTGGCAATTTCTATCGCTGTTTTTCCTTCACGATATTTTTCCAGAATCAGCTCATTGTGATTCACCAATTCTTCTTCCTGCTCTTCAAAAACTTCCTCCTGCTGCTCTTGTACATGCGATTCCTCGCCAACATCCGTCGTGGAAGGTGCAGGTAATGCCTGCTGAGATTCCTGAACCTTCTGCAAAATCTCATCAGATTCTGAGACTGTTTTTTGAATATTTTCCTGCAGCTCTTCTAGATGAATGGCAAGCTGCGCCAAGTTCCCAGCATACTTTGTAAGTTCTGAATGTTTATCATTCAACATACTATATAAAAACATTACTTCATTATGTGTTTTATGGATGGATTCCAACACTGTATCAGAATACTCAGTAAGCACTCTCATTTTTTCATTAGTTTCCTTATCCAGAGAACGCTCCACAATCTCCATTGATTTTTCGATGGACTGATCAATCACTTGATCCACCATATGATTGACCTTCACCTGTGCATCATTCAAATTCCGCTCCAGAATTTTCTTCATCTCTTCGGTACTCAGCTCTGCAATCTTGTCCAACTCTTGATTCGTCAGCTTTTCAGTAATAAAAAAACTGGCAATCATCAGAACAATTCCCACTACAATTAAAACAACTTCTAACGTACTCATTTTGCTACCTATATTTTCATGTCAAAACCACCTGAAAGGGTCTTGCCACTTACCTTTCCGCTGTTTTCTTCCTTTTTCTTCTTTTTCTTAGTTCGATGGTCTTCATATTCATTGCTTCCCTTTTCTCTGGCATCGAATTTTTTCTGTGGATTATCTGAATCATTGGCATGGTTCACCTGATGCATATGATGTATTGTCTCTTTTGCAAATTGCGTTTGTACATTCTGCTGTTGTATTATGGGTTTGTTGTCTTCATTCTGCTTTAAGGTACTCATATCCTGGCTTCTTTGTACCACTCCGCTAAATTCTACTGGTCTGATAGACATTTTTCCTCACTCCTCTTCCACACCTTATTAAATGGCTAATAGCCATAGCGGGGTACCCTAAGGTACCCCAGAGGGTATATCAATTGACATAAAAAATTTATATCGGACGCCCGACAATCTCTCCATGTTCCTTAATAAATTTTGTTGCACAACGCTCACTTTTGATATTCATACTGATATCTGAAATCGTAATACTCGCTCCAGGATAAATACTGCCCTTTACTTTTATCTTTGCATTGGTAGCCAACTGAAGCTTCTCATTCAACTCTTTGAGTTCTTTTTTATGACTGGCAAGAAGCTGCTGCTGCTCACGGAAATTTTGGGCAATCGTCTGAATCTGCTGCATCCGTTCTGGAGAAATTTTTTCCTTCTTCCGAAGTTTTTCATTGAAATTTACCAAAATCGGACGCATCCGTTCTACCTCTTTCGTAACTACTGCAATACTATCCTGGACTTCCCCATAACGCTCTTTTACAGAAGGATCCACACCCACTTCAATCTTCGTAATCGTCCCCATCTCAGAACCAATGGTTTGAGCTTCCAAAAGATTGCCAGCGCGAATCAAACCACCACTGACAAACCCCTTCTTGCCACTGACACGGATATCGGCGCCGGCAGATACCTGACTGTGCAAAATGCATCCTGTCTCGATAAACCCGTCAGAAACGACAGTGGCATTTTCAATAAATTTCGCGATCAGATTATCCTTTGCTTCCACTCTGCCTTTGCCCATGCCATTAATGCCTCGTTTTACAATAATCTGTCCGCCAGCAGATAGATAGGCTGCCTCCACTACACCATCAATCACAATATCGCCCTTTGCCTTCACAGAAAAACCACTTTTTACATTTCCCTTAATAGATACATTGCCATCATATACAATATTTCCGGTGGCATTGTCGACGTCTGCTGGAACTTCATATACATCCGCCACAAAAACTTTTCCGTTTACCAAACTTGCATGTCCGGTAACATTGGAAGAGATTTCTGTCTTATCCTCAGAGAGCGAAATATTATTGCCAAAATCCAACTTCAGGCTCTTTTCCTGCCTTCCTTGGATAGGACCGCCAAATACATCTGTACCAGGTTTTCCTGGAACTGCCGGATGCAGCTTTGCTAAAATCTGTCCTTTTTCCACATGACTGATCGTATTCAGTTCCCGATAATCAACTGTTCCATCTTCATTTTTCTTTGGTCTGAGATTATGATTCGTATTAAAAAAATATTCAATTTTAGCATCTTTACCATTTACTGGCGGAATACCTTTTGCCAAAATCATATCTGTACAATAACGGCGATCCTTGAGGAATTTTTGGATTTCCTCCTGTTTTATGCCGACTGTAATATTCTTTGCCTTGAGTAGATCCACAATATCTTCTTCAGACATCAATTTTCCTTTTGTAGATGGAGGATAAAAACGACAAAATACTAGCATCTTATCCCCTGAAACCGTTATCTCCATCTGTTCATCTTCCTGGAAACCGCTGCCTTCTCCTACATAGACTTCCTTTACTTCTGTGGAAGCCACAGTGACTGCATCATTCAATTCTTTTAAATTAAACCCAGAATAACCTTTTTGCTCCAAATAATCCAGAATTTCCTTGATTTCTGGTCTTTTTCCACCATTTTCAGGGGGAATAATTTGAAGAAAAACCCCCATTTCTCTAATATCCATTCTGAAATATCCATTTTTGATTTCCATGTAGCTCCCTCCCTCCACACTAATCCGTCAATATGCCCATATAAGACCCCATTGTTTTTTTCATTTTCAAAAGTGCTTTTGTATGGAGTTGAGAAATCCTTGACTCTGATACCTCAAGCACATTGCTGATTTCCTTTAAAGTCAAATCCTCATAATAATAAAGTGTGATAACCTTTCGTTCTTTTTCGGTAAGAATTTCCAATGACTGTTCCAATACCTTCTTTAGTTCTTCCTCTGCAATGGCATCCTCTGGCTGAATAAAATGAGAATTTCCTTTGGCATCCATCACAGGTTCCATCCCCTGTTCCACATATTCATTCAAAGAAACCATATTGGTAACTTTAATTTGGGACTGCCAATTCAGCAATTCCTCACTACTTACCTTAAGTTCCTCGGCAATCTCTTCATCTGATGCATTTCTGCCCGTTTTGGCCTCAATCTGCTTAATTGCCGCCTCAATTTTCTTCTGTTTCTGCCTCACAGTTCTCGGAATCCAATCCATCTTTCGAATCTGGTCTAAAATAGAACCCCGAATTCGAAGGCTGGCATATGTTTCAAACTTTACATCTTTTTTAATATCAAATTTGTCTATGGCATCAATCAGACCAAAAATACCATAGCCTACCAGATCATCATATTCCACATTATATCCCAGATACATGCTGAGACGACCCGCCACAATCTTGACCAAAGGTGCATATTCCACTATGATCTGTTCTCTCAATTCTGGTGTAGGTTTTTTTAAAAATTCTGCCCACAATTGTTCTCTCTCTGCTGCGTTCATCCAAAGCCCCCAGACTATGGGAATCCTACGTCAAGCTTCCCATCTTTAATCTGCATACCGCCTCTCACCATGCGGCTGCCTCTATTCTTCCTCTGTGGATTCTTCTGCTTCCTCCGTCTCTTCGGCGTCTGCTTCCTCCACTGCCTCCTCCGTGGCTTCTTCTGTCTCTTCCTTGAAATTTTTATCCAACACTACTTTTGCAATGCATCCCAGGATATAAAAGGATATTAAAACGATCACCAATGTTTTTACAAACTGGTTCGTTTCCATCTGCATTACAAACCCAAGAATACAGGTAAGCAATCCTCCTGCCAATGTAATCAATATCGGTATCTGTTTCGTTTTCATATCCTATCACCCTTTAAATAATTTTAATTGTCTTTCCCACTGCCTTAATACGAAAATCCCCTGTCTCTGGATATAACTCGACAGTACGGCCATAGTTAAGACCTGTATCTTCGGCAATCAGACGAATTCCAAGCTGTTTTAACTTAGCTCTTGATGCTGCGGCATTGCGCTCGCCTACATTTCCAATCCCTGAGACACCCTTCACTTCAAACATCTTGGCGCCCCCCGCAATTTTTGCCACCAGGCGTCCCTTGTTCGCGCCTGCTCTTACAACCCTTTTCACCAATTCTTCAATTCCTGTGTCTGCAAACTTGGCAATATTTGAATTATTCCGCATCTGTTTGCTGTCCGGAAGCATGATATGTGCCAGTCCTCCGATCTTGGTAACGGGATCGTATACTGCAATTCCAATACAAGAACCCAACCCCAGCGTGGTAATCATATCCGGTGCTTTGCATATATTCAAATCTGCCATTCCAACTTTAATTGTAGCCATAACCATGCTCCTCTTATAGTGCAATCCCCAACGACGTTAAAATTTTATCATAAGACTCGACATCTGGCATCAAAATGAAAAATCCTTGTATTTTCACATCATCGCCAAACTCTGTCTGAATTAAAAGTGCGTTATCCCCATACTGGCCAAACTGAATTGCCGGTACACTCAAAATCGCCCCCGCCATATCAATTGCAAGATACGGTACAGATGAAGTAATTACCATGTTTGTCATGGTAGATAACGCCGATAAATAGGAACCAGAAATAATATTTCCAATTTCCTTAATTGCAGATATATCCATCTCATTAAACTCTTCTGCATAATCATCCGGCCTTCCCATCAGATGATTTACTAAATATTGTGCTGACCCCATCTTTAGCAGAAACATCATACTGCCGCCGATATCGCTCTCTACTTCAAGATAAATTCCAACAACGGTTTCCTCTTCAGCAGAAATTGCGGTGGGAAGCTCTTGAACCTTCATAAATTCTACTTTGGGTACATCCATATTCACCTTAAGGTTCAACATATTGGAAATTGCAGTTGTTGCATTTCCTGCGCCAATATTTCCTATCTCCTTCAGCACATCAAAATACATGTCATTTACCTGATCTAAACTAAATTTAGCCATGGCTGTCTTTCTCTCCATTTCTGCCTTTTCCTAAGGCTCATCTGTAATGATTGCGAATAGGCTGTTGCACTTTACTGCAACAGCCTCTATACATTCTGCCTATACAGTTTCTGTCTCATCAATGATGCTGTTAGTATCAAACAGGGAAATCAGCTCTTCTCCGTGTTTGCCAACCCCGTTAATAAAATTACTCTTACTGCTCTTGGCATCATAAGCAACCTTATCTATCTCTTCTGGTGCAAGAGTAACAACCTCTCTCACCTCATCAACCAAAATTCCCAACACCCCATGCTCCTCCAGCTTCAGAATGATGATTCTGGTAACATCTGTAAACTCATCCGGTTCCAGATCCATTTTGGTACGAATACTCATCACCGGAACAATTTCACCACGCAGATTGATGATCCCTTTAAAATAAGGTTGTGCTTTCGGCACTCTAGTAATTTTCTGCATACGCACAATATTGTCTACATAACTAATGTCAATCCCATATTGCTCACTGCCAATTTTTACTACGATAAACTGTTTTCTTCCGTCTCCTGCTACAGACATATTGTTTGCCATATTCACACCCCCTTAAAATAATGTATTCACATCCAGAATCAATGCAACCTCACCGTCGCCAAGAACTGTTGCACCGCTGATGATTTTGCTGCTGTTGTTTATGTATTTGCCAAGGGACTTGATTACAATTTCCTGTTGTCCATTCAATTCATCTACAATCAATCCTGCCGACTTGTCACCTTTACGTACCACAATAACAGTAAAACTGTCGCGTTCTTTTTCCTCTGGTTCACAGTCAAGAAGCTGATCGAGACGAATTAACGGGATCACCATACCGCGGATATGGATTACCTCTTTGGTTTGTACATATTTGATCTCCTCTGCCATGATCTCCTCAATTGTCTCAATGGAACCAAGAGAAATTGCATATTTCTCGCCGCGTACTTCCACCATCAATGCCTGGATAATTGCTAAGGTCAAAGGCAAACGCACAATAAACTTAGAACCTTCCCCTAGAACACTCTTGACTTCTACATCTCCACCCAATGCTTCAATGTTAGATTTCACCACATCCAGCCCCACACCGCGGCCGGAAATATCAGAAATCTTCTTTGCCATTGAGAAACTGGGCATAAACAGAAAATCAATAATCTCTTTCTGGCTTAAAGTCTCTCCCTGCTCAGGAGTAATCAGCCCACGTTCAATCGCTTTATTTTTTACGGTTTCTGTATCGATTCCGTTTCCATCGTCACTAACTTCAATAATGACATTATTTCCTTCCTGGAATGCATTCAAATGAATACTGCCAGTTTCGGGCTTTCCCCTCTTCTTGCGGATCTCTGCATTCTCAAGACCATGATCGGCAGAATTACGAAGCAAATGCTGCAAAGGATCTCCGATCTGATCCACTACTGTCCGGTCCAGCTCGGTATCTTCACCTGTCATATATAATTCCATTTTCTTATTCAATTTCTTGGAAAGATCACGAATCATCCGTGGAAATTTCTGTACTACACTTTCAATCGGAACCATTCGAACCTTCATCACAGATTCATGAAGCCCAGTAGTAATACGTTCCAAATATTCAATTTGCTCATGAAAGGCTTGGGAATTAACCCCCACCACACCTCCGTCTGAGGTGGAACCAATGGAAACCAATGAATTTTTGGCGATAATCAACTCGCTGACCTGATTCATCAAGGCATCCAATTTTTCAATGTCCACACGAACAGTACGACTAGTGACCGGCTTTCCTGGTGATGATTTCTTCGCCGCTGCGGGGGCAGATTTTGCTGCCCCTGCTGCCTCTGAACTTGCTGCAGGTTTTTCATTTTTCTCTTCCTTCTTAGCAATCTCTACCGCTTCTTTGGCCTCAGCCGCTTCCTTTTTCTCCTCAGCCGCCGTCAACTGACTGTACTCTATTTTCTCACCGACTACTTCTGCAATCTCAGAAACAGCCTTAGAAACCTCAAGAAATTTTTCTAATTCCGTTTCGCTTACCAGATAGAAACTAAAATCACAACCAAATTTCTCGTCCTCAATATCCTGAGAGCTAGGATTATATGCCACAATATTTCCATAATCCTCTACTGCCTTAAATACCAGAAATGCACGAGCCGCTTTCAGCAAACATTCCTCTTGAATATATACCGTAAATCCATAAATATTTAATCCCTTGCTTTCAGCGTCCTTTAACTCCTCTTTTTCTTTCTCGGAAAATTCGATATCCAGGTATTTCTTTGAATGTTTTCCATCCTCCTGTTTCTCCTTGGGCTTCTCTACTGGCGCCTTTTTTTCTTCTGGAACATTTCCGGTCCCAGCCGCCAGAATATCATTTAATTCCTGAATAATGGCTTCATTATCATCAGTACCCTCATCGGAGCTTTCTTTTATATTTTCCAAATAGGCTTCAATCGCGTCCAGACATTGGAATAACACATCTACCAATCCACTGGTAACACTCATATTGCCGCTGCGCACTTCCTGGAACACATTCTCCATATCATGTGTCAAGCGCTGCATACGTTTAAAACCCATTGTTCCTGCCATTCCCTTCAGGGAATGGGCCGCCCGGAAAATTTCATTGATTGTATCCATATTCTCCGGTTCTTTTTCAAGGCTCATGATGCAGTCTGACAGATTCTGCAAATGCTCATTTGTCTCATCAATAAAAATCTCAAGATATTGGCTTACATCCATATCACTGTACCCCCACATTCTTTATTATTGTGTGCGCAACTTCAGTCAGTGGAACTACTTCATCTACAACACCAGCCTCAACAATCGCCTTTGGCATCCCATATACCACACAGCTCTTGGCATCCTGTGAAATTACATGCAATTTTTTTCTCTGCTTCAAAGAGAGAATTCCCCCTGTACCATCTGAACCCATTCCGGTAAGAACTACACAGACAATCTCATCATAACCGCTTGAACGAAGAGATTCGTAAGTCACATTTGCACATGGACGCAATCCGCCAATCGCTGGCTGATCATTTAAGCGCACGACATGGCTTCCATCTGCCTTTTTTTGAATTTCCATATGCTTACCGCCAGGAGCAACATAGACCCATCCTTTTTTCAGGACATCACCCTCCTGTGCTTCCTTGACACGAATCTTACTAATCTCATCCAAACGATCCGCCATAGATTTTGTAAAACCAACTGGCATATGCTGTACCAACACCATAGGTGCATTCATGTCTGCTGGTAAATAAGGGATTACACTCTGCAATGCTTTCGGTCCTCCTGTGGAACATGCAAGGGCAACCAGTTTATTCTTGTTGCCCCCTACAGTGCGCTCCACAGTCTTGGGTATTTTTACGGGAACATTTACTGGCTCCACAGGTCTTGCATTCGAATTGATAAGACTTCTGGCAGCATCAGAACGCACCACCGCTCTCAACATCCGCAGGAGCCTTCCCTTAAAATCTTCCCCTTTGGCTTCTATCATATTACATGGCTTGGTGACAAAATCAATAGCACCTAATTCCATAGCGCGAATCGTTACATCTGCATCTTTGGTAGTCAGTGTGCTGACCATGATAATCGTTGCCTTGATCTTATCTTGTTGTAACTTTTCCAGTAATTCCAGTCCATCCATACGAGGCATATTTACATCAAGAATCACAACATCATAAGTTGTGGTTTTTAATTTTTGATATGCCTCAAGACCGTCTCTACAAACATCCGTTGCCTGAAATGTACTATCTGAGTTAATTATATCACAAATTACCCTTCTCATGAGTGCAGAGTCATCAACAACTAAAATATTTTTTTTCATAAAATCATTCCTTTTCTCAGCTCTTGCATTCCTTTTCTCTGCTTTTACGTTCCTGTTCAAAAATATATTTAATGATCTGTTCTCTCTCTCTCGGGGTCATAAATAGTTGTACCCGATATTCATATTTTTTCTGGTCGCCTTTCCTGCTTCCAGATGGCCTTTCAATTTTCTGGCAAATCAATACTTTACCAATCACTTCTAACTGACAATTCATACTCTCGCTTTCCAGTTTTATAGAAATGACCATATAATCGCCTTCTTGCCCTGGTTCTTCACAGACAAACCGCAGTCCACCTCCACTTATATCCACGGCAATTGCTTTCTTTGGAAGATCTTCGGGATAATTCAGTCTATGGTGTTCTTTTAATTCCTCCAAAGGTGTGATATCCACTTCCTTCTGCATAATAGGGTAATAAAGTATTTCCATAACACATTCAAAGCGATAATATTCTCGACGCTGAAATTTCTCTAAAGGAGTCTTCTGTTCAATGAGCAGCACATACAGACGATCCTTAATGTAGCGGTCTTTGATTTGTGCCACACAACGGTACATGCCGCCCTTGGTATAGAACAAAAATTCTAAACGAACACCAGAGGGAAGAGATACTCTCTCACCCCTCTCTGTTGGTATCTCCACCTCAATATCGCCATTTTGCAAAACATCCTGCACTTTACTGTGATAAGTAGGGGGACGTTCCCCAGTTTTCCATCCTTGTTCTACCTGCTGTAGAATTCGAATGTCCACTTTATTGCCAATCTTTATTATTCCAGTTCCCATACTGCACCTCTGCCTGTCTCTAATTTCTTCTATAAATAAAACGAGATAGTAACTGCATAATTCCCCTCTTTTGGACGAAAGGAGCTGTTGCTCCTTGTAACAGATAATCTGCTAGCAATACAAATGATTTTGCTGACTTTGATTCTGGAAACAGCAAACTTACTGGCTTCTGCTTACACACCGCCTTTCCTACTGCTGTATCTTGAGGAATCATGCCAAGATATTCCAGTGTTCCATTGAGAAACTGTCCCACTACGGAATTTAATTTTTCATAAATCCCAACACCTTCCTCTTCCGATTCCACTCGATTAGAGATTACTTTGATTATAGTATTTGCCTGCCGAAACTCTATGCTGCGGTGCAGCGTCTTCAATAGAGAATATGCATCCGTCAAAGAACTGGGTTCCGGCGTGACAACTAACAGAATTTCCGGGCTGGCAATCACAAACTCTAATACACTATCTGATATTCCAGCACCAGTGTCAATAATGATCACATCTGCAAGATCATCCAGTTTCGCCAAATTACTTACCAGGAATTTCAACTGTTCTCTGGAAAGATTATTTACCCCCGTAATACCAGAACCACCAGAAATAAATCCAATCCCCAGAGGACCTGGAGTAATCACCTCCTGTATCGTCTTTCCCCGATAAATCAGGTCACTTAAATTGAATCTTGGCATGACCCCAAACATAATCTCCACATTTGCAAGGCCAAAGTCAGCATCAAAAATAATAACCTTCTTTCCCCGTTTCTGCATCTGAACTGCCAAATTAACTGCAACATTAGATTTTCCTACTCCGCCTTTCCCGCTGGTAACAGCAAAAACCTGTGCTCTAGGAAAATTCTGTTGGTTCTTTTTTACAATAGTTCTCAATTTTTCTGCCTGGTCCATAGGCTATTTTCCTCCAAGCAGAAGCTTTACGATACTTTGGGTATTGAAAATCTCAATATCCTCAGGCACATTCTGCCCATAAGTAGTATATGACAAATCTGCGCCAGTGTACAGCTTCATATTTAAAATATTACCAAGACAACTGGTTTCATCTAATTTTGTAAATATAAGCTTAAATTTAAAATTATCCTTATAGATGTCCGCAATCTCAAGCAAATCCTTGTATTTGGTAGTGGCGCTCAATACCAGATACACTTCTTTCTCATATTCTTCTGGTACTTGATCAATCAATTCCTTTGTCTCATTGCGCTGCTCTTCATTTTTATGTGAAAAACCTGCAGTATCAATCAATACCAAATCAAATTCCCCTGCATTTGCCAATTCTTCATTTAATTCTTGTGAGGAGTAGACAATATCCAGAGGCGTATTTAATATATTTGCATAAGTGCGGAGCTGTTCTGCTGCAGCAATCCGGTAAGTATCTGCCGTATACAGCGCCACTTTTTTTCCTTTTTCCACTTTAAAGCGTGAGGCAATTTTAGCAATAGTAGTCGTCTTTCCCACTCCAGTAGGACCAATAAAGAACACCACCTTTGGCTTACGCTCCGTCAGCATAATCGGCTGCGGCTGACCAAATTTAAGGATCATTTTCTGATAAATACTGGATAGAATATAGTCTACGCTGATGCCGCTTTTCATGACCTTCTCTACTTCATCCATAATTTGGTTGACATATTTCTCGTCCACCTCATTCTCCAAAAGAATGCCATAAATCATTTTAATAAATTTTAGGTTCTCATCCATTGGAGCTTCTTTGGGAAGCTCCCCTTTCTGCACTTCAGAAGGCTGTACCAGCTTCTTTTCCAGCAAAGACTGCAGACTCTCTATTTTTTCTTCCAGATTATTCTCTGCATAATTATCCTTCTTATACTCTTCCCGTTGTCCTTGTGGTACAGAAGATGCCCAAGTATTTTCTACTGAGGCAAAAACCTCCTTTATGGATTCTGGTTTGGGAATAGATATTGGTTCATCTGCCGCCACATTGATATTGCCTGGAGGCGGCGTTGGGGTTGCAGACGGAATTGCTGCAGATGGAGATGGAGCCGGTGCAGGCGCAGGTGTTACTGTCCGCACCGGACTAGGCGCCACCGTTTTGATTGTCTCTGCCTCCTCAACTGCAGCCGTCACCTCAAAAGATGACTCCTTAAAAAAGCGCAGCAAACCTTTGGGCTTTATCTCTTTTACATTCATGATAACTGCACCAGTGCCCAATTCCTCTATCGCCTTTGCAGTGGCTTCTTCTTCTGTTTTTCCTTGAAATTTCTTAATTGTCATGAAAGGCTCACCATCCCTACTGATTGTAATTCAATATTGGATTCTACTTCATTATACGATACCACAATCAGATCTCTGAAGTAATCCTCTGTCAATTTCTTAAAGTACATCCGCACAATGGGGGATGTAATAATAATTGGGTTTTTGCCCAGCTCTTCCAGCTTCTTGATTTCTTCCTCCAAAGCCGACATAATCCCTTTGGTCTTCTCTGGATCCAGGGTTAAATACGCCCCTTGTTCCGTCTGTTTCACAGAACCCATAATCTCTTGCTCTACTTTTGGATCTAAGGTGATCACGTTCGTCACCTCATTTGTTGGGAAGTATTTGCCAGAAATCGCTCGTTTTAAACTCTGTCTGGCATACTCTGTCAATACATCCGTATCACGAGTAGTCGCTGCGTGATCTGCAAGTGTCTCAAATATTGTGAGCAAATCTCGAATAGAAATTCCTTCCCGCAAAAGATTTTGCAGTACCTTTTGAATCTCTCCCACTCCAAGCAGCTTTGGTACAAGTTCGTCCACCAAGGTTGGATGATTTTCCTTGATATTTTCAATCAAGCTCTGAACATCCTGTCTGGACAACAATTCATCAATATGCGTGCGAATTACTTCTGTCAAATGTGTAGCAATGATAGACGGCGGATCTACTACTGTATAGCCCAAACTCTCTGCACGTTCACGCTGATTTTCTGTAATCCACAATGCAGGGAGATGGAAGGAAGGCTCGTAGGTTGGAATACCTGAAATTTCCTCCTCCACAAATCCTGGATTCATTGCCATATAATGGTCAAATAAAATCTCTCCCTCTGTTACTTGTATTCCCTTTATCTTGATAATATATTGATTGGGATTTAATTGAATATTATCCCGCAGACGAATAATTGGAACTACAGTACCTAATTCCAAAGCAATTTGTCTTCGGATCATAACCACACGATCCAAAAGATCCCCGCCTTGATTCACATCTGCAAGAGGAATGATACCATATCCAAACTCCAATTCTATTGGATCTACCTGCAACAAAGACACTACATTTTCTGGCCGGCGAATCTCTTCTGCCTGTTCTTCTGCTTCGTCCACTTCCTCCTCAATTGCTTCAATACTCAAATTCTTATCTACACTTCTGGCCGCAATAAGGAAGCTGATTCCCAGAGGAACGAATAATTTCCACTCCAAAGGTGTAGAGATTCCCAAAAAAATCATCACTACACCTACAATATATAATACTTTGGGAATCCCAAACAACTGCCGTACCATCGTATCCCCAAAATCTGCTTCCTTGGAAGCTTTTGTCACAAGTATACCAGTTGCCAAAGAAATCAGCAGCGATGGAATCTGACTGACCAAACCGTCACCAATCGTTAAAATTCCATATTGATTTAGGGCGTCCATGACTTCCATATTTTGACGCAACATTCCCATTGCAATTCCGCCGACCAAGTTAATCAAGGTAACTACAATACCAACCGTAGCATCTCCCTTTACATACTTGGTAGCACCATCCATCGCCCCAAAAAATCCAGATTCCTGCTGAATCTTATCACGGCGCTCTCTGGCCTGTTTTTCACTGATCACTCCGGTATTTAAATCGGCATCAATCGCCATCTGTTTACCTGGCATTGCATCCAAGGTAAATCTTGCTGTTACTTCTGATACACGCTCAGAACCTTTATTGATTACGATAAGCTGTATCAAAATCATTACCACGAAAATAATCGCTCCGATAATCAGGTCATTTCCACCTACAAACTGCCCAAAAGTACGAACTACGTTACCTGGGTCTCCAGTATTCAAAATCAAACGCGTAGAGGAAACATTCAAAGATATACGGAAAATCGTAGTAAACAAAAGCAGTGTGGGGAAAAAGGACATATCCAGCACTTCTTTCACAAACAATGCATTCATCAATATCACCAATGCAAGTGACATGTTCAATGCCAGCATAATATCCAACAAAAAAGAAGGGATTGGAATAATAAAGAATATAATTGCCGCCAGCAAATAAAATGCTATGCCTGCATCTGCCTTCTTCATGCTGTCATCTCCTTTCGTCTCTTTCTCATTCTCTTCATCATTTATCTATTCTCTCTCAAACTGTAGACAAAGGCAAGTACCTCTGCCACTGCCTGATACAATTCCGGCGGAACCTCCTGCCCGACATCTACATTGGCATACAACATTCGCGCCAGAGGCTTATTTTCTACAATCTCAATATGATTTTCCTTGGCCGCATCCTTAATTTTTTTGGCAAGGAAATCCTCTCCCTTAGCCACTACCACTGGCGCTGCATTCTGATTCGCATCATACTTGATTGCCACTGCATAATGGGTAGGGTTTGTAATAACGACATCTGCACTGGGAAGACTTTGCATCATACGGCGCTGGGAAGCCTCTCTCATCTTGGAACGCTGCCGTCCCTTAATCTCTGGATTTCCCTCCGTATTTTTATACTCATCCTTTACCTCTTGCTTTGTCATCTTCATATCTTCTTTAAATTTATGTCTTTGGTAAACCAAGTCTGCAAGTCCCACAAACAAATAAACGATTGCTATCTTAAGACCAGCGTCTATGACAATGCTTCCCACCAATAAAATTACTTGGAATAAGGGGATATCATAGAGCAAAAAAATGTCATTCTGATGATCCTTAATCGAGGTATACGCTACATAAACGATCACCACAATTTTAACAATAGATTTCAAAAGTTCAAATAGGGAATCCTTTGAAAAAATCCGCTTAAAACCACTGATAGGATTCAACTTACTAAATTTAGGCTTTAGAGGCTTGGTCGTCACTTTCCATTTTATCTGCAAGATATTACTAAACACAGACACGATAAACCCAATAATAAAAAACGGTGCCAAAATCGTTAAAATCAATCCCATCACGTTATTGATTAGGGTACTTGCTGAATAGATAGACATCCCGCCAATACTCTCATTGATAATATCTGGAATCTTGTTGTAAATCAACTCAAAAGTTCCTAACAATTTTTCTCCCATCGTAGAGATAAACAATTTTAGCATCACAAACAATGAAATCAGTCCAAAAGCATGATTTAATTCCTGACTCTTAGATACTTGACCTTCATTTCGGGCATCCGACAATTTCTTGGCAGTGGCTGGCTCTGTCTTCTCGCCGCCATCTCCATCTTTTGCAAACCACTGCAGCTCATATTCCAGTAAAAAACAGGATTCATCTCTCACGTCAATACATTCCTTCAATTACGGAAACAATCATTCGTTTCATCTCCATAAATATAAAATTAGAAATGCTGGGAAGCAAAACAATCGTTAAAAACATAATTCCCAATCCCAGCAAAACTTTAATCTGCATTCCAACCGCAAACATGTTCATCTGCGGTGCAACTTTTGCCATAATTCCCAAAATACAGCTTAAAATCATGCTGCATGCAAAAACAGGAAGAACAATTCGAAACCCAATTACCATTAAATCTGTCACAAACATCGTCATAGAACCCATAAGATGCTGCCAGTCAAATACAGCGCCGTTAATGGGAATGATCTGATAGGTGTCAACCAGAGCACGCAGTATATAATGATGCATATCTGTGGCAATCAAAAGCATCATAATAAAATAGTTATACATGGTACCAGTAAGACCAGATTGGGCTTTTGTGGTAGGATCATATATATTGGCCATAGCAAGACCAATTTCCATATCGATCACTTTTCCTGAAAACACAATAATGGAATTACAAATATTTGCCGCAAAACCAATGAGCAACCCTGTAATTCCCTCTTTCAGAACGATGATGGCAAACTCGATTACTCCGGAATATTCCAAAGCCTCCTTTGGCTGCAGCACCTGAAATAAAATAATTGCTACAAATGCCGAAAATCCAACCTTGACCCGATTCGGGGTATTGTTCATTCCAAAAAATGGAGCAATAGATACAAACGTTGCAACCCTTACCAGTATCATCAAAAAATATTCAAATGTATCTAATGAAAACGTATAGTTTATCATACTGCTTCAACCTAACGCAGATACAGGCCGAAATTACTCCACAGCTCTGCCATAAAACCTGTTAGCTGCTCCAGCATCCAGCCTCCCACCAGCATCATACCTAGAAATACGGCAACAATCTTCGGCACAAAGGTCAATGTCTGTTCCTGTATAGAGGTAACTGTCTGAAAAATACTGATGATTAGACCTATGATCAGAGAAATCAACAATAATGGCGCAGATACCTTAATGATTAAAAATAATGCTTCCCTGGCAATATCCATTACCTGACCTTCTGTTATCATATATTCACCTCATTCTGTCGTCAATAAAATGTTTTTACAAGACTTCCAATTATCAAATCCCAGCCATCCGCAAGTACAAACAGTAAGATTTTAAACGGCATGGAAATTGTTGTAGGCGGCAACATCATCATACCCATAGACATCAGCACAGAAGCCACAACCATATCAATTACAATAAATGGAATATATATCAAAAATCCAATGATAAAGGCTGTTCTCAATTCACTGATAATAAAACTTGGAATTACCACATGCATAGGAATAGGATCTAATGTCTCTGGCTGGCTCAAATCCATACCTGTCATATCAATATCTGCAATATCACAGAAAAGTTTTAAATCTTTACGCTGCATTTCCTTATACATAAATCTGCGAATAGGCTGTTCTGCAAGCTCCAACGCTTCTTCCTGATTAATCTCACCTGCATCAAAAGGCTTTATCACTGTATCATTTAATTCTGTAAATACTGGATTCATGATAAACAGTGTCAGAAATAATGCCAGTCCAACCATGACCTGATTTGGTGGCACTGTCTGCGTCCCAACTGCTGTCCGCACAAAATGCAATACTACAATAATGCGCGTAAAAGATGTTAGCATAATCAGAATAGCAGGCGCCAATGAAATGATAGTAAGGCCAATCAACAACCTGACATTACCGGAAAGATTTCCTTCTTCATTATTCCACGAAAAGGAAAGACCTGTGCGGTCTCCTGTAGTATCCCTCCTCTCCGTATTAGGTGAATTCACTGTCCTGTTATTCTGTACCCTTTCATTTGTCAACTGATCATTGGCACCAGTCGCATATGCGCTTTGCCCAAAACACAAAAACAATGCAAGCAGTAATGTAACTGTGCCAAAGGCTAAGGAAATACTGCAATATATTTTCTTCAGCTTCTTCATAATGTCCTGCCTACTTCCTAGGAATTTTATCTTTCAGTTTATTAAATACTTCCTGAAAGCTTTCATTTATATTGCTGCCTTGAAAATCTTCTGTAGAAGGCTTCCAAATCAGCTCTTCCTCAATCAGCTCCGCCAAAATATTTATGGTATCTTTACAAACGGAAATAACCAGATACTTTTTTCCAACTTGAATAATTTGGATAAACTTATTATTGTTCACCCGGAAAGTCTCAATCACCTGAATATTTCTGTTTTTCATTGCCCCTCGTTGATATTGGGCAACCCATCTGGTACTCACATATGTAATCACCAGCACAAACAGAAAAATCAGAAGAACACTTATCAGTTGGAAAAAACTTTCCCATCCTGAGAAAATCTCCAATAAAACCATATTAGCCAACTACTTTTTTTACTGCTTCCAATACACGTTCTGCCTGGAACGGTTTTACAATAAAATCTTTTGCTCCAGATTGAATAGCCTCAATAACCATCGCTTGCTGGCCCATTGCAGAACACATAATTACAGAAGCAGAAGGATCCGCAGACTTAATCTGTTTTAATGCCTGTATTCCATCCATCTCCGGCATGGTAATATCCATCAAAACCAAATCTGGCTTGGTCTCATTATATTTTTCTACCGCTTTCAGTCCATTCTCTGCCTCTCCTGCAACATTATAACCATTCTTAGTAAGAATGTCCTTAATCATCATTCTCATAAATGCTGCGTCATCACAAATCAAAATATTCTTCGCCATAACTTCTTCTCCTTGAATCAATTATTATTTTAGTTATTTATAATTTCAGTAATACGCACGCCGAAGCTTTCCTCAATTACGACTACTTCGCCCCTTGCCACGTATTTACCATTTACTAACACATCAATAGGTTCTCCTGCGATCTTGTTCAGCTCTATGATCGTTCCTGGAGCAAATTCCAAAATATCCTGTATCGATTTGCTGGTTCTTCCCAGTTCCACGGTAACATCCAGCGGAACATCCATAATCAAGCCAATATTCTCCTGTTGCGTGATCGGATTGAAATCTCCGGCAAATGCCTGAAATTGTGCTGGTTGCACATTGACTGGCTGCTGTGTATACATCTGTGACATATCCATCGGCATCCCCATCATTGGCTGCCCCATCATCGGCTGCATTTGAGGCTGTGCCATTGGTTGTGGCTGTGGTGCTGCCTGCTGCGGCATTGGCTGCGGCGCTGATTGAGGCTCAGACTGCTGTGCAGCAGTTGCAGAAGTATCTGCTTCCATCGTCTCAGCAACTCCAGTACACATTTCCTTTGCAAAAGGAATCGGATAGAGCTGCATAATGGTACTATCTATTAAATCTCCAATCTCCATTCGGAAAGAAATCCGAATAAACTTTCCTCCTAAAAATTGGTCAATCTCTCCTCCATCCAAGGTATCTTTTAAATCAATCAAATCCGCGGTTGGTGGACTGATATCAATCATTTTATTGAGCATGGAAGACAAGGATGTTGCTGAACTTCCCATCATCTGGTTCATCGCTTCACAAATTGCACTCAAATGCAATTCTCCCAACTCTCCATCTGTATTTGTACCATCTCCACCCATCATTAAATCGGTTATTATTTTAACATCCTGTTCCCGCAATACTAAAAGATTACTTCCATCTAGACCCACGGTATAGGCAATCCGAATAAAAACACAAGGCCTCTCATATGCCTCAACAATGTCATCCCAGGTAGCATAGGTTACTACTGGGGTAGAAATATCCACTTTCCTGTTTACCAGTGAGAATAACGTCGTAGCTGCTGTTCCCATACTGATATTGGAAATCTCGCCTATGGCATCAATTTCATCCGGTGTGAGTGTTTCGCTGTCATCTCCATTGACTGTCTCCGCTCCGGTACCCTCACTCAACAGAGCGCTAATTTCTTCCTGTGACAGAACTCCATCCATAACTTCACTGCTCCTCTCTGATTACTGATGTAACTCTTACTGCATACTGATCCCCAGATGCTCCAGGCAAAGCAGTAAATTTTCTTATACTTCCAACATATACATTCAGTTCTTCTTCTATTTTTGTGTCCAGACGGATAATATCTCCAACCTGAAGATTTATAAAATCATTGACAGAAATGCTACTCTTGCCCAGAACTGCTTTCACTGGCATTGGCGCCTTAGAGATCAATGTCTCAATCATCTCTGTATATTCTTGTTCTCCACCTTTTTGCATACTTGAGAACCAATACTTTGTATTCAGCCTGTCCATGACATCTTCCAATGTCATAAATGGCAGACATATATTAATCAGACCCTCTACATCCCCAATTTTCATATTGATCGTAATAATTGCGATCATTTCACTCGGCGAAATAAACTGTGCAAACTGAGAATTTGTCTCAATCCGTTCCAATCTTGGATGTATATCCGCCACATTCTTCCACGGTTCCCGCAAAAGATTGATACAGGCATTCATGATACGCTCAATGATCAAAAGCTCTATCTCAGAAAATTCCCTCTTTTGTTCTAAAGGAACTCCCATACCTCCCAGCATACGATCTACCATAGCATAGCCTAGATTTGTTGCCAACTCTATAATAATGTTGCCTGGCATCGGTGAAAAATCAACAATTCCCAGAAGTACCGGATTAGACAAGGCATTTGAAAACTCAGAATAAGTGAGCGCCTCTGAATTCATTACCTCAACCTGAATATTTTTTCTCAAATATCCGGGAAGATTCGTAGACAGCAATCGCCCATAATGCTCAAATATAATTTCCATCGTTCTGAGATGTTCTTTGGAAAACTTCGCAGGCCTTGCAAAATCGTAATCCTTTACCTTCTTCTCTCCTGTGTCTTTCACCTCATCCACGTCCAGCTCACCATTGCTCAAGGCATTCAGTAAGCTGTCTATTTCACTTTGCGATAAGACCTCGCCCATTCTCTCTCACCACCTGACATTTTCATTCCAATTTACTTACCTTCTTCATAGTTATAAGTCGGGAATGCTACACTTACAATAAAGTCAGAGTCGAACAGCTTGCGAAGGCGTCCTAATACCTCATCCTGTACTCCCGCACGGTCATTTCTCATATCTTCAATAGTATGGTTAGATACGACTTTTATAATCTCATCTTTGATAAGATCATCACTCTTAGTAATTCCTTCCACACCCTTCTTGTAACCTTTGTTCTTAGTATCCAGCGCCAAAGCGACTGAAATCACTGCATAATGTTTCTCTTCAGGCTTGCTCTTGAGGTTGATGGTCATAGTTTCTCCCCCGGCAATCTGCACCGTCTCCACCTGCTCCATAGGAATGTCAATGGAAGAATTTTCCTTACCGCCCTCTAGCTCCAAATCAATAGCGGAACAAACCTTGTTAATTAACTCATTTGCCTTTTTTGTTTGTGGTACAACAGAAATCATCAGGATTGCTGTCAAAATAAGATTTGCGACTACCAGTGCCAGAATTAAGACACTCATTAAATTCTTTTTCATGCCGTCTTTCCTTTCTAATTAGAATTATACGAATTGTATATCTTAATTTCCACCCGTCGGTTTCTTGCCCGTCCCTCCGGCGTGGAATTATCTGCTACCGGATTATATTCCCCGCAGCCTGTGGCATAAATTTTTCCAGCATCCAATGCTGATTTCCCCAGGATATAATCTTTTACCGCAAAGGCGCGATAAGCGGATAACAGGTCATTACTCTCATACTTGTCATTATGTATGGGGACATTATCAGTATGTCCTTCTATATCAATCAGATTACTGTTGTATTTTTCTAAAATCAATGACAGCTTATCAACCAGTGGAAGAGCATCCTCACGAATTTGCGACTGTGCAGAATCAAACAACAGGGCGCCGCTTAATGTAAGTCTTACAAACTGGGCATTGACATCCAACTCAACTTGATCACCAATTTTCTGCTCTGTCATAATCTGCTCAATCTGCTCTGCCATCTCTTCTGATTCCTTCAGTCCTGCTTCCTCAAATTCTTCTTTTAGTGCCTCCGCACCTTCCTCTCCATTTGTCTCCATATCATCCATAGGATCCTGCTCATCGGTATCTTTTTCAGAAGAATTTGACTCTTCCCTATAATATTCATCCAAGAATTCTAACTGGCTAACGCCGCTAGCAATCATCATTCCCTCTCCTACCGTGCTGCCGCCAGAAGACAGAATACTGAAGCTGCTCTGCATGGAAGTGATAAGCTGTTCCCATTTATCTGCATCAACGGTAGACATTGCAAACAGCAATACGAAAAAGCACAGCAAAAGATTCATTAGGTCTGCAAAGGTATTCAGCCACGACGCTTCTCCTCCACCTGACTCTTCTACTTTTCGTTTCGCCACTATTCTTCACCTCCGCCTTTCTCCAGCATACTCTCACGCATTTTCGGTGACAGGAAGGATTTTAACTTTTCTTCAATAACACGTGGATTCTCTCCTGCCTGGATAGACAAAAGCCCCTCCACCGTTACTTCCTTAATCATAATCTCTGTATCATTATTGACCTTTAGCTTTGCGGCCGTTGGCGTACACAGCCAGTTGGCAATGACTGAACCATATAATGTTGTGATCAATGCCAGCGCCATACTAGGACCAACCGTAGAAGGATCATCCATCAGCTTCAACATGTTAATCAATCCGATCAGCGTACCAATCATACCCCATGCAGGACCTAATGCCGCCCATTTTTCCCAAAATCCAATTGTTGTCTTATGTCTGGATTCCACACACATCAAATCGGCTTCCATGATGCCTCTTACCAACTCTGGATCTGTACCATCCACAACCAGCATGACACCTTTTTTCAAAAACTCATCTTCAATTCCATTTGCCGCTTCTTCCAAAGCAAGAAGACCTTCCTTTCTTGCTATGTTAGAGAGATCAATAATATGCTTGATCACTTCGCCCACATCTGCCTTAGGAATTTTAAACACCAGTGTAAAGCTCTTTAATCCAGTGATAAAATCTGACATTGTATGTGATGCAATTACACCTGCCAGGGAACCTCCAATCGTAATAAGAACGGAACTTCCATCGACAAAGTTTCCCAATGCCGCTACTCCCTGATCTCCGCTGATGATACCAAATATCATCAATACAATACCAAGTATAATTCCAATTAAAGACGCTAAATCCAATTTTTCCACCTGCCCTTTTCATCCATGAAATGTATTCTTTCTGTAATTATTCCTTTTCCAACCAGGGAAGACCGGTTGTCATGAATTCTCTCTTATACAATATTACTAAATTTTTGATCTCTTGTCTACTTTCTTTTACAATTATTTTCTTCCCTGTTACAAAAGAAATGACAGTATCTGGTGTCTCCTCCACTGTTTCAATTAATTCTGCATTAACTAATAACTTCATATCGTTTAATTTTGTGACTTCGATCATGGAGCCTCACCTCAATTCCATATCATGTGATTGCACATGGTATACTTATGCGCTCTTCGGCGCGTATAATATCTGTCGACAGACATTATACCATGAATTGCTTCGCAATAACATGGTACTTCTATGCGCTCTTCGGCGCGTATAATGTCTAACGACATTATACCATATCTCGGGGAACTATGAAATACAGTTCCCCAAGATAAATTATTTTTATTGTAAAAATCTGTTAATCCTCTATATATTAAGTTAAGGATTATCGTTTCAGATTAACCAGCTCCTCCAACAAACTGTCAGAAGTTGTAATAATTCGGGAGTTTGCCTGGAATCCTCTCTGTGTGGTAATCATCTCTGTAAACTCTGTAGAAAGGTCTACATTGGACATTTCCAATACACCGCTGGTCATCTTACCGCCGTCTGCGGTGATATCCTGCCCGATTCCGTCAAATTCACCAGAGTTCAATGTTACCTGATAACAGTTCTCTCCAAGCTTCTCCAAACCGGCCGGATTTGCAAATACTGCTACTGCAATCTGTCCTAAAAGCACTACATCATTGTTATCATAACTTCCGTAGATCTCTCCATTCTCCTGTACCTGGATACCGATCAAATCTCCCAGACGTCTGCCAGTACCATCAATACCATTGACAGCCCCTTTATCTGTTCCCAAGGAGCACACGCCTCCGTTATCATAACATTTTGACGTGGAAAAATCTACATTGATATTTCGGAACTGGTCTCCCAACGCAGACATCTTTAACAGTACAGAATCCGCTCCTTCCTGTCCTACCCATTGGAAGGTTCCCGCATTTGGCTCTCCTTCTTTATAATCCAGCGTATAACCAGTCACTCTCTCTGTATAGCTGTATGTACCGTCTGCGGCGATGGCTGCTCCCGGCTCTGTCATAAAGTTCTGCGCCTGCGCGTCTGAGATACCAAACATCGCACTTACTGAATACTCTTTCTGACTTCCATCTGTCGCGATATATTTCTTGTTTGCCTCATCATATTGAAGTCTTCTTCCATCTGCATCTGTAAAACCATTCTGATAACCAGTACCATCATATCTAAATCCAGTCGCAAGCTTGTAGGAACGAGTCACATCATTGGCCTCACCAAAAATATTAGTCAAGGTGTTATTGCCTCCCTGTGCCAGATAATCCTGCAGGATAGAATGATTGTCAGCGTCCAGAATATCCGTCAGCTCTACAGTATAGGTCAATGTATCCTGATTTGCCGTCTTCACAGCAAATTTTGCGGTGTAGCTATAGCCCAGAGCATCATAGAAATTCAAACTCATCATATAACCATCATCGGTATTCAACTGTTTGTTATATTTATCCAGAACACCAGAGCAAGTTGCCTCGGTTGTCGCTTCTGGCGGAGAGGTCATATTCTCTTCCTTCATAATACGCAGTGCAGATACAGTATCTTTACGAATACCGCCCGTTGTGGGGTCAACCTGCCATCCCATCACCATATAACCAGTTGACTTTGTTACCAGATTGCCCGCTCCGTCAATGGTAAATGCGCCTGCCTTGGTAAACAAATTCTGTGCACCATTATTTACAATAAAGAAGCTGTTACCAGTAATTTTCAAATCCCAGCCGTCTCCGGTTGTCTGTGTTGCACCTGGGGTAGTGATATTTACCGATGTGGAACCAGTAGTAACACCAAGACCAATCTGTCTGGCATTGACGCCACCTTTTGTATTTGTAGCTCCAGATGAATTTGCTACTGTCTGATACATAAGGTCGCTAAAAGTAGTACTGGATGATTTAAATGCAACTGTATTTACGTTTGCAATATTGTTACCAATTACATCCATCTTTGTCTGGTGTGTCTTCAATCCTGACACGCCAGAATACAATGATCTCATCATAATGAAATGTCCTCCTGATCTTTTCTGCCGTATAGCCTTTTCTGTCATTCAAAGGCCGTTTGCTTCCTTTTCAGGGCCAGCTACATAATTACGGCGCCATCTATATTCGTGTATACGTTTTCCTGTGACTCTCTCTGGTCCATAGCTGTGACTACCACTTTGCCAGGCACATTCACAATAAAGGAATAAGAGTCAACAATTACTAGGGATTCTTTCATTCCCTTCGCTTCTGCCTTTTCTGCTCCTGTTTCCAGACGCTCCTTCTGCTCGCTGGAAAGTTCTATATTCCTGCTCTGCAGCCGCATAGATGCATGTTTGGAAAACTTTAGTGCAGACTCTTCATCTACAGACCGCCTGCGCTTTAAGATATCCTCAAAGGAACATTCTGACGCTGCCGCAGCAGAACTTGCTGTGTTCTTTTTTAAATATTGGTCTGTGATCCGTTCAATAGAAGAGAATTGATCTGAAATTTTATTCATATGCTCTCTCCATTCTGAGCTTCCCTGCTCTCCTCCTGCTAACCAGCAAAGGTAGCTATCCTAGCCGTTTGTACTGCCTGAACCACCTGTGCCTTCTGTTCCACCTGTACTGCCTGAACCGCCTGTGCCTTCTGTTCCACCTGTACTGCCTGAACCTCCAGTTCCTTCTGTACCCTCACCGTCATCTTTATCGTCACCGTCGCCTGTATCAGAATCTTTATCCAATTCTTTCATCTTGGCAACCAAATCTGACAGCTTCTGGAATGCAGTCTTGCAGTATTTCTGAATAAATTCCTGCTGATATGTAGTGAGATTATTGAATGCTTTTCTCACCGCCTCCAACTTTTCCTTATCTTTGATTGTCAAATTCTTCACATCTGGCAATTCACCAATAACCTTTTCAAAATCTTCTGCAATTCCTAATGCATCCAGGTATTCATCATCAATCACTTTATCCAAATCTTCAATGGAATAGAGCTGATCGTCAATCGAGAGATACGTCTTACCGCCTTGACGCACAACATAATCCACTCTTCCCTGTACATAATTATTGCTTCCATTCTGAGTTACCTGCATGATCACAGTCTTACCCACCAAATTCGTACCTTGCTGTACCTGCATGGTAGCATTCAAATTCTGCATCTGCTCTAAGGATGAGAACGTTGCAAGCTGTGAGACATATTCGGTATTTGAAGTCGGCTCCAAGGGATCCTGATACTTCATCTGAGCCACCAAAAGCTGCAAAAATGCCTGTTTATCCAAAGAACCGCCGGCTTTCCGTTGTTCTGGTGAATCAGAATTTGTATTGGTATCCACTACCTTGCCATCCTTAATTGGCACCATAACTGACATATGCTTTCTCCTTTCTAAAATTATGCTATATACTACGCTGTTACATCCATACTGTTTCCTTGTTCTGACATCATTTTTGCTGCCAGATTTTCTTCTTCTGTCATCAACCCTTCCAGCTCATCCAGACTGCCCAAATTCAGATTTCTTCTTCCTTGCTGGCGAGTCTCCGCCTCCTGCTGCTCTTTTGCGGCATTGTGCTGGTTCTCCTCCAGATTTCGCTCAAATTCATGGCTGGCAATCGTCACTTCAATTGCCTCTACCTTCAAGCCCTGCTGATTCATATTCTCCTTGAGTACCACAAGCTGACTCTCCAAAGCTTCCTTCACTGCCTCATTTTGTGCGGCAAGCTGTGCTGTAATCACACCTTCTCTGGAAACTACCTGCAAATAAACCTTGCCAAGATTTGCTGGATTAAGCTGCATCTCAATCGAAGATTCCGCCTGACCTACTAACACTCTGGTCATCTGACTGACCTGACGGAAGAGATCATCCACATTCACCCTAGTCTGCACTACTGTCTGTGTCACTTCCACAGTCTGACCTTGACTGATCGTCTGTGTTGTTGTCTGGTAAGTCACATGTTCCTGGCGGCTCTCAGTTTTCTCGCTGCTCTTGTTCTCCTGTGATAATCCAGAAAAAGATTTCTCTTCAGAAGCAGTATTTTCTGTCTCCTCCCCGCTCTCTGCCCCCTGCACCTGTGCATTTAGCTCCTGCTGGTTTTCCTCTGCCTCACCTGCATTCTGTAAGGTTCCTGTCTGTACCTCTGCCTCTTCACGTACTCCCTGTACAACAGTTTGAATTTTGTCAGCATTATCCCCTGTCTGTTGCACTGTATCCATAGACTCTGCCTGCTTCTCTGTAGGCAAAGTTTCTGACTCTTGGGATAATTGATCTTGAGGCAAATTCTGCTCCATGCTCTCTAGCTGTGCCAGTAACTGTTTCATTTCCTCGGGTGCCATTCCCAACTGAGCAGCTAATTCTTGTGACAGTTCTCCAATCTGTGTGAAAATCTGCTGAAACTCTGGATTTAACAGCAATCCTCCGATATCTTCGCTTCCTGTCAATTCCATAACCAGACTTGCAAGCTTAGAAGGATCCATGAGATCCATTATCGTAAGTCCCATTGCCTGCATTTGCTCTGCCACTTCCTCCTCGGAAACGCCCAGCTCTTTTGCCACAGTCTCCTTGACCTGCTTTTCAAAAGCTTTGATCTTCTCTGCTGCATCATCTGGCAGTTCCTTGGCTCCGTCTGCTGCTTGACTGCGAGAAATAGATTCTTCCCTGTAACCAGCTCTTGCCGTCTCTCTCTCATATGCAGTCTGCTTTCCTGTGGATTCCACAGCCTTCTGCATACTGTCAGAGGATAAAAACTCCTGTCTGGTGTTGCCTGATGTCTGACTTAAGAAAGCTCCAAACGCCAAATCTGTTTGCTGCGTTTGTTTCTGTGTATTCATTAAGTCTGGACTGTTCAAAAGAGACGCCATCTGAGCTATTTTACTGGTTGTCATGCCTATTCCTCCTTTCTGATAATTTTTATTTATTATAAAATCCTCAAAGGATCTTATAACCTAATATATTATGGTTCCATAATCTTTGTGAGTCTTGCCGCCACTTCGGAATCCATCGCATCCAAAATCTTAGCGCGCGATTCTGTTTCCATATTTTGTAAAATCTTTGCCACCAATTTCAAATCATCTGTCATCTGTTCCATCAGCGCTGCCGCCTGTTTTGGCTTCATGGATGCATAGGTATTGGCATATTCCTCTATCTGACTATCTCCCTCCTGCTGCTGGATTACCTGTTTATACAAGACCTCCGCATTGGCAGGATCAATACTTTCATAGTAAGCCTTATATTCTGATATATCGGGCGCTTTCTCATTAAACACAACATCTTTGTAAAATTCTGATTTTTCTTTTTCAAATTCGGCTTGCTCATTCTCAAATTCCTTCAGCCTTGCCACTTCTGCTTCTAACTGTGCCACATTATCTGACTTACCCTTGGATTTTGACTGGCTGCGGGATAATTCCTTTTCCAGTTCCTTAATACGGGCAATCGCTTCATCTAAAGTTGTATAAGGATACTGAGCATCTTTAGACTCCTCTTTCTTAGCGCTCTCCGGCAAAATTTTATTAATATAAGGTACATCTTTGAGAATTGGCTGCAACACTGTAGAACCAAATCCACCGATATCCATTTTAATTACCAGCGCCAGAATTGCAAGCCAGATCACAATAAAGACAATAGTTGCCAGAATGACTGCCACTTTTCCGCCGCTTTCTTCCTCCTCTGGAACATCCTCCTGCATTTGCTGTCTGTTTTTCTTCTCTTCTTTCTTTCTTGCTCTTTCAGCTTTTTTCTGCGCCTTCTTATCCAAGGCTCCATTTTCTTCTTGTTCTAACACCTGGTCTGCCATATCTGTCACCGCCTATCCTTCTTCTGCATGGTTGTGGGTAAAACTTACCAGCTCATCCACCGCCTTGCTCTCTTCCTTTTCCAGTTCTTTCTTAAATTCCTCAAATGCTTTATCCTTCAAGATTTCGTGTGTTTTGCGCTCTGTCATAATTTCTTGCAAATGTTCTCTGGCATTTTCCAAATTTCGCTCTGCCACATGGACAGCAAGCGTTTGATTTCGGATTGCGCCTTTCATGGTCTCAATGGCTATACGATTTATCTTAATTTCCTGAAAATCAAGCCGATCTGCCACCAGCTCCTGTGCCCGAGTCTCATAAGCATTTTTTCTCTGCCGTAATCCCTCAAGCTTTTCCTCCTCCAGATCCAATTTAGCAGCGGCAATGGAAAAGGCCGTCTTTGCTTGTGTTTCCAACTTATATTTAATATTCAGGATATTCTGCATTCTATATGTAAACTTAGCCATGAATTCCTCCATTTTATGCATTTTTAAGCATAAACAGGTGGTTGAAGAAAGCATTAACAAATTCTTCCAATTTTTCCTCTACTCTATTCTTAATCCATATCACTTAAAAAATATGTTTCATCATGTCAAGTATTTCTTCAAAGGTAAACTTATCATGTGTTTCTTGCAACAAAAACTGGTTCACTTCATCAATTTTCTCAATGGCATAATCAATATTACGATTTGAACCCTTTTTATATGCCCCAATATTAATTAAATCTTCTGCTTCCTGATAAGTAGCTAAGACATTTTTCAATTTGCCTGCCGCTTCCTTGTGTTCTCTGTCTACTATTGAACTCATAACACGCGAAATACTTTGTAAGACATCAATTGCTGGATAATGATTTTTATGTGCCAGTTTTCGGTCTAACATTATATGTCCATCTAAAATACTTCTTGCAGTATCTGTAATTGGCTCATTAAAATCATCTCCGTCTACCAAAACAGTATATAATCCAGTAATGGAACCTTTATCCGAATTTCCAGCGCGCTCCAAAAGCTTTGGCATCTCAGAATATACGCTGGGAGGATATCCTCTGGTCACAGGCGGTTCCCCTGAAGCAAGCCCAATTTCTCGCTGCGCCATAGAAAAACGTGTCAGAGAGTCCATCATCAATAAGACATCTTTACCCTGATCTCGAAAATATTCCGCAATCGCTGTCGCTGTCTTAGCGGCGTTACGCCTGAGCAAAGCTGGCCGGTCCGAAGTGGCAACAATTACCACAGAACGGCGCATACCCTCTTCGCCCATATCGCGTTCAATAAACTCCCTTACCTCCCTGCCGCGCTCGCCAATCAATGCTATCACATTGATATCTGCGCGTGTATTCCTGGCAAACATACCAAGCAGGGTACTCTTACCAACGCCGGAACCTGCAAAAATACCAATCCTTTGTCCCTTTCCCACCGTGATCAGTCCATCAACTGCCTTCACTCCCAATGGCAGCACTTCATCAATAATCACTCTTGCCATCGGATCTGGGGGAGCTGCATCCACTGGATATTCTTCTCTCAATACCAGCTCATCGATATCTGTAGGTCTTCCCATTCCGTCTAAGGTATGCCCCAGCATTTCATTTCCCACATAAACAGACAAAGGATGTCCCGTATTCTCTACGATACATCCTACGCCCAGACCTTCTACGCTCTCATATGGCATAAGAAGCAGTCTTTTATCTCTGAATCCCACTACTTCTGCCATAATCGAAATATTTCTGTTCTTATCAATGATAATACGGCAAAGGTCATTCAGTTTGGCGTTAGGTCCCACAGATTCTATCGTAAGTCCTACAATTTTTACTACTTTTCCCAGATGTCTGTAATAATTTTTATCTGCTAATTGATCATATTTATCAAAATTATATGTCACATTATCTTCCTCACAAACTTAATGACTGCAATGCTTTCATTAGATTATCTAACTGAACATCTATACCACAGTCAAAGACGCCGGAATCTGTCTCAATCATACACTGCCGCTCCTGTAAAGCTGCATCTGCCATGATCTCCACATGCACAGACGCCCCGACTCGTTCAATAATCTCTTTTTTGTGCTCTTCCACAAACTCATAATCTTTCAAACTCACTCTAACTTGAAATTCTTTTGTTCCCTCTGTCCCCAGAATTACCCTCTGAATCAGATAGATCAGAATCTCTTTTTTATCATCAAACTGCACATGAAATACTTTTTCAAACACTTTGGAGATAATCCCCACCAGATACGGCTCTAATTCCTGAAGCTTTTGCTGGTAATTCTGCTCCATCTGGCGTTTTTCTTCCTCTAACTGCCTGCGCAGCCTTGCTAATTCTGCGTCTGCCTTTGCATTTCCTTCCTGTAGTCCAGCCTCAAAACCTTCTTCTCTCGCCTGCTCCCTGATAAGTTCTGCTTCACGGTTCGCATTCGCGAGCAAAGCATCTGACTGACTTCTGGCATCAGAAAGCAAAGCTTCTGCTTGTTCTTTTGCCTGCTCTCTGATTTCCTCAGGAGATATTTCCGGTTCCTTTGGTACAGCATCTACCACTTCCATTTTAAGACCTGCTACAAAACCGTCCACAGAGCCCTGTTGGGTGGGAATATTCATCATCTGTAATCGTTCTAGCTCCTGCATCCGCTCCGCCACTCTGGAATTAGAATTAATCACCCTAGTTCCGTTGTCGTCTGGGACCACATATCTTTGTTTATACAAATTAGACAACGATCTCGTCACCTCCGCCTCTGGAGATTACAATCTCTGCTGAATCCTCCAGTTTACGTATAATACCAACGATTTTCTGCTGTGCTTCTTCTACATCCTTCATACGGACAGGACCCATATATTCCATATCTTCCTTAATCATGGTTGCCAGACGTTTGGACATATTCTTGAAAATAACATTTTGTACATCTTCATTTGCAGCTTTCAGCGCCACACCCAGGTCATTATTATCCACATCCCTGAGTACACGCTGGATCGCACGGTCATCCAGAAGAAGAATATCCTCAAATACAAACATCTTCTTACGGATCTCATCTGCCAATTCAGGCTCTTCAATCTCAAGAGATTCCATAATATGCTTCTCTGTACCGCGGTCTACCGTATTCAAAATATTTACAACTGCGTCCACACCGCCAACAATGGTGTAATCCTGATTTACCAAAGCGGAAAGCTTGCGTTCCAATACTCGTTCCACTTCCTTTATCACATCTGGCGAAGTTCTGTCCATCATAGCGATACGCTTCGCCACATCTGCCTGTTTCTCCGGTACCAATGAACCAATAATCACCGCTGCCTGCCCTGCTGATAAATAGGATAAAATCATAGCAATAGTCTGCGGGTGCTCGTCCTGAATAAAGTTCAATAACTGAGACGGATCCGTCTTACGCACAAACTCGAACGGACGTACCTGAAGGGAAGCAGTCAACTTGGAAATTACTCCCTGTGCCTTTTCTTCTCCCAAAGCCTTTTCCAAAAGTTCCTTTGCATAAGCAATACCACCCTCGGCAATGTATTGCTGTGCCAGACAGACTTGGTAAAACTCATTAAGCACATCCTCTTTTGTCTGAGGGGAGATACTTCTGGTATTGGCAATTTCCAGAGTCAGTTCTTCAATTTCTTCTTCTTTTAAATGTTTAAAAATGGAGGCAGATTTTTCCGGTCCTAATGCAATCAGCAATATCGCCGCTTTCTGAACTCCTGTAAATTCATCTGAACCTGACATAATCACTCCCACTCCTCATTCAACCAATTTCTAAGCAGTGATGCCACTGCCTCGGGATTTTCATCTACAAATTTTTCAATTAAAATACGTGTCTCAGACTTCTCCGAGAATCCAATATCTTCCAAAGTTTCCTCCTGCGCTTCCTTTGTAGAAGCCAGCAAAGATTCCACCGAAAGCTCCGGCTCCGGCGCTGCTGTCTGATCTCTTCTGGTACTGCGGAACACCACATATCCCAGCATCAGCATAATCACAGCCGCAACCACGATCGGGAGATAATCAAAGATATCCCGTACACCGCCGTCATCATATTCAAAAAATGGAACTTCATATGCAACAATCACAATATTTTCTTCAGAAAATCCAGTAGCTTTGGACACCATCTGAATAAAATCTTCATCTACCTCCAGCTTGACTTTCTCTCTGTTCGCCGCCACAAACTCATCAAAAGTCGTATCATCCAGCTCGCCGCTGGCTCTCAATGCTCTCTCACTGTAATTGCGGTACTGATTTGCCACCACAGTAATGGAGGAATTCGCATAATCAATATCGCCTCCAACGCCTTTGGTCTTGGTAATCCGCTCACTGGTATTATAGTCCCTGTCTACATCAGAGATAGTGTTGTTACTTCCCGCATTATCCGGCAAGACATACGTAGTATCTTCTCCATTTGCATCAGTTCCGGGAACACCGCCTTCCGCACCTGTTGTCTCTTGTTCAAAGACTCTCTCTCTTGCTGTTGGGCCATGTTCTGCGTCACCATCTAAATAATAATTATGATCTGTCTCTTCCCTCTCATCAAAACTCATATTCAGATTCAAGCCTACCGATGCACTGTCATACACTCCTGTGCCAAGAACTACATCCTTAACTTGATTCTTTACCATATTTTCTGCTTTTGTCTTATAGGATAACTGGCTGCTTGCCGCCCCCATAGAAGTTGCACTGTCTCCACCTGCGAACAAAACATTGCCGGAAGTATCCATAATAGAAATATCATCTGTACTGCTGTTACCAACCGCTGTGGCAATCCACCTTGCCAGACCGCCTGCTTTGTCCTCATCCATTTCCTCTGTAAGAGTCAAAGTAACGGCCGCATATGTATCTTGTTCTAGCGCCAGCACAGTTCCATCATCAATTGGCATACTAAGCTTTACATTGGCACGCTGTACTGTATCTAAATTTTCTAAATGCTCTGCTAGTTCCTCCTGCAGATAGCGTTGATACTTCTTGGTCTTATCTGCTTCTGTGGTACTGAATCCACCCTCAAATACATTGCTGAATTCATATCGGGAAGCTGGTATTCCATTTTGTCCTAGCAAAATCGCTGCATTCGCCTCATCTTCCGCTTTTACAGAAAAATTCAGCCCATCGCTGGAAACCTCATACTTAATTTCCTCCCCATCCAACAATTCCTTTACCTGTGCCGCTTCTTTGGTATTCTCACAATTTCTAATCGGTACAAGTGTAGGTGTTGTCAATACCCTGACAACAATCACCAGAGCAACTATAACTGCCAGTGCAACACTGGCAATCAACGTCTTCTGTTTTACTGAAAATTTATTCCACCACTCTAAAACTTGTTTCGGAATATTTCTTATTCTCTCCTGCATGTGACTCTCCTACCCATTCTCCAAATTGCAGTATTAAATCTGCATATTCATGATTTCTTTATAAGCCTCTAACATTCTGTCTCTGACTGCTACTGTATAATTCAAAGCGATATCAGCTCTTGTATGAATGTCATTCAAGTCATGGGTATTCGTCGCATAACCAAGCGCAAACTGCATAGTTGCCTCTTCTGCTTGATTTTGCAAATCACTTGTTTCATTTACCATATCCATTGCCGACTTTAAAACGCTCTCAAAGCCTCTGTCCTGCGTAGTGAGCTGCGAATTGTTCTCGGCAGCATTCTTAATGTAAGCCGACGTTACATTGCTCAACGCTGAAATATCCATTTAAATAGCCTCCCTATCCTGTTATTTTCCTAGTTCCAATCCCTTTAAAGCAATCGCCTTACTAGTATCAAACGCTGTAATATTTGCTTCATAAGAACGGCTAGCATCAATCAAATTGGTCATTTCCGTAATGATATTCACATTCGGGTAAGACACATATCCATTCTCATCCGCATCGGGATGGGAAGGCTCATATTTCATAATATAATCGCTTGTAGTATCCTCAGCCACCCTATTGACCTTTACGCCATTTCCAATCAGAGCTTCTCTGGTATTATTGAGCACCTTACTAAAAGGCGTCACCTGCTTCTCCTGAAAACTGACAATCTTCCTGGTATAAGGTGTCCCGTCCTCTGTTCTTGTAGTTGTTACATTGGCAACATTCTCAGATATCACATCCATTCGGAACCGCTGTGCAGTCAAACCGGATGTGCTGATATTAAATGATTGAAATAATGACATATCCCTTTCCTCCAAACTTTCTGCCCGCAGACATTTTTATTCAGCTTATTTGATTACACTCTTAATTCTGGCAAATTCCTTCGACATACTGTCAATCAACGCATTATATCTGATCCGGTTTGATACAAGTTTAGCCTGTTCCTGTTCCGGGTCAACGTTATTCTCATCCAAACGGTAAGAATAATTCTCTGCATCCGTATAAATCGACACATTCAGGTGATTCATATGTAGATTGCTCACCTTATCATCCAGCGACACATATTTTGTTTTTCCTAATTCTCGTTCAAGCACACCTTCGAAGTCTACATCCTGCCGTTTATATCCTGGCGTATCACCATTAGAAATATTATTGACAATCGCAGTATCCCGCAGCCATGCCGCATCTGCTGCTTTATTCCACACATCAATATAATCATAAATACCACTGTTTAACATGATATCCCGCTCCTTCCGTCCTTCGTATTTTGCCGATACTCATATACGAATCTATCCTTTTATAGATTAGCGCAAACCCTCTCATAATGCAAGTACTTTTTTGTAATTTTTTCACAACTGCAACATGATCTTGTGCCTTTTTGTCGAAGCAAATACTAATAAAAAGGATGATTCCATTGTATTAAAAAGCTCAAAAATCCCCCTATACACAGCGCTCTTTGTCAAGACAAAATAACTCGCCTTCTTTCTTTTCCAATTATATTGCACTAGATGGTAAAATATGTACAAACATTTCCAAAATTTGGAAAAGGGCAAAAAAAGAAATCTGTAGTTACCTGCAAATTCCTTTTTTCTTCTCACTGCCAAATCCGTTTAGCTGTGTTTCATATTCTGCTTTTTCACCTGTTCCAATTCTTCAAACACCACATCATTCAATACCTTGATGTAAGTTCCCTTCATACCAGAAGAACGGGATTCAATAACCCCTGCACTCTCAAATTTGCGCAAAGCATTTACAATCACGCTTCTAGTGATCCCCACGCGATCTGCAATCTTGCTCGCGACCAGGATGCCCTCTTTGCCTTCCATCTCATCAAAAATATGCGTGATGGCTTCCAATTCTGAAAACGAAAGCGTACTAATCGCAGATTTTACAATCTGTACTTTGCGGCTCTCCTCTGCACTCTCCTCATTGACAGAACGCATCATCTCCAAGCCGACTACCGTGGTGCCATATTCACTTAAAATAATATCATCAATATCATATGGCCTCTCCAAACGGTACACAAACAAGGTTCCTAGACGTTCGCCAGCAATATCAATCGGTGTGATGATCGCCTGATAACGCTTTACGTCATCCGATACAAAACCTAGCGTCTCTAAATTCACATTTTCCTTAGTGGAAAGAATGCCCAAGAGCCTTTCATTGAGCATAACATCAATAAATCCACCAACTTCATCGGCAATCAGCTCTTGCAATTCTCCACCTGTGTCACATCTGCTAGTGCCAAGCACTTTCCCCTTCTTGCTGATTACCAAAATATTAGAGGCTAATATCTCAGCCAAGACTTTACAGATATCATTAAATACCACTTTCGAGGAATTGTTATTGTGCAGCAGCTTATTAATCTTTCTTGTCTTGTCTAATAACTGAACACTCATACGATACCTCCTGATAAAATCTACACTTTCCTCTAAACTGTTTTAAATTTTACCATATTTCGCATTGAATTTCAACAACTTTCTGTCATTTTCACTATTTTTCTTCTACAATCTTTGACAAAATTCTTTTCTGTTCAAATTCTTTAAATTGTGCAGCATATAGCTCAATTTTGTCTATTGAACGATTATTTTTGCTTTTCTTTTTCCTTTACAAAGCCGCATTGTGAATCTGCGCACACCAGCTTATTGCCTTTTTCCACCATATATCCGCCGCATTGCGGACATTTCTCTTTTGAAGGCTTTTGCCAGGACATAAAATCACAATCTGGATTGTCTTCGCAACCATAATACTTTCTTCCCTTTTTGGTCTTCTTTAGCACAACCTCTTTGCCACATTTTGGACACTCCACACCGATCTTCTCCAGGTAAGGTTTGGTACTGCGGCAGTCTGGAAATCCTGGACATGCCAGAAATCTGCCATGAGGTCCATATTTTACCACCATATTCCTGCCGCACTGTTCACAAATCACATCGGTCACTTCGTCCTCAATCTTAACTTTTTCCAACTCTTTTTCTGCAATTTTTACAGCATCTTCCAGATCTGGATAAAAGTTACTTACCACTGCTTTCCAGCCAACACTTCCCTCCGCCACTTTATCCAGCAAGGATTCCATATTTGCAGTAAATTTCTCATCCACAATAGTTGGAAATGCCTCTGTCATGATAGAATTGACTACTTCTCCTAACTCTGTGATATAGAGATTCTTGTTTTCTTTGGTCACATAACGTCTGCTTAGCAGGGTAGTAATTGTAGGTGCATAAGTACTAGGACGTCCAATACCAAGCTCTTCTAATGCTTTCACCAAAGATGCCTCCGTAAAATGTGCCGGCGGCTGTGTAAAATGTTGTTTTTCTTCCAGTTCCTTAAGATTTAATTTCGTCTCAGTGTCAATCGCTCCCAGCAGCACATTGTTCTCGCCTTTCTCATCATCGTCACTGGTATACACAGACAAAAATCCCTCAAAGGTAATCTTAGAAGCAGATACATGAAACCGATAAATTCCCGCTCCAATCTTGACAGAGGTGGTCTCATATTCCGCGTTGCTCATACGGCTTGCCGCAAAGCGATTCCAAATCAATTGATATAAACGGAACTGATCTCTACTCAATGATTCCTTAATCTTAACGGGTGTTCTGGTAATGTCAGAAGGACGAATTGCCTCATGTGCATCCTGAATCTTAGCGCCGCTTTTTTTGCCTTGACCTTCCCCTGCCACATAATCTTCTCCATAGGCAGAAGAAATATATTCCCTGGCCGCCGCGTCCGCTTCCTCTGAAATACGCACGGAATCTGTTCTTAAATAGGTGATAATACCAACGGTTCCCTGGCCTTTGATATCAATTCCCTCATAGAGCTGCTGTGCCAGACGCATTGTCTTTTGCGTAGAAAAATTTAGCCTTTTGGCCGCCTCCTGCTGCAAGGTACTAGTGATAAAAGGCAGAGGCGCTTTTTTTACCCGTTTCCCCTTTTTTACATCCAGCACTTGATAGGTCTCCTTTGCCAAATCTTTTAATATTCCATCCAATTCTTCTCGGGAGCCGATTGTGCGATTTCCTTTTTCATCACCATAAAATTTAGCAATCAATTGCTTTTTTTCTCCAGGAATCGCAAATTTTGCATCCAGTGACCAATATTCCTCTGGAATAAATGCATTGATTTCCTCCTCCCTGTCACAGATGATGCGCAGTGCTGCAGACTGCACACGTCCAGCACTTAAGCCTCGCTTTACCTTAGCCCACAACACCGGACTAATCCGATAACCCACCATCCGGTCAAGCATACGGCGCGCCTGCTGTGCATCCACCAAATCCATATCAATTTCCCGCGCCTGCTTTAAAGATGCTTTTACTGCATTTTTCGTAATCTCATTAAAGCTGATTCGATAGACATTTTTATCTGCTAATTTCAAAGCCTTTGACAAATGCCAGGATATTGCCTCCCCTTCTCGGTCCGGGTCCGTTGCCAGATAAACTTTGTCCGCCTTTTTCACTTCTTTGCGAAGATTAGCGAGAATATCTCCCTTCCCACGAATGGTAATGTATTTTGGTTCAAAACCATGTTCCACATCTATTCCAAGCTGGCTCTTGGGCAAATCTCTAACATGTCCATTAGATGCTGCTACTTCATAATTTTTTCCAAGAAATTTTTTTATCGTCTTAACTTTTGCCGGCGATTCCACGATTACTAGATATTTTGCCATGTGTCTGCTCCTTCTTTTTTCCCCATCAATTTGTTCATGAATCCAAGGTATCAGAACGGATGTAATAATTTTTATATACTTCAGAAATAATGCCTCTCTGTTGCAGTACCTCCAAATTTTCAATCAACACTCCCAGTGTCAACCCTGTTTCCATCATCAGTGTCTCTAAATTCCTGGGAGTTAAATCCAGACAACTATACACCAACCTTTCCAAATTTTCAAGAACTATTTTTTCTTTTCCAGCAGAATTATCTTCTGTTTTCATAAAAATATGCATTTCTTTTAGAAAATCTTCCATATTTAAAAAGAGCCCTGCTCCTTGACTAATCAGACGATTTGTCCCTTGGCTGAAGGTGTCAAAAATCCTCCCTGGAACTGCAAACACGTCTCTCCCTTGTTCTAGTGCAAAATCTGCCGTAATCAGGGAACCGCTGCGCTCTCTTGCTTCTACCACAATTACTCCGTCTGAGAGTCCGCTGATAATGCGATTACGCTGCGGAAAATACATCGCCAATGGCCTGGTATGCGGTGGATATTCAGATAATATACCTCCTTTTTGCAGCAACTGCTGGTAGAGTTCCCGATTGCTGGCAGGATAACAGATATTTGTCCCACAACCCAGCACTCCACAAGTATATCCATCTGTATTTAAAGCGCCTTTTTGAGCGGCTCCATCAATCCCTGCCGCCATGCCGCTGATCACTGTAATACCTGCTGCGGCAAGTCCCTCCCCAATCTTCTTTGCCACAATTTTTCCATAAGCAGAACAATTTCTCGCACCTACCACGCCAATTGCCTTCCGCCTATGATCTGGAAGGCGCCCCTGGTAAAATAAACCATACGGTGGATTGTATATATTTTTAAGCTTTGCTGGGAATGCTTCTTCGTGCCACAATACCAGCTCTATCTGATTTTTCATACAATATTCCCATTCCTGTTCCAATTCCAGCTCTGATTTCTCCTGCGCTGCCATCAATCCAGCCCGCTCCTTATCTGTCATAAAATAAATATGTTCCAAAGTTTTAGATTTTGCATGAAAGAGCATTTTTGTCTCCTCAAACATATTTTTAAGGCAAATCTTCTTCCTTCCCGGCAATATAGTAATCCCAGCAAGCCAATAATCGAATTTATTATGTATGTTTCTATCTCTCATTCCCAATCCCACATCTTTCTGTCAATCCCACGATACAGAAGACTTTCCTGAATATGAGAACGGCAAATCTGCTCTGTTCCTTCCATATCTGCGATTGTACGTGCAACTCTAATAATCCGATAATAGCCCCGCGCCGTCAATTCCAGATGATCAAAAGCTTCTTTCAACAATGTTTCTCCCTCTGGCTCCATCGGACAACACTTTTCAATTGCCGAAACAGGAATCTGGCTATTATATAAAATTCCACTCCCTGCAAAACGCTGTTGTTGCACGTGTTGTGTCTGTTCTACCCGACTGCGAATCTGTGCGGATGACTCTTCCATTCCTTTTGTTGTCAGATCCGAAAGCGCCAGGCGCTGCACCTCGACGCAGAGATCCATTCGATCTAACAGTGGCCGGCTAATCTTATTCAAATGACGCTCGATCATCGTTCTGGAACATTTACAGCGGTTTCGATCTGGAAAATATCCGCAATGGCAGGGATTCATAGCGGCAATCAACATAATATCTGCTGGATAAAAATAAGTGCCGCTTTTGCGCACCAAACGAATTCCCCGCTCTTCTAAAGGCTGACGCAGTACTTCCAACACTGGTTTCTGAAATTCTGTCAGCTCGTCCAGAAAAAGTACTCCCTTATGAGCCAGACTGATCTCTCCTGGTTTGGGCACTGCTCCGCCCCCTGCAAGACCTGCCACACTGATCGTATGATGTGGACTGCGGTATGGACGCTCCCTAAAATTATCTTCTCTCTGTTCAAACAAGCCTGTAACACTGTATACTTTGGCAAGCTCTAATGCCTCCTCCTCTGTCAAAGGCGGCAAAATTGTGGCCACTGCCCGTGCTGCCATTGTCTTGCCTGCTCCTGGTGAACCAAGCATCAGCATATTATGTCTTCCGCTCGCTGCAATCTCACAGGCACGCTTTAAGATTTTCTGCCCATGAATTGCCGCAAAATCATACTCTGTATTGTGATATTTTAATCCTGTTTCTTCTATATTATTGTCGCTCTTTAGCACCTCTTTTGACGGATCCTCAGAAAATTTGGCAATCAATTCCATCACTTGAAGCAAACTGTCCGCGGGCAGAATTATAATCTCTTTGACAATTTGAGCTTCCCGCACATTTTCCCGTGGGACACAGACTGTCCGTTTTCCTGCCTCTCTCGCCGCCAACACCATAGGAAGAATCCCAGAAGTGGGGCGAATCTCTCCATTGAGGCTGATTTCCCCAGCAAATAAAATCTCCTCTAGATATGTTTGGGGAATCCTGCCATATGCTGACAAGACGGCAAGCGCAATCGGCAAATCAAATACCGTTCCACTCTTCTTAAGATTAGCTGGGTAAAGATTTACTGTAATTTTCTTAGGAGCTAGTCGGATTCCACTGTTGCGGATTGCCGCCCGAACCCGCTCCTTTGCCTCCTTAACTTCAGAGGACAAGAAGCCTACCATCTCAAATGTAGGCATTCCATCGCACACATCGGCCTCCACCTGAATCAAGATACTCTGGATACCACAGACGACGGCTGTTGATACAATACTATACAAAGTTACCTCCCTTTGTGCTGGTTTGGGATTTGTGGGCAGATATACCCATGAAAAAAGATGAACTTATCATAACATGTTTTTATTTATTTGAAAAGAAATTTCTGCATTTGAGTTTCCCCATTTTTATTACAGCCGATATTATAGTACCAAAAGGTCTTGCTGCCTTTGGCAGCATAGACATCTTGCACAAAAAGCGTCTGGAAAGCTAGCTTTCCAGAAAGCTTTTATGTGCAAAGTGTTTTCATCACAATGTGATGAAAACCTTTTGGTACTATGAATTACAAAATGGGAAAACTCAAATGCAGCAATCAGGCACAGAACTTATGCAAAAATCACTATTTATAATTACACTGCCACCAGTAATTACAATGTACAATAATGAACAAAATGCATAAGCCTGAGCGTTAGCCTTTTAACTTCAAGTTCTAAGTTGATTCAAAACAACTTTTTAATTTCTCCAGCGCACGTTTTTCAATCCTGCTCACATAAGAACGTGAAATCCCCAGCTTATCGGCAATCTCTCGCTGTGTCACCGGTTTTTGATTATACAGTCCATAGCGCCATTCAATAATCTCCTGTTCTCTTTGATTTAAGACCTTTGGAATCATCTCGTAGACTTTTCTGCTGTTGCCTTTTAATTCAATAATCTCAAAAACATCCCGATCTGTACTCTCCACCACATCCATCAGACTGATTTGATTTCCTTCCTTGTCTGTTCCAATTGGTTCATATAGTGATACCTCTCTGGAAGTCTTCTTTTTACCACGAAAATACATTAACAACTCATTATCAATACAGCGCGCGGCATATGTGGCAAGACGATTCCCTCGCTCATAGTTAAAGGTAGAAATAGCTTTGATTAGTCCAATTGTCCCAATGGAAATCAGATCCTCCATATCTTCTTCCCCATTTTGATATTTTTTAGAAATATGAGCTACCAGCCTTAGGTTCCGTTCGATCAGGGTATGTTTAGCCTCAAGGTCGCCCTCTTTCATTTTTTCCAGATAATATTTTTCTTCCTCTACATTCAGCGGCAATAAAAAAGTTTTCAAAAAAAGCACCTCTTAGCTGATTTATTACATTCTATGAAAAATCAAGCCTTGAAGTGCCTTTCCATATAGAATTAAATTTTTATTCCTGCTGTTTGGAGCCGGACATACCATAATCTTTCTGTTTGAGAAGGACATCTTTTATATAACGAAACACAGCTTCCTCGCCCTGTTCTGCCAACATATGCAGCAGTTGTTCCAACAACGCCCTGGTATCATTATGCAAAATATGATATTCTTTGCCGTGTTCATAATATTCCAAAGCGCTTTGATCTGTATACTTTTCTCTTAAGTAATTTTTAGACGCAGACATTCGGTCAATAAACATCTCCACCACATATTTGAGCGGCATCTTCATCCCAGTAATTCCTCGCTGTTCTCCCACCCCATAATCGATCCAGTATTCCATATGATGTTTATTTCTGCCTTTGTGGTGCAACCATGCGGAAGAATACCCCTTCTCTTTGCGTTCAATATTGTTGGGGCTTATATCTCCCCGAAAATATTTACAGCCCACTAAAAATTCCGTGGGAGTATATTTCGATAAATCATGCAGCAGTCCCTGTTTATACAATCCTACCCGAAAACAGCCCTTCATCACCAACATTTTATGATGATTTATCGTTTTCAAATGTTGCCAAGCTTTCATATTTTACCTCATAAAAATATTTAAAATATCCTACTAATAAAATTTAAATTTAACTATTAAATATAATATTAACAAATGGCCTGGATAAAAAACATAGAAAAGATATTTCATAGACGGCCCTTTTTTGCCATTATACAGCAACATTGGCACTACCGCAAAGGAAGCATAAAGCTGAACTCCTACACGATAGAGAAAAAAATTTTCCAATACAAACATTGCCTGCTTTAACACTTTTTTCTCGTATAACAGATAATAACATAAAATAAACACAATCCCTGAACCGCCATAATCTGTATGCAAAAGCTCTGCTACTATAATCATTAGAAAAAAAATTATAATTACACTTAATTTATTTTGAATCCACTGTGCCAAATCAATGGCCAATACCCCTAAAAACAGCGTAAAAAATACATTTTGGTGCGCCCAAGAAGTTCCTCCATAAAACGCAAGATCAAATGGAACCTCCGAAATTAAAGCAAATAAAAACAAACGCTGTTCATATTTACGGATATTTGTGGTATGCATTGCCCCTTCCACCAACAGAAAGCAATAGATGGGAAAGGCTAGCCTTCCCACCATTCGTAACCCCAAATACTGCGGAAACAACACTGCGCCTGTATGGTCAATCAACATACAAATCATGGCGATACATTTTAAGACAAATCCATTAATTCCAAAGGCTTTTTCCGACATTCTTTCCTCCTATTCTTTGATTTTTTCTTTTTCTCTGTGACACTCCGTCCCACAAGAAGGCAGATTGCCTGTTCTTCCACTTGAAATTCCCAGATCTCACCCAAATTCTTTGGTTCCTCTAATACAGATGCTTCTCTGCCAGTATCCATCAACAGACTCCATTCCATCCCGCCAGGCAGGGCAAATTTTTGTGACGTATACTGAAAATTATATGCGATATAGAGATTTTCTTCCGACTGTACATAAGCTCCCGCATAATACATACCTATAAAGCCACGATTCATACCAAAATCTATCTTCCATCCTCCGTCACTGTGATAAGATAAGTCAGGATTTCCATAATTCTCATAATCCATCATCTGATATGGATTGGGACTGCGCAGCACTGGATATTTTTTCCTTAAGCTCGCAAGCTGCTTGATAAAACCAGTGATTTGCCGGCTGAGAGAATTATTTTTCCAATCCTTCCAACCAATCTGATTGTCCTGACAGTAAGCATTATTATTCCCCTCCTGAGAGTTGGCGCATTCATCCCCCATCCATAACATAGGAATACCCTGTGCAAAAAAAAGCACAGACAAAGCATTTCGAATCTGCCGTCTTCGAAAATCAAGAACTTGGCGTTTACGGCTTACTCCTTCCTCCCCACAATTACTGCTGTAATTCCAATCATTTCCATCATGATTTTCTTCCCCATTTAATTCATTATGCTTGTGTTCATAAGAAAAGACGTCCCACAAAGTAAATCCATTATTTTCTGTAATATAATTTACAAAGCCCTGATGTGATTGTTGGCGGCGCATCTGACAGGCAAACTCATAAATGCTGCCGCCCTGATGATTGAGCACCTTGCGAACAACATAGAGAAATTCTTCATTATAGGAAAATAATTCTGGCCCAAACCGCTCTTCATCCTGTGCCAAACCTTCTGGAAACCCTGCAAAAAAGAGCTTGCATCCTCCCATCATATGATCCATAGCAAGTAAATTCGCCCAGGCAGGATTGCCGAGAATACGAAAACCATCCACATGATATTCCTTGTGCCAATAATGCATAATATCAAGCATAAAATGTGGGTTAATCCTGTCCGAGAAATAAAATTCCAGAATACATTCCATCTGTTTCTTGTGCATTTTTTTGATTAAATATTTCAATTCATCAGGATCATGATCTTTCAAAAAAGACGCCTTGGGCGCAAAATAGCTGCCCTCCGTATATCCCCAGCAATTGATCATATTTTTGGGATGCTCCTGTCTCTTGCTCTGATCTAAAAAAAGAAATTCTTCAAACTCATACAGCGGCATAAACAGTAATGTTGTAATGCCCATCTCTTTTAGCTGATCCAGCTTTTGTCCTATCACATCTATGGTTCCCTTTTTTTTGTCATTGGCTCGTGTCGCCATAGAAAATCCGCGGACATGAAGTTTATAAATCACCATATCTTCTTTCTTAATTTTTGGAAACTTGTCATTATTCCAATTAAATTCAGAAAAATAAAATGAACTCTTAATTTTTATTTTCTCCACTTCTTCTTCCGATAATGCCTGACATACTATGGAATCTTGTATTTTGGTCTGTTTCTGAACTCTCCTCTCCCGCTTTGGAACAAAAGGTTCCGTTTGTTTTAAAACTGGCCTTCTCCTCTCATCTCCCCAGATTTCCCGACCTGTAATTTTATGAGCATAGCGATCTACCACTTCCTGCCCATTTATCTCAAAATTATAATCATACTTCTCCCAATCCAGCCCCTGTATTCCCACAGTATACAGAGTTTTTTGACTTTCTTGTGCTTTCATAGGAATTTTCAGAACCGTTCCATTCTCTCTGGGATATAATAACAACTGACAGTCGGCATGTTCTGCTGCCTGACTGGAAAATAATATCACATCTTTCTGTTTCGTAACGCCTGCTTTTTCTTGAATCCCGGTACAGATTTGAAAATTCATATGCTCCTCCTGTGATGTCTGCTCTTTCCGTTTCCTACTTTTTTTATTATAACAATTTGCATGGAATTTGGAAAGAACTTTTCACAAGAAAATCTCTGTAAGCTATGTATCTCATCTAGAACAAAAGAATTTAGGAAGGGATTGTCGCAGTAATATCTCCGCTCGTTCAAAAGGTCTTGCCGCTAAAGCGGCAAAGACAGAATGCACAAAAATTATCTTGGGAAGCTAGCTTCCCAGAATGATTTTTGTGCATATTGTTTGCATTGCTCTGCAATGTAAACCTTTTGAACGAATCTATAAATTGTAATTTATGTTAGTGCGACAGCCCCTCGCACTTATTTTAAATTCTTCCATAATCTCTGATACATGTTCCAATTTCTTGGCTCGATAAGCATTTGTACCACAGAAAATTAATCCCTGTTCCACATTTCCTTTTACAGCATTGATCAATGCTCTGGTAATACAATAAGGAATCTCTGCTGGATTACATTTTTCTAAACATTGATAACATTTCCAATTCTTTCGTCGTTCGATCCCTTCCTCAGACTGCTTTTCCTGCCCTTCATTCCTGGATTCCTCCTCGCGGATAAACGCGTTTTTCACTGCCCGGCCAGGCATACCTACTGGACTTTTCACTAACACAATATCCTCTTCCTCTGCCTGGATATATGCTTGCTTATAGGCATCGCTGGCATCGCATTCATAAGTAGTGACAAAACGGGTTGCTACTTGTACGCCATCTGCTCCAAGCTCTATAGCATGTTTCATGTCATCTCCATCATAAATTCCTCCAGCAACCACCACTGGAATATGACGCTCATATTTCCTGCCATATTCCTCTACTACCTTGATGATCCCCTGTATTTCTTGTTCATATCCTGTGTCTGTGGACTGTTCTACTTCTTCTTTGGTAAACCCCAGATGACCTCCTGCTTTGGGTCCTTCAATCACTACCAAATCAGGACAGCGCTGATATTTTCGATCCCAAAGCTTACATATCACCGCTGCTGATTTGACAGAAGATACTACGGGGGCTATTTTCGTCTTAAATTGTTCCACCAGCGCTGGAAGTTTTGCAGGAAGTCCAGCTCCAGAAATAATCAGATCTGCACCTGCCTTGGCCGCCGCCTTAACATAATCCTCATAGCGTCTGGTGGCTACCATAATATTTACACCCACAATACCTCCTTTTGCAATCTCCTTGGCTCTGTGGATGTGCTTTGCAATTGCCTTTAAGTTTGTCTCAATGGGGTTTTCCTCAAACTCTGGTTCCTGATACCCAATCTGTGCGGTAGAAATAATTCCAATCCCACCACATTTTGCCACATTTCCTGCCAGATTTGAAAGACTCACACCAACCCCCATACCGCCCTGTATCACAGGGACAGGCGCTGTTAAATCACCAATTACCAATGCTCTGCCCATTCTTTTTCTCCTACATTTTGCGAAATCTCTCATATCGTAATTGAGCCAATGCATCTGGCTCCATAGGGAGATAACGATGAATAAATCTGCGAATTTCTTCCGCCATATCTGCCGCAATCGTCTCCACATTTTGGTGGTCTGCAGGCTCTGGCTCGTGAATTATTTTTTCTATAATCCCTAACTCCTTTAGTTCCTTTGCTGTCACTCGCATCTGCTCTGCTGCCAACGGAGCTTTACTGGAATCTTTCCACAAAATAGATGCAAATCCCTCTGGTGATAAGATTGTGTAGGTGGCATTTTCCATCATCCATACTTCATTTCCCACGGCAAGCGCCAAGGCACCGCCACTGCCACCCTCGCCAATCACAATACTTAAAACTGGCACCGTCAAATCTGACATTTCAAACAGATTTCGGGCAATGGCTTCTCCCTGTCCACGCTCCTCCGCTTCCATACCACAAAATGCTCCAGGGGTGTCCACAAAACAGATAATTGGACGGCCAAATTTTTCTGCCTGCTCCATAAGACGCAGCGCTTTTCGATAACCCTCTGGAGAAGGCATACCAAAATTGCGGGTAATATTTTCTTTGGTAGTTTTTCCTTTCTGCTGACCAATTACAGTGACTGGGCATCCATCAAAATAGGCAATCCCGCCCACCACTGCTCCATCATCAGAAAAATGACGATCTCCATGCAATTCCATGAAATCAGTAAATATCTCTTGAATATAATCCAATGCACTGGGACGCTCCTGATCTCTCGCCCGCTGCACACGCTCCCAAGCCGTTACCGATTCCTTCTTTCTGCTAGAGTAAGGAATCCTCTCTTTCCTGCGGTTAGGAATTAAAGCTTCTTTTGGCTCTACCTTTCTGTGCATCACAATCAATTTTGCAAGCGTCTCTTTTAATTCCTCCCGCTCCACAATCCCATCAATCAACCCATGATCTAACAGAAATTCAGCGCGTTGAAATCCATCTGGCAATTTCTGCCGTATGGTCTGTTCAATCACTCTTGGACCTGCAAATCCCACCAACGCTCCAGGTTCCGCCAAAATAATATCTCCCAACATCGCAAAACTCGCCGTAACGCCTCCAGTCGTTGGGTCTGTTAGTACAGAAAGATACAAAAGTCCTGCATTGGAATGCCGCTTTAGCGCCGCTGAAGTCTTTGCCATCTGCATTAAAGAAACCATCCCCTCCTGCATCCTGGCGCCGCCGGAACAAGCAAATATAATAACCGGAAGTTTTAACTCAGTGGCACGTTCAACAGCTCTTGTGATCTTCTCACCTACTACATAGCCCATACTTCCCATTAAAAATCTGCCGTCACAGACACACACCACCGCTTCCTCACCGTGGATGGTACATTTCCCACAGGTGACAGCCTCATCCACCCGCAGCTTTTCCTTCAATGCTGTAATTTTCTCTGGATATCCAGGATAGTCCAGGGGATTCTGATTTTCCAGACCTTCTTCCCACTTCTCGTAGCTTCCTTTATCCGCAACCAATCTCAGACGTTTCCTAGTGGTGATGCGGAAATATTTTCCACATTTGTAACACACATAGTGATTCTGCTTCACATCCTCCTTATAAAGCAATTCTCCGCAAGAATCACATTTAATCCATAAACCTTCTGGTACTTGTGGATCCTTTCCCTGTACCGGAATATAACTGGTTTTCTTAAATTTCAGCATTTACTTCCCTACTTTCTGCCCAAACATATAAAAAATTATCTATTTTTTAGAACGCTAGACTGCCTTAATTACTTTTCAAAATAATCTGGTATAAAATGTGTATTAACCTCTCCTGACAAAAAGGCCGGATGGCTTAAAATCTCATACTGAAAATCAAGATTCGTCGTAATCCCATCAATCACGACCTCACCTAAGGCACTGCGCATCTTTCGAATCGCGTCTTCCCTGTCTTCTCCGTGGACAATCACTTTTGCAACCATAGAATCATAGCAGGCAGGAATCGTATAACCATTGTAAAGAGCCGACTCAATTCTGACACCGTTCCCTCCAGGAAAATGCAGTTCTTCAATCGTTCCAGGACATGGCATAAAATTTTTTTCTGGATTCTCTGCATTAATGCGACACTCAATCGCATGACCTTTAAGCTGAATATCCTCCTGATGAATTTTAAGCCTCTCACCTGCGGCAATACGAATCTGCTCTTTGACTAAATCAACGCCTGTTACCATTTCTGTTACTGGGTGTTCCACCTGAATTCTGGTATTCATCTCCATAAAGTAAAAGTTTTTATCTGAATCCAATAAAAATTCAATCGTACCTGCATTTTCATATTTTACTGCCTTAGCCGCCTGTACCGCTGTCTCTCCCATACGCTGACGCAATGTATCGTCTATAGCCGTGCAGGGAGATTCCTCCATCATTTTTTGATGACGCCTCTGAATGGAACAATCCCGCTCCCCCAGCCATACCGTATTTCCATACCGGTCTGCAAGAATCTGAATCTCGATATGTCTTGGTTTCTCAATATACTTTTCGATATACATAGTATGATCGCCAAAAGCATTGACTGATTCCTGCTGCGCCAACTGAAAATGATTTTCAAACTCTTCCCGGCTTTTTGCAATCCGCATCCCTTTACCACCGCCTCCAGAAGAAGCTTTGATCATCACTGGATAACCCATCTCGTCTGCAATTTCTAAACCGCGTGCTGCCTCAAACACTGGCTCTTTTGTCCCAGGCACCACGGGAACATTAGCCTCCATCATTGTGGCGCGCGCTTGCGATTTATTCCCCATTTTTCCGATCAGTTCACCGGAAGGGCCAATAAATGCTATCCCACATTTCACACACATATCTGCAAAATGTTCATTTTCAGATAAAAAACCAAATCCTGGATGAATTGCCTGCGCCTTTGTAGCAATGGCAGCGCTCAAAATACGTTCCATATTCAGATAACTGTCTGCAGGGGCGGCTGTCCCAATACAGACAGCTTCATCTGCAAGCTGTGTATGAAGCGCATCCCGATCTGCTTCTGAATAGACCGCAACAGATAAAATACCCATTTCCCGACAGGCACGGATAATCCGTACCGCAATCTCTCCTCGATTGGCAATCAATATTTTTTGAAACATTTTAAATGCTCCTTTAACTTCTATCTCTCAAATGCAAATGCCCGAATACAAATTCCGCAAATGCAGAGGTTCTTCTTATCCAATGGCAAACGTCAGCTCTGCTGTCACTGCTGTTTTTCCATCCACAGTTGCTGTAGCTTTTCCAACTCCAACAGGACCTTTCTGTTTGATAATCTCAAGTTCTAACAATAATACATCTCCCGGCACTACCTTCTGCTTAAACCTTGCACTGTTGATCGCACCAAAATAAGCTGTTTTCCCTTTAAACTCTGGATTGCTTAAAATTGCCACTGCACCAGCCTGCGCCAAAGCCTCCACAATCAGAACTCCCGGCATCACTGGTTCACCTGGAAAATGTCCTGCAAAAAACGGTTCATTATATGTGACGCATTTCTTGCCCACTGCCCGCTTTCCTGGTTCCAATTCCTCAATTGTATCTAACAGCAAAAACGGCTGTCTATGAGGAATAATCTCCATAATCTCCTTTGTTCCCATTAAAGACATTGTGTATTCTCCTTTTTTGATTAACTGATCACAAACAACGGCTGGCCAAACTCAATCACATCCTCATTTGATACCAAGATTTGTTTTACAACACCGTCAAAATCGCTCTCAATCTCATTCATCAATTTCATAGCTTCCACAATACCCAAAACTTGCCCTTTACTTACATGGTCTCCCACCTTGACAAAAGGTTCCTGATCAGGAGAAGGCGAGGCATAGAAAGTTCCTACCAATGGAGATTTCACAATATTTCCATCCAGTGCTCCTGAATCTGCCGTTGTCTGAGTATCCGAATCGCCATTGATTTCTGCTAATGAAACTTGTACCGCGGCTGCGGTCCCAGACTCGGCCTGACTGACTGCCACCAGCTTTTCTTTCTTTTCTTTTTTCATATTCAGGCAGACTCCATTTTCCTCATAGGAAAATTGTGTCAGTTGTGAGTCTGAGACAGCCTGAATCAACTTCACAAGATTTTCAAATTCCATAATGTTACTCCTTAAATTTCTTCAAAAGCAAGCTAGCATTGTGCCCGCCAAAGCCAAGAGAATTTGTTAAAGCATAATTAAATTCTTTTTCCATCCCTTTGCCCTTCATATAGTCCAGATCCAACTCTTCTTCCGACTCCTGAAGTCCCACTGTCTGATGAATATAATTATGATTTAACTGCAAAATACATGCGATAACTTCTACCGCTCCTGCTGCTCCCAAAAGATGTCCAATCATAGATTTTGTAGAATTAATCTTCATCTCATAGGCATGATCTTCAAATGCAAGCTTAATAGCCCTTGTCTCAAAAAGATCATTGTGATGGGTACTAGTTCCATGTGCATTGATATATTCCACATCTTCAATCGAAATTCCAGCATCTTTGACCGCATTTTTCATTGCCACTGCTGCGCCCATACCATCCTCTGCCGGAGAAGTAATATGAAAAGCATCACTTGTGGCGCCATATCCCACAACTTCTGCAAGAATATTAGCTCCACGTTTCTTGGCATGTTCCAATTCCTCTAATACAACCACGCCTGCGCCCTCTCCCATCACGAACCCACTGCGGTCTTTGTCAAACGGAATCGAACAGCGTGCAGGATCGTTGCTGGAAGAAAGAGCCGTCAACGCTGTAAAACCACCAATTCCAATCGGGGTGATAGAACTCTCTGTTCCGCCCGCCACCATAACGTCTGCATCCCCTGCCTGTATGGTGCGGAATGCTTCTCCGATGGAATGTGTACCAGTTGCACAGGCTGTTACCACATTGATGCTCTTTCCCTTTAATCCAAACTGAATGGAAACATTTCCTGCCGCCATATTGGTAATCATCAACGGAACCAACAACGGATTAATTCTGCCAGGTCCTTTTTCCAGAAGCTTTTTATGTTCCCGTTCCATTGCCTGCAGACTACCAACCCCAGAACCTATCGCGCATCCTACCCGATAAGGATCTTCGTTCTCCATATCAATACCTGACTGCTGCATTGCTTCTTTTGCCGCTGCCACAGCATATTGGCAAAACAGCTCCATGCGCCTTGCCGACTTTACATCCATGTAATTTTTTCCTTCAAAGCCTTTGACACTCGCTGCCACTTTCACTTTGAATTCTGTGGTATCAAACTGAGTAATCTCTCCAAAACCAGTTTTTCCAACTTTCAGGCTTTCCCAAAACTCTTCTGTATTTAATCCAATAGGGGTAATGGCACCCATACCAGTCACAACAACTCTTTTCATATAATTCTCCTTCTCTACATTCCCATACCGCCGTCCACATGGAGTACCTGACCGGTAATATAGGAGGCATCCTCAGAAGCCAAAAAACAGACAGCCTTTGCCACTTCTTCTGCCTTCCCAAATCTGCCAAATGGAATCTGTCCCTTTCCAGCTTCCACGGCAGACTGAGATAACTTCTCTGTCATTTCCGTCTCAATAAAGCCTGGAGCAATCGCATTGACCCGAATTTCTCTAGATGCAAGCTCTCTGGCTAAAGATTTTGTAAATCCAATCACCCCTGCTTTGGAGGCTGCATAATTCGTCTGCCCTGCATTTCCCATTACGCCAGAGATCGAAGAAATATTGACGATACATCCTGTCTTCTGCTTTAACATTTGACGTGCCACATATTTGCAAGTATGAAACACACCTTTTAAATTTGTATTTAAAACCGCATCAAAATCCTCTTCTTTCATTTTCAGAATCAGATTATCCCTAGTAATGCCAGCATTATTGACCAGAATATCTAAGCGTCCATGTTCTGCAATTATCTGCTTCATCATAGCCTCCACCGCCTCTGAATCTGCTACACTACAGCCATAGCTTACCGCGTTCCCGCCTTCTGCCTGAATCTCTGCCACTGTCTGTTCTGCCGCTTCCTTGGAACCATTATAATTCACAATCACCAAAGCCCCCTCTGCGGCCAATGCCTTGGCAATTGCTTTCCCTATTCCTCTGGATGCCCCTGTCACCAAGGCTGTCTTTCCTTCAAATCTCATAGCTTCCTCCTATTTTCACACAAAAGGCAGTTTATCCCTACTCTGCTGCTTTCAAAACTGTCAACAACTTTTCCATATCCTCTACTGTCTCCACATGATAAGACTGCAACTTCGGAGCAATCTTTTTTAGAAAGCCAGATAAGGTTCTCTTTGGCCCAATTTCAATAAAAGTATCTACTCCATCAGCAATCATAAGCTCCATGCTTTGCTGCCAGCATACAGAAGAAGAAACCTGGCGTTCCAACAATCCTTTCACATCCGCTTTGTCCTGCACATAGTCCGCAGTTACATTTGATATGTATGGTGTAGTAATCTCACCAATCTCTACCTTATTAAGTTCCTCTGCCAGCTTTTTGCCAGCATCTGCAAGCATCGGTGAATGAAAAGGACCACTGACATTTAATGGCATACAACGCTTTGCACCTGCTTCTTTCATCGCCTGTGCTGCCTGTGCTACTGCCGCTTCCTCGCCACTGATTACCGTCTGTCCTGGACAATTATAATTGGCAACTGTGACAATTCCCTTAGTCTGCTTACAAATTTCTTCGATTTGCCCATTCTCAAGTCCCATTACTGCTGTCATCGCACCACCTGTCGGTACTGCTTCCTGCATAAACAGTCCACGTTTTACCACCAACTCCAGTGCATCATGTACAGACAATCCTCCAGACGCTGTCACAGCAGCATATTCTCCAAGACTTAAACCTGCATTGACGTCAGATGTAATACCATACTCTTTCAACACTCTTAAAATGGCAAGCTCTACGGTCAGCATTGCTACCTGTGTATACTTTGTAATATGAAGATTCTCATTTTCCTGAAAAATCAATTCTTCCATAGACATGCCAGACACTTTGTCTGCAACTGCAAACACTTCTTTGGCACGGTCAAATTTTTCATAAAAATCTCTTCCCATCCCAGTATACTGAGCTCCCTGGCCTGGAAAGATAAATGCTATTTTACTCATATCGCGCTCCTTGCAGCAAAGCTGCAGCTTCTTTCATCATTTCATCTATGATTTCCTGACAAGTCTGTTCCTTCTTCACCAATCCTGCAATTTGGCCTGCCATCACGGTTCCATTCTTTACGTCCCCATCTATCACAGCATTGCGAAGCGCCCCGACTGTCATAAGTTCCAGTTCCTCGAAAGGCACTCCTTCTTGTTCTTTTTTCAAATATTCTTTTGTCATCTGATTGCGAAGCTGACGAATCGGATGTCCGTGACTTCTTCCAGTTACCGCAGAATCGATATCCTTGGCCTTGATGATGCGCTCTTTGTAGCTTGCGTGACAAATTGATTCCTTAGCAACTACAAATCTTGTACCAAGCTGCACGGCCTTAGCGCCCAACATAAATGCTGCCGCCATTCCTCTGCCATCACCGATACCTCCAGCCGCAATCACAGGAATTTGAACCGCATCCACAACCTGCGGTACTAAGGTCATGGTGGTAGCTGCACCAATATGGCCTCCTGATTCTGTTCCCTCTGCAATTACAGCGTCAGCGCCGCCGCGCTCCATCATCCTTGCCAGTGCCACACTTGCCACTACTGGGATCACTTTACTGCCAGATGATTTCCACATTTCCATATATTTTCCAGGATTTCCGGCCCCGGTCGTAATCACCGGAACTTTTTCTTCCACCAGAACCTGTGCCACCTCATCAGCGTAAGGACTTAAAAGCATCACATTGACGCCGATTGGCAGATCGGTGATTTCCCGCACCTTGCGAATTTCTGTGCGCACCCAATCTGCTGGGGCATTTGCCGCACCGATGATTCCCAGTCCTCCGGCGGCCGAAACCGCTGCGGCCAAATTGTGTTCTGCTACCCAGGCCATACCGCCCTGGATAATCGGCTTCTCTATCTGCAACAAATCTGTAATCTCTGTTTTCATCTTTTATTCCACGCCTTTTTCTTTTAAATACTCAACAACATCACCAACGGTGTTCAATTTCTCCAGATCCTCAGAAGGAATTTCTACAGAATATTCATCTTCCAATGCCATAACCAACTCAAACAAATCCAGGGAATCTGCACCTAAATCTTCCTTAAAAGAAGTCTCCAAAGTAATGCCCTCTGCCTCTGTACTCAACTGCTCTGCAATAATTTCTTTCATTCTCTCCAACATATCTTAAATCTCCTTTTTGCTTTCAAATATTTTGATAATCAAAATATATCACAGATACTTTTTGCTGTCAACCAAAAAAATCGGTTTACAAGTAGAAATTTATCTGCAATTATGTTATTCTATATATATTAGAAAGCACACCTTTTGTTCCCGCGCCTTGTGCACACGTTTGCACAAGCTAATAATAAAGGAGGTTACTATGACTAAGACGGCAATAAAAGACTTACTGGCAGGCACCTATAATGCTACGCCTGTGTACAGTAAAACTGGACAGATGATACTTCCTGCACATACTCTTCTGACGACACAACAGATTTCCCGTTTAGAATTTTATGGCATTGATTGGGTAAATATTCAGGATCCCTCAGATTCGGCCGCTGATACAGATACTACTGCACAAGAAGAAGAATTTGTATCTTTTTCCCAAAAACTACGCAAAAGCAGGGAATTTCATGCCTTTAAAGTAGACTATGTGAAACAAACACAATTTTTGGAATCATCCTTTGATAATCTTCTCACCAAAAGTACCCCAGTGGAACCAGATAAACTAATCAAACATGTGAGTAGTCTTTATGTCAATAATTTTACTTCACTTTCTGTGTTTGACATGCTGCACAATATGCGTCAAGTAGATGATTCCACCTATGCGCACAGCGTCAATGTCGCACTGATTGCACGCATGTTGGGCGAATGGCTTCATTTACCAGAGGAAGAACTGGATGTACTGACAGTTGCAGGACTTTTACACGATATTGGAAAATGCACCATCAATCAAAAAATTCTCTCCAAACCAGGCGCTCTCACCCCTACGGAATTTTCCCAGGTAAAACAGCACCCAAAAAACGGAGCCAATATCCTTGCCTCCCAGAAATTGGACAAACGTATCATTGATGCAGCTCTGATGCATCATGAACGCTGTGATGGCAGCGGTTATCCCTCCAAACTCAAGAGCAATGAGATCTCTGACTTTGCAAAAATTATTGCGATTGCTGATGTTTATGATGCAATGACCTCCAGCCGCTGTTACCGCAAGGGCTTGTGCCCCTTTGAGGTAATTGCTACTTTTGAGCGTGAAGGACTGGAAAAATATGGTACAGAGTATATTTTAGTCTTCTTAACCCGTATCATTGATACCTATATGGGCAACTCTGTTCTCTTAAATGACGGCTCCACCGGAAATATCCTTCTGATTAACAGTCAGAAGCTTTCCCGCCCATTACTGCGCCTCAACAATGGCGAATACTTGAATCTTACAAAACATCCTGAACTCTACATTCAGGCAATCATTTAACAATTTATAGAAAGAACGAGGTATTGATATGAGCGATAAGCCAAACACAAGCCCCATCCATAATATGGAGGATGACGCCGAAGATGATGACATGGAGGATATCCGCGTCACTCTGACATTGGAGGATGACAGTGAGACCGAATGCCGCATCCTTACGATCTTTGAATTAGAAGATCAAGACTACATTGCACTGCTGCCCTTAGATGAGGATGGTGAGGACAATGAGGAGGGGGAAGTATTTATCTTCCGCTATTTCGAGGATGAAGATGGAACCCCCGGCCTTGAAAATATCGAAAATGAAGAAGAATATGAAGCTGTATCTGATTATTTCGATGAACTTCTGGATGAGGCAGAATGGGAGGAACTGTTGGGCGATGAATAGAAACCAGGTGGAGAGAAACACTGTACATGTTACTTAATATCTGTTGTACTAGCCCCTAAGCCACAGACATGACAGCTTTGCTTGTATGTCTGTGGTTTGATTTTATTTTTTGAATAGTAACTATTATTGACGGAAAACGTTGCAACGGAGTCCCTGATTTTATTATTGAAATCGTTTCGCCCAGCACCCCCTCTGATGATTATATTCGCAAATTATATTATTATAAAAATTATGGCGCACGTAAATACTGGATTGTGGATCCAAAACGTAAAACAATCACTTTAAAATAGACTGCCACACTAAGACAATAAGATACAATCTATGAAAATTCTGTTTCCAGAAAATACTTATTTTATACCTTTTATCCTTAACGCGACAGTCTTTTTGATTATCTGATTACCAATTTTCAATTTTCATTATTTTATCATGAGCGGAGTCCCAAAATTCATAGCGGACTTCCCCGCCATATTTTTCTAGTCTCTCCCGAAATTCTCTGATCCGATATACATAAGAAAAAATCTGTTCCACGGATTTATGTTCCACCTCATCTGTAGCTATGGTACAGCTTCCCATCCATTCTAATTGTTCTTCATAATGACAGTAAATGGACGCGGAAGCCACCTTATTTGCTAAAATTCCTTTTATCTCATCTGTCAACTGCTGGTAATCCATCAGAAAACAGCCAAAATGTTCATGAAATGCACCAAATGACAATGTAAACTCTTCTTCCAAATCGAGATACATTACCTTACTACCATCCATATTCTGTACGGTAATACAGATATCACCCTCTTCTAAATAGTGGTATTCTCCATTATCCTTCTGATGTATCTCATAGGAGTACCCACTCAGCAGCTCGCATAATTCCTCTCTTTTATCCAGTGTATTTTCAATTTCATTGGTCATCCTATTTCACTACCAGATTGATAATTCGGCCTGGAACATAGATCTCTTTGACAATATTTCCTTTCAGCTTATCGCCAAGGGCTTCTTTACCGGCTGCAATTGCCGCCTCTTTATCAACATCAACCGGAACTGACACTGTAGCACGTGTCTTGCCATTGATCTGAACGGCAATCTCAACAGTTTGTTCTACCGTCTTGTCCTCGTCATATTCTGGCCAGACATTTTGATATACTCTACCCTGATAACCGCAAATATCCCATAATTCCTCTGTGATATGTGGCGCTACTGGATTCAACAGCAATAAGAATGTTTTAAATTCCGCACGATTGATCGTTCCTGCCTTAGAGAAATCATTTAAAATGGACATCATCGCTGCAATTGCTGTGTTATATTTCAAATTCTCATAATCTGAGCTTACCTTTTTGATCAACTGATGCATTTTTGTCTCAAACTCATCACGGTAACTGTCTCCATCCACAAGCATATCTTGCAGCTTCCATACACGATCTAGAAATCTGCGGCAGCCCTTGACACCATTTTCAGACCAGGAAGCACTTAACTCAAAGGCTCCAATAAACATTTCATAGGTACGCAGAGTGTCCGCGCCATAATCCATCACAATATCATCTGGATTTACAACATTTCCACGGGACTTGGACATTTTCTCCCCGTTTTCTCCTAAAATCATGCCATGAGAAGTCCGCTTCTGATATGGCTCTGATGTCGGCACAATCCCTTGATCATATAAAAATTTATGCCAGAAACGGGAATACAATAAATGCAGTGTGGTATGCTCCATACCGCCATTGTACCAATCCACTGGAAGCCAATATTCTAATGCCTCTTTGCTTGCAAGCGCTTCTGAATTGTCTGGATCCGTATAACGCAAGAAATACCAGGAGGAACCTGCCCACTGCGGCATGGTATCTGTCTCACGCTTTGCAGGTCCTCCACAGCAAGGACAAGTTGTATTGACCCAATCTGTCATAGCTGCCAACGGAGATTCTCCATTATCCGTAGGCATATAGCTGTCCACTTCTGGGAGCTGCAATGGCAGTTCACTTTCTGGCAATGCCACATAACCGCATTTCTCACAATGTACAATGGGAATCGGTTCGCCCCAATAACGCTGACGAGAAAATACCCAATCTCTCAGTTTAAAATTGGTCTTTCCCTTTCCAATCTTCTTTTCCTCTAAAAATTCAATAATCTTCTTCTTGGCCTCGGCAACTTCAAGCCCATCCAAAAAACCGGAATTTACCAATTTCCCTGTGGCAACATCGGTATATGCTTCTTTCTGAACATCCTCTCCGCCTGCCACTACCTCTATAATGGGAAGATTGAACTTCTTGGCAAATTCCCAGTCACGGGTATCATGTGCTGGCACGGCCATAATTGCTCCTGTACCATAACTCATCAATACATAGTCAGACACCCAGATTGGAATCTCTTTGTCATTTACAGGATCAATGGCTTTTAAACCGTCAACTTCCACGCCTGTTTTCTCTTTTGCAAGCTCAGAACGCTCAAAGTCAGATTTTCTGGCTGCTTGTTCACGGTAGGCCACAATCTGCTCCCAATTGCTGATCTGATCCTGATATTTATCCAATACGGGATGTTCTGGTGAAACCACCATGTAAGTGGCGCCAAATAATGTATCTGGCCTTGTGGTGTAAACGGTAAGTTTCTCATCCTTCCCTGCAATCTGGAAATCCACTTCTGCTCCCTGGCTCTTTCCAATCCAATTTTTCTGTGAAACCTTTACCCGTTCAATATAATCTACATCCTCTAAACCATCCAAAAGCTTCTGTGCATACTCTGTAATTTTCAGCATCCACTGGCTCTTAACCTTGCGGACTACCGGCGAATTGCAGCGCTCGCAGACACCATTCACCACTTCCTCATTTGCCAGACCTACTTTACAGGAAGTACACCAATTGATGGGCATCTCTGTTTTATATGCCAACCCCTTCTGAAATAATTTCAGAAAAATCCACTGTGTCCAGTGATAATAGTTTGGATCGGTAGTATTTACTTCCCGCTCCCAGTCAAAGGAATATCCCAAAGCGTGAAGTTGTCCCTTAAAACGCTTCACATTATTTTCTGTCACCACTTTAGGATGAATCTTATTTTTAATCGCAAAATTTTCTGTGGGAAGTCCAAATGCATCCCATCCCATAGGATAGAGCACATTGTAGCCCTGCATTCTTCTTTTTCTCGCCACAATATCCAAAGCAGTATATGGCCTTGGATGCCCTACATGAAGTCCTTGTCCAGATGGATATGGAAATTCCACCAATGCATAATACTTGGGCTTGGAGTAATCATTTGTTGCGGCAAATGCCTTCTCCTGATCCCAAATTTTCTGCCATTTTTCCTCTAAAGCTCTGTGATTATATGGTACTGCCATTTTTATCCTCCTAAATTCATCGGGAACTGCATCAGCTACTTTGCCGATAAAAAATATGTTACAAAGTCTCACCAGATATTCTGCAATTATAACGCTGGCGCCCCTCCCGGATGATATATTTACTGTTTGCTATCATTCGCTTCCAAATCTAACTGGAACTGGAATAATATTGATACTTCTTAAAATTTTATCACACAGCAAGGTTTTGTCAAGATCAAATAAACTTTGAGTTTCCCCATTTTTTATAATAACCTATATTTCAGTACCAAAAGGTCTTGCTGCCTTTGGCAGCATAGACATCTTGCACAAAAAGTGTCTGGAAAGCTAGCTTTCCATAACACTTTTATGTGCAAAGTGTTTCCATCACAAAGTGATGGAAACCTTTTGGTACTATGAATTTACAAAATCAGGAAACTTAAACAAATAAAAATATACGCACCCATTTGCTCAGAAGCAATACTATAATAGCAACAGCATCTTTTCGGGAGATTTTAATGACGGATACAAATTCTACGAATTTTTATAAAAATCCTGGGCTTGATTATTTAAAAACAGCCCTTTATCATATGCCAACCGCCTATGCAGAGATTACTGGAAATCCAGGAAACGGTGAAATCACTGGCATTGTACGTTTTTATCCAGCTAATGATGGCGTATTGATAAATGCAGAGATTTATGGACTGCCGATAGCTGACGATCGTTGTGGCTTTGATATTTTCGGCTTCCATATTCATGAGGGCAATTCCTGCACAGGCAATAATAGTGATCCATATGCAAATGCTGGATCACATTACAATCCTACTAATTGCCCCCATCCCGCCCACAAGGGCGATTTGCCTCCTTTGTTTGGAAATCATGGCTCTGCCTGGATGATGTATGTCAGCGATCATTTTCAAATTCCTGACTTAATTGGCAAAACGGTTATTATTCACAGTAAACCAGATGACTTTACTACACAGCCCTCCGGTAATTCTGGTGATAAAATTGCTTGCGGCACAATTCGGGCGGTATAAAAAAATCTCGCAAAGCGAGATTTCTATCTGCAAGGTTTTTTATATAACTAGGAAATTCAAAAGAATTTCCTAGTATGGGACTGCCGCATCAAACAGAGAATCCACAATATATAGCTTATATCACCACAAAACATGCTATATATTGTTCTGATTTTCCTTAATGCGACATTCCCAAAGAAATAACAAAACACCCCATATCTTGTTTCTTTTCCTAATTCTATCTTCTTATGCTGTCTCCTCTGAAAGCTGGAAACTTTCAATCAAATCATTCAATTCTGTAGCCTGTGCCGATAACTCTTCGCTGGTCGCTGAACCCTGCTCTGCTGCCGCTGAATTCGTCTGCACAACCTCAGAAATCATCTCAATTGTCTCATTGATCTGCTGCATGGAATTATTCTGCTCATTGGAGTTCTCAGCCACCTGTTCAACAGATTTCACAATTTCCTCCATACCAGCAATCACTTTCTGCAGAGCCTTTGCTGTCTCACCTGCAATCTGATTTCCACTTTCTACTTCATTGAGGGCAGCTTCAATCAGCTTTCTGGTGTCCTCCACAGATTCTGTACACTGATTGGCAAGATGGCCAATCTCACCCGCAACCACGGCAAAACCACGCCCTGCCTCTCCAGCTCTTGCGGCTTCTATCGAAGCATTCAAAGATAATAGATTGGTCTGATCTGCAATCTCCTCAATGGTCTGGATGATATTGGAAATTTGCATAGATGCATCGCTGATCCTCTGCATTGCCTGCATCATTTCTCTAATATAAGCACTGCTTGTATCTGCCTCTTTGCCAATCTGTGTCGCTCTCTGACTGGTTGACATTGCATTTTCTGTATTGCGCTCTACCTGATCAGCAATACTGTTTACTGTGGCCAGAAGTTCCTCTACCGATGCGGCCTGATCTGTGGCTCCTTCTGCTAAAGCCTGCCCGCTCTCTGCAAGCTGCGATGCTCCCAATCCAACTTGATCTGCTGCTTCTCTGATATGTATTAAGGTACTGCTGAGAGAATATTTGATTCTACGAACTGCCTTAAGAATACCTTCAAAATCTCCCACATAAGATTCTAGGGACTGAGAATGGACATTAAAATTATTATTGCTCATCTCATTCAAAATGTAATCTACATCCCTGATAATAAGTCCCATACCAGACACAATATCCTCAGTGGCATTTACCAAAATTAAAGTCTCATCCTTAGAGGACACAGAAGGAATCTCTGTATGTAAATCTCCCTGCGCTAAAGTCTTTAAACGCTCCGCACACAGCCGGATTGGGGTTCCAATATTCTCTGCAAGTTTTTTTACCATCACAACAGCTACTGCAATGGCTGCTGCCACAATCAAAATGGTTATTACAATCCCTATAATAGTTTCCCCAATAAAATCAGAAAGTGGTGCAGTAATGGCAATACTCCAGTCATTACTGTTTTTCACTGGTGCATATGCCATAATCTTTTTGACTCCGCCATAACGGTAAGTTCCAAATCCAGACTCCCCTTTTACCATCTTCTGTTCCAGCTTTGCAAGCGGCTTTAAGGCAGAATTTGTCTTTGCCGCTTCAATGCTGTTGTCCCTATTTTTCACCAATTCAATATCCTTATGGGCGATGACATTTCCAGTGTTGTCAATCATGTAAGCAGAACCATGTTCGCTGACATTTGTTGCCACCATAATATCATTGAGAAAGTTTTCTTCTGGAGCCAGGTAAACTACCCCCACAACCTCTGTTCCATAGAGTCCATCCTTCCACAATGGTGCAGCGATTGCAATCTGTAAATATCCTTGTGTTCCACTGGTTATTGGCTCTGACACATATACTGATCCTTTAAATGCTTCCTGAAAGAAAGCCGTATCTCCCCAGTTCTCTCCGGTAAAAATACTGATTCCTTTACTATCCAAAATATCCCCATACGCCATTTCATTGAGTTTCACACGTTCATCGACCAGCGTTTTCTTCTCCTCTATATCCACCTCCTCATTGGCAAGACGAGCCATCAATCCTAAGTCCTCTGCCAGATTCTTATAAGAAGTAATCTCCCATTCCACACGTTCGGCAGATACTTTGGCTGTAGCTTTCATATTTCGCTCCAAGGTAGAGTTTGTACTATGGCTGTTGAGCACACAAGAAATAATTCCCAAAAGCGACAGAGAAATGATTACCAATACCAACACCGACACTGTAATTTTTCCCTTAATTGTCTCATGATATAATCGCTTGAGTTCCTGTATGCCTCCATATTTCTTTGCTGCTGCCTTACTGTCTTTCTTCTTCATAATAAAACTTCCACCCTTCTATCAAACGGTGGCGCAATACGCCTCTGCTGCTGCAGGGCGTCTGCCCACCTTACATCATCATATCTTTACTCGTCGCCCTTCTCCAGCTTATTGATTCTAGAGGCAACTTCCTTATCTTGAATATCAGAAGGTGTCTGTTCATAGCGAGCAAATTCATAGGAGAATAATCCACTTCCTCCTGTCATAGAACGCAGATCTGTCATATATCCGTAAATCTCCATATAAGGCACATCGGCAGTTACCTCTGTCTTACCAGTCTCCACCGGATTCATACCCAGCACGCGACCGCGCCGCTTGTTCAAATCTCCCATAACATCACCTGTATATTTGTCAGGTACCACCACTTTCATAGTTGCAATCGGCTCTAACAATACAGGGGAAGCCTCCATAATTCCTTTCTTAAAGGCTTGAATCGTAGCCATCTTAAACGCCATCTCTGAGGAATCCACTGGATGATAGGAACCATCATAGAGTACTGCCTTAACCCCTACAACCGGATATGCCGCCATAGGCCCTTTCAATACCGATTCCTGCAGTCCCTTTTCCACTGCTGGAAAATAATTCTTCGGCACAGCGCCGCCCACTACCTGCTGTTCAAACTCAAATGCTGTCTCCAAATCTCCGCTTGGCTCAAAGGTCATCTTTACATGGCCATACTGTCCATGTCCGCCAGACTGTTTTTTATACTTATATTCAACATCAGATTTCTTACGGATCGTCTCACGGAATGCAATCTTCGGACGGCTCAACTCAATCTCTACCTTATAACGAGTGGCAAGCTTGCTGACTACAACCTCCAAATGCTGATCGCCAATTCCGTAGATCAGAGTCTGTCCATTGGCGCTGTCATTTTCTGTCTTTAAGGTTAAATCCTCCTGCATCAGCTTCTGCAGCGCCTGTGAAATCTTATCCTCATCGCCTTTTTTCTTTGCTTTGTAGCGCATATATGTATATGGAGTGGAAATTTGGGTCTTTCCATACACTACAGGAGCTGCTTTTGTAGATAATGTATCTCTTGTAGTTGATTTGTTAAGCTTTGCTAACGCACCTAAATCCCCTGCATGAAGTTCTGGCACTTCCACAGATTTATTTCCCCGCATCACATAAATCTTACCGATCTTAGTCTCCAGATCCTTATCCGCATTGTACAATACATCATCGGTCTTTAAGACACCGGAATTTACCTTAATCAGAGAATACTTTCCAATAAATGGATCTGCAATTGTCTTAAAAATATAGGCGCTCTTGGGTTTTGCAATATCATAATCGCCCTCAAAGACTTCATTTGTCTTCATATTAACCCCTTTGCAGGGACGTTTCTCTGGGCTTGGCAGATATTTGATAATATCATCCAGCAATGTGTATACGCCTTGTACCAAAGTACTAGAACCCATAGAGATTGGAACAATACTGCCATCCACCACATTTGTGCGCAGTGCAGAACGGATCTCAAATTCAGAAAATTCTTCTCCCGCAAAATAACGGTCCATAAATTCCTCACTGGTCTCTGCCACTGCTTCCATCAAAGCCTCGCGACATAATTCCAGATTTTCTTTAGAATAATCTGGGATTTCAGCTTCCACAACCTCGCCCTTGTCATTCCAGCGATTTCCTGTCTGTGCCACGACATTGACATAACCGACAAATTTCTCATTTTCACGGATTGGCAGGTGGAATGGTGCAATCCTCTTGCCATACATTTCCTGTAAATCCGCCACTACCTGACGAAAACTTGCATTGTCATCATCCATCTCTGTTACAAATACCATACGTGGTATCTTATATTTCTCACAGATATCCCATGCCTTCTGAGTCCCCACTTCAATTCCATTCTTGCCAGATACCACAATAATTGCTGCATCCGCAACGCTGACCGCTTCCTCTACTTCCCCGACAAACCCAAAATAACCTGGTGTATCTAAGAGATTGATCTTCGTATCTTCCCAGATCACTGGCACCACAGAAGTATTAATGGAAAAAAGACGCTTGGTTTCTTCTTTGTCATAATCACTGATGGTATTGCCGTCTGTAATCTTCCCCATACGTGTGGTAATACCAGACAGATATGCCATAGCTTCTGCCAAAGTCGTCTTGCCGCTGCCGCCATGCCCCAAAAGGACTACGTTTCTTATCTTATCAGTTGTAAAAACGTTCATAATACTTTCCTCCAATACAAGTTTTTCGATGTTTATATTCTACTAAAATTCATAGAAATTTACAACCTTTTTATTGATTTTTTACAGACAATTTGATTTTAACTCGTATTTTGTATTAAAATTGTCCAGATTTGAGGAACTGTAGCATTATTATATTTACTCGTTCAAAAGGTCTTGCCGCCTTTGGCACTATGAATTACAAAATGGGGAAACTCAAAAATTTCCAAATTGTTGACTTTTCTGTCTTTTTCCCTTACGATAATAGACAGTTGTGAAATTTATCATATTGTAACTATTGATGAAAGCACCATTCAAAACACTATTTTACAATATAGCTGGTGATTTCTCACCTGCTTTCGGAGGACATTATGAAACCTGAAAAAATTGGTTTTATCGGTCTGGGCCTGATTGGGGGCTCCATTGCCAAGACCATTCACCGTATCTATCCAGAGATTACATTAATTGCATATGACATAGACCAGAAAGCCTTGCAGCTTGCCGTGGAAGAACAAGTGATTTCCAAAGGATTCCAGGAACTGAGCGAAGATTTTTCAGAATGTCAATATATCTTCTTATGCGCTCCCGTCAAGAAAAATGCTGATTTTCTTGACCGACTGTCTGATTTTGCAGGGGAGACATGTATCATCACAGATGTGGGCAGCGTGAAATCTTCTATTCATCACAAAATTGCACAGACTAGAATTTCTTCTTATTTTATAGGCGGCCACCCTATGGCTGGCTCTGAAAAGAGCGGCTATGAACATGCCACACCATATCTGTTGGAAAATGCCTACTATATATTAACGCCAAATCCTGGGACATCTCCAAAAGCTGTAAAAGATTTTCAAACCTTTCTGGATTCCCTGGGTACAATTCCTATCGTGCTGGACTACCAGGAACATGATTTTATCACGGCGGCAATCAGCCATCTGCCCCATATCCTTGCCTCTTCTTTGGTCAACCTGGTGAATGATATCGACGATGAATCTCAGACTATGAAAGCCGTTGCTGCCGGTGGATTTAAGGATATTACTAGAATTGCCTCTTCTTCCCCTGTGATGTGGCAGCAGATCTGCCTCACCAATCAGGAACAAATTTTAAAATTGATTGACCTTTTTATTCACTCTCTCATTGAGACTAAAGAACGGATTTCTTCTGGAAAAAGTCAAGAAATATTTGACTTTTTCCAGACTGCCAAAGATTATCGGGATTCAATCACGATTAATAATTTGGGACCTATTCCCAAAGTATACGAGATCTATTGTGATATGATAGATGAAACCGGAGGAATTGCTGCGTTAGCTACCATTCTCTCCGACAACAATATAAATATTAAAAATATTGGCATTATCCATAACCGAGAATTTCAGGATGGTGTGCTGCACATAGAATTTTATGACGAGCACGCCAGGAAGAAGGCAGTGGCTCTGCTGAGAAACTGCCAATATACCATTTACGAACAATAAAAAAGAAAGGTATTAGTGAATAAATTAGTCTTGGTTGTGCCCAGATGCAGACTTATATTCCGATTATAATAATCTTCTTTGGAGTGATACAAAATGCGATTATTTTCTATTTTTACCTCTATGCTCTGCGCGATTGTACTTTACATGGCAGCACCCGCAGAGTCATATTTGGCGAAATCAGCAACAACTATATTCCACTCAGCATATGCCGACCACCAACATGGTAAACCCTTGTCTAAAGTACAGATCAGCAGCGTAAAACTAACTTCTGAGAAAAAATGGAACCTAAAATGGAAGAAAGTTTCTGGTGCAAACGGATATGAAATCGTCAGAGCTACTGAGAAAAACGGCAAATACAAGACTATTCAAAAAATTTCCTCTAAGAAAACATTAAGCTACACAGACAAAACCACAACACCCAAGAAACGCTATTATTACAAAATACGTGCCGTCCACACAAACGGAAATACTAAAAAATATGGCGCTTACTCACAAGCAGTAACCGTTGAAAACATAACAATGGAAACAGACTGGAAGATTACGCAATATGGAAATAACAACGGCCGTCAATCTATGTTTTATACGATCAAGGACACTCATAGACATTTCATTGTCATAGACGGAGGCTGGACCGAAGATGCCGATATGGTGCGAAGAATTATCAACAATAACGGCGGGCATGTAGACGCATGGTTTCTCACACACCCACATGCAGACCATATCGGCGCATTCTGTGCAATTTATAAAGACCTTAAAAATATATCTATTGACAAAGTCTATACCGTAAAAATGGCTTCCCAAAAACTCTGTCTTGCCAATGCACCGTGGGACAGCGTGGACGCCTATGAAAAATTCCGTTCCATGAATATCCGGCAGTTAAAATATGTGCACAGCGGCGATCGTCTCAACATCAAAGGCTTGAATATAGAAATACTGAGCGCTTACGAAAAGAAAATTGACCAAATTTCCTCCGACCTGTTAAATGACGGTTCTATGATGTTTAAGGTATATGGAAAAAACGAATCCATGCTGTTTTGTGCGGACATTGGAAAAAGACCCAGCAATTATTTAAAGAAAAAGTATGGAAAAAAATTAAAATCCGATTACCTTCAAATGGGACATCATGGAAATGGCGGACTGAAAAAAGATTTCTATAAATTGGTAAATCCAAATATAGCATTTTTTGACGCCCCTGCCTGGCTGATGCAGAACTGGAATGGAACTTATTCTACACCAGAAAATGAAAAATATATGAAATCCTTGGGATGTTCCATTTTCAGCTTTGCCACAACCCCAAATACTATAATTTTAAAATAATTTTCTAACTTTCAATAAAAAAACCATTAGAAAAACGAGGTATTTTATATGCAAATTACAAATAACTATTCATTCCGCGGAGAACTAACGGTTCCCGGCGATAAATCCATCTCACACAGAAGCATTATGTTTGGCGCTATCTCGAAAGGTCTCACAGAAGTGACTGGTTTTTTGCAGGGAGCAGACTGCCTGTCTACCATTTCTTGTTTTCAAAAATTGGGGATCTCCATTGAAAATTTGGGCGATTGTGTACATATCTACGGAAAAGGATTACATGGATTGACCGCACCCTCTCAAGTTTTGGATGTGGGCAACAGCGGTACTACTACCCGCCTGATCTCCGGAATTTTGGCCGGACAGCCCTTTGAGAGCACGCTTGACGGCGATCATTCGATCCGCAGACGTCCGATGAAACGTATTTTTACACCGCTCTCTGAAATGGGGGCTAATTTCCAGTGCTGGGACAAAGAATCTTTTCCTGCTTCCCTGACTGCCTCAGATTCTGGCTGCGCCCCCTTTACCGTGCAGGGCGGACAGTTACAGGGCGTCCACTATCAATCCCCTGTGGCCTCGGCACAAGTAAAATCTGCTGTACTTCTCGCCGGATTATACGCAGAAGGCGAAACTTGTGTCACGGAACCTGCTCTATCTAGAAACCACACAGAACTGATGCTCACCGGTTTTGGCGCTGACATCTGTTCGCATGGAACAACTGCTCTGATTAAACCACAGCCAAGGTTGGAAGGACAAAAAATCCATGTACCAGGAGATATTTCCTCTGCGGCCTATTTTATTGCTCTAGGATTAGTGACACCTCATTCAGAGATCCTCATTCAAAATGTAGGAATCAATTCCACCCGTGATGGAATCTTGCAGGCGGCATTAGCTATGGGAGCAAATATATCCCTCCTAAATAAGCGCCTGGTTTCTGGGGAACCAGTGGCAGATATCTTGGTTAAGAGCAGTACTCTGCATGGTATTACTGTCGAGGGAGAGATCATTCCCACTTTGATTGATGAGATTCCTGTGATTGCAGTGATGGCTTCTTTTGCAGAAGGAACGACGATTATCCGCGATGCCCAAGAACTGAGAGTAAAAGAATCTGATCGTATTGCTGCTATCACAGAAAATCTGAGCGCTATGGGCGGCTCTATCACAGCCACCGCAGACGGAATGATTATTGAAGGCGGCAAACCTTTACATGGTACTAAGATCCACACCTGCCAAGACCATCGAATCGCAATGGCATTTACCATAGCAGGCCTCAATGCAGAAGGTGAAACCACATTAGATAACGCCAATTGTGTGACGATCTCCTATCCTTCCTTCTATCAAGATATCCAGTTGTTAACGGTATAACAAAATAGCGATAAACAAAGACAGCAAGCCCAAATAATATGCACCCTGCTACGAACAAAAAATTCTTGTAGCAAGGTGCATAATTAAAATCCATTTGTGAAACATAAGTAAATTATACTACACTTCTCCCAGTGCCTCTTCCGCCTCCTCGATCTCCTCTTTTTGGGCTGCTTCCTGAGCTTTTCTCGCCTCTTCCTCCTCCACAGGCTTCCAGGCTTGTCCAAATTTAATATCCCGAAACAAAGCTGTCAAACCGGTAATCTGTTTCAAACGCAAGATCTCATCTCTGCTCATTCCCATGTGCTTAGAAATCCAGGCATCCGATCTCCCAATTTCATGAAGTTCTTTGACAATATTACTCATCAAATCCACATCATGTGTTCCACGCGCCCGATTATGCCTTATGGTACTTGCCATACGGTTGGACAGAGGCTTATCAATCACCGTCACTGGAAGCATTCCATTTTCACGCTTATAAATATCTTTGTGATCCAGCATAATCCGATAACGGTGAAATCCATCCACAATCACATAGACATCCTGTGCTTTAGAATAATAACAGACAATCGGCATTGTATAACCATCCTCTTTGATGCTGTCATATAACAGACGCATCTCTGGCGGTGCCACAGCATTTGGATTATATGTATTTGGCACAATTTTCTCCACAGGCACTGATATTACCTCATATGCAGGACTTTTATATTTATTATCGCTCATTTACAAATCCTCCGTACTTTCTCCGTATGATATCAATCTGTTCCTGTTCCTTTCTAGATAGACCAAATCCCATAAAACGACAGATATGATCATTTTTCAAGATACAATAACACATCCGTTTCCAGCTTGGAATATCCTTTGTAGATTTGATATCGTCTGTATCATCTGGAATTTTTCCAACAAAAATTATCCTAGAATTCTTGTTTACGGTATAATTTGACACCCCATTCCTCTGAATATGATATCCATGATCTATAAGTTCCTCGATTGTCTCCTCTGGCAATCCGCCTCCTGTCTCGTGCCAGAACTTAATTGAAGTGCGAAATTTTTTCACATAATTATTCCGCAGTCGCACTGGAAGAGTGTCCAACAAAAATTTTGTATAGGATTCCCAGGTATGGCCTTCTGGCAATGTAATATTCCGATATCCCATTGCCTTTGTCCTGGCATATACCGCACCAAAATTTGCCCCCTGGACGCGTCCCACCAGTTTCGTCCAAATCTCTGGATCAATAACCCGATACAGATTCAAACTGTCCTTAGCATAATCGTTAAAAGGAGAAGCCACACGCATCTGACTTGGCTTCAACCCTGCCTTGTAATACAAATCATATAAACTATTATAGTCATACCCAAACTTATAATTTGCCGCCCAAACATCATTGTTTGTCCAGTCATAGATCGGCGAAGCGCACCAAACATCCTTAAACTGTTTGGAAATCCAACATTCCCCCTGATATCCATACTTTTTATTGAGAAAGCCGCTGTAACGCTGCAAAGACTCCTCAGCCCGCATTCCCAGCAAACACACGGTTTTCCCTCTTCTATGCTGTTCCTTGTAGAATCTGCCAAACTGTTTGGCCAAATCCTCCTGAGGCATGCGATATCGATAATGGTGAAATGGATTTGCCATATTGATTACATAAGAATATTTTGGCATCGGACGGACCCATATATCTTTCTTCGTATCATCCCAGGGATACCAGTACATCTCATAACTGCTGAGCGCTGTTCTGGTTGCCATAGGAAGACACACCCAATATGGTTCCACTTCCCGCTCCAGACGCCGAAATGTCCGCTCCACATACTCAGTTGTCACCGAATACTGTGCTTCAAAATCCTGATGGAACAAACCGATTTGACGATCTGGATAATTCTCACGTTTAAAATCCAACAGCAGATTCAACAGTACACCGCTGTCTTTTCCTCCGCTAAAAGAAACATAGATATTTTCAAATTCCTGAAATAAAAAATGAAAACGTTTTTGAAGTGCTTCATATACATTGTCTTCTTGATATTGCCGTACCATCTTGTGTCTCACCTTCTTTGCCATCTGTACTTTTAATTCTGTCATTCTTGATTCTAAAGAATTGATTTGTTGCGCACTGCCTAAAGGCGAAGGTTACTCCCCATATGATGTAAATTTTGTACCGTTTTTTATTATACTACTTCCACACTTCCATCTCAACAAAAATTTCCATATTTTTCCAGTTCCTTCCATTTTTTACCATATCCTGTGCTGTAAACATAAATATACATAGAAAAAAGACTGCTGTATCAAAAATTTTCTTGATACGGCAGTCCATTTTTAGCATCCCTTTATATTACATAATACTTTTCTTTGTATATTTTTCACCATTTACAATGGAATTTTAATCTGTACTTTAAATCCGCCATATTTCCCACAATCAAAGAAAACCGTCCCATTGTGTACGGCGGCGATCTGCTGCACAATCAAAAGCCCCAGCCCATGTCTTGGCTCCTCTATTCCTGTATCATCCATCATATAATGAGAAGTATGCCGCAGCTTATTAAGCTTATCTTCAGATATTCCCACGCCATCATCCTCTACTGTAATTATACATGCCTCTGCTTCTTTTTGTATGTCTATCTGTATGCAACAACCTTGGGGATTATGGGTTCGGGAATTATCAAGTAAATTATAAATTGCCCGTGCAAGTAATCTTTTATCACCTCTCACCCTGTAAACTTCTGGATTATCGGCAATTTCCAATTCTATTTTATAATTTCCTTCTGGGTCAGAATTGATAAAATCTGCGGCGCTCTGCCTGACAATAGCACAGAGACTGACCGCCTCCTCACAAAATGGCTGCATATGATATTCCAGTTTGGATGCCAGGTTGAGGTCATTGATTAAATTTTTGATTTTAATACTCTGCTGACAAATAATATCTGCTCTCTCCCTCTCTAGCTCTGACAACAATGGATTTACTGCTAACTGCCCTGCATATCCCATCACCATTGAGAGCGGCGTGCGGATATCATGGGACACTCCAGAAATCCAGTTGGCCCGCGCCATCTCTCTCCTTCGTAACTCCCGCTGCTGCGCCTGTAAAATCTGTGCTGTCTGATTTATTTTTGCTGCCAGTCCAGCGAGCAATCCTCTCTGGCTGATTTCTATCGCTTCACCAGAAGGAAGTTTCTCAATGGCTTGGGCAATCGGTGTGATAGATTTGAGAAATTTCGTGTTGGTGACAAGATAGATTAAACTGATGGCAGCGATATTAATTCCCAAAACAAATAAAAATGTACCAGGAACATTTTTAATAAAGTCATAATCCCAACTGGGAGTCATATGTTTCCAATAGCGGTCTTTGGGATAGCCAAGTACCATCAATCCATCTTCTGTGCCTCCAGTATAGGTAGGATAACCATCAATATATCCTCTGGTCAACTGCGCAATCTCTGAGGCTGTATAACTCATAGGAACTGTTTGTGGCAGCTCTTTGGTATGCCATTTTACTTTCAACGTTTCATTGTCAATATAAATCGCCCAGGCATGTTCGGACGCTAACTCCATCTCCATCTTGCGCGAAAGTACATACCCATCCTCTTCCTTCCGCAGCTCCTGTGCTGTCTCTTTGGCAGTTGTCCAGGGGCCAACATTGGCCGTCTGTCTCATGGAAATCGCCACAAACAAACATACATTGAGCGCCAAAATCAAAAATGTGCTGACAGATAATATGCCCACACAACGGCGAATCAATTTTGCCATACCCTTCATATCAATCTCTCCTCACAGTCAATTTATAACCCAAACCTTTGACCGTAACCAAAGAGACTGGTTTCGAGGGGTTAATTTCAATCTTCTCACGAATTCTGCGGATATGTGCCATCAGGCTATTTTCATATCCATAGGGATTTTCACCCCATGCAGCTTCACACAACTGATCTATGGTGACAATTCTCCCCTCGTTGCGATACAGTGCCTGCAAGATATTATATTCTTTGGCAGTCAGTGACAGCCTCTCCTTACCTTTTATGATCTCAGCTCTGGCAAAATCAATCTCACATCCGGCAAGCTGCACCAACGGATCCTCTTCCCTATAATATCGTTTTAATATCATACGAATCCTAAGAACAAGCTCTTTACCCAAAAAGGGCTTGACCATATAGTCATCAGCACCTAATTCCAACCCCCGTATTCGGTCTGCATCCTCGCCAAACGCCGTCAGAAACAAAACCGGAATATCTGTAAATGTGCGCAGCTTTTCATAGAGTGTAAAACCATTTCCATCCGGCAGCATCACATCCAAAACTGCCAGCTCCGGCAAAAAGCTTTTGGTAATTTCCACAGCCTCTCTGATCGTTGCAGCAGTTTTTATATTCTCAAAACCAGCCTCTTTTAAGATCGATTCTGCCATATCCAACAGTGCCTGCTCATCATCTACCAACAGTATGCGCCTATTTTTTAGTTGAGAAGAGAACATATTTTTACCTTCTTTCTATTTCCGTTTTCAAATACATTAATTTGTTTTCTGCCGATATTATACCATTTATCAAGAAATTTTCCATTTCTCCCGACTAAATTTAAAGTAAATGTAAAGTAGCGGGAATGATAATGTAAGGCTGATGGTATATCCTTTTCTTATCAATACAAAACCTAATTTTTGCTTAGAAAAGGAGATGTGAAATGAATATCATAGAAACAAATAATTTAACAAAAACATATGGCGATTTCACAGCAGTAAATGAAATCAGTCTGCATATCCAAAAGGGGCATGTCTATGGATTTTTAGGGCCAAACGGTGCTGGAAAATCCACCACCATGAAGCTTTTTCTTGGCTTGACACAACCTACAGGCGGCAGTTTTCAAATTGACGGCAAAACTTATCCCAAAGATCGGGTACCGATCTTAAAAACGATTGGTTCCTTTATTGAAGCCCCTGCCTTCTATGGCAATCTCACTGGCGAAGAAAATCTGGATATCATCCGGAAAATTCTTGGCCTTCCCAGGCAAAGTGTTACCGATGCCCTGGAACTTGTGGGACTGACACAATTTAAAAAACGGCTTGCCAAAAGATATTCTCTGGGCATGAAACAGCGTCTTGGGCTTGCCGGCGCCTTGCTTGGCCGTCCTCCGATCCTGATTCTTGACGAACCGACCAACGGTCTTGACCCAGTAGGCATCCACGAAATCCGCTCCTTGATCCGCTCGCTGCCACAACAGTTCAACTGCACTGTACTGGTTTCCTCCCACCTGCTCTCTGAAATGGAATTGATGGCAGACGATATCGGCATTCTCAACCACGGACAATTGCTTTTCGAGGGAACTATGGAACAACTGAGACAAACTGCTAAGGCGAATGGATTTCCCACAGATAATTTAGAGGACACTTTTCTGGCCATGATTGACGACGATAACAGAAAGCGAGGGCAGATAAGATGATATTATTACTGGAAATCAAGAAATTAAAACGCACTGGCTGTCTGCCTGCTTTTTTAGGCGGTGCAGTCCTGGCAGCAGCCTTTCCGCTGTTGAATATGCTGGTTCGCTCTGAGACTTTCACCGCTCTGCCTGGAGAACCTTTTCGCATCCTCACGGATGCAAATTGGCAGATGATGGCCATGCTCAATATTCTCACCATAATCTGTGGTGCCTGCATGATCTATCACACAGAATATGCCAACAATGGCGCACAGAAAATGGCTGTTCTCCCCGTTCGCACCTACCAGATCTTTTGGGGAAAATTTGCGGTTACTGTGCTGGCTTTGGCGGGAATGCTGCTGTTTGAAATTGCTGCATTGGAATTGTGTGCAATGCACTGGTTTCCAGATTATCATTTACAGTTGACAGCGCTGGCCAAAAACTTATGTTTTTCACTGATTGCAGCCTTACCCACCATCATACTAATGATGCTGATTGCTTCCGTCTGCCAAAACATGTGGATTTCTCTGGGGATTGGCGTAATCTTAGTATTTACTGTTTCCGTTTTTCCCAAAGAAAATCTTTTTTTAAGCCTCTGTCCGTTCAATTCCCCCTATCAGACACTGGCGCTTGCCGCCCAAAACGGAAGTGAATGGATATTTACGCTAATCTGTGCAGCAGAAACAATTATCTTTGGAATTGCAGCATTTATATTTGATAATGTCAGGAGGTATTTTTTATGAATTTTATGTCTCTGATTGGCGTGGAACTGACCAAACTGCGCCGTTCTAAAATCATCTTGATTTTGCTGGCACCAGTAATTATGATGTGGATCCCAAGCATTGTAAACGCTGAAATCCATTTTGATCCGCAAGGAATCTCCATCACCCCAGAATATAATTTCTTTATTCAAGGATTTATGGGGATGGCATGGTTTATGATTCCCGCATCATTGGTCATCTGTACAGTACTGTTAGTCCAGACAGAACGGAGCCACAAGGGACTCCTCAAAATGCTCTCCCTGCCGTTAGGCAGCGCCAAATTCTGCCTAGCCAAATTTATTATATTGCTATTGCTTGCCGCTTTGCAGATGGTTTTGAGCATTGGAACTTATTATTTAAGTTCTGCCATTGTCTCACAGCTTTGGAATTACAACTTCATCTTGGAACCGCTCTATGTCATTCCAGAAGTTCTGAAAATCTATGTTAGCGCAATTCCTCTAGCTGCTGTATTATGGATGTTTGCAACGTTGATCCAAGCGCCTGTTTTTTCTGTAGGCCTTGGGCTGGCCTCTCTAGTACCCTCCGTTTTAATAATTAATACAAAGTTTTGGTTTCTTTATCCCATGAGTTACCCTTTTTATTTATTGATGATAGCTTATGGAAAGGCAGCAAAAGGAATCTTTGAGACAGAAATCGCCTGGCTTCCCTGGCTGCCAACCGCCGCCCTGATTACCGTGACCGCACTTGCCGTTTCCTGTATTCGATTCGGTGCATCTGAAAGGAGATAACTATTATGAAAAACAAAATTTACACTGCCATTGCCACAATCATGCTGTTTGTTCCCTGGACAATTTTGTTTCTGCGAACCTTTGAGTGGGCGCTGGAATCACCCACAGCAGAGATTCTGATTTTTACTTATGCGGCCTTTATGATTTTCTCAGGCGTGTTCTCCATCCTTATCTACGCCATAGGCAAAGTGAAAAACAAATGGATGCAGATCTGCACGGTTATCAATAGTATTTATGCTGTTGGGGCCATCGCCATTCTATTTATGGCAATTCCCTGGCCTTGATCTTGTGTATTGCCCTAGACAAAAAATTTGAGGATTTATTTTATTTTGATTAAAGGCTGACTTTTTAAAAACAAAGTCCCCGATTGTACAATTTGTACTTTCGGGGATGTTGTTTATGCAGCTGTCTTGGGTTTTATTTTCTGAAAAGCTTATATTGGATTGATATCCGTCATTGCCCTTCGCAGCAATGTTACTTATAATCGTTACAGTTCCTTTTTGGATAAATTTTATAAATTTATTTTTATTCTATATTTTTTTGAAATATCTTTCTCACACATACTATTATGATTCTGAATTATATGGTACAATAACCATATAATTCCAGAAAAAAATAAATATGAAAGTGAGAAAAAAACAATGAAAAATGACACAATTTAAAATATGCTGTTGATTTTCCAGAATTAAGAAAAGTTTTAAGAGCACTTACATAGGCACTTTCTCCACCAAGAAAATTTAAAATTACAGAAACAGAAAGACCAATAGCAGTACCTACATCTCCAGGAAGAACTGCATTCAATACAAAAAACATTAAAACAAAAGATAATAAAATTGCAATCATTTTTTTCATAAGTATTCTTCTTTCATTGAGAATTTTGTTTTTTGTAAGAAATCTCCTGAGTGAACCTTTCAAAAATAAATACATTGTTTCTTTTTATTCATTTTCAAAAACCATAGCATATCCCCCCTTACATTACTTTACTTTATTTTATTATAAACTAGAAGTAATTCACATTCTACTCTTTGAGAAAAGTTGGTTACTTGCAGAAAAAAGTGGTCATATTGAACATTTATTTTTACTTTGCATATTTTAGTATATACTTCATATACTCTTCCATAAATATATTCTTTTTTCTTCGACTGATATTAATAGCTTCTCCATTTTTCAAGAGAACACTTTCTTTTCCTACCGTTTCAATCCAGAACAAATTTACCAGATAACTTTGATGGGGCATTACAAATCCGCTGTTTTTCAATCTTTTTTCCCAATCTTTCATATTCCTGTCGTCAAAAAACACATTATCCTCTAAGACAGTATGTACTTTCACATATTTTCCATAAACTTTAATATAGACAATATCTCTCATGTAAATGGTTCGGTATCTATCTATTCCTCTAATCAAAACAGATTTATATCTAGCTTCTAAATCTTTTATAATTTTCTGCATTTCCTTTTGAAATTCAAGATACTGCAAAGGTTTATGTAAAAATCCAAAAACATTTTTTCCATAGGCTTCCTGCATACGTTCACTATAGTTGGTGATAAAAAGAATGTCTACCTCTTCCCCTTGATTTTGAAGTTCATCCTTCACAACAATTCCGTCTATTCCACACATTTCAATGTCTAACAGCAAAATATCCGTTTTTTCACTCTTTAGAACTTCCTCTCCAGAAACAAATTCTTTGATCTCATAATTTTCTTTATCAACAAAGAGCTGTCTACAAAAACTTAGTAATATTTCACGACTTTTTTGTTCATCGTCACATATTCCTATTGTAATCACTCACTTTCCCCCTCTTTATAATTTCTCCTTGGTATTTTCGAAACTACTAAGTTTCAAAATCATTGAGTTTCGTAATCACATATCATTTCTCCTATCTCACTTTCCTTACTAACATTTTCATTCTAATTTCATTTTATCTTTTCCGCAAGCTCTCTGCCCAGAGCTTCTGCATTTTCCTTCTCTCCAGTTATCGTGTCAATCTGATATTCACTGCTTCCTTCCTGTGCATACAAACCAGTCAAACACAGCCATTCTCCTGGTTCTGTCACCGCATAGGCGGCGATCGGCGAACTGCACCCACCCTCCAGCGCTTGGACAAAGCTGCGCTCTGCCAGAGCACACCAAGTACTGTCTCTATCAAAAAACCCTTGTAGATATTGATAATCCTCACCTTGTCTGCCCTGGACAGCCAAGATTCCCTGACCGGCTGCCGGCAATATTTCTTCAACAGAGAAAAACTTGTTAATTCGTTCGGTAAGCCCCAGACGCTTCAAACCCGCTGCTGCAAGCACCAGTCCGCTGTACCTGCCTTGATCTAATTTCTGCAGACGGGTTAGGACATTGCCGCGAATGCTCTTGATCTCCATTTTGGGAAACAATCTCTGTAATTGTATTTTACGCCTTGCACTGGAGCATCCCAATGGTAAATGCAGATTTAATTCTTTGACACCCTTCGGCAAAACCAAGACATCCCTGGCGTCCTCCCTCCTAGAAAAACCAAGCAGCGGTAAATCATTTGGTGTCTCCATAGGAACATCCTTAAGACTGTGGACAGAAACGTCACTGCGCTGTTCTCTAAGCGCCCGATCTAATTCTTTGACAAACAGCCCTTTTCCGCCAATTTTGTCTAATGTGCGGTCTAAAATCCGATCGCCTGTAGTCTTCATCGTCACCAGCTCTGGTTCCAGCTCCTGACAGGAACAACGGATATACTCCGCCAAATATTGTGCCTGAATTACTGCCAATCGACTTTCTCTGGTACCAATCCTTATTTTCTGCACTATGATCTCTCCTTTTCCTATTCCCATTCAGAAAGCTGCCCACGTATTTTTTCGGTGATTTGTGCAGCCTTGTGATGATTTGTACCTCCCGCTGTCACGCCCACTGTGATATTCCCCGACTTGGCAATCCCTGGAAAATAAAAATCACATTTTTCTTTGTCTGAAGCTACATTTACGAAAATCTGTTTCTTGCGGCACTCCTCAAAAATCATATCATTCACAGCTAGATCGTCTGTGACTGCAAGCACAAGCCACTCTCTGGTCAATTCCCCACAACGATATCTGCGATATTCCAAAGACAATTTTTCTTGTTGCTGTGCCAGCTTTTTAAGCTCCTCTGTCATTTGGGGCGCAGCCACAGATACCTTGGCGCCAAATTCCAACAACATTTTCACACGCCTTGCAGCAATGTTTCCGCCTCCAAACACCCGAATCTCTCTGTCCTCCATATTAAAAAACAACGGAAAATAAGTTGTCATTTCTCCTCCACTGAAAATGCCTGTTTAATACTATCATAATGCAGAAAAATCCCCTGTGATGCAAACTCCTCAATTTGGGAACGATCTGCCAGCATATATCCAGCCGTCTCTTCTTCCTGCAGTGAGAGTTCTGACTCCTCAAAATCCAATACAAACCGATATACATCTACAAAATAATTATCCCCTTCTCCTGGATTTTCCCGATGATAAGTAAAGAGATAGCCGTCCCCACAACCTGAGACGTCCAATCCCGTTTCTTCTTTTACTTCCCGAATCACGGCCTCCTTAGAACTCTCTCCAGCCATCACAGCTCCGCCGGAAACTTCCCACCATCCAGGCGCCCAAGCCTTTGTCATCACACGCTTGGTAATCAGAAATCTGCCGTCTGGACGCATCACCACCCCCAACACGGTAAGATGATATTCTCCATCTTTCAGACACCAGTCATTTCGTTTCATAGTACGTCCCGTCCGCTGTTTCTTGCTGTCATAAATATCCCACATTTCCATAATACTTCTTTCCTCCTAATTTCTTTCAATTTGAGTATTTCATCTATTCTGTTTTTATCTTAAATATAAATTCAACTTTTGTTCTACTCTAATTTCTTTCTATATTCAATAAAATAAATCAATATTTATTTTTTTGATAACGTCTTTCTATTACTTATGATATTTATTCCAATATTTCCACAATTTTCCTAATACTTTCCGGCCCCATCTGATCTCTTAATTCAAATAATAATTTATTTACCACTTTCCCTGCTGTCTCCTCCAGGTACTTTTGAAGATTTTCCTTGTCCGCATCCGGCAAATTTATTTCTTTGAGATATTTTCCCATCCGCCATACCAGCTCTGCCGCTGTATTGGCTCCAATTCCCTGAATTTTGGGAACCAAATCCCGACACTGATACCAATCAAAAAAACTCTGAATCTCCTGTCTTAAAATATGTTTCGCCTTTTTGTACTGGCTGTGCATTTCCTGAGACTGCATCTCCACCGGCAGACTGTCCATATCATAATAAGATACCCCTTCGATCTTAGCAATCGTTGGCTCCATATCGCGCGGTACCGCCAAATCCACAAAAATCTGTTTCTCTTTTATAGATTTTCCACATACTGACTGTAAATTCTGTGTTTCCCATACCTGCTTCTGCTCTATTTGATCACTCTGTACTTCACATGCCTGTTTCTGCTCTATTTGATGTTTCCTGCAGGCTTCTAAATTCTCTCTTGTAATTGTCAGATTGGGACTTGCCGTTGCAGAGAAAACGAAATCACAGACTGGAATATATTGGTAACGATCACCATAATCAATTCTTTCGGCCCCCTGTGGAATCTGCACCATACCGCTTCGATACTGCCGCACAGTGACAGTGACGTCTGCCCCTTCTTCCCTCAATGTCTGTGCTGTCAGCTTCCCCATCTCTCCATTTCCAATCACAAGACAAGTTTTGTGCGCAAACTTTGAACCTTTCCTTTTTAAAAATGCCACTGCCTGGTGTGCTGCTGAATAGTTGGCCTTATCCATCGTAACATTTGTTTTTACCTGCTTCCCCGCGGTGACTGCTCTGCGAAACAACATTTCCAGCACTTGATCGGTGCCTTCCTGCTCTCTGGCAAATACCAGCGCCTCCTTGACTTGTGTTAAGATCTGATCCTCCCCTACAATCTGAGACTTCATTCCAGCACTGAGAAAAAATAAATGTTCCACAGCCTCTTCATTTTCCCGTATCACAAAATATTCTCGGTAATGATCTGCGCAAAGCCCCTTCAAACTGCACAAAAAATCAGGAAGCACAAATTGTGCCCCCTCCACAAGACTGAGCCACAGCTCCATCCGATTACAAGTAGAGAGAAATACACATCCTTGTATTTCTTCTCGCTGCCTGCACTGTTCCATTGACTCTGCAATCGCTTTTCTGGTGAAAGAAAAACGCTGTCTAATATCAATATCCGCTCTTGTAAAATCAATTCCTGCCATTTTTAAATTCATAATTCTCTCTCCGCCAAACACTGATTGCCACGGTCATACAGCATATACAGCAATGCATTGACAATCGCAGCCGCCACATTACTGCCGCCCTTTCTACCTCGAGAAACAATATAGGGAATGGGCAGCGATAAAATCAGCTCCTTTGACTGCACTACATTGACAAATCCTACTGGCGTTCCAATCACTAGCTTTGGCGCAACCCGTCCTTCCTGTATCAGCTCATAAATGCGTATTAAAGCGGTAGGCGCATTGCCAATTACAAAAATCACTGGACGCTCCAACGCTGCCGCTTTATCCATACATGCCACCGCCCGAGTTGTATGATTTTTCTTGGCCAACTTTGCCACATCTGCGTCTTTCATAAAATTATAAACCTCTATCCCCAGAGCCTTCAAGGCTTTTTTGTTAATACCTGCCATTGCCATTTGCGTATCTGTGACAATGCAAGCTCCCTGCCGTAAAGCATCCAGAGCTTGTTCCAGCACTCCTGGAGAAAATACTAGATTTTCTATAAAATCAAAATCTGCCGTGGTATGAACCACACGTTTTACAATTGACGCATAGCCCTCTTCCATCTGCAATTCTCCAATTTCTTCCGTGATCAATTCAAAACTGCGCGCTTCGATTTCCTGTGGAAGCACTTGTTCTAGCTCTATTTTCATTATTATTTCCCCACCTTTTCCATAATCTGATAAACTTTTTCCATATCCAAATGCTTCCTCAGAGTATCTGCCAGCAAATTATATTGACTCTCTTTATATTCCTTTCGGGTCATTTGTGTCAAATTGCCTAAAGTAATGCCTTTTCGCTCTGCAAGTGATGCCAGCATGGCCTTGACAACACCCTCTTCATCAAAAATGCCATGAATATAAGTACCATACACATTTTCTTTACAGCAGCCATCCATTCTATATGTTTGTTGTTGTATTTCTGCCACAGCAGCCCCTTGCATTTCGTCAAGTTCTGTCCGCCCCATATGAATTTCATATCCTGCAAATGGAATCCCTGATAAACATTCCAAGACGCCAGTAAGCTTTCCCAAACATCCCTGTACCTGGCTTCTGGTCTTTTCTCTGGTCAATGTAGTATTTACTGGCAGCAGTCCCATTCCTCTTAACTGTCCACCCTCCTCCACTTGTTCTGGATCAGAAATATGCATCCCCAACATCTGATAGCCGCCGCAAATCCCAAAAACCACACTTCCCCGTTCCTTAGCTCTATATATCGCTGCCTCCAAGCCATTTTGCCTTAACCATTTCAAATCTGATATGGTATTTTTGGTCCCTGGAAGAAGAATCATATCTGGCTGCCCAAGTTGTCCGGCACTCGTCACATAGTGCAGATTTATCTGTTCCATCTGTTCAAACACTGCAAAATCTGTAAAATTAGAAATTCTGGGCAGACGAATGACCGCGATATCTATAAGCCCTGCTGGATTCTCTGCTGCAAAACGTCCAGTAAGGCTGTCTTCCTCCTCAATATCCACCTGCATATAAGGTACTACGCCCACCACGGGAATGCCTGTAATTTCTTGAATCATCTCGACACCTGGATCTAAAATACTCTGATCTCCGCGAAATTTATTGATGATCATGCCTTGAATCCGCGCCCGCTCCTTAGGTTCTAACAACATCACTGTGCCTGCAAGCTGGGCAAATACGCCTCCTCTGTCAATGTCCCCCACCAACAATACCGGCGCATCCACAAGTTTTGCCAGCCCCATATTTACGATATCATCCTGCTTTAAATTGATCTCGGCTGGTGAACCTGCTCCTTCTATTACAATCCGTTCAAACTGTCTTTCCAACTGCTGATAGGCCTTTAAAATATCGGGAACCAGTTCCTTCTTATAAGTAAAATAATCTCGGGCATTCATATTCCCTATTACTTCACCATTTACAATCACTTGAGAACCCGTGTCATTGGTTGGCTTTAGCAGAATTGGATTCATAAAAACAGACGGGGATACGCCTGCCGCTTCCGCCTGTACCACCTGTGCACGTCCCATTTCTAATCCTTCTTCTGTGATAAAAGAATTTAACGCCATATTTTGTGATTTAAATGGCGCCGTCACAAAACCATCTTGCCGAAATATTCGGCACAGCCCCGCCACAAGCAGGCTTTTTCCCGCATTGGACATCGTGCCCTGTATCATGATATTCTTAGCCATACCGCTTTCCTTCCTGCCAATGCCCACCATAATCTGTGTCTAAAACCATCTTGTCTCACAGATAGCCTTGCAACAAAGTTTTTAAGTCTTCATTCGTGCCATATCCCATAATATAAGCCATGACAAGTTTACGCTCCACAGCACTTTTTATTAAATCATGACTTAATTCAGGAAATATTTCCACTAATGTACGCTTGGATATGTGATTAATTTCTTTTAACAGCTTTGTATCCCTCTGCTTTCTTGCCGCCTCTTCCTCTTGAAAAATCCCAAAATTCACAACTTGATCATCTTTTTTACTGACCGCATTCTGCACACTCTGATATAATAACAGATTCTTCTCTTTTTGTGAACTGGCCTGTATGACTGCAATTTTCATAAATAAAACCCTTTCATTGACATAGACGAAACTCATTTCCCTTTGGAAATGAGAAAACCTAGAAAAATTTACAAACAACATTATCCCATAATCTATAATACATAAAAGAAAACCATTAAACCGACTATATTTCACAATTATCAGTCTTATTCTCAATTTCTTGTATGATTTGATATAGAACCTGGACAAATCTTTCATTTTCCTGCCTGGTGCGCACCGCAATCCGATACCATCCTTCACAAAGTCCTGGAAAATTGTCACAGTTACGTATTAAAATTTTATTTTCCTTAAACTTCTGCTCCAATCCTGGAATACTGCGAAAAAAAATAAAATTTGCTGCATATCCATAAACTTCAATAAAATACAATTTGTTCTCATCAGAGGGAACCTTGGAAAGCTGCTCCAAGAAAAACTGTCTCTCCTGCTCCACTGCCCGCGCCGTTATCTCTAAAAAATCCTTTTCTCTGGCAGCTGCGATTCCTGCCGCCTGTGCTGGGACAGACACATTCCAAGGCTGTGTCACGCTTCTGATTTGCTGCAGCAGATCATAGTTTCCCGACAGCCCATAACCTAACCGCAATCCTGGAATCGCAAAAGTTTTCGTAAACGCTTTTACTACAAACAAGTTTCCGGACTGTGACAGTAAATCTTTCATGGTATAATCCTCTGCCCTCCCTGTAAAGTCCAAAAAACATTCATCTATCACAAGAACGGCTCCTACCTGCTCACATCTTTGCAAAAGCCTTTTCAGCATACTTCTCCTTGTCAGCACTCCCGTTGGATTATTGGGATTACAGAAAAAGACCATATCAATGCTATGGTCTAGCTCTGGGGGAAGCTCCTGCATTTCAAACTTATCTGCTGCACACAGATAATGGTAAACAATTTCACAGTCCACACTGCGCAATGCCTGCTCATATTCCTGGAATGTAGGTGCAAAAATCAATGCTTTTTTCGGTTTCTTCGCCAAGGTTAAAGAAAAAAATATCTCCGCCGCGCCATTTGCACAGATGATCTGCTCTGGTTCTATCTGCTCTAACTCCGCAATTGCCTGCCGCAGATTTCCCCAGCCAACCTGTGGATAATGACCAATTCGTTCCATAGCATTTCTAGCCGCGTCTAATACAGAAAATGGCGCTCCTAAAAAATTGATATTTGCAGAAAAATCTATAAAATTAGGATAATTATAGATATCGCCGCCGTGTTGATACGTTTTCCACATTATAAGCCATCTGCCCTCTCCTTCGCCATTCTTTCGATATAATTATATCTCTATTATTACTTTTCGTAAAGTATTTTCAATTTTGTTTTCCAAATACAACGAACCCTTGATTCCAAAATTATATTGTTGTACAATAACACAAATTCTTTTGAAGAAAGGGCTAGATAATGGCGGCAAGTGCAACAAATATTTTAGTTAATACTTTACCACGATAAAGTAAAGAAAAATCCCCAGACTGTACAACTATACGGTTTGGAGATTCATTTTTTCTTCAACATAGATTTTTCATTTCTTTATTGCCCACAGGTTTTATAGAATATGAAAAATTGTTTCTATATACATTTATTTTTAGAATTTCCCTATTTTGCAATACTTTGTAAAATCAAAAAAATGTTACAGCCCAAAATACACAGACAAATTTAAGTGCCAACACCACTGCCGCTGTCAAAAAAAATGTAGCCATCATCAGACGGTTGCTCCTGGCAATATCCGCAAGTTCCACCGGACGGATATCATCGCCAATTGTGGGCTTTTGATATCTTTTCCCAAAATACCAGGCCTCACCTGCAAGCTGTATCTGCAGAGCGCCTGCCATCACTGCCTCCGTCTGTGCGGAATTAGGGCTGGCATGACAAAACCTGTCTCGCCGAAAAATTCGCCAGGCTTCCCGCATCTTTCTGCCGCAAAAAAAACTGGCTGCTGTCATCATTACTGCACTCACTCTTGCCGGAATAAAATTAACAAAATCATCCCATTTTGCCGCCGCTGTCCCAAAATACTGATAAATATCATTCTTATATCCGACCATAGAATCCATTGTATTGACCGCTTTATAGAAAAATCCTCCTGTACCGCCAAAAAAGGCCATAAAAAGCAGGGGGGCAATTACACCGTCAGAAGTATTTTCTGCAACGGTCTCCACTGCCGCCCTGATCACACCTGCTTCGTCCAATCGTTCTGTATCTCTTCCCACAATCATGGAGACTGCCTGCCTGCCTGCTGCCAATCCCTCGCGCTCCAATGCATATGCAACTTTTATACTCTCTGTTTTTAAGGACTTTGCTGCCAAAAGCCTGCCGCAGATCCAGGCCTCAACCAAAATTCCTGCCATTGGATGAAGGCGATAACTGCACCAGAGAACTGCTGCCGGTAGCAATATTGATATCCCAACAACCATCACAGTCAATACGATACCTGCCAGCCGTTCTCCTCTTTTGGTCTCTGGAAACAGGCGGCGCAACGATCGTTCCAGATGAGCAATCAACCAGCCAATCGCTATTACCGGATGCGGCCAGCCCTTTGGATCTCCGATCAAAAGATCTACCAAAATCCCCAAAAACAGCGCGATTGTGGAATATAAAAAATAATACATACACTCACCTCAAATCGCTTTGCGCTGCGTTGTCTGCCCCTGCCATTGTTTGCCTTCACTGTGCAGTTCAAAACGACTCTCTATCTCCACCAGCATATCTGCATAATTTTTTAATTCCGCCGCCAGCTTATCTTTGTCCTTGCGCTCCATCTTATAGAGAATCCTGTGCTCCATGCTTGCCCAAAAATCCATTGACATTGTGCGAAATTGAATTTCTACCGGAAAATACTCCATCCCATCCAGACAATACACTGGAATCCCCACAATCACATGATAACTGCGATATCCATTCGGCTTTGGTTTACTGACATAATCACTTTCTCGTACCACAATCAAATCGGACTGACGCTTTAAGGCATCCACTAAATTATAGATATCATCCACAAAATAACAGATGACTCGAACTCCCGCAATATCCTGCAGATAGTCCTTGGCATTCATTACAGTAGGTTCTTTCTCCTTTTTCCTCAGTTTATCTTCCAAACTGGCCTTTTTCTTAATCCGGCTCTGAATATTATGGATTGGCTGCCCAGCGGCAACCCCATATAAATTATGCTTTAGTACGTGCAGTCTGGTCAGCAACACCTCCTTTGCATCCTCATAGGGCTGGATAAATGTATAATATTCTTCGTTTGTCATCGATTGTTACTATCCTCCTATCAGGCAGATAACTACCTGTCTGATCATATATTCACCTCAGACAGCTATCCCATTTACCTCTGCCTTTCCCGTACAGTATACCAGATTTTCCCGAAAAAATCATAAACTTTTCTTATAAAAAATATGAAAAAATTATTAAAAATCGAAATAAAGAAATATAGATACCCCAGCCAGTGATACAACAGACCACAGCATCAGTGTCACTGTAAACAAACAGTTTATAGCAGTAGGCGTTTTCTCCAATGAGATAAAAATCTGCTATGATCTTTCCATCATTATCAATGGCAGACATACCTCCACTGTAAAATACTCACGCTCAAAATATGCTCGGATCGTTCCCCCCATCTGTTCCGTAAGTTCTTTGGCTATCGCAAGCCCCAATCCTGTGGTTCTACGGCTTCTAGATAGATCTGTGGTATAAAACCTTTCAAAAATCCGTTCTAAATCACTCTCCTCAATGCTGTCTGTCTCATTAGATGCGAGAAGCACTGCCATTCCCTCCTTGGAATGCAAACAAAAATGATACTTTCCTTTGCCGTGTACCAAGGCATTTTTAATCAGGTTTTCCAAGATCCTAGAAAAAGCATGTCTGTCTGCCTGAATAAATAATGCTTTTGGAACAATTTCAATCTCTGGCTCGCATCCTTTTTTCAAAAAATCTTCATAAAACATAGAGATAATTTCAGTAAACAAATTTCCTGCATTAACTTTCTCCATATTTAATACCAATTCTCCGGCCTCAATCCTTGCATATTCAAAAAGCTGGTTTAACATATTACTCAATTCCTCCAGCCTGCGCTCCACAATTCTAGTATACTCTGTACGCTTTTCCTGTGTTAGCTCTGTTTTGTGCAAAATCTGCACATATCCCTTGACCGAGGTCAAGGGTGTGCGGATATCATGAGAAATGCCAGTAATGCTCTCCCTATAGCTTTTATTCGTCCTTCGCAGCCTGCGCTGTTCCTGTCTCAATTGTTCTAATACATGATTTATATGATTGATCATCTCTGGTGTTTTTCCAACTGCACAGACAGAGGTCAGCAAAAAATTGCTGTCCTCTGTCTCCAAAAATTCTAACTGCTCACTAATATGATTCACTTGTCTGCGAAAACGCCAGAGATAAAACGACAAAACTCCGACTGCCATTGCCAGTAAAAGACTCACACCCCACAATATTGGTTCCATATCCATATCATCCTTCTTACTTTACATCAGTTCTCTGAAAATGAATTACACCCAAAACCGCCGCCAATACAAACCATACCATTGAAACTATCACACTGCGCCCCACAAATTCCGCCTCAAATTCACTCAGTGGACAGTTTGACATTAAATCCAAAAACCAATAGTTTGTCGGCTGAAATCCTATCCGATGGCATAAAAGATCAAGCAACGTGGTAAGACTCGTAGAAAACAATAATACACCAATACAAACAGCAATCGCCGCGGCCAAGTTTCTGGTAAGTTCTCCAATCAGCACAAAAACCCCTGCCGCTGTAATCTCAAATAAAAGTTGCAGCCCTATATAGAGCGCTACATCCATCCAATTTGTCATCGAGAGCCCTTCCTCTCCCAAAAAAGGAATGCCAATCAAAATAGATATGGTTGCCGCCGCCAGATGAAAAAAGATAGTGAGTAAAATCGTTGATAACAGTTTACTTAGAAAAATGGTGCTTCTGGAATATCCTTTGCCAACTAAATTCTTTATTGCACCAGTTCCATATTCTTTGACTACAAAAATACTGACAATCACTGCCAAAATCAATCCTGAAAAATGACCGCTAAATATCTGCTGCAGCACGCCTGCAATTCCTACCTCCTGCATCATAGATTCCGCCCCTAATTCTCCAGTCATGGTCTCGCTGCTTTCAAAAACGATCACCCCGCCTGTGCCATTGCCCATTTCTCCACTTTTAATCCTGTCAACCATCAACAAAGAGATATATAAGAGTAATACAAGCCCTGCCACTACCAGTAACCCCAAAAACAGAGATTTACCTTTCCTTAATTTGTAAAGTTCTGCACTCAGTAAGTTAGACATATTTTGCACCTCCCAATAAATCCATAAAATAGCCTTCCAAATCCTGCCCTGTGAGATAACTCTCCATCAGCTTGACACCTCCCTGCACAAGCTCCTGATTCCATTGCCAAGAATGTTCTAAACTCTCGAATACTCGAATCATCCCCGGCTCTGGCACATCATAGTTGGTAATATGGCATCGTTCTTCGAGAATAGTAACTGCAAGCTCCACATCATCCACCACCAACTTCTGACATCTTCTGCATCTGCTCTTAAGCTCATCTGACTCAAATTCTTCAATCAAGGCTCCCTCCTTGATAATTCCGTAATTGGTAGCTATCTTAGAAAGTTCCCCTAAAATATGACTGGATATTAAAATCGTAATCTGTTTTTCTTGATTAAGTTTCAGCAGCAAATCCCGCATTTCTATAATTCCCTCTGGATCCAGCCCATTGATCGGTTCATCTAAGATTAAAAAATCAGGATTTCGATACAAAGCAATTGCAATCCCCAGTCTTTGCTTCATACCAAGCGAAAAATTTTTCACTTTTTTCTTTCCCGCCTTGGACAGTCCCACAAATTCCAACATCTGATCTGTGGCCTGCTTGTCTGTAATGCCAAAATTTCTGCGCATAATCTCCATATTTTCCCATGCTGTCATCGCATCATAAATTCCTGGTTGTTCAATCAACGATCCAATCCTCACGCGCTGCTTTTCCAGTTCTCTGGAACCAAACAGTTCCATGTTCCCCTCCAATGGAGCTGCAAGTCCGGCCACTAACCGCATAAATGTTGTCTTTCCAGCGCCATTTTTGCCGATAAATCCATAGATATCACCTTTTTTCACATGCATATTTACATGATCAACCACAAGCTTGCCCCCATACGCCTTGGTAATCCCTTCTGTCTTTAATACATAGTCCATAAGCTTTCCTCCTGACTTCCTCTGTCTTACAAATACAGTATAACAACGACACTTTTAGAAACTTTAGGCAAATCATAAAGAAAGTATAAAGTTTTAAAAATTCATAGATTACCCCATCTTAAACCCAATTCCCCATACCGTCTGAATATACGTCTCTTCTGGACAAATTTTAGAGAGCTTCTGGCGGATATTGCTGATGTGGACATTAACTGCATTGTCCTCCCCCAAAAACTCTTCTTTCCAGACCGATTCATAAATATTACTCTTGGTAAATACCTTCCCTGGATAACTCATTAACAGTTCCAAAATCAAATATTCCCGTTTTGTCAGAGTTACTTCCTGCCCTTTCACCTGTACCTGCATATGTTCCTGTTGAATTCGTATATTTTTGTATTCCAATACTCTATCTTTCATCCCTGTTACAGACTCTGATTCCTTTCGACTACGGCGCAGCACAGCCTCAAGCCTTGCCAGCAGCTCCTCTGTGTCAAATGGTTTCACCAGATAATCATCCGCGCCAGCACGCAGTAATTCCACTCTGGTATGTACATCATCTCTTGCTGAAGAGACGATCACTCCGACTTGGGGGAATTGCGCTTTGAACTGCGCAAGTACCTCCTCCCCGCTCATTCCTGGAAGCATCAAATCTAAAATCACTGCTTGGGGCGTCCGTTTCTCCATACAAAACAATGCTTCTGTCCCTGAATAGGCCTGGACTGTCTGATAGCCCTGACCAGTCAGAAGCTCTTTTAACATCTGGCTGATGTCATTATCATCCTCTACAATCAATATCAATTCTTCCATTATCTGTTCCTCTGTTATGATTTTTTATAAATTTTAATTCTAAAACAATTCCATTATAATCTTTTTTTAATCATTTGAACACGTTTTTAGAATTTGATTATAAAAAATAGAAGTTCTGCAATATTTTGGAACATATCATCTTTTATTTAGAGGAAAATTAAAAAGAAAATTCTTTGCAAAAAACAAATATAGCTTTATAATATTCGTGATATTTCACTAATGTACTCAAAAAATTCAGGCTATAATTATTAATATTGTATACTATAGATTGCTAATCAATTTCATGAATAATTGTAGATAAATAAAATATTCCCTATCCCTATAAAACATTTCTAAAAATATTGGAGGCAATTATGATACAAGAATGCTATGATTCACTTGCTAATATTACCAAAACGATGCAGGAAAAAACAATCTGTCAAATTGAAAATCTAAAAAAACATAATATAAACCGAAATGCTATCATTACAATTCAACAATGTATCAATGATTTCAGTAATCAAATAGAAACAGCATTCCATTTAAAGGACACACCATTGTTTCACAACTTTAAAAAATGCAGTATGTTATGTTCCCAATACACTCAGTCAAATGAAAAAGTAAATTTTTTGTATGATTTACAACATGAGATATCTGAATGGTTGTCGGCGCTTAGGCAAAGCATCCATATAGAAGATAAAAAATTGTCCTTAGTACTCATAATACGCGACGAAGGAAACTATATTGAAGAATGGCTGGAGTACCATCTCATGCTGGGAATCTCACATATTTACATATACGACAACGAAAGTACAGATAATACGAGAGAAAAATTAGCCCCATATATAGAAAATGGGCAGGTTACTTATATCTGGTGGCCTGGCCAATATGTACAAATATCAGCATATAATCATGCAATAGAACATTTTAAATATGATACGCTTTACATGGGATTTATTGACGCAGATGAATTTTTAGCTCCCGCAGAAAATATCAATTTACCTACATGGATAAATGAAATTTTTGAAATATGCGAAAAACGTATCTCTGTATTTGGTGTACATTGCGGCGGCATTGGAATCAACTGGAAAGTATATGGAACTTCTCATCATCAAAAGAAACCTAAGGGGTTAGTAATAGAAAATTATAAATACAGAGCGGCTGACTCTGAAACTCTTAATTTTTATATAAAAACCATCTGTAATCCACGTACAGTTCAATCATGTAATCCACACCATATGAATTATATCACAGGGTTCTATTGTACAAGTGAAAATGGCTCCATTATCCTAGGTTCACAATTTTTTGACGGAACCCATCATAAATTACAGATAAATCACTATCTTACAAAATCAGAAGAAGAATATGTGCAAAGGGAAAGAAAAGGCAAAACTGTCCCACACATAAAAAAACCCTCCGAGGAGGAAATACAGTCTGCGCTGCAGCGAATCCGTAATTGCTATAATGACGTATATGATCCGCTTACAGAGCAATATGTTTCTGTCACCAAAAATCGCCTTATGAAGAAACTCAATTAATCGTTGCGTTTCCTCACGACCAGAAATTCTGCACCTTAAAATGCCCTCTTGGGCAATCTTATCGATATAGAATAAACTCTGCTTTTCCATAAAAAGGAAAATATTAATAAATCTTTAAGAAAATTCAAACTATTTCTTTTATTTTTGTGCGTGCCAAACTATCTGTAATAGTATATAATGATACTTGAATTATGGCCTTCTCTGCGCCATTAAATTATAGAAAGAAAGGCAGAAAGAAAAATGGATAACCGACGAAGAAAAAGACGAAGAAGAAAGAAAAACAATACTGCGCGTATTATGGTCTATGTAATACCAATAGCTGTCATTATTCTGGCAGTGTTTGGTATTACAAATGCACTTAAAAAATCACCAAAAACAGAGGAAGATCGTACACAGACAGAATCACAAGTTGCTGATTCTAAAAAAGATCTCTCCTCGGAAAATCTATCAGATGACAATGACAAATCATCCGATCAAACAGAAGAACCTTCCGATTCCGCGGACAATAAAGAAAATGAAACAGATGATGAGAAGGACAACTCCGACGATACCGATACCGCGGAACAAGAAAAAAAAGATGACTTTACCGTTGCCGATCTCGATAATCCAGAGGGTTTTGACGAACGTCCCACCAAAAATGGTATTGTGCTGGAAAACCAGCAGATTGATTTAAATGGATTAGACACCACAGGCCTGGATTGGGGACAAGGCGGCGATCTAGATCAGTGGAATCGACCAGCAGGATGCATGCAGTATCAAGAAAAATACGGCAAATACAATGCCTACTTTATCTCTGATGAACCGGAAAAAAAGGTGATTTATCTGACGATAGATGAAGGCTATGAATACGGCTGTTCGGAACGTATCCTAAACACTTTAAAAGAAAAAAATGTACATGCTGTTTTCTTTATCACCAAAGCTTATGCCAAACAGAATCCAGAATTGGTACAGCGTATGATTGATGAGGGACATGAGGTCGGCAACCACAGTGTGACACATCCTGCTGCTGGATTACCCTCTCAAGATATCGCCCAGCAAACAAATGAGGTGACAGAAAATCATCAGTATGTCAAAGATCAATTTGGTTACGATATGCATTTATTCCGCTATCCAGCCGGAAAATTCAGTGAACAGTCATTGGCTCTCTTAAATAACTTAAATTATAAAAGTATATTCTGGAGTTTTGCATATTTAGATTATGATGTTGAAAACCAGCCAGATCCTACAGAAAGTTTACAGAAGATTATGGACCGCCTGCACCCAGGCGCCATCTACTTATTACATGCGGAATCTGAAACTAATACCCAGATATTAGGCGATTTTATCGACCAAACCCGGGCACAAGGTTATGAATTTAAGGTATTTGAATAATACTGGCTTTTATTCCCGCGAGGATAAGTGCCCTGTGGGTACAAATCCCCCGCCCCTTGAGGCGCACTCGCTAAAACAAGTTAAGACATACCCCGTCAGCTTGCTGCGGGGTATTTGACTTTAAAATCAATTTTAAGTAAAACCACTAGAAACACAGAAAAAATAGAAAAATCATAACTATTTCGAACACACAACAAACATGTTATAGAAATAATTGATCTTATGCCTATAGAATAGGAGGCAACTTAAAATGAAGAAATATAAACGCTTATCATATTTCTTTCTTGGTCTGGCAATCTTATTGTCAAATTTCTGTGCCGCCACCGTCGCATACAACTACTGTAATCTGCAGTGGATGATTGTATATCAAGGTTTTAGCGCTCCGGCAAGCATCGCCTTTTTTCTTATCATCCCTTATACTGTTGGGATAATAATATGCCTTATCTTAGCTTGGTTTTTCTTCCAAAAGTATCAAAAATCTATAAGCCGATAAAATCGCTTCCAACAAAACTCACAGAATTAATGGGGCATGAAAATTCATGCCCCAAATAATTTTTCCATTATTTTACTGTAATCTTAATGGTTGCTTTTTTCTTATTAAAAGTTGTTGCTGTAATAATCGCCTTTCCTTTTTTCACCGCCTTAATTTTTCCTTTTGAAGATACCGTGGCAACCTTCTTGTTGCTGCTCTTATAAGTAATCTTATTGCTTGCTGTATTCTTGGGAAGTTTCACTTTAAGCTGGAAGGTTTTTCCTTTCTTCAAGGTCTTCTTCTTGGCATTTAAGGTAATTTTCTTAGGTGCGGCCTTAACAGTCACAACACAAGTTGCTTTCTTTCCGTCTACGGTTGCTGTGATGGTCGTCTTTCCTTTCTTTAACGCCTTAATTTTTCCTTTTGAAGATACCGTTGCAACTGTCTTTTTGCTGCTCTTATAACTTACCTTCTTATTGGTTGCATTTTTCGGCGTTATCGTTGCTTTCAAGGCAAAGGTTTCCTTTGTACCTAATGTCAGTTTTGACTTGTTTAACTTCACCTTAGTCACTGCTATTTTTACTGTTACCTTGCAGGTTGCCTTGATCTCTTTATTTTCTTTGCTGCTGACAGTGATCGTTGCTGTTCCTGCTTTCTTAGCAGTTACTTTACCATTCGTTACGGTTGCAATTTTATCATTGCTGGACTTCCATGTTAAACTCTTATTCGTTGCATCATTTGGAGCGATGGTTGCTGTCAATTTCTGGCTCTTGCCTGGTGCAAGGGTAAGTTTTGTTTTACTCAGCGTTACCCTAGTAACTGGAACTTTTATTACTGTCATCTCACAAGTTGCCTTGATCTCTTTATTCTCTGCGCTGGACACTGTAATTGTTGCTGTTCCTTCTTTCTTACCGGTTACTACTCCATGCTCATCAACAGCCGCCACACTCTCGTTATCCGACTCCCAGATTAAATCTTTATTTGTTGCATCTTCTGGATTTACTGTGGCTTTTAGAGTGACTTTCTGATTTACCTTAACAGTTTCTTCCTGTTTCTCTAAACTTACGCTCTCTACCGGAATCACTGTACCTGGCTGCTTCGGCTGGAAATTATCAAGCGCGATCCAAAGATTCTTATATGCTTCCTTGATTTCCTCTGCAGTTGCATTCTCCGGCAGATTCTCCACTGCCTTCAGCGCTGTCTGTAAAGCTTCCCACACTTCTGGATCGTAATCATCTTGATTTTTACCCTCCATTGCATTGTCAACTTCCGTTTTCAAGCTGCCCAGAGCTTCTTTGTCAATCACTTTTGGCTGAAATTCTTTCAAAGCTTTCTCAAGCTTATTGTAAGCATCTGTGATCTCTTCTGCTGTAGCGTCCGCGTTTTCTTCTAATGTCTTTGCTTCGTTGATTGCCGTCTCTAATGCATTCCAGATCTCTTTATCATACTCATATCTCTCCTGATCTTTCATAGCATTTTCTGCTTCTTTGCGCTTGTTCTCCAAAGCAGTCTTGTCAACCGTTACAGGCGGAGCATCCTTAGGCACAAAGTTATTCAGCGCTGTCTGCAAAGCCTCTTTCTTGGCGTCCACTGCCGCTTGGTCTACATCATCTGACAATTCTTTCGCCTCGCGAATTGCCGTCTCCAATGCAGTCCAAACACTCTCTTCATAATCTGCTTTGTCCTTGTCTGCCATTGCCTGTTCTGCCTCGCTCACCAAAGCAGTTAATTCTGTCTTATTGCCTCGTTCTACCAATGTACCTGTGCCATCTGTCTTCATTGCATTTGTCAGCTTGGCGGTCTGTTCCTTTATCTCAGCCTCAGTAGTAGGATTGTCATATACCCCCTGTGCTGTGTTCAGAATTATTTCAAATTCACTCCAGGATGCAGATGTATAAAGCAATTTATTTAACTCTTGTGCCTGATCAAGCACAGCTTTCAGTTCTTCCCTGGCTGTTTCAACAGCGGCGGACACATGCTTTATGGTACAAAAAATCTCAATCACTTCTGTCTGCCCATTCAATTGAATGGTTGCTTTCAAAGTTGCTGTTTTTGATGCTCCTTCCTGTTCAGGCAGATTAACAGTTCCATCTTCCGTATTGATATCGGCAGAACTTTCCTCGCCGTTTGCATCATATGCTTTCCATGAGATAGTTTCACCCTGTGTTCCGGTTGTTTTCAGATCCACTGTATTTTTTGTAATGGTCAAAACATATTTTCCTTGATTTTCACCTGTACCAGGATGTGCACCAAGCGCATGTACTAGATGATCAATCGCCTTCTTCATCGGCATAGCTGCTTCATTATCATAGATATCTTTCACCTGCTCTGCCGCAAGAGATGCATTGTAAATACGGAAATTCTTAATTCTTCCCTTGTAATCCTTATCATGTACGCCATTATTATTCCAAGCATATACATTGTTGCCAATATAGATATTGCGTTCTGCTTCATGTGCATTCCAAACTTCTGTCAAAGAAGCGCCAATAGTTCCAGCTTTTGCTTCTTCGCCATCCACATAGAAGGTAAGGTCTGTGCCGTTTACAACACAAGTAACAAGATGCCATTCTTCCGCAGCAAATGGAATATTGTCCACTCCAGCCGGCCCTGAATATCCTGTCTTTCCTCCATTTGCAGATAATTTTTCCCCATTGCTCGTATAAATAGAGAAATGATGCGCGCTGCTCATATCTTTTCCAGAACTGATGCCAAATACATTATTACCGCCGCCCGCTTCTGTATAAGTCCAGAAAGAGAACGTCATCTGATTTGTAACTGCCATATCTGTGGGTAAGCTGATATAATTAGTCAACCCTTTCTCGCTGCCTGGGAACACTGCGCTGTCTCCATTTGGAAATGTAACATCTCCATTTACCGTGCCGTCATGGTGATTAGCGGTGGTATCCTTTACGTCTTGATCCATAGGATAGTATGCTGTCATCACCTGATTCATTTCTTCAAAATCTTTTAACTCCATTGGAGCTTTCACTGCATTATTCAGTGTTGTGACAGCTGCTGCAACTTCTTCTTCGTTCTTCTCATTGGCTGTACCTTTGGTATCATATACTGCCTGTGCAGCTGCAATTGCCTGTTGAAGCGTTTTCAGAGAATCCGCCTTATAAACTTTTTCTGCCGTCTTCTGGTCATATGCAGTTTGAGCTGCGTCAATCGCTGCTTTCAAGCCTGCAAAATTTGCTCCCTCTTTGTAATATGCCTTATAAACAACTGTTGCGCCTGCTACCGCCACATCTGCTGCCGCTGGATTCTCTAATTTAGATCCATCTTCCTTATACCAGCCAGATTTATCCTCGTCTAAGGCATATACTTTACCATCTTTTTCAAACTCTGTAGCTGGTTTGTATGTATAAACCTCTGCAGCCTGATCTCCAAGAACACTGCTTGGCAGTTGTTTCATACTCTCTGTCTGTTCCAAGGTTTCCGTCACATAGGATTCTATTTTCTGGGTAACATAACCTGACTGCCAACTAATTTTATGGTTAGTAACTTTAAAATTGTTTTTCGCTGCGCCGAATTTATCAATAATGCCATTTACGACTTTGCGGAATCCTGCCGGGCTGTCAGCAGTTGTCAACTCTACAGTTTTCCCGTCCTCATCGGTAATCCATACCCGATAAGTACCATTCTTCGTAATAGTTCCATCTTCTGCTACAGATGCCTCTGTGGTATCAATCCTGGTACGCACATGATAGGTCTTTGTCTTATCATACAACATCGTTGCCTGGTCTATGTTTGCTGGAACATTTACAGCTCCAGAATCAGATTGACTTCCTCCTTTTCCATTTGCAGTAACTACCAGAAAATACCCTGAATTAAAACGGGTGGATGTGGCAGAAAGCCAAAATGTATCTGCATTTTCTGCAACACCATTGTCATAATACTGCACTCCTGCATCTGTAGAAATATCTCCTGTCGTTACAATATCATATTCTGTCTCAATAATTCCCTTATAGCCCTTTTTCAATTTCACTTTCTTGTTGTCATTAGCGCTCTGTGCCTCTGTATCAGCCACTGTCTCATCACACTCATATACCTTTACCTTCACAGTAACCGCATGGCCTGCAGCCGTTCCATTCATAGAATGTTCGCCAGGTTTTAATCCTGAACCGTCTGCTGTCCATGATATTGGCACATTGATTGTCACTGCCTCACCCTGCCCTTCGGAAGCTGTGGTTCCTGGAATAGATTTTGGCAGTACTGGCGTATTGCCCTCAATCACATATACCATCTCTGGCAGCTTACTGTTATCTACACTGGCGATGTTTGCTTCCGTGTATCTCACAGTGATAACCATCTCGCCTTCCTCTGTAACACTGACCTTCAGAGATTCTGCAGTATTACTGGTCTCGTCATACACATAAGCGGCTGTATCGGTTGCGAGAATCTTATCCTTTGCCTCATAAGTATAGTCTGTACCCACCTGTCCATACACGGTCTCTGTTTTGATCTCTGTATTCTTTTCATCTACATGCTTCACTGTGATGGGTTTTGCCAGCCTTACTTTATATTGCTTACTCCAATTGCCAAATGCACTTGCCGTTGCGGTCAATGTCACTTCGGTTCCGTCTTTGACCTTCACTTCTCCGGCTGCAGTAATCTTCTCTGGCGCACTTGATGTCCAGACAACTGGAACTTCATTGCACTCTGTCACAAGATTCAGATCCTTGGTAATCATATCAATACTTTTATTTTCTCCAAGGATGTTCATTCCCTCAAGCATATCACTCTTATAAAGTTCTTCAATCTGAGATGCATTCAAAGCGGCATTGTATACCTTTACATCGTCATACAGACCGTCAAATTCTTTATCCCAATGATTTACTCCCAGATAAATTTCTGTGTTCTCGGCGCCATTGAGCACCTCGTCCGCCTTATGCGTGGTTCCCACTAAAACGCCGTCTTTATAAAAACTTACATCATTCTGGCTCTGGGAAATGGTCAGCATCGTCCACTGATCCTTAACTGCTGTAAATTTGGTGTCGTTAAAATCTGTATTAGAAGCATTAAATACTTTTCCATGTGCCCATACTCTGGCCTCAGAATTTTCTCCCTTATTAGCCCCAGAGATAGCCAACCAGTTTTCTGGCGTTGGTTTGGGAGACCCAAGTGCCAATACGGGACCATTTGAATGGAAAGCCTTCTCATTGACCGGATTAATCCACATGGAAACGGTATAAGTGGAACCAAGATTGGTCTCCGCCAGTTTCACACCATAGCCTTCGCCAGAACCTACAACGTCCTTTGTACGCACTGCTTTGCCAATACCATCTCTTCCGATTCCATATTCTACATTGTTAGCATTAAATGCCGCTAACCCTGTAGATATGGCAGTAGCAGTTCCTAATGTCCCATCATCAAAGTTATAGCTTCCAATAAGGGCTTCCGCTGGTGTCTTTACATTGATTGTAATTGGGTCAGATTGATTTTCCTTGCCATCATATATAACAGACGCCGTGATTGTCGTTGTACCAGCTCCTATACCAGTAACTTTCCCTGTCTCGTCCACAGTTGCAATAGCTGGATTGGCAGACTGATATGTAATATCCGCTCTTATATTTTCTGGTATTGTATTCTTGGGCTGAATAGTCACAGAACTTCCAACTGCCACATTCAGAGGACCTGTTGTCTCAATAAATCCATTCTGAATCGCCTCTTTCATCAGTTCCTGTTCACATACAGCCATTGCTTGTTCATCTGTCAATGCTGCATCATACATGGTAAATTCATCAATATAACCAGCGAAATATTCGCCGCTGCCCCAAGTGGCATATCCAATGTTAATCTCACTGCCGCTTAAATCTGGCACACCATTTGGCCTTCTACCAGCTTCAATTTCTTCTGATGATTGTATTTTTTTCCCATCAACATATAAAGTGGCGGTTGTACCTTTCATAGTCACCATAACATGCTTCCATATATTGGTTTTAGGAGCGCCATTTGCCACTCCGCCAGGACTATGATACTCAACCTGAAGTTTGTCTGTATTATCCAAAATTCCAGCATATTTTCTATCGTTATTCGTAGTACCCGCCGGAAGAATAAAATAAACCCATCCAGGACTTGACCTAACTACCTTACTCCAATAAGAGATCGTCAGTCCTTCGTTAGTCATCCCTTCCACATTTTTTCCAGACAATACGCCCGCTGGAATAGATAAACGCTGTTGCTGATTATTGTCTAACAACAGGGCTCCATTTCCTAACTTTTTGTCTGTCTTGGAAATTTCCGCACCGTTTACAACATTAGCTGTTGCCCCTTCCCCCACGATTGTATTATTTGAAATATCCTCATCAAAACTAAAATATAATAATTTTTCCGGCAGATTCAAATCTCCGCCCGTCTCTCCCTCAGCAAACGCTGGTTGTGCCGGCAGCAACGTGATTGCCATCGCCGCGCTTAACGCCACTGAGGTCAATTTTTTCCATAAATTTTTTCCTCTTTTTTTCATAATCTTTTCCTTTCTTAGAACTACATCCTTGTTTGTTCTCAAAACATACTGATTTTTCTTGCTGCCTCCCTTCTCTTTCTGTACCCTCAAAGCCTTTGTGCTGATTCCAAGAATACATTTCCATTCCTGCCTTTAAATTTTCCACTTTCCAGCTTCTTTTCTGAACAACAACAAAGAAAGCATAGAATCAAAGGCATTTTTGCGAAACATATATTCGCAAAAAGCTCCTCTTTGCTATCCTTCCTGATTTGAAATGTACGAACCAGCTATCCACATCTATCCATTTCCCTGATCCCTAAAAACTGGATGATTTGTATAAAAGGCTTTCATTTGTTTTCTGAAAATTTTTCCGAAAACACATAGTACATCTATATTATTATTATCATAATTTCCCTCAAAAATCAATATAGTATTTCTCTGATTTGGTTAATTTTTTTAAGATTTGAAATTTTTCTCAAGAATAATTGTCTATTTTTACGATTAGTGCCAAAAGGTGATTTTATAAAACCTCCTTTTGGCACTTTATACATAGAAATCATTCAGTCTTTCTGTCAGACTTGTCTATAGCTGACAGCAGCGCTGAATGGTTACGAATATTTTTAGATTAGTAAACCTGTCAGAAATTTCTTGTTTTGACATACAACATCGAAGATGGCATATTGCCAGAATTTACTCAAAAATCGTTATAAATCAGTTCTTGTCAATCCCACTCAATTTGGTCTCCCTCTTCTCGGACAATGCGGTACAGTTCTTCCTCATTTTCAAACAGAGCAATAATGATTTCCACAAATCGTTTCGCTTTTTCTTCATTTTCTTCTGTTAATTCATAGTGCGCGGCATACATACCTGCTTCTGGATCACTCTCCAAACCCTCCAAAATCTCCGGTGCATTTTTTTCAAGATAATACTGGAAAAAAGCCTCCCAATTGTAGCCGTTCATATATGCGTTTTCATTGGCAGCATACATTTCTTCACCGATTTTAAAGGGTTTATCGTCTTCACAAAAAAGCAACACACTAATTCCATATTCACTCTTACTCATCTTTACAAAATCAGCCATGCTAAAATTCCTCCATATTCTATGTATATTTTCAGTTCCAGCCTTTACAGACGTCAATCCAGGCCGCATAATTGGCATATTGTTCCAATTCTTTGATCGTCAGTTCAATGGCGCTATTACTGCTTCCACAGGCTGGAAATACGGTCTCAAATCTTTTTAATGATTCGTCAAGATAAACTGTTACCCCTCCATTCACTGCAAAAGGACAGACCCCGCCGACTGCATGGCCGATCATCTCCTTGGCTTCCTCTGGGGAAAGCATTTTTGCCTTGGCTGCAAACCTCGCCTTATATTTAGGATTGTCAATTTTGGCATCGCCCGCGGCAACAATTAAAATCGGATCCCCATTGACCAGAAAAGAAAGTGTCTTTGCAATCCTGCAAGGCTCACAGTGCAATGCTTGTGCTGCCAATTCTACGGTTGCGCTGGAAACCTCAAATTCCTGCACACGATCTTCTATGCCATATTGACTGAAATATTCTTTTACTTTTTCAATTGCCATTATTACTAGCTCTCCTTCTTATTCTTTAGTTTCACTTTTTTCTTTTTCTCATCCCGAAGGAGGCACAACTCAATCACAAACTCAGCGATATCTGCACATATTTCCAAGACAATATCCATCCTTCAAAACCTCCTTTTCTGCTGGATAGATGATTAAGACAATTGCAAAACCTAATAATTCTATAAATTTCATATACAATTTACAAAGTCCAGTCCTGCGATGCAATCCCCAAAAATTTCTTATCCCGAAATCCAATACAAATGCCATGCTCTGGGTCGCATTCACAGTCTCCGTAAAAGGATATCTCAGGATAGACATCCCCATAGACAGACTGTGTAATCTCACTGATATTGATTGCTATCGCAAAAATACCGACCTCCCTTCTTTGAAATCGCCGTCTTCATCATATTGATTGTCTCCGGCAGAAAAAACTTCTATGTCTTCTTCCTTGCCAAACAGAGTGATTGTAATTGTATCACCACTATTCAAATGTTCAAACATTTTTATATCACACCTTTCTCTTATGGCGCAAACAACGAATCCTTTGGATTCTCAACCTCAAATTCAAAGACGCACCGCTCAAAAGCATTGATAATATGTGTATCCTGATATTTGTCATATCGCTTCTGATTTCGCCCATAGTTTAAATGCACATGACCATGCAGAAAAAATTTCGGCCGATACTTTTCAATCAACTTCCGAAATACCTGGAAACCCTGATGTGGCAAATCTCGTCCATCATTTAACTGATAGGCAGGCGCATGCGTCACCAAAATATCAAAACCACGCCTTCTGAAAAGCTGAAATTTCAATTTGGCAGCCCTCTGTTTCATCTGCCATTCAGTATACTGGTTAGCTCCTGAACTATAACGCATGGAACCTCCCAGCCCTAAAATACGCACGCCTTCATGAACATAAATTTGATCTTCGATACAGATACAACCCTCTGGCGGTGAAGTTTCATACTTATCATCATGATTTCCACGAACATACAATACCGGCGCTGAAGATACTGTCACTAAAAAAGAAAGATAATGAGGATCCAAATCTCCACAGGAGATAATCAAGTCAATATCCGCTAACTTACTTTTGTCAAAATACTCCCATAAATATTTTGATTCCTCATCCGAAACTGCCAGTATCTTCATCGCTTCCGCTAACCTTCCTTTTTCTTTACTCCTTGCTGCTTGACCACAGGTTCTGCCTGTTCTTTCAATTCTTCCTTACCGGGGATAATGCCAACCACATTTTCTGCCAGCCAGTCCATTGTCATAATTTCCTCTGGGGAAAGGCTCTGATCTGACTGTTCCAGCACTACCCCATTTTGAGAATATAAAATACCGGAAAATGGATTAAATACTTCGGTGCTGATCGTAGCTTTCAACAATTCTACCAGACGTTTGGTACCAATGGGCAGATATTTGGAAAAAACTACATCAATAACCCCTTCTGACATTCCCCACCAATAATTAATTGCCTTTTTCACAGAGGGATTGTCGTCATACTTCCAGGTACCCGCCATAATTGCCCAAATCAATTGTTCGTAAAACTTTCCCCAATGCCACAGGGGCATGGCCAGGTTTCTGGAATGTCCATCCTCAATATGATAAATGCCAAAAAACCGACTCGCCTCTTCTGGAATCACGAGATCTCTACCAGAGACACAGGAAGAACCATTTTCCCTGATTTTTTCCTCTATATCTACTTCTTTTTTAGCAGACCATTCCAGAAAAACCTTGGCCCGCGGGTTAATCATTTTGGCTCCCAGTGCAAAAGCATTGATATTGGCAATGGAACCATAAATCGGATAATCTGCAATGTAAGTAAGACGGTTATTCTCAGCTATCGCCCCTGCAATAGCTCCCATTAAGAATTTTGCCTCATACATCCGAGAATAATACGTGCGAATATATCTATGCGAGGTATTTAAAGAACAATTTAAAATTCGTACCTTCGGATTTGCAATTGCAGCCTTGACACTGGCCTGCGCAAAGGGAGGGGTTGTGGTAAAAATCAAATCACAGCCGGTATGTATCGCTTCTTCCAATATGGAATCAATATTTTTCTGAGTTACATTTTCATAACAGACAGTATTTACCTCTTCTGGAAATCTCTGCTCTAAATGCAGTCTGCCAAGCTCATGGGCATATGCCCAGGCGGAAGTTCCCGGCGTTTTTTCATAGATAAACGCGATCTTTAGTTTTCTTGGCACATAAATAGGCAATAGACTAAACAGCGATTTCTTTTTCTGATTTGGTTTCATTTTCAGATCAATCCCTGAATGCTCCTCAAGAATCACAAACTCTTCCCAGCTCTTTCCAATCAATTCCTGCAGTTCGCTGGTGGTCTTTTGGGCGATTACATCATAGTCATACAGTGTAATAAACGCTAAAAATGCATCTCCCAGGGCAATGTTTAACTTACCCCCGCCTTTGGCCTTATACTCAGCGCTAAACCTGGTGTACACAGAACTAAACTCCAGTAATTCTTCCTCTGTCCATCTCTCCTCCGGTGCCTTTCCGACCGCTTCCTGCAATTTATCATAGCTTCCCTCTCTGGTAAACCAGATATAATTGATAGGAGCTACTTGATAAAAATCCATAAATTCATAATATATTTTATTCTCTTTACTATCTGTAGGTTTGGGAACAATACGGGTAACATGGCCTTGTATGGAGACAGCTCCAAAATATTTCATCACGCTGACTCGTTTGTTTCCTTCCACAACATAAAATTTATGCATATATTCATAAGCCTTGATGGGTTCGCGAATCCCTTCCTCCACATGGCTGTCGCTTAACCTCGCCCATTTTGCGGCAAACTCTGAACTTTCCCGCAGAATTGGCATAAAATTTCCTGCAAAGGAACTGCTTCTGGCAACCGTCTTTGTTCCTGCCACCTGTTCTATGGGAATTTGTACCAGTCCCAGCGGCATCTCGGAATAAGCGTCTCTCTCTGGCAGAATATCATCCAACACCTGCAAGATGGGCTTCTCTCCCCGGAGCATTCTTGCCTGATAATCTTTTTTCCCTAATTTGAATGCTTTGCTATAATCTTCTTTTCCCATAAGTCCCTCCCAGTACCTGTCAATGTATCACTTTCTTTTTTATATCTTACCACACATTTGCCCAATAATCCAGATTGTAGTTATTAAAATTCAAACACAGGGTTTTGCCTCAGAATATCTATCCCCAGTATACTCTATCGCAAATCCCTGTTTCATTTGAAAATATTAATCTAAGTCAGAACCACCGGCTTAGCCGGTGGTTTGCTCACGCCCTATAAGGGCTCATTACCAGCTCTGGAGTCTAAAGACTCATCGAAAGGTTCTCCAGCTGCAACATCATTCTGTACGAGGGGCTGTCGCACTAAGTAATTAGAGCGCAGCTCCTTTTATATGCAAAAAATAACTGCCAGACCTCGAAAGAATCCGGCAGTTGGTGTAAAATTAATGTATGGCCAAACACATTAACTTACAGAAAAATTATAGCCTAAATCAAAGCGGATA
>CAJTIR010000013.1 GCA_910576385.1 Lachnospiraceae bacterium
TAGCCATAAAATCACCTTTCCTTTCGTTATGTAGTAGCTTGAACAACTCTATCATAACAGAAAGGTGATTTTAGTGCTATAAGCACTTATTACACCACCCGCATAGCAGGTGGTTTTTTGTTTCGCACGCCTCCGTTTTTCGGAACACGAAAAACTCCGTCGCACTCAACTGGCTAAAGCCGATAATAAAAAACCGCCAGTATCTACTGACGGTTCGCCCTTTCTAATTTGGTTTATCCTTTCTTTTTTATATGATTTAAACTGTGCAAACAGGCTGTTTCCTGCCAAGCACAGGCTCTGCCCGGACAGGCGGCCGGATATGTTCCCGCCCCGCTGCCTTAATGATCATAAAAGCCATTAACTCCCCTTCCTGACTTTGCGACATCGTGTCGCAAAGTTCCAATCTGACAGACAGCGAAAAGAATAGCTTCCCTATTTTCTATGTTCCCTGCCGCTCCCATCTGTTGGATCCGGCATACCCTTTGCAGTTTCTTCACTTCCGTCTACTTCATATAAATCAAATTCCTCCTTCATCCTGATTTTTAACTGGTGTTTCATATACGCCTCCACATCAAAGGCATTCTTCTTGTCATAATCGGATAGCTGCCTGTACCGTTTATGCTTGGAAATATCGAACTTGTCACTAAGGAATGGGCGCACCCCGCGAAACTGCAGGATGCACTTGTTCCCATCCATGACTGCCAGCTCATCTTGACTCATCAATTCTTTGCCACAATGTCAAGTGAAGAATTCATTCTTTTTGCTTTTTCAAACGGAATCTTGTTGATGTTCTATAAATGTGCTAAACTGAACGCAACAATAATAGGGATTTGAGGAGGTAATTTCATGTTATCAATTTGTGGACTTGATTGTTGTGGTGAGTGTAATAAGAAAAATGATTGCGGCGGCTGTGTGAAAACGGACGGACATCCCTTTGGAGGAACGTGCGTGGCGGCGGAGTGTGTCAAGCGGGAAGGATTGGATGGACTCAAAAAAATGAAAGAAATGTTGATTGAGGAATTAAATGCGCTTGGCATTCAAAACCTACAATTAAAAGACCTCAATTTAATGAATGGATTTTATGTTAATTTGGAATACACATTGACAAATGGTCAATCCGTCAAATTGCTTGAAGATAATCGTGTTTATTGGGTAAATCAAATCGAGATTCCTGGTAGCGATAGATGTTATGGTATTGCGGCAGATGATAAGTATTTGCTTGTATGTGAATATGGTTGCAATGGGACGGAGCCGCAGATAGTTGTGTATAAAAAGAGATAGCTTCAAATTTATCTACTAACTGTCTTAGCTTTCCTTGTTTTTCAAGGCTTTATGCTATGCTGATTTAAGACAGATATTATTTTTGATAAACAAGTTGAAAGGAGAGCGAATGAGTAAATTAGATATAATTGAAATGAACAGAAATTGACTTGATTTTCTTTTGAAATGGCAGCTTGAGCATGAAGATTTTTATTTTGTACCAAGAAAAAGAAATAAGGACAGACTTGATAAGGGTATGTATTTTGCGGTAATGAGGACTATATTGTGCTTACGTTCTGGGATAAGTCAGACCCAGTTGACAAGATTTATCTGATTAACTGGGACTGCAATACATCTGGAGAAGTATCTATTACCTTATGTTGTCGGAACGACTCAGAGAAATTACCTTATATTGTTGCAATTAAAAACATGATTTATTAAGTATGAAAAACCTATGAGTTGGTGTCAGAATTGGTGTCAACACTAGCGTCAGGATTGAAACGTTGCCTATATACCTTACTGGTTTCTGCTATGCCATAGTGTAATGTGCCTGTCCCCCTGATTTTCCAAACAGTGGCAGTATGTGTGTCTTGTGCAGTTTGGGGCGCACAGGTCTTGCAGGCTGGGAACCGCTGTTTTCCGGTCTTTTGTGGCTGTTTTTTTGTTTTGTTCATTTTCCGGGGTAATACTAGCCCCAGAAAGCGCATGGCGGTGTTACCCTCCGTCCACTGGCGCGGAGGGTGCATGGCATCATACATCCCCCAGACTTGGGCAGATAAAAATTGTCGAAGTGTGTCGTAAATATAAATTGACAATTCATTTACTAAGTCTTATAATTTTAGGCATAGAAGTGGGCACAGAAAAATGCCGGGCGCATATGATAAAAGATATGAGTAGGTATCCGGCATGGCACAGATGAAAAAGGATGGAGGGATTTATGTGAAAACGAAAATGAAAGGGATTGCCAAGAGGATTGCAGTAACAGCCATTGCGGTTGCAGTCGTGTTCGGGGGCATCCAGACAGCCAGCGTCACAGCAGAGGCGAAAGGGACAGCGTTCATCAATAAGAAAACCAGCAAGATAACGCCGACTGTCAAGTCAGCAAAAAGGGCTGGCAGTAAGGTAAACGTAACGGTCAGCGTACCTGCCAACAAAGTGAAAAAGCTGGGAAAAGTCAAGAAAATCACCGTGGCTTATGGCTCTACCAAGAACAGTAAAAAGTTTGAAGCTGTTAAGGCACAGGCGAAGGTTACAAAAAAAGGCAAGAACCAATACACCTTCACAATCAATAGTAAGAAGCTTAATTCTTATAAGAACGCATACATGACAGTAAGGTTTGACGGTAAGACCAACTGGGCTAAATTGGTTAAAGTCACTGGTAAGGCTGGGCAGACTAAAACAACCTACTATCTTCAATGTTGTTGTGGCAAGAAATGGAGCGGTACAAACGGTTATGAGGAGCTAATGAAGTTATATTCTATTCATGCTCAGGAGGAAACAGAAAAAATAAATGAACAGTTTGGTATTGGCTCTAAGCCTATTTCAGCAGAGGACTTATTAGAAATTTATAATAAATATGGTAATCATGGTAGTTATAAGACTTGGGCGGTAACAGGTACAAGTAATTAACAACCAACTCTTTACTCTAGGGTATGCAGGACTGTCCCGGTTTATGCATACCCTGTTCTATTTTTTACAAGCTGTATGGCACCTAGTCGCTACAATGATGCGAAAGGTTTCTGGAAACCCAATGGCTAAGAAATAATAATAAAAAAGCTACTGTCACATTAGTAGCTCTTTCTTAAATATTATATATAATTTTTTCTATTTATCTATTAATATAACTTTATTATTACAGTACTCATAAAATTTTTCTAATAACCCATATATATTATCAAATTCCCTTTTGAATGGAACAGATTCAACATTCTCATTTTCTAGTAAATTTTCAAAAATAGATTTAAGTTTTACCGTATTAGCTAATATCTTGTCTATTTTATTTAACAAACTTTCTTCTCTAAAAGAGTTCTCTGATATTTCAAGTTTTAAATATTTCAAATACCACTGAAAATAATCAATGCCTACTAATACAGTTTTAAACCTATATTCCCTAAGTGTATCTCCTCCTTTGAAATCAAATGCCAAAAAGCCATCTTCACGAAAATTCTCTATTTTAATTCGATTTTCAAAGAAAATCTCCTCATTATGTGCCATAATTTCACTAAATTGAGTTATAACTTCTTCTGATATTTCTATTCTTCTTTCACTCTGTAATAATGAATTATATTCCACCCACAATTCATCAGTATAATCTAAGTAAATTTTTAATTCGTCAGGCGAAAGATTCTTATGCGCCTTTGACATGAATAAATGAAGTTGATTAAAAAATAAAATATTGAAAGTTTTTGGACAAATACATGCAAAATAAGCATATACTTTAAAATAGCACCTTTTTGATTTCTTGTTATAATCGCCAGTATTTTTGTCATTTGCATAAAACAAAAGTGCCGCATAATATACTAATAATAAATTAGTCATATTATCTAATAAATATTCATCAGGTTCTTCAAACTTTTTATATTTTAAAGGTTCTTCTTTTATCCTATTATCTATACACACACTTCCTCCTAAATCTCGATTTTTAAGAAGAATAAACAAACCTCTTGAAATATAATTATTTTTATCAATTCCTTCTTGTATGGCTAATCCCTCAATGCACATATGCATAATAGCCAATTCTTGTTCATCTAAAGCTAAACATTTTTCATTTCCTGCCTCTGTAGCTTTTTTAAAACAACTATTCTCATACATATCTTCAAGTTCTTTTACTAATTTATCCGTATCTATGTTCATCACTAATTTATCTCTGTTTTTCTCCTTTCATGCCACAATATTTTCTCACAATTACGTAGCATATTTTCATCAGTATGTTTTTTCATAAATTCAAACAAATTCCTCTTAAATAAAATTTTATTCTCATTTTCTATTCCCTGCATATTCCCCCTTAAAATATATTGTTGCATTTGATATGCAACATATCCTAAACATCTGAATTCTTTTCTTTCGCAATATCGTTCTATATCAAAAGCGTTATAAACATTATCTCCACTATTACAATAATTCTCAAAGTCTCTTTTGCTAAAAGGAATTCCCCAGAAAGTGTAGTTATTTTGTGCCACTTCTAAGAGTATATCATATAAAAAATTTGACACTTTTTTATTGAACATTTTATCATATTCATTTTGAAAATAAACAATCGGAACATACGTTTGCGATATGCATTTATATGACTGTTCCCCCGCTCTCCAATACATATTTATTCCTCTAATAGAGCCTTTTCCATCGTAATCATATAAAAAGTCAATCGTCGCAGCTCCTAAATTATATTGATGCATTAATCCAAAAATAATTTCCCTACTACTAAACCCTTTTTTCTCTAAAAATTCCTTAATTTCCGAAAACCTAAGACCGGTTACATATTTCTTTCTAAATTGTTTAAATTTATAAAAATTTTCTTCATTATATATATTATTAAATTTGAAATATCGAGCTAAGACATCAATGACACTTGGAGAATCTTTTTCAATACTACAAGATTTCATATCACTATAAGATTTCCTTAAACCATTTAGCAATTTTTCACACTCTACTTGAGTGCCATTGACACTTCTACTTTTATTAAAATTGCTTTTAATAGTACATTTTTCCACCATTTTTAGTAAATGTATATTATCTATTTTTTGTAATAAAGTCAAAAAATCGTTTATTTTTTTACCAAAGCTAAATCTTGCATTACATAAATCTACATAATATTCATCCTTTTTTATCCCATTATATGAAAAATATCTTTTTACTGACAGATAGCTAACAGAAAATATTAAATATTTCAACAGAGAAATCATCCCCTGCTTTCCTTCTGAATCTTTGATAAAATAATCGCATAAGATTGCTGACTTCTCTCCATAAATAATATTTAAACTCTTATAAATAAATTTTTTATCAATGCTTGTATTATCACAATCAAAAAATACCATCGGTATCATTTTGCAATCTCCAATAAAATCATTTCGAGACACAATATAACAATAATGAATTACAGAATTGCTCATACTATAACTTTTATCAGATTGTATATAATATGCAAAATGTTGCCTTTGTTCTTCTTGACTATGACTACTGTATGCCAAAAAATCTTTAGATGAATCCATAAAAGACAATCTTTCTTTATCTTTCATAATAAAAATGGGCAGATATGAAGCATATGGCATATTCATCCCCCATAAGCTTTTCATAACTAAATCAGATATTCTTTTCCACTGGTATTCACTACAATCAAGATATCCCTTAACAGAATTTTCCTGAATATTAAGCAGAACTCTATTGAGTAACTCTCTATAGGATAGTGCTGATTCACCACTTCTTGATGTGTTATTTTTATGACGAATTAATTGTGTACTAGTATCTTGCGGCTCTTCATTATTTTTATTTTTTGCGAAAGTATAATAACATATCTCCTTAGCTTTTCCTCTAATTTCTTCATCAACTTTTGATGCCGCTCTTCCATGAATAAAAACATCATCTATTACCAATACGCTCGCATTCTTCATTTCACCAACATATAATGGAATAGCTGTATCCGTTATCTTGATGCACTTACTATAAGACTGGAAAGCAAAAACCGGCATAAATACTTTATAAAGAACATAGCATTTTTTTGAAACAAATATTTTATAATCATATATACTTTCTTCTACAATTCTCCAAAAATCAAAAAGTTCATTAAAAACATCCTCTTGGAAAATATCTAATAATCGTCGCTTATATATTATTTCATCCATTCTTCTCTTCCCTCAAAAAATCCCCTTACTTTTAATACCTATTCTTGGAGAGTTACTTTCATGCTGTATTTTTTCAAATTCAATGCTTGCTTTTTTAGAAAACAAAAATCCCATCAATGATGACATTATAATCTGAGGATACCATACTATATACATATCAATACAATTTGGTTTTCTAAACAGCTCTATTTGATTTAAGGCTATCCTATCATCTTTTTCCTTAATAGTTGAACATTTCAACAACATGCTACACGTTTTTTTCTGCTTATTGAATATACATTTTTTTAACTTATTTCTTGTATCCATTTTAGGAACACAACTCAACTCATACCCATTCATATGAAAAATCAATTTTTTTACAATAATATTTTTCAAAGGTTTTCGCCCATCAGGTACAAAAAATTTTATTACTATTTCTAAATAATATGGATTAGGCTCCGATAATTGCTCCACACACCTATCTTCTTTAGAAATATTGGAAATCAAAAAATCTGTATGCTCTTTATTCTGCATCGGTTTCTGGTTAATTAAATCAATCTCTACTGCCTCAATATCATATCCCTTTTCTAAAATAAACTTATATATAATTATTAACGAAGTTACTATTGTAAGCAACGACCCACCTATTATTTTTACTATATCCCCCGTACTCCAATTAGTGTCAGAACTTGGTGCACCATTTGAAACACTAGAATTAGTTTGACTAGACTGTACTTGATTTGTATTGGACTGTACCGCATAAACAGTTTGTCCACCAAACAACATCAAAAAAAAGGCACACATCCATGCCAAAAAATATAGCGACGCACTTCTACTACACCACATAATATCCCCCCTCCCTCTCAAATACAAGATACCAATAATAATATATTATATTATACAGTTTATATATTAGCAAGAAAAAAATTGAAATTTTTTTCTTGCTAATAAACTTCCCTAGTGCAAGCACACAAACACCTCAAGGGTATTTGCCGCCTGCTTCGCAGGAACGGGGTATTTACCCCAACCTCACTTCGTTCGGTATTAGTTTGTATGCCCCAAGGAGCAGGGAATGTACCCGCTCTCATTCAATGCAATTATGTAAAAATGATTATTTTTCCACTCATACCTAACAATAATTACCCAATGCTGTATCTTTATTCTTTGACATTTAATTCTTTTTAACTCTGAGTGAACATCCAAACCAAACATTTCAAAAATTCTATAATATATATTTTCCTCATTTGCTCACAGAAACTATACTTTATTCTGCCTAATTTTTTTATACACCCTCTTATGCCTTTATCAAAAGTTTTCATTGATGTTCATCCATCTGACATACTATCAGATATACATCTATAATATTTCAGAAAAATTCTTGTATAATAACTGGATTTCTTCGTTTCTATCATATCCCAGAATTTTTAGAATATTTATTATTTCTACTAAAAGTGCATGAAATCCCATTACACACTTTCCATGCACTTTTTGTTGATTCTTAATTTTTAATTATGCTAATATCATCGTCTATAGCATCTCTTTTTTTATTTCCATTATTTCTTCATCTGACAAATACGGAAAATAATCCATTAATTCATCCACTGTTAATTTTCCGTTCTCTAACATTTTTTGTATTGTCCCTTTTACTACTTGTTTCGCAGCCTCCTTTCGCTCACTCTCCACATAAGCGCGCATTACCTGTTCTTCATCAAACAATGTCATCATCATGTCAACAACCTCCTTTTCCCTGCTCGATAAATATTCTTTCAGAACATCCCTGTCTTTACAGATGTTGATGGTATTGGTAACTGCTTCCCTGGTTCGTCCATATAATTTCACCTGCTCGTCATATACTTTTGTAAAGGCAACATACTGGCTGATAATATCATTGTCTTTGCCATCGTATATCATTTTCACCTTTACATCAATGGCGCATTTCTCCCCGCCCCAAAATTCTTCTGAAAGAGAAACATATTCCGGCTTGCTCACCCGTTTTCCGGTGAATATCACATATAATTCTGCTTTTGGCAGCTTTACTTTTTTACTGCCATAAAGGTTATCGTTCCTGCGTTCAAAATACTCATGGTAGGACTGCACCAGATACATCAATGCACGGATGATAATATTCATCGTCCACGTGGTTTGAGCCTCCGTCAGAATCATAATTTTGTCCCCTACTGTGAAGCCAAGGTCATTATAGCACGCATCCACTAATATGTTTTTAATCGTGATGTCCTTCAGTTCATCTTCCGTAGTCTCTGTATCTTCCGGGTGGAGTGCCCGGTATAGCTGTATCAGGTATTTTTTATCTTGAAATAAATTTGTAAAAACGCTATCTTTAATAGTATATTTTGCAATATCCGTTTTTTCCATTCCGTCTTCCTTTCATCCCCGTCTTTACGACAGGGAAACAATCAGGTATTGTCTTGGTTTCATTATACAAAAAAAACATCCTATATTCAAGGATGATTCCCCACAGGTTTACGGTATAAACTAAACTCACAAGCATTTATCATAATTCGTCATTTCTTTTTAAACAGGTAATGACACTTGCCTGTATATACTCCGCATTGATGAACAGGCTTTTTCCTCTGACTTCCCGGCATTCATTCTTTTCCTTATAATCGTATGTAAAGATAGGAAGCACTGTCGGTGAGATGCTCAAACGGGATGTCATGGCGTTATCTTATGCAGACATAGAAAATCAGCAGGGTATTTTTTGCATAACAACTATAAAAGCCCACATAAGCAGACAGCTTTCCTCTTTCACCACGGAAACAATAAACGGAAAATATTTATTATAACCAAGGGATATTCCAATAAAGTGTATTTGGAACATCCCTTTTTCCATGATTGGGGCATTTCTGCCGGGAATCCGCTCTGTAAACCCCCACTTGCTTTGCAAGTGCCATCCGGTAAAGGGGGGTGACAGGCCCATTGGCTCTTTTGTGTCTGGCTGGGCTGGAGAAGCAGACTGCAACAAAATATTCAGCTTTCTGGAATTTGAAAACCAACTGCATTTTTTTAGAATACAGCGAAATTATTCTTGCTAAAATCCCTGACACACATCCCATAAACAGACACCATGTTTGACACCGTTTTTCCGGCATTTTGCGGTTTTTGGCGCGACAGGATAAAAAGAAGAAACGCCGGAAATGCCATAAACAGGCACTTACAGCGTTCCATAATGTTTGATAAAAGCCATACCATAAAATCTTATTGTTATCACTCACCAAGCATATGTTTACTCTGATTTTTCCAATCCAATATTCCTTAAAATCACCGCACAATTAGCCGGAAGCGTAATCTTGATTCGTCCATTGTTCACCTCATAGATCTCAGGTTCCAGAGAATAAGAATCTGGCTGAGTAAACATAATCCGCTCCAGACGGGTTTTCCGCTCCATCTCTGCCGGCCAAACTCTCCACACCATGTCCCGCTGCACATAATCATTATTGATAATGATTATGAATTGTTGCTTATGGTTAAAACGCCCATAACACATGGTCTGATAGTCTCCTCCCAGAAATTTTAAAGAGCCTGTCTTTAAAGCCTCATACTGCTTATGGATTCGAATAATATCCCGATGGAATGCCAAAAGTTCCTGATCCTCATGTCCCCAGGGATAAGTTCTGCGGTTATCTGGATCTGTAAATCCCACAACTCCTACCTCGTCTCCATAATAGATGGTCGGCGCACCAGGCCAAGTCATCTGTACAACCACTGCTTCCTTCATCACACCTTTATTGACATCTTCTCCAGCCGCAATGCTGCCCAGAGCGTCCACTCTCCCCACCTTGTGATTGGTACGGGTCAAAAATCTGGAATGATCATGATTGGAGAGCTCATTCATGGCACACTGCAGAGAAGGGGTCATAAAACGCGTCATATAATAATTCATTGCCCCCTCAAAATTCTGGAAATTTCCAATCATATCCTGCCTGTACCCATCACTATGCTTTTCCATTCCTGTCAAAAACCAGGTCAACGGCTCCATAAAGGCATCATAATTCATGACCGTGTCCCACTGATCTCCGCGCAGCCACTCCACCGGATCCCCATAATGCTCAGCAAGTATAATTGCATCTGGATTTGCCTCCTTAACCGCAGTACGGAAATCCCGCCAAAACTGATGATTAAATTCCACAGAATGCCCCAAATCCGCTGCTACATCCAAACGCCAGCCATCCGCATTATAAGGAGGGGAAACCCATTTTTTACCAATATTTAAAATATAATCATATAATTCCTGGGAACCTCCATAATTCAGTTTGGGAAGGGTATCATGTCCCCACCAGCCGTCATAACTGTTATTATAAGGCCAGCGGTTTTCATCAAAAAATCGGAAAAACTGCCGATAAGGACTATCCGCTGATATATAAGCGCCTGTCGCATACCCCAGTTCTTTTTCATAAATCAGTTCCCGATCCATCCATTTATTAAAAGAACCACAGTGATTAAACACTCCGTCAAGGATTACCCGCATACCGCGCTTATGGGCTTCCTCCACCAATTTGGCAAACAGTGCATTGCTGGCTTCCAGATTTCTAAGATCTGAGACACGCTTAATATATTTTGTAGCCTTGGCGTTATCATTCTCGCCAGGCGCTAACAACTCCCCGCCATCCTCTATGATCACACCATAATGAGGATCTATATAATCATAATCCTGGATATCATATTTATGATTGGAAGGAGAGACAAACAACGGATTAAAATATATTACCTCCACACCAAGATCCTGGAGATAATCCAATTTCTGCATTACCCCGGCAAGATCCCCGCCGTAAAATTCTCCAACCCCAAAATCTGCCGGACATTTATTCCAATCTTCCACTTGCTGACTATATACTTTAATATAATAATATTCATTGGTCTCTACATCATTGGAAGGATCACCATTACAAAACCGATCCACCAAAATCTGATACATCACAGCTCCCTTTGCCCAATTTGGCGTAGAAAACCCTGGAACAATCGTAAATGTATATTCTTGACGCACCTCCGGCGTCACTCCCATGCGGTCATAATAACAGTGAAGCATTCCTGTAGCAAGCTCAAAATGATAGTGATAAGGCTCTGTGCCAAGCTGCACCTTTGCCCGATAGTAATCAAATACTGCATTTGTCTCCTGCTTTTGCATAGGAATCTTCCCATTATCACTGCACAACCATACAATATCCACATTATCCTTCGCGGTACGGAATGTAAGCGTCACCTCTTCATTGACCTCAGGCTCCGGTGGATTCCGGTAGTCTTTCGTTCCATCCGCAAATAATGCATGTTTGCGCAACAAAGGACGCATCTGCATCATATATTGCTGTTTCTGGCTTAATTCATAAATCGAAAATTCTTTCATGGCCCATAACCTCTTTATCAATTCGTTTCTTGCTTCCATTTTAAAAGATAACTACCCATAAATCAACTGTCATAAGAAAATACTGTCATATGATCAATCATATGTTACAGCTCATGGCTGACGAATGAACTGCGGAACAAAGAATCCTGCAAAGCAGGATTCCCCGCCTGCGGCGGGTCGCTTTTGCGACATATTTCATTTCCGCCGCAGTACCCTCGCTTCGCTGGGTTGCTAAGTGCCAGTGGCACTTGTTAAGCAACGACCGAAACGAAGTGAAGAAAGACCCTGCGATCATTGTTTTTTATATATTAGGAAAGTTCGTAGAACTTTCCTAATATATAAAAAAGGCAGCCGCCTGGCTGCCTTTAGGAGAAGGTATTTTTACTATGGGGTGTAGCAAAAACTATATAATGTATTGGGGGGTTTTTACAGTAATTATAGTACCACAGATCACTCAATAAGTGTGCACAAACTTCACAAAAATCATTTTTTGTTTTTATACACTTTGTATAGTACTATACTCCCAAACATTTAAATTCCCATAGTAATTCTGCACAACTTATCCTTCAAACAGCGCTTCAAACTCATCTCTGCTGATTTTCTCTTTCTCTAATAAGAGATCTGCACACTTGTGCAGGATCTTCTCATGCTCCAGTAAAATACTTCTGGATTTCTGGTAACATTCATCAATAATACGCTTAATTTCCTGGTCGATCACACTGGCAATGTTTTCTCCATAAGATCTAGTATGTGCTAAATCTCTCCCGATAAATACTTCATCGTCATCATTGTCATAATTGATTAGCCCTATATGCTCAGACATTCCATATTTTGTCACCATTGCCTTTGCCACACCAGTTGCCTGTTTGATATCTTGGGAGGCTCCTGTGGTAATATCATCAAAAATCAATTCCTCCGCCACTCTTCCCCCGAGATCTACGATGATTTCCTGAAGCATTCGGCTTTTGGTATTAAACATCTCCTCACGCTCAGGCAGAGGCATGGTATAACCAGCGGCGCCCACTCCTGTAGGAATAATAGAAACAGAATATACTGGTCCTACATCTGGCAATACATGGAACAAGATCGCATGGCCTGCTTCGTGGTATGCAGTAATCCGCTTTTCCTTATCTGTAATAATACGGCTCCTCTTTTCAGAACCAATTCCAACCTTGACAAAAGATTTTCGGATATCGCCTTGTACAATATAGCCCCGATCCTCTTTTGCCGCAAAAATAGCAGCCTCATTGAGAAGATTTTCCAAATCTGCGCCGGTAAATCCTGCTGTCGTCTGTGCAATCTGTTTTAGATCCACATCATCCCCCAACGGTTTGTTCTTTGCGTGAACCTTTAAGATTTCTTCCCTGCCGCCAACATCCGGCCTTCCCACGTGCACCTTGCGGTCAAAACGCCCTGGACGCATAATGGCAGGATCAAGGATATCTACGCGGTTGGTTGCCGCCATCACGATAATTCCTTCGTTGACGCCAAACCCATCCATTTCCACCAAAAGCTGATTCAAGGTCTGTTCGCGTTCATCATGTCCGCCGCCCATACCAGTACCGCGGCGTCTGGCTACCGCGTCAATCTCATCAATAAACACAATACAGGGGGCGTTTTTCTTGGCCTCCTCAAACAAATCACGCACACGGGATGCACCTACTCCAACAAACATTTCCACAAAATCAGAACCTGAAATACTGAAAAATGGAACGCCGGCTTCCCCGGCAACCGCCTTGGCGAGCAAGGTTTTACCCGTTCCTGGAGGTCCCACCAACAGGACGCCTTTGGGGATTCTAGCTCCAAGTTTTGTATACTTTCTGGGCGCCCGCAGGAAATCCACCAGTTCCTCCAACTCCTCCTTTTCTTCTTTCAGGCCAGCAACATTGCCAAAATTTACTTTTTTATTTTCATCTGTAGTCATTTTAGCACGGCTCTTTCCAAAATTCATCATTTTGTTTCCACCGCCTGATGCTGCAGCAGCATGGTTTGTCATCATAATATAAAAGATAAACAATACTCCAAATATAATCAATGTGGGCAGTATGGAGATCAGCCAATTCTCCTCCGGCATCTCCTGTACCACATAATCCCTAAAATTATACGATTTCATCGTCTCCTGAAGGGTATTGATATCTGATACATGCAAAGTCTTTGTGGCGGTTCTGCTCTCCCCTTTAAGCGTCACATCCGCCTCTCCGCTGGGAACCTCTCGATTCTGGGTAATCACAACTGACACCACGTGATCTAAATCTAAATCCTGTTCAAACTGTGCATACGTATAGACAGAATTCTGCCCGAAACCAGAAGAACTGTCCTTTAATATCCAGAGCAATGCCAGAATAAGAATCACAGCGATATATAATCCAAATGCACGGTAACGTTTCTGATTATTCATTGCTTATATCTTCTCTCCTTTCCAGTTTTAAGCATCCAATTCTACCACTCCCACATAGGGAAGATTACGGTAATGCTGCATATAATCAAGACCATAGCCCACTACAAATTCATCCGGGATCGCAAATCCGGTATAATCCACATGCACATCTGTCACCCGCCGCTCCGGTTTATCCAACAATGTACACAGCCGCAGACTTTTAGGCTTTCTGCTTTTCAAATTTTCCAACAAATAACTCAGTGTTCTGCCAGAGTCCACAATATCCTCCACCACCAGAACATTTTTTCCTTCTACTACGTCATCTAAATCCTTCACAATCTTCACCACACCACTGGATTTTGTATCATTCCCATAGCTGGAAACCGACATAAAATCAATGGAAACTGGTATACTCAATCTCTTTGCCAGCTCACAGGTAAAAAATACCCCTCCCTTAAGTACGCTGACTAGATGGACTGGCTCTCCGTGATAACTTTCACTGATTTCTTTTCCCATCTCACAAATTCTCTTCTCTATTTCTTCTTCCGAAATTAACACGTGGATCTTTTCATTCATGATCGCTTCCTCCATTTACACGTATCTCTAATATTCTTTCTGTATGTTCCGTTACCTTGACATCTTCACTGATGCGATAACCGATCACCCATAAGATATGGTTATCCTCTGCCAGAAGCAGAATCTGATCCCGTTTTTCCTGCGGTATTTTTTCATCAATAAAATATTTTTTGAGTTTCTTGCGTCTCCCCTGTGCATCAATCACCAGAAAATCTTGTTCCTGTCTGGTTCTCAGCCGCATAGTACCTTTGATTTTATCACAATCAAACCATTTCGTATATAATTTTTTGGGAATTTCTTCATTTTGAGGAATTTTATGCAATAATTGTGTGTTTATTTCATATCCTTTTGAAAAAAGTATCAATTTTCCTGTCTGGGGAACCTCCCAACCGCCTCCTTGTTCTCTGAGATTAAAACTTTTCTGTCTTCTCATTTCTATATTCCTGCTCTTTTCCCTGCTCAAGAAAATTCCTTCATAAACCCTCTGAGCCTCCATCTCATATGGAAGCTGTAGAACTTTTCCGCTCTGACGATCAAACAGCTCTCTTACCTGCTGGACATGGAGCTTTAAAATATCACGGCTGCTTCCGGCCGTATCTGTCAGTGCCTTGTGGAGCACACTTCTCTGAATCAAAGGTCTCTCTTGCAATAAATCTTGCAAAATACAATTTCCCTGCGGCCGCACAACAACATATTTTTTCCATGCCTGATCTGCCATCTCATCAATCAATTCCATTGCCTCTGCCGCAAAACTTGCAGTTTGATTTATATGTGAAACAGCATGGGAATTGATCTCTGAGAGCACCGGCAGTACCTGAGAACGGATCTTATTTCTGGTATAGATCAGTTCATTATTGGTCCTGTCCTGGCAAAATACTTGATTTTGCCTGGCAAGATAAGCTTCGATCTCCTGTCTGCAAACACACAGTAAGGGGCGGATGATCTGTCCTCTGACTGGAGGAATACCGCTTAACCCTCTTAAACCGCTGCCGCGCACCAAGTGAAAAAGCATGGTTTCAGCACAATCATTTTGATTGTGTGCAACTGCAATCTTATCCGCTCCAAACTCCTCTGCTGCCTGACGGAAAAATTGGTAGCGCAGCTCTCTGGCTCCCTCCTCCACGGTCAGCTTTTGCTCTCTCGCATACTTGAGCGCCTCACAGCAAAAGACTTTACAGGGGATCTGATGCTGGCTGCAAAATTGCTCCACAAACTGAGCGTCCTGAATACTTTCTTCCCCTCGGATACCATGTTCCACATGCACGACACACAGCCTGATTCCAAGCTCCTGGCACATGGCAGACAGCACCAGAACCAGACATAATGAATCTGCCCCTCCAGAAACTGCCGCCAATACGCAGTCCCCCTCCTCTACCATATGATATTCTTTCATAAAAGCTCTTACTTTATTGTGCATTTTTCCTCTTTCCTACTTTTACTTCTCCCAAATTCCTGCTACCAAAACTGTCATATCGTCTGGCACTTTGCCCGCAGTAAACAATAAAATGCGCTCTAAAATCTGCTTTGCCATCTGCCCTGGATTATTCGTCTCAATGGTCTCCAAAATTTCCCTCATCGTCTCTTCCGGCATCGGCATTCTCAGATAATCAAGTACTCCATCTGTCAAAAGCACCACAAAATCTCCATCTTTGAGCTGATAGCTGCTCCGTTCAATCTCAATCTGATGAAAAATCCCCGCTGGCAGACTGGCAGAGGATATGCACTCCACTTCCTCTCCATGCTTGATAAAGGTTGCCGCCGCGCCAATTTTGTAAAAATCACACATACCTGTATATAGATCCATAGACGCCAGATCGACGGTAGAGAACATCCCATCCTCTCCCTGAATGACCATTGCAGAATTCATCATCCGAATCGCCGTTTCTTTCTGGAAACCAGATTCTAAAAACTTCTCTATTAACTCTATCACCATTTCGCTTTCCTTACAAGCATTGATTCCAGAACCCATACCGTCTGACAGTGCCATCACACATTCCCCGCCTTCTAATTCAAGGAAAGAAAAACTGTCGCCAGACACCTGAGAGTGATCTTTGGTTAGCCTTGCCACGCCCTGCAGGGTATGAAACAACGTATCTTCCTCAAAGGTGAGATATGCCTCGTCTCTGCCAAGCAAAGTCCTTGTATATTTGCCTGGAACCATATCTCGCTTTAACCCCTGGCTCACTGCCTTTGCCAACTCCTTGACCGGCACGCAATTGCCCCATTTTGCCGCCGCCTTAAGCTGCAAAGAGAGCTTGCCATTTTGCCTTTGATAGAGATGAATTTCCCTGGAGACAACGCCCCGTTCCTTGAGACGATATTTTACTGCTGCCAACAATCGGCCTTCTAACTGACTGATATCTTTATACTCCCTGGCACAATCCTCCATAATATACGCCATAGCATCGAGCTGCTCTGCTATAATCCCCCGATTTTCCAGCAGACGGTTATACCAGGCAAGATTGAGCCTTGCTTTCTCAAATACCCCGATCGCCTCTTCCACAATACTATCGGAATACGGACAATAATCTGACAGTTCCCTATGTACCTCCTCCTCAGCAGTGCCTCTCTTTTCTATGGAGTGGAACAACCGGAAAAACAACTCATACATTGGACTGGCTTCCTCCTGCCAGCAGATCGCACACTGATCACAGGAAATACAAATTTTTCCAGTAATCTCCTGCTGCATCTTTCCCATCTCTTCTGGCTCAAAATTATTCTTAAAACTCTCCATCTGAGAAAAAATTTGTGAAAGCCCATTAAAAGATTTTGCATAGGTCTGTAATTTTTCTCCATGTTCTGGCGCTGTCGTGCTGCTGTTCTTCTTGCGGTGCGGCATTGACAGACGCTCCTCCAAAAACTGATGCATCATCGGAGAAAATACAAGTACCATTGCGCACACAAGTACAGATTCTAACAATCCCATCCATATTCTGGTGCGATTTCGTACTAATAGTAATTCCCCGGCCATTGTCAGCAAAAGAACACTCACCCCTGCCGCAACCGCACCTATATAAATGCGGCATCCCTTATATGCCCATTCTACCAACTTAACTACCGCCCCTGTGACCAACAAAACCATCGTATATTTTGCCATCGCCTGTACTGGCACAAACAAGGCCATGCCAAAAATACTAAATACCAAAAGCAAGGTGCGATTCACTTCTTCCATAAATGCCGCCGCAAAAAATCCAGGAATCAATGGATAACATCCCACAAACTGTCCTTTCGCCGCAACTACTGCCAGACCATACAATGCTATTTCTTTCCATTTTGTTTTATTCATAATTCTATCCTCCTTTTTCTGCCGCTCTTGTGCGTGCAGGAGTTATTATAAAAAGAGGACTCTGAAATGTTTGTCAAAACCAGGACCAGTTTTCAAAAACTTTTAGACAAAAAGTCCCTTAGAATCACTGCTTTTGGCGATTCTAAGGGGCTTATGTTTTTGAAGAAATTCATCCTCTTATTCAGAAGTATCCTTCTCCTTGAAAATGATCTCATTGGAATAAACCAGGCCAAGCTTGGTCTTTGCCACTTGTTCTATGTATTCTTTGGTAGTCACATATTGCTCGTACTCCTTTAGTTCCTTCTGACGCTGCTCTTCAGATTCTAGCTGTGCCTGCAGCTTCTGTTCTTTTTCCTGATAGGATTGATTTTTATAGTATAAGGACACAATCCGAACAGACATCACTCCCACCAGCATCAGTACAACTAAACAAATACATACAATATTAGCCTTATTCTGTTTGCTTCTTCTGCGCATACGGGTTCTCTCTGCACTTAACCTGCGCGCTTCTTCACGTTTTGCCATTTGAAATGCCTCCAGACTATCTTTACAAACTAAAGTTTGCATATCCCCATTCTAACTGCTTTCCAAATTTTTTTCAATTGTTTTTTGAAAAACCGTAAGACCTTTTTTCCTTTTTTTCTGATGTGCCCCACAGGTTTTTTTAGGAGGCGGGCTGTCCATACCAGAGGTCTTGTCAGGACAAACAATATTTTTTCCAGCAGAAACACGCTTCCCTTTACCACGATACCGCTGAACAACAGATTATAAAAAAACATTCCCACCAGAACTCCGCCGATCACAAATCCTCGGATATAACCGCTGTTTTCTTGATACAGCATTGCAAATAGTGCAATCGCGCTGCCAATCCAAAAAATCAGATCCTCTGCTCCAATCAGCCATAGCTTATGAGATACCACTCTTCGCAAAATACGCAGCAAATCATAGACAAACAACAATAACATCCCTGTCAAAAAAGCTGCCAGCAGTACATCCGCTTCTTTTATAATTCCCGCACTAATTTCCATTATTTAAACAATCTTCCCAACAAAGATTCATTTTGTTTCGAGGCGGTCTTTACATCAGAATAAGTAAGACTATCTATTTTTCCTTCAATGTCGATTTCTCCCTTTTCCAAGGTCAGCCGATTTACATGAAGATCATTCCCCTTAATCATCAGCATCCCCAATTCTGTTTCCAGCAAAATTTCTCCTACATCAAAAGAAAGTACATCTACCACGCCATTGAGCACTCCGGTTTTCCTGTTGGAAATCATGATCTTGTGGGAATTGCTCCCCCCTGTTCTCTCTTCCATCCAAAAACCTCCTTCCATATTTCCTGGACCTGTGGTATGTCCTTTTTAAATATATGAGGGAGGTGAGGTTTTATGCCTCTAAATTGTCCTTAAAGATATCGAAATAGTTCTTTGGCCTCTTCTTTTTTGCTGGTGTCTTGGATCGAGAGTACCTCCACCTTTACATTTTTCGTTCCAAAACCAATCTCAATCGTATCTCCCACCTTAACATCCTGGGAAGCTTTGGCAACCTTACCATTGATTGATACTCTGCCTGCATCACAGGCTTCATTTGCCACAGTTCTGCGTTTAATTAGTCGAGACACCTTTAAATATTTATCAAGTCTCATATTGCTTTCCTTTCGAAATAAAATATATTTATTGCAGCAACCTCATGATAGAAAAAGGGCTTTCTCGCGAAAGCCCTTTGTAATGCCACAAATCAAATTATGCATTGATCATATCCTTCAAAGCTTTTCCCGCCTTAAACTTTGGAGCCTTGGAAGCAGGAATTTTCATTTCTTCACCGCTTTGAGGATTCCTTCCTGTTCTTGCTGCCCTCTCAGAAACCTCAAAGGTTCCGAATCCTACTAACTGAATCTTCTCTCCCTTTTTCAATTCCTCAGCTACAACATCTGTAAAAGCCTTTAATGCCTTCTCTGCGTCTTTCTTTGGTAAATCGGTTTTTTCAGCAATTGCTGCAACTAATTCTGTTTTGTTCATGACAAAATTCCTCCTCTGGGTTCTTTTCTCTAAAATTATTCAGGAATGCCATTCGGCATTATCGCAGTTCATTTTCTATCAAAGTAACCGTCCAGCAATTACTTTTCAAAATTACCTACACACATATTTATACTTGTTTTTATAATGTTTGTCAAGAATATTTCCATATTTCCTGGGATTTTTAGCCAGAGCTGTGTCATACCGCAAAATCTTATTTATATTGAGTTACATTTTGTGCTGTGACAGGCTCAAATGGCACATAGACATACAGTCCATTGTCGGTAGCATACTCCACCTTTGACATATCCTCCCCGCTGGCCAGCGCTCTTGCAGCCTCCACACAGGCACGTCCCTGGCCAGGGGCGGACTGGCATACAGTAAAACTCAATTCTCCATTCTCAATGGCCTCACAGCCATCCTTTGTGGCGTCTACCCCAAGAATGACCAGTGATGCCAAATCAATTTTATTTTCCTTACAAGATTCAATTGTTCCAAGCGCCATCTCATCATTATTGCAGATCACACAATCCACTTCCCTGCCTGTTTTCAACATAATATCAAACATATTCTTGGCCTTTTCTCTGCTCCAGTCTGCATAATCTGAAAAAATATAATTGATCTTTTTTCCACTATCCTTCAAGGCATTCTTTACTGCCGTCGTCCTTCCGTTTGTCGCAGAATGTTCTTGTTCGCCTTGCAAAATCATTACATTAAGTTCTTGTTTACTGCCCAGCTTATCTAATACATACTCTGCCTGAAATTTTCCAGCATCCTGTTCATTGGAACCCACATAAACATACTTTCCTTTCTTTAAAAGCCTCTCTTCTGGACAGCTATTGAAAAATACCATTGGAATATCTCCCGCTGCGATTTCAAGCTGAAGCGCAGTTGCCGCATCTGCCGGATTGCATATAATCACATCATATCCCTTTGAAACTCCTTCTTTTATGGTCTTAACCTGTGCATCAGAAGTCCCGTCTCCAATCACAAGATCAAACTGCATTCCCTGTTCTTGCGCTATTTTTCCTGCCTCCTGCGCAACCATCTCGCGGTAAGTATCTTCGTTGGACAAAATCATCAATACCTTGATAGAACCCGCATTTCCCCCCTGCATACCGCCCACACTACATCCTGTAAGCATACAAAACAGCATTGCTGCGATCAAAATAAATACCGATGTTTTCTTCATGTAATTTTCACTCCTTCCTAGAATCGGAACGCTTTGACCTGACGCCCCAATTCTTCTGATGTTGCGGCCAAGGCTTCGGCATCATTTGCCACTTCCTCGCTGTTATGCATAATATGGTTGGATTGAGTCACCATATCTTCTGATGTCTGCAAAATCATATCTGTACTTGCTGCCTGCTCCTCAGAAATCGCCGCCGCATTGGTAGCCACAGCATCCACTTTCTCAACTTTCTCTATCATATCCTGAATCAGTGAACTGGTCTCTTCAATGTTTTCAAAAATTTGATTAAAGGTAACGACCGCCTGCCCAATCAACTGTCCGCTCTCTTTGATGTTTTCTGAACTGTCTCTAGACTGTTCTACCGCATCCTCCACCAAAGCCTGAACCTCATGAATTAATCGCTCAATATTCGAGACAGATTCGGTACTGTTACTTGCCAGTTTCCCAATCTCTCCTGCCACCACTGCAAATCCTCTGCCTACTTCACCAGCTCTCGCTGCTTCAATAGACGCGTTCAAGGATAAGAGATTCGTCTCATCTGCAATATTGCCAATCAACGATACAATTGCTGTAATCTCCTCAGACGCAGTTCCCACCTTGTTTACTGCCTCCTCCAGACGCGTAATCGACAAACTGATGGTTTCCATAGCGGTTCCCACCTTCTGCATATCCTCTTTTCCCTTCTGAGACACCTGAACCGTTTCCTGCATCTTTTCTTCTACCCGCACACTGTCTTCTTTCGTATCAGAAACCACCATTGCCAAGGTAGTGGCGCTTTCTGCAATTTCATTGACGGAAATAGAAAGCTGATCTACCGTAGAATTCATTTCTTTCATAGATTCCGACTGTACAATCGAGGCATCATACATCTCTCTGGAAATCTTACTGCTGCCATCGGCCTGGTTGCCAAGTTTATCTGAAATTTGATAGATATCTTGAATCATATTTCGCATAGATTCGACGAATTTTTGAACACTGCGCCCCATCGCCGCAATTTCATCTCTGCCCTTTGCCTTTACCTCAACCGTAAAATCACCCTCGGCCATTTTGGTAATGTCTTCCGTCAGCACCTTTATTGGACGAACAATCATATGTACCATACGCTCAATCAAAAGTATAATACAGAGAATGGCAACACAGCCAATCACAATCATAATCATACGCAGTGAATTTAAATTTGCATAAATGGTAGCCGTGGGCACATCCGACACCAGTAACCATTCTGTGCCGCCGATCTCCTGAAATGCTGTCAGATAACCGCTGATCTCTTTCATGCTATAATCATTTTCTTCCACAGACTTTGCAATTCCAGCAAATAAGGGATTACTGTCCTCAGTACTCAACTTTGTGGACAGCCGTTCACTGTCCCTTCCTGCCAAAATAGTGCCATCCACAGTATCAATCAAAAATGCCTCTGCATCTTCCATTTCTACCATAGAATTTACAATCAAACTGACATGATCTAAGGACACGTCTGCAGAGATTACACGAACTTTATCTTCTCCATCATCAATAATTCCTGAGGCACTGATGATATTTTCCCCCTCTTCATTGGTATAAGCAGAACCAAATGCCATATTCACTCTGGATAATCCTTGCGTATACCATATAGAATCCAGAAGCCCCTTATCACTTTTTTTCGAGTCTTCTGGCTTTATTAAGGTACCATCCTCAGACGCCACATAGATTCCTTCTGGATAGTCTGAATTATAATTGTAATATTGATTTAAAAGCTTCTGCAGCTCTTTATCATTTGGCTTTGTCCCTTCAATATTTTTCTTAACCATTTCAAAAGATACCAAATCCTTATTAAGCCATCCTTCCATCTCCGCCACCTGATTGCCAATAGATGCATCCAGTAAATTCATAGCCGAATCTTTCATCATTCCTTTAGAAACCAAATATGATACCAGAATCAATAAAAATAATACGACTGCAGATACTGGTATAATTGTCCCTAACAATTTGGCCTTAATGGATAGTTTCCTCTTCTTGCCTGCCATAATATTCCCTCCTCCTGCTTTGTCAAATCTATGTCCTCTATTATAGCACATATTTATAAGTTATAGCATAAAATTGATAAAAAACTGTCATTTTGCACAAAAAAAAGAAACATACCACTCAAACAAGCGATATGTTTCTCTTGATTAATGTTGATAAAATTTTCTATTGCTACTACAACATTTTATTGATCATAGCAAGCACTTCTTTGCCAAGCTTTTCAGACTTCTGATCTGCATCTTCAATAGAAGTTCCCTTTACACCATAATAGAACTTCACTTTTGGCTCTGTTCCAGAAGGTCTTACACATACCCATGCATCATCCGTAAGGTCATAATAGAGCACATTGGAACTGGGCAATCCAGTAGGTGTCACTGCACCTGTCTGCATATTCTTAATGGTATCTGTCTTATAATCTCTTGCAGAAACTACCTGATAATCACCAATTTCAGCCGGTGCATTCTCTCTCAAGGTATTCATGATCTCCTGGATTTTCTCCAATCCTTCAATTCCCTTAAGGGTGATGGATTTTACATCATCCTTATAATAGCCATACTGCTCGTACATAGCAATCATAGCATCCCATAAGGTCATATTCTTGGTTTTATAGTAAGCGGCTGCCTCACACAATGTCATAGAGGCCACTACTGCATCTTTGTCTCTGGCATAAGTTCCGGTCAGACAGCCATAGCTCTCCTCCATACCAAAGAGATAGGTTCCCTTGCCAGTATTCTCAAACTCCAGGATCTTCTGCCCAATAAACTTAAATCCAGTCAATACCTCTACCAAAGCAATTCCATAATATTTAGCGATTGCATCTGCCATATTTGTAGAGACAATAGACTTAATAAATGCGCCGTCTGCTGGAAGTCCTTCCTTCTCTTTTCTCTGGCTGATCACATAATCACCAATCAGACAACCAGACATATTTCCTGTCAGGCTATGATATTCTCCCGTCTTTGAATCCTTTACATATACGCCAAGACGATCTGCATCGGGATCTGTAGCCAAAATCAGATCGGCATCTACTTCTTTTCCAAGCTTTAAGCCCAAGGCAAAGGCTTCTTCTGCTTCTGGATTCGGATAACTTACGGTTGGGAACTCGCCATCTGGCAATTCCTGCTCTGGCACTACATAGACATTGGCAAAGCCAAGCTCTTTGAGTACACGGCGCACTGGAATATTGCCTGTCCCATGCAGAGGCGTATATACAATTTTCAGATCTTTCGCCACTGCATCAATACAATCCTGACGAAGTACCAGGCTCTTTAACTCTTCTATATAAGGATCGTCGATGTCCTTGCCAATAGTTTGATAAAGTCCGGCTGCTTCCGCCTCCTTTTTGTCCATCGTCTTAACCGTCGCATAATCTGTAACTTTCTTTACTTCATCCATGATTCCTTTATCATGTGGTGGAGTAATCTGTGCGCCGTCCTCCCAATATACTTTATATCCATTGTATTCTGGCGGATTATGGCTTGCTGTGATATTGATTCCGGCAATGCATCCTAATCTGCGCACCGCATAAGACAATTCTGGGGTTGGTCTTAAGGATTCAAATACATAAGCCTTAATCCCGTTAGCTGCTAAACAGAGCGCCGCTTCATCTGCAAACTCTGGAGACATTCTTCTGGAATCAAACGCAATTGCCACGCCCTTAGCCTGTCCATTCACAGTGGCAATATAATTTGCAAGACCCTGCGTGGCCTTGCGCACCGTATAAATATTCATACGGTTAGTACCTGCCCCGATCACCCCTCGAAGTCCTGCTGTACCAAATTCGAGATCCATATAGAAGCGTTCCTCAATCTCTTTCTCATCATCTGCAATGCCTTGAAGCTCTGCTTTAGTAGCTTCGTCGAAATAAGGGTTATTCAGCCAATCATTATAAAGTTTCTTGTAATCCATACTATTCCTCCTCGCTTAGTTTTCAGTAATTTCCATCACTCATCATGGATAAATCCTTCCCTTTTATCATACTTCATAGAGTGATTTTTCTCAACTGTTTTTTCTGTAAATTTCTGTCATCCCTGTGCCAACTGCCAGATATGGGTAAGATAATTACATACATTAGTCTCCACTGATACTGCCGCTGCCAGTTCCATCATCTTCACTGCTATTATTGTTGTCATTATCATTGTTATTATTGCCATTATTGTTGTTATTATCATTTCCGTTATTATTAATACTTCCACTGCCACTGTTATTATTATTGTTATTATTGTTATTATTATTGTTGTTATTGTTGCTGTTATTATTATTGTTATTGCTATTATTGTTGTTGTTATTGTTGCTGTTATTATTGTTGTTATTGTTGCTGTTATTGTTATTGTTGTTATTGTTGTTACTGCTATTATTATTTTTGTTACTATTATTGTTATTATTGTTATTACGGTAAATACCGCTTTTGGTACTGTTTGTATTCACACCATTGTTTCTGGTATTATTATTATTGGTATTTGTATTAGAGCCTCCAGATGTAGAAACCGTTTCATCCTCTTTTTGCTCCTCATTTGACAGCTCAATCGTAAATTCTCCTTTTTCTGAATTGACAACCAAAGTTCTTATCCATTCTTTATAGCCTTCTGCCGATGCACTGAGACGATGAACGCCATAACGCACCTGTACTGGCTGACTGGTATCTACTTGCGTCCCATCAATATACACTGCTGTATTTTCTGGCGCCAATTTAAATTGTATTTGGCAAAATTTGGGTCCTTCTCCCTTTAATTCATCTAAATTAACTTTGGTCTCACGGTTTGCCTCAATGGTGATCTCTTTGCTGCCGCCATAACCATCATTGGCCACTGACAATACATATGTGCCTTCTGTGACCTCAAAATGTGTCTCTTCTGTGATTTTCTGGGACAATACATTTCCAATTGTAATATAGCCGCCCTGAAACAGCTCTGTATTTTCCAATACCACCGTTCCATGACCTGTAATGACCTGGATAACGTAAATCTGCTGCCCCACGCCTTTTAAACAAATCGTATCCTGTTCACTAATCTCAGACAAAGAAATCTGGCTGCTGCCATGAAACACTGCCACATCTTCATCAAAATAATAACTGGCGCTTCCCACTGTCAATGATTTCTGTTTTTTGTCCAAACGAAACTGATACAAATCATCATAGGAAAAAGCGTCCTTAGAGATTTGCACAGAAGTAAGTACACCGCCTTCACGTTCAATGGTAACAAGTTCTCCTTGAGAAATCTGGCTCACAGTCAGATTGTCACCATATTTATTTCTAATGTAAGTTCCTCCATTGTAATCATATGACTTTTCCTTAGTATTCTCACAATTCCGCAGTGTCATAATCTGGCGGTCTGTATCAATATTAACCACCATATAAAGTCTTTGTGGTTCCTCCTCTTCTTCCTCAGTCTCTTCCTCCTGCTCCTGTGCCTGTCTTTTCACATAAACCTCGCTTCCGTCTGTGATTCTTCCGCTCTGTTCCCCGCAGCCTGCTGTAAATACTGCAAGCAGCAGGAACAGTGTAATAATGTGTAAATTTTTCTTTTGCAATTTAATTCCTCCTAGAAAGTAGTATCATTTGTAACTATTCAGAACCCCAAACCACAGACATGCCAGCAAAGCTGTCATTCGCCTCTGACGAGGGTCCTGAATAGTTACTATCATTTTATCAAATGAAGAAAACTTTCACGAGCTTCATTCTGAGAAATAAACTTCTGCAATTTCTCTAAATTCCTGCCGCAAACCCATGCCTTACTGGTATTGTAATAATGGTTGGCAATTTTCCAGAATTTCTCTGGGTAGGCCAGACGAATATAGAGCTGCTTCATCTCCTGGTTGCTAAGTTTTCTGATCTTATTATAATCTTTGAGCATATCCATGCCAAGCCCCATATTCCAATTGTGCTTTTCTAGTATCTTACGCATAAAGTTTCCAAGATCAGCCACCTGTACATCATAGGAAGCACGCTCAAAATTTAAAACCGCCATCCCCTGACGCAAAAAAATTACATTATGTTGGTTATAATCTCCATGACAAATGCCATATATCCCATTTGCCTGTTCTGGACTATCTTTTGTTTGCAACTCTTGCTGCTGTAAGGCAACTACTCCCTGCGCTTCCTGATAAAATAACTCGAAGCTGTGCAGAAACTCCATTTCAAAATCGTTTTTCTTCTTGCGGTTGGAAATAAAATTCCGAACCTTTTTCAATTCTTTTGTATGCCTGTCATTCTCCAGAAACAAGCTGTCATCCTTGATCTGAAGGTAATCTGGAATATCCTCTGGAAAAGTCCTCAAAATATTATGTATCTTTGCAAGGCACCGAATTGCCCGCAAAATATCTTCTCGGCTCTTGGTATCACACTCTCTGCCTTCATACCAATCACGCACAATATAGGCGGTTCCATCCACATCTTTGGCAAGGGTTTTCTCCTCCTTTGTCCGCACAATGCAGTCTACCTGCTCTTGTCCATGCTCTGCCAAAAAATGCAGCAGATGGTACAGAAAATCTGCCCTTCCCTCCGAACCTCTATATTCCTTTAAAATTTTCATGCCCTCACTGGTATCACAAATCAGCGCGCCTCTGCCTTTTGCGGTCTGCTTTACCTCAAATGGGTACTGTTCCAGAATCAGATTTTCTCGATTATACACATAAACCCCTCCAACATGATATTCACAAGTCCATTTCTTGTGTCTTTCTATCATATGTGGAGAGGTTCTATTCTATTCAAACTTTTGTTGTGTTTTTACAAGTTTAATTAAAATTTCTGTCGTATTATCTTCGGGATGCTCCAATACATGCATTAACAGATGATTGAGAATCTCGCCAATCTCTTTCCCAGGCTTCATGCCAATTGCAATCAAATCATTGCCAGTGACTGCAAGTTCTCTCAAAGTCAAACACTGACGCTTTTCCATAATTTCATGGTACAGTTGCTCATAGAGATCAATAAATCCCAATTTCTCCTGCCGTTTATACTGATTCTTTGCCAATGTATCTGCTCGCTTTACTTCAAATAATGCTGGATATTGCTCCAGCCCAATTCGATGAATCGCACGGCGCACAGAGTTTTCCCTCAAAGTAGGCCTGTCATCGTGCCACAGAATAAGTGCAGACACTCTGTCTATTGTTTCATTGTCAAATTTCAGACGTTTCAGGATCGCCTTTGCCATTTTAGCTCCCTCACTGGGATGACCATAGAAATGATAAATACCTTCCTGGTCTGCTTTGCAGCATACTGGTTTTGCCACATCATGCAAAAGCATGGTAAGCCGCAGAATCTTATCTTTACGGATATTCTGCATAGCCACAATGGAATGTTCCCCCACATTATAACAGTGATAGAGATTATTTTGAGGCGTCTCCATCATGCGGTCAAATTCTGGCAAAAACACTCGGCTCATCCCTGTTTCGTAAACTGTGCGCATTTGTTCAGGATGATCAGAAACCAGAAGCTTTACCAGTTCCACCTGAATCCGCTCTGCACTGATTTGCGCGAGATTAGAAGAAAGCTTCGAGATCGCCTCTTTGGTATGTTTCTCAATCGTGAATCCAAGTTGTGACGCAAAGCGTACTGCACGCATCATACGCAGCGCGTCCTCGGTAAACCGATCTTCTGGGCTGCCTACGCAGCGAATCACTTTCTTTCCCAAATCCTCTATCCCGCCAAAAGCATCAATCAAACCTTCTGTTTCATTGTAAGCCATTGCATTGATTGTAAAATCCCTGCGTTTCAAATCCTCTATTAAATTCTGGGTAAACATCACCTCTTTGGGGTGCCTGTTATCCTCATATTCTCCATCAATCCGATAGGTGGTTACTTCAAATCCTTCTTTCCCCTCCAAAACGGTTACTGTTCCATGTTGAATGCCAGTGTCAATTGTTTTGGTAAAAAGGTGTTTCACCTGATCTGGAGCTGCTGATGTGGTAATATCCCAGTCTCCCGGTGTCCGGCCTAAAATAGAATCCCGCACACATCCCCCGACCGCATAGGCTTCAAAACCTGCATCTGTCAGGGTATCTATGATGAATTTTACTTTTTCAGGCAACTGAATCGTCATTTTATGCTCCTGTATATTCTGTCTTCTAATCACACTCTACTGGCACAGTTCTGCAACAACTTGGTTAATCACTTTTCCGTCTGCTTTGCCCTTTAACTCTGCCATCACAGCCTTCATGATCTGTCCTTTATTTTTTGTTGCCACAATCTCTGCAAATTTCTCAGTAATATAAACTTGTACTTCTTCCTTAGACATCAGAGACGGCGCATATTCCTGAATCACATCATATCTAAGCTGATATTCCTCCAGCAGATCTGTGCGCTCTGCCGGGCAGGTGTCTAACTGCTCCTTGGCTGTTTTCAATTCCTTTAAGATAACACGATCTACCAGAGAATCTGGGATATCCTCTCTGCACCCCTCGTCAATAGCCGCTTTTTTCACTGCTGACACGAGTGCGGAGATAGCATCCTTACGCCCTTTCTCTTTCGCTTTCATGGCTGCAATCATATCGCTTTGTAATGTCTTAATATTCATGTATCTATTCCTCCTGAATTACAACAAACGCCGTACTGTAATAATTTCACGATATGTAGCATTATCGTAAGCTACAATTCCATAGGCTGTTCCTTTTGCATGGACAATCTGTCCATTTCCCATATAGATTGCCACATGTCCTGCATAACAAATCAAATCCCCCGGCTGAGCATTCGCATAGCTGACTTCTTGTCCCACCGAACGCTGTGCATAAGAATAACTGGGGATATTAATTCCAAAATGCGCATATACATAACTGGTAAATCCACTACAGTCAGCGCCTGTATTGGGATCTTTTCCTCCCCATACATAAGGATTACCCACAAAGCTCAGCGCATATTGAACTAATTCACTGCCGCTTACCCCTGTAGAATAACCTGGATCTTGTCCGCCGCCGGATTCGTCTCCTCCTGAACTTTCTCCACCGGATTCGTCTCCTCCTGAGCTTTCTCCACCGGATTCGTCTCCTCCTGAGCTTTCTCCACCAGATTCGTCTCCTCCTGAGCTTTCTCCACCAGATTCGTCTCCTCCTGAGCTGCCTGTGCTGGATTCATCTCCTTCTGAACCGCCTGTGCTGGATTCGTCTCCTCCTGAACTGCTTCCGCTGGATTCGTCTTCTCCTGAGCTGGCAAGATTATTATTAGCCATTGCCCGTTGCTGCTCTTCCTGTTCTTGCTGCCAACGCTCTCTTTCCTGACGTTCTTTCTCCAAACGTTCTTTTTCCTTGCGTTCCTCTTCGATGCGCTTATTTTCCTTGGCAATAATTACATTCTGGGTATTGATTGTATCTTGATACTTTGCAGCCAGTGTCTGAGCTGCTGCCAGTTTCTGGTCAAAATTTTCTACCTCTCCCTGCTTCTGGTCAATTGTGGTTCGGTAATTCGCCTCAGCAACCTGATATTCCTGCTGCTTGTCCTCTAACGCAGCAACCTCTGCCTTCTGCTGCTTCTGCAGCTTTGCCACCTGCTTTTTAACATTCTCATATTCTGTCAACAGATTTCTGTCATAATCGTACATCTGATTGACATATTCCACCCGATTCAAAAGATCGGCAATGCTTTTCGATTCCAGGATTCGGGTGAGCATAGTGCTGTCACCCTTCTCATACATAAACCGGATTCGAAGCTTCATGGCTTCGTATTGATCCTTCTCATCCTGCTTTGCCTGTTTTAGCTCCTCCTTCGTCTGAGCCAGCTCATCATGCTTAATGGCCAGCTCCTCCTCCAAAGTGGACAACTCTACAATTACATTTACTAACTCTGCATCCAGCGCGTCAATCTCTTCTTTTAACTGCTGCTGCTCTTGTTCTATATAATCAATCTCATTCTGCTGCGTCTTTAACTCTTCCTGTGCTGCTTTCTTCTTGCTCTCCGCATCCGATTTCTTATCTGCCAATGCAACATTAAACTGTGAAACCCCCAAGGTCAATATCAGTAGAAATGCAATCAGCTTTTTTGATTTCATTCATATCTCCTTTCCATATATGTTTCCTGTCATTCAAAGTGATTATAACATCATCTTGTCCCGATAGCAATAAAGAGTATCTGAATTTTTATTTTGTTACAGTTCAGCCATCAGCAGTATAATAGACGAGTCATGCTGGCATGAATGAGGAACATCATATTGGTGATGGTGAGCTGAACTGTTATATTATTTCAGAGTTGTAACCGATTTCGCCTTAGACCAGCCAGAGTATATATTCTTGCTCTTGTTATTTACCTTTACTTCCTTATAAGTACGGATCCTTACATAGTATTTCTTTGCGGCATTCAGTTTTGATACTGTTTTTGAGACAGTAGTGTTCTTCTTAATCGAAACTGTTCCTGTCGTTTTCTTAGTAAATTTGCTGCTTGTAGAATATTGAATCTGATAACCGCTGGTCTGGCTGGCCTGTTTTTTCCATTTGATCTGTATACTTTTAGATTTTCCAGTAAGGGCGGAAACTGTAGTCCCTTTTGGCTGAATGGTATAGGTTTTCTCTGATGATCCCTGATAATTTCCCTTAAACTTAATGGTAGCCGTATGGGTTCCAACACTCTTTCTGTCATCCGCGTAACTGATCGTATAATCTGTTCCTTTTTTCAGAACTTTATTCTTGCTGTCTTTTACAGTGACCGCAACTGTCTGTGCTTTGCCATTGTAAGTAAATTTAACTTTAGATAAAGTAATCGTCTTTGGAGCATAGATAATAGTTGCTGGTTCTTTCTCTCCACATATGGTACATGTCTTGGTAATGCTGCCGTCCTTTTTCAAAGTGGCTTTGACAATCGCAGACTTATAATTATGTTTGCATGCTGTACGATAACGATAGGTCAGGCCTTCCTTTTTGGCATAATTCTCTGCCTGGCTTTTGCGATCGACCAGAAGTGTCAAGTCTGCACTGCAGCCCTTAAACATTCCATATCCCAGCTCCACAATCCCTGCTGGCAGTACTACCTCTTTCAGATTCTTACAATCCACAAAGACATATCTTCCCATTGTCTCAACTGTCTCTGGCATTTTCATCCCTGTCAGAGAACTACAGCCATAGAAAGCCATCTCCTCAATCTCTGTCAGCCCTTCTGGAAGATTTATCTCTGTTAGAGCACTGCAGCCGCTAAAAGCCTCCTCGCCAATCCATGTAATCCCTTTGGGAAGCACTACTTTCTTAAGATTGATACAACCACTAAAGGTCTGAAACTCTATTTCCGTCACGCCTTCTGGAATCTGTATTTCAGACAATTGAAAACAGGTAAAAAACGCTCCAGCCCCTATACTGTCTATTCCCTTAGGCAAATTGATTTTTGACAGGCTGACACATCCGCGGAATGCATCCACGCCAATTGAGGTAACGCCCTGTGGAATCTCCAGTTCCTTGACATCAGAAAGCCCTTCCAACGCTCCGTCTCCAATCGCTGCCACCTTTTTGCCGTCCAATTCTGCTGGCAGTGTAAGTTTCGTCTCTTTACCAATATATCCTGTAATTTCTAATGTACCATCCTCAAGTTCACGATAACGGTACTCTCCTTTGGTCTGCTCTGGTTTGTCTGGTTCTTCCGGGTTATCTGGATTTTCGGGGTTGTCTGGATTTTCGGGGTCACCCGGCTCTTCTGGGTTGTCTGGATTCTCTGGGTCATCTACATAGGTATAAGGAATGTTATATTCTATCGCATAATTTTCTGTATAACTGTCTCTGACCACAACAAAGCTAAATCCCTCTTGATCCTGATACCAATCACCAAAATCTCCTTCAATATTTTCTACACTTGCCGGAAATGTAATTTTCTTCATTTTACCACATCCCCAGAATGCAACAATGGAAACCCGTCTTACCCCTTCGGGTATCACCAGCTCACTTCTGCCTCCCGGACAAGCCTGCATACTATTTCCAGGTTTATCATAGAGAACACCCTCTATGGATTTATATCTGCTATTGTTTGCGTCAACCTTAAAATTGATCAGACTAATACAGTTGCTAAACGGATCCCCTGGTATTTTCTCCATCGCCGCCGGTATATTTAGTTCCGTCAGACTTTGACATCCATAGAAAGCATACATATCTGCTTTTGCCACTGTTTCTGGGATCGTATAACTTCCCTGTTTCGCTCCAGGACAGCAGATTAATTGTGTGATATCTTTATTATATAATGCTCCATCCTGAGAACAAAAATTAGGATTATCCGGCTCCACAACCACTGCTTTCAGCTTATCACAATAGACAAAAGGATTGGAACTTATCTCCTCTACCGATTTTGGTATGGTAACTTCTCCCTGCAAGCTGGTACAATGCTCGAATACACTGCCTTCAAGCTTTTTCAGTCCCGCCGGCAGTTCCAGGCTCGCCAGGTTAGAACATTCCTGAAACGCTGATGAGCCAAGTTCTTCCAGACCTGCCGGAAAATGAATGGCTGTTAAACCTGTACAATCACTAAACACAAATTTTTCTATTATTTTTAAAGACTCCGGTAATTGTATATTCGTCAGACCCACACAGCCGGAAAAAGCGCTCGCTTTTAATTGTGTCACTCCCTCTGGAATCACAAGATTTGTAAGGCTGCTGCAGCCACTGAACGCTCCCTCCTCTATTGCCGTAATCCCCTGTGGAATTGTAATTTCTGTTAAACTTTCACATCCTGAAAATGCACTAGTTCCAATATAGGTAATGCCTGCCTGAGGCATTGTCACACTAGTTAACTTGCCGCAACCCTGGAAGGCATCATTGCCGATCCTGGTGATTTTTTTGCCGTCCACTTCAGCTGGAATCACAATTTCTGTACATTCTTTGTCAAATACCTGTTCAATCTCTAACGTACCATCCCCTGCATCTCTAACACTAAATCCTAATTCTTCTGGCGTCGCTGCTCCCACAACTTCCATTTCTGACTGCACAGGCTCCTTGGCCATCACCCCCATTGGGGACAGACTGGAACAAACCAAGACCAATGCCAGTCCCATTGATATAATACTGTGTTTTCTCATAACTACATTCTCCTTCCATTAATTTTATCTTTTTCCATCCATTATACATATATTTTTCTATTAATCCTCACCTTATATCATACCCTATAAAATCAAGAATGGCAATCATTGATTTTCCAAAAAAGGACAGCGAAACAATTCCGCTGTCCTCTTATTAGCCTACTGTTTTAATAATCAAAATCTTATCACCATCTCGAATCTGTTCCGATGAGAGCTGGTTTGTTTTTACAATTTCTGAGATTGTAGTATAATTCTCTTTGGCAATATCCCAGAGCTGATCTCCCTCTTTTACAATATATCCAATGATACCAGGGCTCTCCTGTAATTCTTCCATATTCAGCGGCGCCTGCTCCACCTCTGTGATCTTTTTCACTCCCTGCTGCTCAAACACAATGCAATTTAAGCTCAGCACAGCCTTTACCTCTACCTGAGCGCTGTCACTCATCACTGTTGTAAGCTGGTCAAGTCCTGTCTGGAGATGATAACGGCAGCCTTTGTGGATGCCTGGCACCTCAATCAGATAATGGAATGGCATAATATCTTTGATGGAAGCAATTGGCATCCTGTCATCTGCTGTCACATATAAAATAGTCACTTGAAGCGTTCCTTCTACCTGAATGCCGCCGTCCACAATCTCCGACTGTTCTGCCACCGCATAGCCCTCGCTGGCACAGATCTGTAAAATAGGTTCCTGATTCTTGTCAATACCCATTTTTTCTGAAACCTTACATTTTGAAGAATTTTTAAGCAGCAGCTTCTCAAATACAGTATCTTGATATACTGGAGTAAGCTTCTCATTCACTGCATAGAGATCGGCAACAACCTGCGTTTCCTCCTCAGTAAAAATCTGAATCTCCAAATCCAGTACCAGCTCCAAATGAAGCATACGCTCTTCGCCATCATAATCCGGTTTCGCCTCAAGCTCAAGTACAGACACTTCATATGAAATATCCGATATCATATCCTCTGTTGCGCCATTACAATCAATTACGCCTGAAAAAGGAAGCGCTGTCTCCATCCACTGTAAATGTTCTTCCTCATCCTCTCCCTCATACAGTACAAATACCAGCGCCTCCCCCTTAATATTCATCTGTTGGTCCATCAAACGAGTTTCCACGCCTCTAAGCTGTACACTTTTCCATAAAATTTGCCGGATATTGGGCTTATTGGAGGGCAGAAGGATTTCTTCTTTAAAGCGGAAGGTATCTTTCTTAGAGAGAAACAACTCCATTGCTGTCAATGTCTGTCCCAAGATCTGTACTCCGCCCTCCTGATCGACGCCAGTAATCAATTCTTCATCATAAATCTCATCAATCACAGCCTTTAAAACCACCAAAGCCTTGACGCTCAATTTTCTGGAATTGATAATTCCAATTGAGAGATCTTCCATTTCCCATTTCAGTTTTGCTGTATCATATTCATTGGCGCCATCAATCGCCAAACTTTCCTGAAATGGAATCTCCCCATTCATAGTATTGATTTTGCCTTCCTCTTGGTCACTGCGGTACAACAGGGTAAATTTCAACACTCCTTTGAGCCATACATGATCCTGGGTAATGGTAGTTTCATCCAGTTTCAATTCCCCTTTGTCCAGGATAATCCGCATTAAATCTGGCTTCATATCTGGGACATTAAAATCATCATCCAGTGTAATCTGAGTGACGGCCTTCCCTTTTTCCCGATTCATATGTATATATTTTTTTGCTAAATCCAAAATAAAAAACGCTCCAATCCTGAATATTGGTACATTCTATTCAAGATCAAAGCGTTTTATTCATTTTACGTTACTTTGATTAACACAATCTCATTCTTACATCTCTCGTCAGCACATCCGCATAGCTAAACGAAAGAAGCTGTGGTGGATTCTTTTCATTTTCATCATCAACCAAAATAGTGAATACGGAAGGATAGGCTCCCTGGATCACGCCTTTTTGAATGTCAACCCTGTTACGGCCTCTGTCTAACTGGATCATGACCTTACTGCCTAACTGCTCTAACACAGATGCTCGTACTCTTTTAATATCTGCCTGTTGTACTGCCACTCTTTCCACCTCATTTCACTGAATTGAATTAAGATGTCAACAGGTGCCCTGACACCCTAATCACCATTTGCAAAGTATCTAAAGTTTCTCCATTGCAACCATATACCTCTTTAGTATACCACTGCGCTAAATTCTTGTCAAAGGGAAATGTCCTTTTCATTTCGACAGAATCCGTGAATTGGCGCAGATTTGCGGTTTGTAACGCTTATACTAATCGTCTACACTGCAAACTGGCTGTTGTAAAGCTGTGCATAGAATCCGCCCTGGGCAAGCAGCTTTTCATGATTGCCCTGCTCTAAAATATGCCCATCTTTCATCACCAAAATGATATCTGCTTCCTGAATCGTAGACAGACGATGCGCCACAATAAAACTCGTACGCCCTTCCATCATTTTGGCAAAGGCATTTTGTATCTTCATCTCCGTTCGGGTATCAATGGAGGAGGTGGCTTCATCCAAAATTAACATTGGCGGCAGACACAACATGACCCTGGCAATACACAACAACTGCTTTTGCCCCGCCGACAGACTTCCGCCCTCCTCGCCAATTACAGTATCATACCCTTGCGGCAGACGTTTGATAAAGCTGTGTGCATGAGCTGCCTTCGCTGCCTCTATCATCTCCTGATCAGAGGCATTTGGCTTACCCATCTTAAGATTTTCCCGAATCGTTCCCGTTTTGAGCCAAGTTTCCTGAAGTACCATACCGTAGCTTTCCCTGAGACTTCTGCGCGTCACCTTGCGAATATCCGCGCCTTCTACCTGGATGCTTCCACTGTCTACATCATAAAAACGCATCAGAAGATTGATAATTGTGGTCTTGCCGCAGCCAGTAGGCCCTACAATCGCCACTCGCTGTCCTGGTTTGACTTGCAGGCTAAAATCTTCAATCAGCTTCTTTTCTGGGGAATAAGAAAAATACACATGTTCTGACGATACATTCCCCTTTACATTAGCCAAAACTTCTGCATTTTGCGGTTCCGCAGTCTGCGGCTCCTCCTCAATCAAAGCAAAGATACGGCCTGCACAGGCCAGGGCATTCTGTAATTCTGTCACCACGCCGGAAATCTCATTGAACGGCTTTGTATATTGATTGGCATAACTCAAAAAACAGGTCAATTGCCCTACCGAAAATGCACTTCCCGCAGACATGGCAAACAGCGCTCCAACTAACGCCACTCCTGTATAGACCAGGCTATTGACAAAACGAGTGCCTGGATTGGTCAGAGAAGAGAAAAACGTTGCCTGCAGGGAAGCTTTCTCCAATCTTTGATTGATCTCGTCAAATTTTTCTAAGACGTCCTCCTCTTTGGAAAAAGCCTGCACCACTTTCTGGTTCTCAATCATTTCATTGATCAGCGCTGTCTGTTCTCCTCTGGTCGTGGATTGGAGCATAAACATAGAAAAAGTACGCTTGGCGATAAATCCTGCCACAAACAGTGATACTGGCGTTACCAGAACCACCACTAAAGTGATCTTAAAATTGATACTGACCATAAACAGCAGCGTTCCTAAAATTGTCACTACCCCAGTAAACAACTGGGAAAATCCCATCAGAAGACCGTCTGCAAACTGATCTACATCCGCAATCACTCGGCTTACCAATTCACCATGTGAATGTCCGTCGATAAACTTCAGCGGCAGGATCTCTATTTTTGCAAAAGCTTCCCTGCGGATATCCTGCACCACCTCATAAGTAATCTTATTGTTACATACATTCATCAGCCATTGCGCCAAAGCCGTCAGTCCAATCACCAATGCCATTCTCTGCAGCAGTCCCATAATCACCGCAAACTCCACTTGTCCTGGCGCCAAAATATGGTCGATCACCTCTCCTGTCAATACCGGAATATACAAAGTTGCGGCCACTGTCACCACTGCAAAAAGCAGTGAAAAAACTAAAAATATCCGATATGACTTGATATAGGTTAAGACTTTTTTTAATGTCTGTGCCTGTTTTACTTTATTCTCCTTTTTCACGCTTGCCTCCATTCTAGATCAGCCAATTTATTCATATTTAAATCCCCTTTCCCTGTATTTTTCATGGGTTTCAGGTTATCTTAAACAAATTTTTTATTTCTTGTCTCAGGCTTCTTTCTTATACTGGGATTGATAGATCTCTCGGTAAACCTGACAATTTTCCAGCAAATTATCATGTGTCCCAATTCCTGCAATCTCCCCGTCATCCAGAACAATAATCTTATCTGCATGTTGGATCGAGGAAGTACGCTGAGAGACAATAAATACTGTTGGACAGCCCTCCATTTCTCGGATTGCTTTCCTAAGTCTGGCGTCCGTAGCATAATCAAGCGCTGAGGCACTGTCATCCAAAATCAAAATTTGCGGCTTGCGCACCAGGGCGCGGGCGATTGTCAAACGCTGGCGCTGCCCGCCAGAGAAATTCTTGCCCCCCTGTTCTACATTTGCCTCCAATTTTCCTTCCTTGCCTTCTACCACTTCTTTTGCCTGCGCAGTCTCTAGCGCCTGATATAACTCTTCTTCTGTAGCATCTGCTTTTCCCCAACAGAGATTCTGACGAATTGTACCTGAAAACAGTACTGCTTTCTGCATCACAATTCCCACTCTCTGACGCAGTTCCTCCAGGGGATAATCTTTGACATTTTTGCCACAGATCAGCACTTCTCCTTTGGTGACATCATAAAATCTTGGAATCAAATGTACCAGAGAAGTCTTGCCGGAACCTGTGCCGCCGATAATGCCCACTGTCTCACCTTCCTGTACTGAAAAATCAATATCTGACAAGCTCTCAGCGCCAGAGCCCTGGTAAGTCAATCCCACATGAGAAAACTGTACCATAGGGATTGACTGCTTCTCTGTCTCCCTGCTCATTTCTTGCTCCTTGTCGTTATCATTCCCTGCTGCTGTACGGCTTACAGGCATACTGCTGCGAATTTCCAAAATAGAGGCCACACGGTTTCCACAGGCATATGCCTTGGTAATTGTGATAATGAGATTGGCTAGCTTAATCAGTTCCACTAAGATCTGTGACATATAATTCACCAATGCCACTACCTCTCCCTGTGTGAGATTTCCAATATTAACCTGTACCGCCCCTGTATGGAGAAGTACAATCGTTGCCGCATTGATAATCACATATGTCACTGGATTTAAAAAGGCGCTGATCTTGCCCACATAAGTCTGCATGGAAGTGAGGCTCTCTAGTCCGTCCTCAAAGCGATTCTTTTCCTCCTCTTCCTTATGAAAGGCACGAATTACCCTTGCTCCGGTAAGATTCTCTCTGGTGATTCCTAGTACTTTATCCAGCCGCTCCTGCACCTTGCGGTATAAAGGGATACTGACCGCCATCACCCCAAACACGACCAGAGATAACAGCGGAATTGTCACCACAAAAATTAAGGCAGCTTTTAGATCAATGGTAAATGCCATTACCATAGCGCCAAATACGATAAATGGAGAGCGCAAAAACAGTCGCAATACCATATTGACGCCTGACTGTACCTGATTGATATCGCTGGTCATACGGGTGATTAATGTCGCCGTCCCCGCCTTGTCAATTTCCGAAAAAGAAAATGTCTGAATATGCGCAAAAAGCTGATGGCGCACTTTCGTTCCAAACCCTGCCGCCGCTTTTGCCGCAAAATATTGGGCTGTTACTGAACAAATTAATCCGATCAATCCCAAGGCCACCATCACCATACACATCTTCACAATATATCCGCGATCTCTGTTTACAATTCCCACATCAATGATCGCCGACACCACCAAGGGTACGATCAATTCAAAAGAAGCCTCCAGCATCTTAAATAATGGAGCTAACACACATTCTTTCTTATAGTTTTTTAAAAATATCAATAAGCTTTTCATAAAGATTTCCTTCTCTTTGTTCTTAGTTTTGCTGTCACAAGAAATTATACAAAATTTTCCTAGCAAATTCAAAAATTTTTTATTCTTGTTCCTCTTCTATTTTCTTGGTTGTCTCAACTTGAATTTGTTCATTATCTTCAAGATACATCCAATTGATTTTATACTTCTTTCCCACACAGTCGCCTATGTTATTTACATAATCCTCAATCAATTTTTGTGCTCTCTGCTGTGCATTCGCTAGTAAAATTGTATCACCGCTGGCAGATTCCTGCATTTTAGCTTGGGCATCTTTGAACGCTTCTGTTTGATGTTCGGCTTCAACCTTTGCGGAACCTTTGGCAATAATGAAGGAATCATCTGTCAATGTTGCATCATCCACTTTACAGTTCAATACTTGAGCTTGCGGAATCGTAATTGTCACATTTTCATCCTGAACTTCCATATTTATTTTAGAAGTATCAATTCCAATTGTGACAATACCAGCATACTCAACCCAAAACTTTCTATCTTTTCTCCAAAACCAAAATCCAGATGCATCTTCTTTCGTATATTTAGCTACATTATGATAATAACATTTCATAGTAGCCAATTCACAGATGGACTTCATTTGTGATACTTGAGGTTCCACTTCCTGGGACTCATTTTTTTCTGTTGAGCAGCTTATGATCGTTAGACACAGTGTCAGCACCACAAACAAAGTAATTAGTTTCTTCATCTCGGTTCCCTCCTACTAATTGATTACTAACTTGTACTCTGCATCTAACTGACAAACAAACGGTTTAATCAAAGCTTCAATAATATTTTTTGCGTTTTCTTCCGCTAATTCATAAATGGTATCTTCCGCATTTGTCTCATTCGTTACATCTTCAATGCATTTCTTATATGCTTCTTCGGACACGGTCTGTGTATTGGCTTTATGATTCAAAAATATGTAATCTAAAGAGGCAATATCTACATTGACATCATTGATTTTGATTTCTGGTATGGTAACTGTTATTACTTTTTGTTCGTTATCCACATCTAGGTCCACTTGCTGAAAATCAATACCAGCTTTTACTTTTGCCTCATAAGAAACATAGTAATCAATTTGATCAGGGTTTTCTGAATTTGTTACTTCTGCGATACCGTTATAAACCGCTTCTAATGTTGATAAATCACTGACATTTATTATCTTTTCCAGATTCGATTCTGTGATAATTTCAGGTTCTTCTTTCCCGCTCACTTTGACAAACACAAAAATACTCGTGATTGCTATCACAGCGATCATACTACAAGTAAGAATGATGATAGCTTTTATACTTAATTTTCTGTCACGACTGTTTCCGTTCCCCATTATCTTTTGTTTTCCTTTCTTATGTTATTTCCAATTATTATACGATAAATTCCTTGTAAAGTTTAAAAAAATCACTTCGAAATCTCAAGTGAAAAATTATCATTTTATCCGTCAATTATACTATAGAATTACCAGAAATACAATTACTGCCAGAATTTCCAATTGTGCCAATGCCTATTCTGGTTTAACCTAGAAAATTTTCTTATCTCCTGGTTGCAGAATGGGATTATGGCTGACATAATCCGATACTCGTTATTTCTATGGAGAACAGATAAGATCAAAAATCAGAAAGTTTTCTTAAGACACAAAAGGTACATGGATATCATCTTTCTCCATGTACCTTTTACACTACTGTAAAATATTACGAATGAAAATGCCGCTAACCTTGATAACTGATTCGTTCCACCAATGACTCTCTGCGCAGATTTCTGCTCAGTAAAAAGGAAAGTCCCATTTGCAAAGCAAGGATAACCAAAAGCATAATTCCTATTTCCAGCATTGGAAAATGATACTCATTGATTGCATAGATGTGATTTTCCTTTGCATAACAGAACAAGGCATAGCCGAGGGGACTACCCACTGCCAGCGACACTACTACAGTTCCAACAGAAAATAAAATCCCCTCCAACTGCAGCATCTGATTGAGCTGCCGATTCGTCATCCCCACTGCCTGCAGCACACCTAGTTCCCGTTTTCTGGTGACAACACCTGTGATAATCGTATTTGCCATATTTAAAAATCCGATCACACCTAAGAGGAATAAAAAGGCATAAATCCCTGACTGCATGATACGGCTGCTCATCTGTACTACTTGCATGACATTATCATAAGAATCTGTCCCTACATGAGATACTCCGGTCAACAGCTCTTGTATCGCCGCCTCCACCTGCTGTTTATCTTTCTCATCACAATCCACCCAAATCTTTTGTGTCACATTCCCAGTTATTCCAAGTTTTTGAAAAGTATCTTCTGTTATCACCCACATTCCAGGAGCAGAGCCAAAAGCCCCCATAATTTGACCCTGATATTCGGCCTGACTTGCATCTTCCACTCTGAAATGTATCTGCTGCCCAAGTTGATATCCATAATCTGCAAAAAAATGCGAATAACCATAGATTATCCCATCCGCAGCGCTTACCTCATCGTAATCCACATTCCCCAGCTCAGAACCTTTCCCAGAACGCAAGAACTGTTCGCGATCCATAACACAGATACTGGTATGATTTCCAACCATGTCCTCATTATCCTCACCGCCAGCAGCAAGATTCTCTACCTCGAATAATTTGCGCGTTTTTACTTCTGTCACTCCTGGAATTGCTCTTATTTGCTCTTGGAGTTCATTTCCTAGCGGATTATTTTTTTGGATATTGCCAAGATTATTCTCTGGATAGGCAGTATCTCCAATACTATAATCTAGCTCCACAGAAAATTGGCCATATTCCATACTGCGTCGTACTTCGAACTCGCTATCCAGATTTCCAGCAATATTGGACAATGCCACAAACAGTATACAGGACAGACCCATTGTACAGATCGTAGAGAACGTACGTCTACGATTTGCCAACAAATTGGCCAAAGTCATACCTGTCACAGAAATCCCTTTACTGCCTCTGCGCACGGTTTTATGACTGCTGGCGCTTTCCTGATAGCGAATTGCTTCTACTGGCGACACTTTGGCAACTGTCCGTATTGGTCGCCTCAAGGCCAAATACACGGTAAACAATGCTGCTGCCGCCACCAAAAGCATCAACGGCAAAGAAACAACAGAAACTTTTATCAAACTTGTATATCCCCTCCTTTGCAAGCCATCCACAATGATCTGGTTCAATAATATTGCAGCAAGTACACATCCGGCAAGTACTCCCAGAGGAATTCCAATGACTGACAACAAGATTCCTTCTCGCCAAATCAGTTTTTTCATCTGTTTTTTAGTCGCCCCAAGTGCTTTTATTTTTCCATATTCCTGAATTTTCTGTACGACTCCAACCTGGAAAATATTATAGATTACCGCCACAGATACCAGTATCACAATCAACGCAATACCCACACAGAATACTACCGTTTCCGTTCCAGGATCATACGTCCACACCAGATAGCCAAAATTTTCAGAGACATATTTTTTCTCTATCCCGCAGAGCGCCCCCAACTCCTTTAGTGCTTCTTCCTTGTCTCCCACCAGTTCTACCGACGGGTTGAGCCGGAAGGTAACATCATAAGAACGCATCTCTTTTGGCATCAGAGACTCATAAAACGCCAACGACACATAGCCTTGAAATGACTTCTGTACATATCCTGTTTCCTGAGATTTTAAAATCCCACTGATAATAAAATCCTGCTCTTTAAATTTATTGTGCTTGTTGTTGCGGTACGGCACTGACACACTGTCCCCCAATTTAGGATTCTCTGCACCGAGATATGCAAAAAATTCCCTGGAGGCCGCAATTTCATATTCCTTCTGCGGCAATTGTCCCGCTTCCAAGGAATTAATAAAATTAGTGTTATCGGCGGCGCCAATATCCATGCAGACTAAACCCATAGTAACCTTGCCAATTGTATTTCCCATTTTCTGCCTCAGCTCTTCTGTGTCTTTGGCATTGACTTCAGCTACACTTGTTGTTTTTCCCAAATTTGTAAACTCACTGCGAAGCTTTATTTTTTGATATTGTTCTTCTGTTACCTGTCGAAAAGTACCACAATAATTGCCATAAATATTTCCTGCATTTTCGCGGTTGTGCCGAACCAATCCGCAGCCAAAACTGGCAATCATCGACAGCAGCAAGGTTGACAAAAAAATGGACAATACAATCAAAATACTTCGGGACCGATTGCTGCGATTGTTACTGACCGCAAGTTTGTGTATTGTATGTTTCATGCCTGTTGCACCACCTTTCCATCTTCAATTACCAAAATCCGGTCTGCAATCTGGGCAATATCCTCATCATGTGTAATCATCACCAGTGTCTGCCCATATTTCTGTGCCGACATTTTCAGTAGACTGATCACTTCATCACTGGTCTTGGAATCCAAATTTCCGGTTGGCTCGTCTGCAAGAATTATATCTGGCTTGGAGGCCAATGCCCTGGCAATCGCCACTCGCTGCTGCTGCCCGCCAGAGAGCGTATGGGGAAGATTTTGCACTTTTTTCTCTATCCCCAATGTCTTGATAATATCCTCCACAAAAACTTGATCTATATCTCTTCCATCTAACCCAATCGGCAGCACAATATTTTCCCACACATTGATGGAAGATACCAAGTTAAAAGCCTGAAAGATAAAGCCGATTTTTCTTCTGCGAAATACTGCGAGTTCTTCCTCCTTAAGCGCAAACATATCCTTATCCTTCATCCAAACTTTGCCGCTAGTCGGATAGTCCAGTCCGCCCAGCAAATGCAGCAGGGTACTTTTACCAGAACCAGATTTTCCAACAATAGCCGCAAACTCTCCCTTCTGAATGGCAATATTGGCATTACTTACCGCCTGTACCTGCTTTTCTCCTGTACCATAATATTTACACAACTGTTCTGTCCTTAAAATTGTCTCCATGATATCCTCCTATTTCTCAAAACATAATAAATTAGCTTAGCTGATATGAACTACTTTGGATTTAGAGTGCGTTTGAAAAATGCTCTAAGCCTATCATATCTTATATTTCTTTCAATCCACTTACAAAACAAACATAGAAAACTTACAATTTTGTAAGTCTATTGGGATATTTCAGAGATTTTTCGTTTAAGTTTCCCCATTTTGTAAATTCATAGTACCAAAAGGTTTCCATCACAAAGTGATGGAAACACTTTGCACATAAAAGTGCTGTGGAAAGCTAGCTTTCCAGACACTTTTGGTGCAAGATGTCTATGCTACCAAAGGCAGCAAGACCTTTTGGTACTGAACTATGGGTTATTGTAAAAAATAGGCAAACGCAAAAAATTTTTTAATATTGACATACGCAAATATATGCTCTATGATATACTGGTACTACCAGTTAGGAGATGAAAATATTATGAAACTTTTATATCAATTTAGTATTATCCTGTTCGTTTCATTTCTCGGTGAAATTTTATATCTTGTAATCCCGCTACCTATTCCAGCCAGTGTCTATGGCTTGATTCTGATGCTGGCGGCTCTGTGTACCGGTATTATCAAACTTTCGCAGGTCAAAGAAGCGGCTAGTTTTTTAATCGAAATCATGCCTGTGATGTTCATCCCTGCTGCCGCAGGCCTTTTGGATTCATGGCCCTCTCTGAAACCCATTTGGATCCCTGTGATTCTAATCACAATTTTAACTACAATAATTGTAATCGCAGTGACTGGACAGGTAACACAACAGATGATCCAGAAAGAGAAAAAGAAAAAAAATGAACTTGGAAAGATGGGAGGAAAAGAATGAAATCATATTTGATTGATTCTATGTTCTTTGGCGCAGTGGTTAGTCTTGCTGCATATGAAGCTGGATTATTCCTAAAAAAGAAATTTAGGCTGGCCATCTTAAATCCCCTGCTGATTGCCTCACTTTGTGTCATGGCTGCACTGATATTGCTGAATGTGGAATATACGCACTATTATGAGAGTGCAAAATATATTAGCTATCTACTGACTCCAGCTACTGTTTGTCTGGCAATCCCTCTCTATCAACAACTTGAACTGCTCAAAAAGAACCTTAAAGCCATTGCTGGCGGTATCGCTGCCGGAGTGCTGGCAAGTTTACTCAGTGTTTTTCTCCTGGCAAAATTATTTTCTCTAGACCATGCCCAGTATGTAACACTATTACCTAAATCCATCACCACAGCAATCGGAATCGGTGTCTCAGCAGAGCTGGGCGGTATTGAAACGATAACAGTTGCAGTAATTATTGTCACCGGAATTCTCGGAAATATGACCGCAGAATTTATCTGTAAACTATTTCGCATTGAAGAACCTGTCGCCAAGGGTCTGGCAATCGGTACTGCTTCCCACGCAATCGGCACAACCAAAGCAATGGAATTAGGAGAAACTGAAGGCGCTATGAGCAGTCTCGCCATAGCTGTGGCCGGACTGCTGACTGTTCTTGGAGCTTCCGTATTTGCAAATTTAATTTAAAATATCTATATCAGATTAGCGTGTCAAAAACGCTTTCATCCGATAGATTATTCTCCAGCAGTTAATTATCGAAATATAAATCACAGAAAAGAAAATAGGAGGCGGTCAATGGATCAGATCAAAGAAACGACTGAGAGCGCAGAACAAACTAGAAAAGTATATTTACTTGTGATTGAACATATCAAAACTCTGATTCAAAGAGGAGAAATCTCTTTTGGCGGCAAGCTGCCCTCAGAAAGACAACTGATGGCTACACTTAATCTTAGCAGAAATTCCATTCGCGAAGCCCTGAGAAGTCTAGAAAATATGGGAATTATTGAGAGCCGGCATGGACAAGGAAACTTCCTTGTCAATCATATGGGCAAGAGTCTTGGCAGCATTTTCTCACTGTTGCTTTTTATGAATCAATGCAATGACTTAGAAATCAGCCAGCTCAGAAGAAGCATTGAAATTGGCGCCTATTTGCTGGCAGTAAAACAGGCGCCGGGGGCAGAATTAAAGAAACTTGCACACTCCCTCCATCTGATGGAATGCGCAAGTGTGGAAGACCGCACAAAAATAGATAAAAAATTTCATGATACCTTAATTGAAATTTCTGGCAATCGTCTGTTACAATTATTAAATGAAACCTTATCTCAGTTATTTGAAAGCAGCATTAAGCAATTGCAAACTGATATTTCATCCGAACAATGGCAAACTCTTTTGGCGTATCACACCCAGATCTATCAATATCTGGCAGAACGAAATGAATCTGCTGGTACAAAAGCCCTGATCAGACATTATGACTTTATTGATCAAGCCCTCCGCCAAACAGATCAAGCAGACTATCATAAACAGTAAACGGCATCTTTACAGAAGTATTGGTATATACTGGCTGTTGTCGCTCCTGTCCATCTGATGTGAGAAAATTATGTAGCCTCTGTTGGCCGGCATACTGCTGTTTGAGATATTCCTGTTGTGCAATCTCTTTGCGATTCTCTCGCTCTTTTTGTGCTTTTGCCGCCTGCTCCTTTAAATGTTTCTTCATCCGCTTATGCCGCTTTGTCCACCAGGATTCTTCATCCTTCTCATGCTCTGAGTGCCCACCAGACACAGATTTGCTAAATCCTTCTCCATGATGTTCTTCAATGGAAGCTCCAAAATGCTCCATAATCACCATACCATCGTTGCCGCCCCAGCCGAAAAATGGATTGCGCACCGCCCTGTCTTCTACAAAATACCCCAAAATCCATGCCTCATAGTCTGGATCCTGCTTCATCTGCTCCCAACCTGCTTCTGAGATAGAAATTGTAGTGACATCATTTAATCTTGTGGCATCATAAGGAATAGTGTCGAGCATGGCATAAAAATAACTCTTATACTCTTCCATTGACATATCTGCTGTAGAACTATCCGGCGCGCCATATCTGATTCTTACTGCCTTGCCCGCTCTTACCTGCTGTTCTACATGAGAGGCATCCTCAGGATGTTTTCTCTTAAATTGATCTACAACACTTTCTTGTTTCTGTCCCTTTTTGCTGTCCCAAACACCAATCTTCGAAGAACTACCAGCACAGTTACTATATGTTTTCAAAAAATCATCTGAATTAACTACATTCACAATACTCATATACGATCCCTCCATTTGTTGAACTTCCTTCTATATTGATGATGCTAAAGAACTTTTCGTCAGCAAAAAGAGTATTTTTAACAGCAACTGCATAAAAAGTATATTTCATATCATGAAAGGCTCTCCATTCTGTTTTTTGGATACACCTGATAGGGAAGCTGTACCACAAAGATACTGCCCTTGCAGGCATTTCCACTCTTTGAAGTCACTGTGACACTGCCCCCATGACGCTTCAAAATCTCCCTGGTCAGATACAATCCGATGCCTGTACCTTCTGTCTTTTGAACCTCTTTTGCCTCCCCGCGATAAAAACGCTGAAAAATCTTGTGATAATCTTTTTTGGGGATACCAATACCAAAATCCTCAAACTCAATCCGCACAAATGTAGTGCGCCGAATCATACGAATGTAGAGTTTACTGTTTTTTGGACTGTATTTTACAGCATTTTCCAAAATATTGATAAAAGCTTCGCAGACCCATTTCACATCATGACAGATTACAACAGAATCCAGGTCTTTACTCTCCTCAAATTCAACTGTAATCTGCTTTGCTTCTGCTTTCAGATATACACGATTCACCGCCGCTACCAAGGTCTCCAGAAGATCAGCAGGCTTTGGCACAATCTCAATCATACCCGTTTCCATGCGTGAAATATTTACCAGCGCCCCTACTAAATTTTCTAATCCACAAATTTGTCTGTTGCACTGCGCCAGAAATTCTCGCTGCTCTTGCTCATTCAAGTCTTCCTGATTTAAAATTTCAACACAAGTCTTAATTCCAGCTATCGGCGTTTTGAGCTGATGAGAAATGTCTGTCACAAAACTTCTAGTCTGCTCTTTCTCCTGTCTTAAATATTTCTCATGAAATCGAAGCTGTTCACTCAATTCTGAGAGCTGTACTGCAATGTGCTCAATCTCTGTCTCTCTATCATCCAGTCTCTCGACAAAATCTGTCTCATAAATATGTTTGGAAAATTGATTCAACACTTGTGAGAGACCTTTTAATTGTCGCTTATGTTTTATTCGCCACTTTCTATGAACCCAGTAGATCGAGCATAGATATACTCCAAAGACTAAAAAAGAAAGCAGAATAATATTCTGGTTAGCTCCTGTTTTTTCCAATTGAAACCAATTGATCTGATCTTTCAGATAACCATAAGATTTTAATTGTTCCCGACCAGCTTCTCCCGCAGACTTTTCCACACCTTTTAACAACTCGACCGCCATAGAAAGGCTGTCTCTACCTTCCTGCTGTCCTTGCAGCATAACCGCAAGAATATCTATTTTTTCCTGATATTGATGCTCTTGTAATAGGATAAGATAACAGTCAACAAGAAATATGGCCAACACTCCTGCCAGAATTACCCCCCACATCCCCCTTGGAAATATTTTTCGCTGCCGCCTCCAAATATCTGCGAACACAAATTTTTTCATCTTCGGCACTCCTTGTCCCAGAGATAACCAATGCCTCTAACGTTTTTTATATACTCTGGCTTTGAACTGTCCTCCTCAATCTTCTCCCGCAGCCTGCGAATATTTACCGCGATCGTATTTTCATCCACAAAATCTCCCTCTATATCAAAGAGTTGTTCCAATAACTGATTTTTTGACAAAATTTGTCTTGGATGACCCATAAAGGCCCGCAGCAATTTCCATTCATTTTTAGTCAGAGAAACTTCCCTGCCCGCAACCAACACCCGCATTCCTTTGACATAGAAGCAGATATTTCCTGATTCAATCCTCTCCTCTTCCATACCTTGCTGCTTCTTAAAATAAGCAGAAACCTTAAGTTTAAGTACTGACAGACTAAATGGCTTGGTGATATAATCGTCAGCGCCCGACTCATATCCCATAACCTGGTCAATCTCTTGATCTAATGCCGTCAAGAAAATAATATGCAGACTACTCTGGCAGCGAATCTTTCTCACAAACTCCAGGCCATTTCCGTCTGGTAATGTGATATCGCAGATCATAAGCTGTATCTGATGATTTTCAAAAGTCTTCTGTGCCTCGGCAATCGTTCTACATGAAAATACCAGATATCCCTCTTTCTTCAATGTAAATGTAACTCCCCGATTGATGCTTTCATCATCCTCCAACAATAATATTGAGCGCAAAATATCCATCTCCATTTCCTGTTATGTATCGGCAGCCATCTGCATTTCTTTTGCCAGTTCCAGAGCATGGTCTCCAATACGCTTAAAATCCGTCAGCATTTCTGAATATACCATACATGCCTCCACAGAACAGATCCCTTTGCGCATCCGCTCTGCCAGGGCTTCCCGATATTGAACCGCCATTTCATTCATATTCTGCCCCAGCCATGCCACCCTCTCCATCCATTCTGTACCACCCATCCCAGATTTGTCAAGCGTCTCAAAAAATACTTGCAGCACCTGCTCCATCCGTTCCATCTCTGCCTGCGCCTCTTTGGAAAATTTAATCTTTTTCTCCTGGAGGACACTGGTATATTCCGCAATATTTAAAGCACAATCCCCGATCTGTTCTACATTTCCCGCAATCTTATAATATTGATTGGCAATAAAGATATCCTTCTCATTCGGTTCATTGCCAATTGTCTTAGAAATATGCTGAGAAATCTCTTTATTTAGGTAATCAATATATTGTTCTGTCTCATTTACTTCCTCAAGCCGTTCTTCATCTCCAACACGAAATGCCCAAAATGCCTTATCAACATTATATTCTACCATCTCCAACATCCGCATCACTTCCTGATGAACCTGATTCAAATAAATAGCAGAAGTTCCCATCTTTCCGCCAGCAGGCTGTCCTGCTGGCTGTAAATATTCCAAATGCTTTTCCTGCTTATAATTTATCTCTTGATCTGGAAATATTTTTTCTGTAGCGGCTATCAGCCATTCTCCGATTGGAAACAGCAATAATGCTGTAAAGACATTAAATAGGGTGTGCATCATAGCAATCTGTGCCTCGGTAGATTCAAAAAACAAGTTTTCCATCAATGGCACAAACGGCGTCAGCACACACAACCCTGTAAATAGAATTGTTCCAAATATATTAAAAATTAGATGAATCCAGGCAGCACGTTTCGCATTCTGGCTACCTCCTATAGATGCCAACAGAGCTGTAATACAAGTTCCAATATTATTTCCAAACAGTACAAAGACCACCCCCTGAAGACTCACCAGCCCTTCCATAGCCATTGCCTGTAAAATCGCCACCGATACAGAGGAAGACTGGACTACTGCCGTCATTGTTACGCCTGCTGGAACCCCCAATAATGGATTGGAAAAATATTCTATAAATCTTATAAAACCGTAAGAGCCATGTAAAGACAGCATCGCTGTCATGACCATTTCCATTCCCAAAAACAAGATACCCAAGCCAGCAAGAATTTGTCCTATATAGATAAACCGCGGCTTTTTAAAAAAAATAATCAACATCACTCCTATAAAAACAATAAACGGAGCCAACACACCTGCATCCACTGCAATTAGCTGGCTGGTAATGGTAGTTCCAATATTGGCTCCCACAATCATCCACACTGCCTGACGCAGCGTCATCATCTCCGAATTGACAAATCCAACCACCATCACAGTAGTTGCCGTTGAAGACTGCACCAGTGCTGTAATCGCCGCCCCTGCTGCCATTCCCAGAAAACGGTTTGCTGTCAGACGTTTTAAAAAATGTTGCATTTGATTTCCCGCTGCCGCCTCAAAACCGCCGCTCATCATCTGCATTCCATACAAAAAGAGTGCCAACCCTCCCAGTAATCTTATAATCTCTCTTGTACCCATTTGTGCTTTTCTCCCATGCAAAATTGCATGGTCTTTCCTATTATTCAAGAATACTTTTAGCAATTTTTCTGTAATACGCAGATTATTTACTGACATAAATCATTTTGCGCCACTACATTCTGCCAAAGCTTATACCAGAATAACAATTTTTTCACAGAACGTCAATCTTCCTGACAATTCCTTAGCATTTTCTTATCTTTACTATTACAGTTCACTCGTCAGCCACATGGAGATAATCTCATGCTTGCATGATGATTTCTCCATTTGTGCTGACGAAGGGAACGCCGGTTTATGAGCAAAGTTAGCTGCAACGCAGCGGGAAAGCGCTGGAAGCGCCTTTGCGAATGGCGTGGGAGTGAACTGTAACTCTCCCCCTAATCACTGTGATACGGCTAGTGCTTTTTCCAAATGCCGAATGAGCACAGACGCCAATATCCCAATCAACACACCTGCAACAGTTCCCGACAAAATCAGAATTGGAAGATAATACAGTAGACTGACAGTTTCCACTACTATAATAGCAATCAAAATCTGGCCTATATTGTGGCAAACGCCCCCTAATACACTCACTCCTGTCACCGAAAAAAACTTCAATTTTTTAGCAAATACCATTACAACGAAGCTCAATACTCCGCCTGCAAGACTATAAATCATATTTGCTGGATTCCCAAATGTAAATCCCATCAGCACAATCCTCACCAAAGAGAGAATCCCTGCCGCTTTTACACCTATCAAATACAAGGCCACAATCACAACCAGATTTGCCAGTCCTAACTTTATGCCAGGAATGCCAAGATTGATAGGCAGAAGGCTTTCAATATAAGAAAATACAAATGCAAGAGCCGTAAACATTCCTGTATATGCGATCTTTTTTGTCATAGGCTTCTCCTTCTTTCCCGCAGCTTAATCTGTAGCGCCATCTATTCCAGAGTCTGCGCCATTTTCAATTTCCACCGCCATCTGGTTAGGCAGACAGACCAGGCTTTCCCCCTGTCTGCTGATCGGACGATGCCTGACACAAGTCTTATCTGGACAGGACGCCTCTGTGATTTCTGCCTGTCCCTCCCGAATTTGCAAAATATTATAATCGCCGTTTTCTAAGGAAATCTCTACCACAGTATTTTCTGACAAGCGATAACGCCCCTGCTCTTTTCCTTGTTGATAAACTACTGCCTCAGCTTTATTTGTACTGACTTTTGAATATAGCGACACGCCAGCATAAGCCAAAAGTGCAACCGCCAACAATGCCGCTATCAAAATTAGATCATTTTTTTTCATCGGCCTTCCATCCGCTGGAGGAGCGAATTTCACCATCCTTTCCAATCCACATTGCTTCTACATCCTCAAGGCTTTCCACCAGGGACAGTCCCTCCTCAAATTCCATATTAAACAATGCTGTGGACAGTGCGTCTGCTCTGCCAGAATCCTTCGCCAGTACAGACACCGAAGCAAAATACTCTGGGGGCATATTGGTATGGGGATCAATAATATGACAGTAACGCTTTCCATCTACTTCATAATATCTCTGATAATCTCCGCTGGTGACAATGCTCTGGTCTACCATGTCTACCGTGCACAAATAGGGCTCCAAACTATCCTGATCTGGATTCTCCACGCCTACCCGCCAAGGTTTTTGATCTATTTTTGCTCCAACTGCACTCACATTGCCGCCCACACTGATTAACACATGCTCCATGCCTAGTTCTCTGGCATATTCTGCGAGACGTTGTACCGCATAACCCTTGCCAATTCCTCCCACATCTAAAGACATCTCCTTGTCTGTCAGATATACTGTGGAAGCAGTTTCATCCAAAACTACCGCCCCCATCTCTGTATGCTGCGCACGTTTGGATAATTCCTCCTTAGCTGGCAGCTTAGCCTGATTTGGCTTTGCCATCCCCTGTTCCCTATAATCATGCCAAAGAGAAAGTACACTGCCATATGCAATTTGAAATTCCCCCTTGGTCTGCTCATACATCTCTTTGCCAAGCTTGAGAAGTTCCATAATCTCTGGTTCCACTTTCACTGCCTCAACTCCCGCAGCGTCATTGATGGTTTTAAGATTATTGATCCCACTATAGGTATGATAAATATCATAAAGCTGATGATAGTGTAAAAGCTTTTGTTTCAACAAATCCATCTTCTCAGAAAATTCTTCCTGGCTGCCTGCATATCCAGTAATCGTTGTCACTGTATCAAAACAGTCAAAAAACTGCCCTTGATACTGATTTAATTTCTCGTCTCGTCCATACAGACAGATGGCACTTACAAGCACCGCAATACCAATCACCAATAATATGACACCATATACTTTTTTCACAGCCTCCTCCAGCCTCCTCCATTCTATTCGAGAACGCCAGTAACATCGATCAATCTTTCATTTGATATATTACTCCGGCGGTTAAATATCAATATTTAACCGCCGGAGTAATAAAAACAAAGCATTCTTCTTTTTTAAGATAATATTTGAGCGTAAAATCGCTTTCAGCGCTACACTTATACCATATTTAAGCAAGCCTGCACATCAATATATGATATATTATTCATCTTCTGACGCCTCAGAACTTTCTTCCTGGCTGGAAGTATTCTCGGCCTCAGAATTATCTTCATCATCGGAAGTATCCTTAGCATCGGAATTACCTTCACTATCAGAAGTGTCTGTATTCTCTTCCTCAGAAGTCTCCTGTGTATCGGCACTCTCCTGCTGCTTAATGGTAAACAAGTCGTCAAATTTCACCTTGGCCCATTCCTTTTCGTTCAGCTCAAATTTGATATCTTCCTTATATTTATCACACACTTCCTTGTAGTGATCATTCTTGCGCTCCTGGACAATGGACTCTTTCTTACTCTCCGTCTTCTCTTTATCAAAAGTACTGTCCATACGAACTACATAGAAGTTTTCATCTGTGGTGATCACCTTGCTGATCTGGCCTTCTTTGAGCTTATTTGCTGCCTCAATCACTGCATCATCCAAGGTGTAGCTCTCATCCTTCTCTCCATAAGAATACTCAGAAACCTCATAGCCTGCATCTTCTGCAGCCTTTTTAAAATCATCCTTTGCAGATTTTTGGAAAGCTTTTACCTGTTTCTCAATATCTTTTTGTTCTTCCTCTGTGTATTCCTTGGTCTCTCCCTCCTCATCAGTCGTCGATTTACTGTTTACACTGACATAACTGATGGTCTTTTGAGCAGCTTCCTCATCGCTGACCTCTGTATCTACCTCTGCATCGATCTCCTTACGCATTTTAGACTGAATGGTATTCAGACGCAGCATTTCCTTGACATATTCCTCTGTAGCACCCATCTGCTGAATGGCCTTCTTAGAATTATCCTCCATGAATTTCTTAGCTGCCTCATCCATTTCCGCTGATTCTTCATCCGTAATCTGTACTTTATAATCTGCCATATGCTTTTCCAACAGATAAAATTCTTCAATGCTCTCCGCAACGTTCTTCTTCACAGAAGTCTCCATATCTGTTCCATCCCCAAACACATCCTGGGACCACATGCCAGTCCCGAACATAGAAGAAAACTGCGCCTCATAAATTGCCTGCTGATATCTTGCCATAAAATTCATAAATCCAAGGGAAATTTCCTGTCCGTCGAGAGTAGCTCCGGTCTTATTTCCATCAATACTGCTGCCGCATCCAGTCAATACGGACACTCCCAATACTGCCGCCAATAACAGAGGCAATAATCTTCTTACCTTCATAACATCCTCCTGTGTATCTCTATATTCTTTCGGCACAGCAAGTCTGCTGGCGAAATGATCATACCGAACAACCTTCGGCACATTTAGTAACATTATAGTTCTTTTTTCAGATGGTAGCAACTATTTTTCTCTGATTTCACGGATTTTTCACTTTTCATCACTGCCTCTGTCTACCAAAAGTTCTCCGGTATCTTCCAAGACAGCCTCCACTTGTTCCAAAACACTTGCCGCTTTGCTTCGCGTATTACGTTCTCTATCATACTCAAAATAGGGGGCTTTGGCATCTCGCACAAATTGCAGTGCCCCCTGATACTTATCTGCCATCTGCATGATATTTGCAGGAACAATCTTTGCCCTATAATAAAATGTAAATTTAATTTTTGTACCCACTTCTTTAATCTCAGTATAAAAACAATTATGTGCTTTTGCTTTTAAATAAGCAATCGTCAGAAGGTTCTGGACAGATTTGGGCGGTTCCCCAAAACGGTCAATCAGCTCCTCCAACATTTCCTCGCCTTCTTCCTGCGACTCAATCACCGCAATGCGCTTATAAATATCTAGTTTCTGAAATTCGTTCGGAATATAAGAAGGCGGAATAAATGCATCTATGTCTAACTCTATTGTCGTGTCAAATTGTTCTGACGGCGCTTCTCCTTTCAAAGATTTTACTGCTTCATTAAGCATCTTGCAGTATAGGTCATAGCCCACCGCCTCCATATGTCCATGCTGTTTGGCGCCAAGTAAATTGCCTGCGCCGCGAATTTCCAAATCGCGCATCGCTATTTTAAATCCACTGCCCAATTCCGTAAATTCACGTATTGCTGAGAGACGTTTCTCCGCAATCTCCTTGAGCATTTTATTCTGTCGATACATCAAAAAAGCATAGGATGTCCGGCTCGAACGTCCCACGCGCCCCCGAAGCTGATAGAGCTGAGAGAGGCCTAAATTATCTGCGTCATGAATAATCATAGTATTAACATTGGAAATATCCAGTCCCGTTTCAATAATTGTCGTACTTACCAGTACATCAATTTCCCCATTGATAAACTGATACATAATATTTTCCAATTCACGTTCCTTCATCTGCCCATGTGCAAATGCCACATTTGCCTCTGGAACCAACTCTGCAACCTTGGAAGTGATTTCCACGATCTGGTTAACCCGATTAAACACATAGTACACTTGACCGCCGCGTGCAAGCTCGCGGTTAATGGCCTCCCGCACAATTTCCTCATTATATTCCATCACATAAGTCTGAATCGGAAGACGATCCATCGGCGGTTCTTCCAGCACGCTCATATCCCGAATCCCAATTAAGCTCATATGAAGTGTTCTTGGAATTGGTGTCGCAGTCAATGTGAGTACATCCACATTTTTCTTCATCTGCTTAATCTTCTCCTTATGCGTCACACCAAACCTCTGTTCTTCATCAATAATCAAAAGTCCTAGATCTTGAAATGCCACATCCTTAGATAATACTCGATGTGTACCAATCACAATATCCACCAGTCCCCGCTTTAAATCCTCCACTGTTTTTTTGATCTGAGATGGTGTGCAGAAACGGCACATCAAATCCACGCGAACCGGAAAGTCTTTCATCCTTTGCACAAAATTATTATAATGCTGCTGTGCCAAAATCGTCGTTGGAACCAGGTAAACTACCTGCTTGCTCTCCTGGACAGCCTTAAAAGCCGCGCGTATGGCAATTTCCGTCTTACCATATCCCACATCTCCACAGATCAAGCGGTCCATAATTTTCCTGCTCTCCATATCGCGTTTGGTAGCTTCAATTGCTAATTCCTGATCTTCAGTCTCCTCAAACGGAAACAACTCTTCAAATTCTTTTTGCCACACCGTATCTGGCCCATAGATATAACCTTCGGTCTGCTGCCTTGCTGCATAAAGCTCCACCAGCTCTTTGGCAATTTCTTTGACCGCACCCCTAACACGATTCTTGGTCTTAGTCCATTCCTGTCCGTCCAAGCGGTTAATTTTCGGTTTCTTGGCCTGGGCCCCAGCATACTTTTGAATTGTCTCCAATTGTGTGGCCAATACATAGAGGGTACTGCCCTTGTCATATTCAATTTTCACATAATCCTTAGCTGTCTTTTGAATCTCAATCTTCTCAATCCCCCGATATACGCCCACACCATAACGTTCGTGTACCACATAATCTCCCACGCTCAATTCTGTAAAGCTCTGAATCTTCTCTCCTTCATAAATCTTGCGTTTCTTCTTGCGCTTCTGTTCTCCGCCGAAAATATCACTCTCAGAAATCACGACAAACTGTAAATCTGGATATTCAAACCCTTTTTTTAATTTTCCGTAGGCGACCATTACCTCCCCTGATTGTATGGGATGAGAATAATCCTCTGTATAAAAACAATTTAGTCCCTCACTCTGCAAATCCTCGGCAAGATGTTTGGCTCTTGTTCTGGAACCAGACAAAAGAATGACCTGATATTTTTTCCTGCGGTACTGTTCCAAATCCTTGACCAACAACTCAAAACTGCGGTTATATGGATTGACCATTCTGGTTGAAATATTATATCTTGCTTTTATTTCTACATCATTTGCTTTTAGATCAAGTGTTGTCAACGCCACACATCTTTGTCTTTGCATCTTTGCCAACACTTCACCGCCTGGATATAAGGCGCACATCTGTCCAGGAAGAATATATCCTTTCTCCAAACGGCGCTGCATACTCTCAGAAAATTCCAGTTCTACCACCCTGCCCTTTTCTGCAATCCTTGCTGGTTCATCCAAAAATAAAATCGTATTTTGCTGGTCAAAATAATCCAAAAAAGAGACGGTTCCTTCCATAAAATAGGAGAGATAACTGTCCATGCCACTACACTGTCCAAGCTCCCTAATCTCCTCTGTCAAATTTTCCACTGTTGTCTTAAGCCGATATGCCTCTTCCGTTTTCATTTCTTTACGAAAAGTTTCATATAATTCTGATTTTTCCTGCTCCAGTCTGGACAATCCTTCTTGAATCTCCCTCTCGGACAATATTACTTCGCAGGCCGGATAAATTCGAACCTGCTCTAGATTTTCAATAGAACGCTGGCTTTCCACATCAAAGCTGCGCATGGAGTCAATTTCATCACCCCAAAGCTCCAAACGATATGGATTTTCTTCCGTCAATAGAAAAATATCTAAAATCCCGCCTCGGATGGCAAACTGTCCCGCTCCCTCCACCTGATCATTGCGCTCATATCCCATACGAACCAATCGTTTTTTTACCGCTTCTATATCTAAGGTGTCTCCCAGAGCATATTCTAAAACGGCTTTTTTAATGTTGGATAATGGCGCCAAACGGTCCATCAAGGCATCAAAGGTAGTGATTACTGTGACCCGATCCTCCTCAAGCAACGCCTTTACCGCTGTCAAACGCTGCGCAGTCAGTAGATTGCCACGAATATCCGATTGGTAAAACAATACATCCTTGGCGGGATAATATACCACATTGCGGTCAAAAAAGCGATAACTCTCGTAAAGCTCTTGTGCCTTCTGCTCCTGAAAGGTAATAATCACACAGTTGTCTTTCTCCCCTAAAAGACCATACATGAAATGAGGCTTCTGAGCGTCAATACACCCAGAAACCTGCACAATTCCTTTTAAATTTGTTAATTGCTGCTTTAATTCTTCATATTCTTTCAGTTTAAGCAGCGGCTCCGTAAAGCTTTTCATATTTCCTCCTAATTTCCGTTAAACTGATTCATCGCTTGATCTGCCGCTCCCTGGACCATCAACTCCGCGGCATCACATGCTCTCTCAAATGCTTCCTCCATCCGCTTGCGGTCTTCTCTGGAAAACCGTCCCAGTACATAATCTGCCAAATCCCATCCTGGCGGTTTTTCTCCTACCCCTATCTTAATCCTCAGAAATTGCTGGGTTCCAATATGGCTGATAATACTCTTAATACCATTATGTCCCCCGGCGCTTCCTTTTTTTCGTATTCTAAGCCTGCCTGGAGCCAGACTGACATCATCATAAATAACAATCAATTCTGACTCAGGATCCAATTTATAGAAATTTAAGATTGCCCCCAAGCTCTCTCCACTTAAATTCATAAATGTCTGTGGCTTTACTAACAGTACTTTCCGCCCTGCAATCATGCCAGATCCGCAAAGCGCTCTGTGCTTTCTATCCCTGATACTGATATTATATTTTTCAGCCAGCATGTCAATGACATCAAATCCAACATTATGGCGGGTTTTTTCATATTTGGACGAGGGATTTCCCAGTCCTGCAATTACAAACATAAATTTGTCTCCTCCTTATGAATTACGCCAACACTCCAAAATATACAATCACTATGGCTCCCAAAATAATTCGGTACCATCCAAATGCCTTAAAGTCATGTTTGCGGATATAACCCATCAGAAAACGGATTACCACCATTGATACCAGGAAAGATACTGCCATTCCTGTCAATAATATTCCCAACTCTTGCCCAGTAAATGCAAAACCAAATCCTAATAACTTCAAAAGACTTGCCCCAAACATCACAGGAATGGCAAGATAAAATGTAAATTCAGCCGCTACCGTCCGCGAAACACCAATCATTAAGGCGCCAATAATCGTAGCTCCTGAACGGGAAGTCCCGGGAAATACTGCCGCCACAAGCTGGAACAATCCAATGATAAAGGCAACTTGCCAAGTTAAATCTTTTGTACTGCGAATCAATGGCTTATTGTTTTTATTCTGATTCTCCACAAGAAGAAAAACAATTCCTACTGTGATCAGCATTACTGCAACAATCCAAAAATTATACAAATGCTCATCCAGCCAATCTCCAAAAACTACACCAACAATTCCTGCCGGAATACAGGCAACCAAAATTTTTCCCCAAAGTTCCATGATATCCCAGTCTATTTTCTCCCTTTGATATAAATGAAATGGAAAAATCTTATTCCAGAACATCAACACCACCGCAAGGATTGCGCCTAACTGCACAACCACAAGAAACATTCCCCAAAATTCTTCTGACACTTCCATAGGCATGATCTTTTCTAACAAAATCATATGTCCTGTACTGCTGACTGGAAGCCACTCCGTAATTCCCTCCACAATCCCGTATACCACGGCTTTTAAAATTTCCAACATATTTCCATTGCTTCCTTTCTATGGTAAATAGATTCCGTTACAGTATATCACACAACAACAGAATTTAGGAATAAATATTGTTAATTTTTTTACATAATCTCTTAAAATTCTTAAGAAATAATGAATCTTTCTTTTTTCATTGACACTTTTTCATTTTTTTGATTTCATTAATAATGTAGCAATTCACAAAAATTTCACAGAAAAAGGAGTGTTAGTTATGAAACAAAGACAATTCCCGAAAAAACACCTTATCACTTTATTGTTAATGTTTACACTATTTCTCGCCATTCCACAGGCCACATTTGCGGCAAAAAAACCAGTTGCTGTCAAAAATTTAAAATGCGGCGCTACTACAAACGGCAGTATTAACATTTCCTGGAGTACTCAAAGCGGGGTTTCCGGCTATCAAGTTTATCGGGCCACATCATATGATGGACCTTATCAAAGACTGATCACCCTGTCCGCAGGAAATCGGGCGTTCTGCAATCTTAAGCTGCAAAGCGGCAGAGAATATTACTACAAAGTACGCGCCTATGTCAAACAGGGCAGCAGAACTGTCAACGGCAAATTCTCGAAAACCCTTGTTGCACGTACCAAAGGCGCTTCCCGTGCCGCCAGCATCCGCACCACCTCCAATGTGCGCAAACATGCTGGCACCAATCACACTGTAACGGCTGTATTAAATGCTGGTACCAGAGTTACCGTAATCTGCGCCACAAATGATAAGTCTGGAACTGCCTGGAGCCGCATCTCCTTCACAGTAAACGGCAAAAAAAAGACTGGTTACATACGTTCTGATCTGCTTACCACCAGCTCACAGCCACAACCACAGCCGCCACGAAATAAAACTGGAGTTGTCACTGCCAGCAGTCTGCGTCTGCGCAGATCAGCCAGCACAAACAGCGCCATCATTACCTCATTGCCCAATGGAACCGTTGTCACTATCCTTGGACAAACTACTGGCACAGACAGGCAGAAATGGTATCATATCAGTGTAAAACGAAACGGAAGAACCTTAAAAGGTTATGCTGCCGCCAGATATATCCGCGTTTCATAAATCGAATATGGGAAGACATTCTTCCCCTGCCCGCTACATACAAAGCGTATAAAAAGGGTGTTTCTGCCAACAAACAGAAACACCCTTTTTTCATTTTCATAGCTTATGCTTCCACTTCAATTTCTTCTTGATACTTATCCAAGATCATCCTCTGAATGCTCTCCCGTGTCTGAGAATTAATCGGATGGGCGATGTCACGATATTCTCCGTCTGCCGCTCTCCTGCTGGGCATTGCAATAAAAAGCCCTTTCTCTCCTTCGATAACTTTAATATCATGCACCACAAATTCTTCGTCTATCGTAATAGAGACCACCGCCCGCATTTTTCCTTCCTTTTCAACTTTACGGATTCTAACATCTGTTATCTGCATAAATTTCTGCCCCCCTTTTTATAACTTTCTGTTTTCCAGCATATCATCCGCATTTTGTAAAATCACAAAACTATACACCAGAACAGCTCATCTGCTGTACATATCATAAACTTAAATTACATATCTCTCATTGTGCTCATACACGACCTTAATGCCATCACCACCACTGAAATACGTATTGGCGCGAAGGGTATCACGACTCTCGACAATACAGTTTTCAATATGTGTGTTGTCTCCAATATATACATCATTTAAAATGATAGAATTTTTAATCACACAATTCTTGCCAACAAAGACTTTCTTAAATAAAACAGAATTTTCCACCTTGCTGTTGATAATACAACCACTGGAAACCAGACTGTTACGAACTTCTGAGCCTACGTTATATTTTGCAGGTGGAAGATCGTCCACCTTAGAGTAAATTTTCGGCTCATCACGGAAATATTTCCGCACCTCTGGCTTCAAGAAATCCATATTGGTTCTATAATAAGAATCTACGGTAGAAATATTGTTCCAATAATCTTCTGTCTTGTAACCAAAAATACGTTTCATATTTTTGTAACGAATCAAAATATCGGTAACAAAATCATGACGGTTTTCTTCTGCACTGCGCTCAAGCATCTCAATCAACTGTCTTCTGCGCAGTACATAGATTCCAGCAGAAATCGTATTGGACTGCGCAATCATTGGCTTCTCCTCAAATTCTACAATCCGAGAATCCTCATTCATACGTACAACACCAAAACGGCTGACATCCTCGCCCACTGGCATGTCCTTACATACAATCGTGATATCTGCCTTCTTTTCAATATGGTATTCCAACAACTTGTTATAATCCATCTTATAGACACAATCGCCTGCCGCTATAATCACATATGGCTCATGACTGCGCTTAAGAAAATCAATATTACGATACATAGCATCTGCCGTACCACGATACCACCATGCATTATCTGAGGTAACGGTGGGGTTGAATACATACAAGCCCCCTTGCTTTCTTCCGAAATCCCACCACTTGGAGGAACTTAAATGTTCATTCAGGCTTCTTGCATTATACTGTGTCAGAATCGCTACCTTCTGAATATGTGAATTGCTCATATTGCTGAGCGCAAAATCAATACAGCGATAGCTTCCGCCCACTGGCATGGCTGCAATGGCTCTCTTATTGGAAAGCTCCTGCATCTTGCTGTTATTTCCACCTGCTAAAATAATTCCTAATGCCTTCATACTCTGTCACCTGCCTTAATGATTGATTCGCCGCCTGCCAAAAGGCCGTCCGGATAGTCTTCTTTTACTGTCTCACCGGAAATTGCAGTATTTTTTCCTATCTTAACACCTGAGGGGATTACGGAATTTTCTCCGATCGTTGCAAGCCCAAAGGAATAAACGCTCTTATTCAGCTTATTTTCTGCCTCTTCGCCAATACCGATCTCTACATTGTCACCAATAGAAACACCTTCTGCCACAATTGCTTTTGTTATGGTAACGTTATCGCCAACAGAAGTATCCTGCATAATAATCGAATCCCGCACTACGGTATTCTTACCGATCACAACGCCTGGCCCAATCACGGAACCATAAACCTGACCATAAATCTCAGAACCTTCTCCGATAATACAACGTTCTGTCACCGCTTCCTCTGCAATAAACTGCGGTTCAATAGTTTCACTCTTGGTATAGATCTTCCAATATTCCTCATAAAGATTAAATTCTGGAATCAGGTCGATCAGCTCCATATTTGCTTCCCAATAAGAACCTAACGTTCCTACATCCTTCCAATAGCCATTGTATTCATAAGCAAACAGCCGTCTGCCGTTCTCCCTGCAATACGGAATGATATGTTTACCAAAGTCACAATTACTTTGCTCTGACATGGTTACTAAAGCTTCCTTCAGGACACTCCAGTTAAAAATGTAAATACCCATAGAAGCTAAATTGCTTCTGGGATTTGCAGGTTTCTCCTCAAACTCTGTAATCTGCTTATTCTCATCAGTAATAACCAATCCAAAACGGCTTGCCTCCTCCCACGGAACAGGCATGGCTGCAATGGTTACATCTGCTTTATTTTCCTTGTGGAAATCGAGCATTACCTCATAATTCATCTTGTAAATGTGGTCTCCTGACAGAATCAGCACATATTCTGGGTGATAACTATCAATATAATTCAGGTTCTGATAAATTGCATTTGCTGTACCTGAATACCATTCACTGTTGTCACTCTTCTCATAAGGGGGCAATACCGTCACTCCGCCATTATTGCGGTCCAAATCCCACGGGATACCAATACCGATATGAGTATTTAGTCGCAATGGCTGGTACTGTGTCAGTACTCCCACTGTATCTATCCCTGAATTTACACAGTTACTTAACGGAAAATCAATAATTCGATATTTGCCGCCAAATGCTACTGCTGGTTTTGCAACATTCGAAGTCAAGACTCCAAGTCTGCTCCCTTGGCCTCCTGCTAAAAGCATGGCTATCATTTCTTTACGAATCATGTCTCTCACCTCTCGTCAAATAATTTCTTGTTACTAACATCCTAATTATACCACAAAAGAATCGTTTCGTACACATATTTCACAATTTTTTTGCTCAAAAATAGATTAATTTGTCATTTTACACAATATTAATTTTAATTTTTGCGCGATATGCCTCTTTTCTCTCTGCTCCCTATTTTCAATTTGCAAAATCGCCGCTGTTGGTATAGAATGAAACCAAAGCATACGGATTAGATCTGCATTTTTTTCAGATTCTAATCCCACTATAATAGAAAGATTGGGCAGGTATGATACATGTATAACATCAATTTTAATCAACCAATTCATCTTCATTTTATCGGCATTGGCGGAATCAGCATGAGCGGACTCGCCGAGATTTTGTTAAAAGAACAGTTCCATATCTCTGGCTCTGATGCCAAAGAATCTGAATTGACTGAAAAACTGACAAGCCTAGGCGCTGATATTTCTTATGGACAACGTGCCTCTAACATCAAAGAAGGAATAGATGCTGTGGTCTACACTGCTGCCATCCATCCAGACAATCCAGAACTGCAGGCTGCCAAAGAGAGACAGATTCCCACGCTGACCCGCGCGGAACTTCTGGGACAGATTATGGACAATTACCAAGATTCCATCGCTGTCTCTGGTACACATGGCAAAACCACTACCACTTCTATGATTACTGAGATTCTTTTAAAAGCCTGCACAGATCCTACCATCTCCATCGGCGGTATTTTAAAATCCATTGATGGCAATATCCGTGTGGGCAAGTCCAATGTTTTTCTGACAGAAGCCTGTGAATATACCAACAGCTTTTTGAACTTTTATCCCAAATATGCTCTGATATTAAATATAGAAGAAGACCATATGGATTTCTTCAAGAATCTGGAGCACATTCGTCACTCCTTCCATCAATTTGCGGGCAATGTACTGGCAGAAGGTACTTTAATCCTTAACAGTGAGATCCCAGATTATCAAGAACTCACAAAAGACTTAAAGTGCAAGGTTCTCACCTATGGCTTGACCCCTTCTGATTCATATTATGCGGATAATATCACTTTTAATACCAAAGGCTGCGGAAACTTTACATTGATGTGTAAAGATCACACCATTGGCATGATTTCCATGAGTGTACCAGGAGAACATAATGTCAGCAATGCTGTGGCGGCATGTGCACTCGCGCTTGAGATGGGACTTTCCTTTGACTGCATCCAGGCCGCACTTACTCATTTTGGCGGGACTGCCAGACGATTTGAGCACAAAGGACAGCTTGGCGGCATTACCATTATTGATGATTATGCGCACCATCCCACTGAAATTAAAGCTACCTTAAAGGCAGCAAAAAATTGTGGCCAAAATCGCATCATATGCGTCTTCCAACCACACACTTACACCCGCACCAAAGCATTTTTAAAAGAGTTTGCACAGGCACTTTCTGCCGCTGACCTTATTATTCTTGCAGACATCTATGCCGCAAGAGAACAGAACACAATCGGTATCAGCTCCCAAGATCTGCAACAAGAGTTACAAAACTTGGGCTGTGAGTGCCATTATTTTCCATCTTTTGACGAAATTGAAAATTTTTTATTAAAAAAATGTATGAACGGTGATTTGTTGATAACTATGGGCGCTGGAGACATTGTGCAAGTAGGAGAACACCTTCTCGGAAGATAGTTATCCACATTATCCACATTCCAATTGGGGAAAACTTTCCTCATGGAATGTGGATTTTTAAGTTTACATAAACTACTTATCCACACACTGCCACTCTTTTCAGATTTCCCCCATTTTTATGGATTTACGGTTATTTTTTTTATATTTTTCCACTGAATTATCCACATTATCCACAATTTCAACATTTTCTCTATCCCTTGATTTTACGGGCTTTTTGCAAAATTTTTTGCTTCTCATTTTGAAATTTATGTGCTATACTTTAAGCCACATAAATACGAACGTGAACCCTGCAAACGTGATTCAATTTGGAGGACAGATAATATGGCAGATTTAACTTTATACAAGGACAACAGCAATGCAGCAACTATCATTTCCAACCGCTTCATCGATGAATATATGATAAATGCAAATGGAGAATTCGTAAAAATCTATTTATATCTGCTGCGCTGTATGAATTCTCCTGACTGCAGCTTTTCAATTTCTAAGGCCGCAGATAAATTTAACCACACTGAGAAAGATATTCAACGTGCCTTAAAGTATTGGGAAAAAATGAATCTGCTCCAACTAGAATACACAGAGGACAAGTCCATCGCAGGCATTTATTTTCTGGATTCAGAAGCTGCTGCACCAAAAGACGACACAGTTCCCTTAAAAAAGGCTCCCGCAGCTGCACCTCTGCCAAAAGAGCCTGTCTTGGAAAAGGCAGCTATCTCTAACTCCGACACGCAGACTAATTCCGCTGCTCTGCCAGCCGCTAAGAAACCGGAATACAGCGCGGATGAACTGAAAACATTCCGTGAAAAAGAAGAAGTGCAGGAGCTGATGTTTATAGCAGAGAGTTATCTCGCACGACCATTATCTCCCACAGATATTCAGACACTGCTCTCCTGGTATGACTGGCTGGCACTTTCCAATGATCTGATTATATATCTTATGGAATATTGCATTGCTGGCGGACATTCCAGTCTGCATTACATGGACAAAGTGGCTATCAACTGGAAAAATGAAAATATCCACACTGTGGAACAGGCCAAACGAAGCGCTCAGGAGCACAGCAAGCTTCACTATGCGGTTTTAAAATCTTTAGGTATTCAGGGACGCAATCTGGCGCCAGCAGAATTTACCTATATAGAAAAATGGTGCAAAGAATATGGTTTTGGCCAAGATATCATTACCGAAGCCTGCAGCCGCACCATACTGTCCATTCATCAGCCAAATTTTGATTATACTGACCGCATCCTTACCAATTGGAAACGCCAGAATATCAAAACCATCGCTGATATCCGCAAAGCAGACGAGGCATTTCAGGCGGCAAAAACCACGGAACGCGCCCGTGTATCTGCCTTAAAGGGCAACTTAAAACCTTCTGCTCCAAACCGTTTTAACAGCTTTCCACAACGCACCTATAATATGGACGAACTGGAAGCAGAATTACTTGCACGCTAAGGAGGCTTTTTATGGCTCTAAGCAACACACAGTACAATACCTTACTGCGCCGCTATGAAGCAAAACAATTGGAAAACCAACATATTGTGATGGAGCGAATCTTATCTGTATATGAAGAACTTCCCCGTCTGTCGGAAATAGATGAAACTATCTCTTCTATCTCTGTCAGGCAGGCAAAAAAATTGATTGACGGAGATGAGACTGCCCTGTCCGACCTGCACCGTCAGCTCCAGACGCTGATCCGTGAGAAAAAACAACTGCTCGCAGATCATGGCTATCCAGAAAACTATTTTGAACCGCCTTATGCCTGCCTGGACTGTAAAGATACTGGGTACATTGGCAGCCAGAAATGTCATTGTTTTACACAGGCAGCTATTGATCTCGTCTACACACAGTCTAACATCCGTCACATACTGGATATGGAAAACTTTGAACATTTTTCTTATCAGTACTATTCAGACAAACAGATCAACCCTGCCACTGGACTGTCCAGCCTTGCAACTGCCGAAAATGCAGTGCGCGACTGTCTGGAATTTGTCAACACTTTTGACAAAGAATTTCGAAATCTGTTTTTTTATGGCGATACTGGAATCGGTAAAACTTATCTTTCCAACTGTGTGGCCAAATCACTTTTAGATTCTGGCCACTCTGTGATCTACTTTACCGCCTCCTCCCTATTCCACATTTTTGAAAAAAATGCATTTGGTAGGGAACGCGGCGTCAATGGAGATTATCAAAACATTTTTGAATGTGATCTCTTAATTATCGATGATCTGGGTACAGAATTGTGCAATTCCTTTACTGTCTCCCAGCTTTTCCTCTGTCTGAATGAGCGGATTTTACGGCGAAAATCAACGATTATTTCCACCAATCTGACACTTGGACAATTGGCAGAGACTTATTCGGAGCGTACATTTTCCAGGATTTCCAGTAACTATACCATGATCAAACTGTTTGGCAGCGATATCCGGCTCCAGAAAAAACTCAAACGACAATCTTGCCAAGACTAATAAGGAATGCTATAATTGATTGTTGAAATTCAAACCTTATATAGAACACCAAAACTATTTTCACTATATATGGAGGGTATTACGATGCAGCGCAACGAAAAAAATTATGAAACTATACCTGCCGGTTCCTTAGGCGTAATTGCACTGGAAAGCTGCCGGGAACTTGGAGAAATGGTGGACAAGTATCTGGTGCAATTCCGCAGTGAACGGGAACATAAGCATCAAAATGATATTGCTTTCCAGGGCTACCATAAGAACACCTACCTGGTAGATTGCTCTACTCCACGTTTTGGAAGTGGGGAGGCGAAGGGAATTATCAATGAATCGGTTCGTGGATTTGACCTGTTTTTGATGATAGATGTCACCAATTACAGCTTATCCTATACGGTCTGCGGTCATGAAAACCATATGTCTCCAGACGATCACTACCAAGACTTAAAACGCATCATCGCCGCTGTCGGCGGAAAAGCAAGACGTATTACTGTCATTATGCCATTCCTCTATGAAAGCCGTCAGCATAAGCGTACCAGCAGAGAATCTCTTGACTGTGCACTTGCACTGCAGGAACTCGTGCATATGGGAGTGGACAATATCATTACCTTTGACGCCCATGATCCCCGTGTCCAGAATGCTATTCCACTCAATGGTTTTGAGACAGTCCAGCCCGCCTATCAATTTATCAAGAGTATTCTTCTGGAAGTAGACGATCTGCTGATTGACAGCGATCACATGATGGTAATCAGCCCCGACGAAGGAGGCACCAACCGCGCAGTATACCTTGCCAATGTGCTGGGATTGGATATCGGAATGTTTTACAAACGCCGGGATTACAGCAAGATTGTAGATGGACGAAATCCAATTGTGGCACATGAATTTTTAGGTTCCTCTGTGGAAAATAAAGATGTTCTGATTATTGATGATATGATCTCCTCGGGAGACAGTATGATTGATGTTGCCACCGAATTGAAAAAACGCAATGCCCGCCGCATCTTTGTAGTCTCTACCTTTGGTTTGTTCACCAACGGACTGGAGAAATTCGACAAGGCAGTGGCAGACGGCATTATCTATAAAGTGGTGACTACCAATCTCACCTATCAGACGCCGGAACTTTTAAGTAAACCCTATTATATTAACTGTGATATGAGCAAATATATTGCCTACATCATTGACACGTTAAATCATGATATCTCCATCAGTGATCTTTTAGATCCCTATGAACGAATCGAATCGCTTGTCAAAAAATATATGGCAAAGACAAAATAACAGTATTGATGTGCAATTTCATATTAAGATAAAAAAGGACAAGCCCTCCTATTTTGCTGGAGGCTTGTCCTTTTTATCGCAAAAACTAATGAACAGATAGCTCTGCAAAAAATATTTCGCTGAAAATCATCTAAAATTCTGGTTCAATCAGACCATAGGTATTACCTTTTCTCTTATAGACAACATTCACTTCCTCTGTCTCTGCATTCTGGAATACAAAGAAATTATGTCCCAACAATTCCATCTGCACACAGGCATCCTCTGGATACATAGGCTTCATACCAAAACGTTTGGTACGGATAATCTTCACATCCTCATCATCCTCAACCTCTTTCTCCACATATTCCTTTTGGAAATTACCAGATGACTGTTTCTGATCTACAATCTTATTCTTATATTTCTTCAACTGCCGCTCAATCACTTCTTCGACCAAATCGATGGAGACATACATATCATTACTTACTTGTTCTGAGCGAATAATGTTCCCTTTTACTGGGATCGTAACTTCAATCTTCTGACGTTCTTTCTCAACACTTAATGTCACAAGAATATCTGTTTCTGGAGTAAAATATCTCTCTAACTTAGATAACTTATCCTCCACTGCTTGTCTTAACCCTGCTGTTACCTCAATATTTTTTCCACTAATTGTAATTCGCATGGTGTCCAACCCCTTTGCTGTTAATTTTGTAGTAATATTATAGCATATTTATATTTTGAATACAACAAATCTCTGGTATTTCTTGACAATTGAAGATTAATGAGTTACAGTTCCTTAGCAGCCTATTTTTCTAACCACGTTAATTGCCCAAATAAAGGTTGTTATTTTATTTTACTGTGAAAGGAGTTACACCAATGAAATCAGAAATTGCTTTTATTAGCGGCGCTTCCCACGGTATTGGGCGCGCCATTGCCGAAGAGTTTGCCAGGGCGGGCTATTCATTGGCTTTAAACTGCAAACATTCTGCAAAAGAATTGGAAGAATTTGCAAATTTTATAAGAAATACTTGGCATGTTCCCTGTCTGTCTCTTATTGGAGATGTCGGTGAAGAAGACTTTGCAGCACATGCCTTTCCACTTATTGAAGAAAAATTAGGTTCCGTCACCATTTTGGTCAACAATGCCGGCGTCTCCCATATTGGCCTTCTCTCTGATTTGAGTTTGGATGAATGGAATCTTTTAATTCAAACGAATCTCACTTCTGTGTTTTGCTGTTGCAAACACGCAGTACCTAACATGGTTCGAAATCAATATGGCCGAATCATAAATATCTCCTCTGTATGGGGAATTGCTGGCGCTTCCTGTGAAGTTGCATATTCCGCCTCAAAGGGCGGCGTCAATGCATTCACGAAAGCACTTGCCAAAGAACTTGCTCCTAGCAATATCTCCGTCAATGCCATTGCCTGCGGCGTCGTTGATACCAGGATGAATCAACACTTCTCCACAGAAGAACAACAAAAACTTGCCGAAGAAATCCCTGCCGGCCGTTTTGGAACCCCTAAGGAAACTGCACAGCTTGCGGCATTTTTAGCATCTGCTCCCGCTTATCTGACAGGTCAGATCATCTCCTTGGATGGAGGCTGGCAGTAGACACCAAAAAATCGCATACCTTCTAAAATGTAAATCAAGTGTCTCCATTTGCATATATAGTCCGATTATCGCGTATTTTCAGCGCCTTTGCATCATTTTACCGTAGAATATTCCTGTAGAGCATTTACGGATTTTAACCAAAGAGGAATATTTTATGAAATTTTCTACAAGGCTGGAAAATCTTTTGGAAGAACATGATCTTACTCAGAGAGGATTAGCGAAACAACTGCATATAGCGCCTTCTACATTAAATGGATATTTGCGGAGGAATCGTGAACCAGATTTCGCCACTCTAATTAAACTGGCCAATTACTTTGAAGTATCTATAGATTACCTTTTAGGTGTCACCAATATTCGTCGTCCCTATGATTCCAATAAATATTATGATGACAATGAAGGTGATTTGCTTGAAATTTATCGTTCTCTTGGCCCACAGGAGCAAAGTTATCTGATTAAGCAGGCGCATATGTATTCAAAACACGATCTTGATCACTCTAACTCGCGCAAGAAATAGAACACCACACTTTTTTGTGTCAAAAATCGCGAAAACATATCTGAGACAAAACACTGGTTTCGGATATGTTTTCTTTTTTATTGTCCTATTCACACAATACGCATATCCAGTTCCTCGATTTGCATATTTCAAGTTCTGAACGGAAACGCTTCTATTAAGATGAGGGTGTAATTTTATCTAAATGGGAGGTGTTTCTATGGATTTCCATTTACGTCTTGAAAATCTTATTCAGGAGAGAAATATTAAACAAAAAGACCTGTCTGCCGAGCTGAATTTCGCATATTCCACACTGAATGGATATGTTACACAACATCGACAGCCAGATCTTCAGACACTGGTTCGCCTGGCACGTTATTTTGATGTTTCTACAGACTACCTTCTCGGACTAAGCAGTGAGAAGAAACCTGCACCCTCAACTTTAAATCCTGCCGAAGGGGCTTTGATTCATCTCTATCGTTCCCTGATTCCAGAGCGTCAGGAGCTTCTCATAGAACAGGCCAAATTCTATCAAAGTCTTTCCATGAAACATTCAAAAAGCTCAAAGAAAGAATAATTTCTATTACTCTTACTTTGGACTTCCTGACATCAAATGATACAATATGTGGCTAATAAGCCCGTATTGTATCATTTTCATCTTCAGATGTATTTTGAATCTGCTTGATTACAATAAAATAACTATATTGATCATTGACTTTAATTTCTACTCGATCCCCCACTTTATGTCCCAGGATAGCTTTTCCAATCGGGGACTCTGTACTGATCCGGTTTTTCATAGAATTTCCACGAATGGAAGTCACCAGACGAAAGGTTTGCTCCTCCTGATCCTCCTCAAAATATACTGTCACTGTATTATTCATCCCCACCTCATCTTCTTTGGAAGCATCTGATACAATCTCTGCCGTCTTCAGCATACGCTCCAGATAGCGGATGCGGCTCTCATTCTTATTTTTATCCTTTTTGGCTGCATGATACTCAAAATTCTCACTTAAGTCCCCGTGTGCCCTTGCCTCCTTAACCGCCTCAATAGACTCTTTGCGCACTACCAATTTCCGATACTCAATCTCTTCCTCAATCTTTTTTACATCACTTTTCGTCAATTGCTCTCTCATATTATTTTCCTCTCTTCTATATTAATGGAAATTTCAGCGTCACTGCAAAATGATCTTCGTCTCCTGTCAAAAAAATGCTGCCATTTTGCAATTCCACCATTCTGCGAACACTTTTCAATCCAATTCCATTGCTTTCCACCAATTTTCGGCTCTGCAATTTCTGATTCCAAAATAGAAAACAGAGCATCCCCTTATCTACCCTCACTTTCCACACAAGCTCCTTTCCTTGATCTGCATATTTTAAAATATTGGTAAACAAATTACTAAATATGCGCTGAAAAAACATAACATTCCCCATGATTTTTCCTTCCTCGGCCAAAAACTCTGTCTGTACGAAAAACCCTTTTAGTTCCAAAAATTCACGGTTTTGTTCAAGTTCTTCCAATAGCTCCTCCAAATAAATTTCTGTAAGCTCCACACCTTCCTCTTTGCCATAGACAAATGCATATTCAAACATTTTATCGGACAAGATACGAATTTCCTCCACCTTTGTGATACAGCGAGCTAAATAATCACTCTGCTTTTCCTGGGAACACTTACTCTGTCCTAAGATCTCCAGATAACCATATAAAGTGGTCAGCGGAGTGCGCAGATCATGAGACAACGAACGAATCAACTCCTGGTTTGCCCTCTGTCCTTCCTGTTCCCTGCGAATGTTCTCATCAAGCGCAACGCGCATTCCATCAAGATTTTTTGCAAGAATTCCCAGCTCATCTTTACCTTTTACTGTAATGGGATGTTCCAGATCACCGTCCGCCATCACCTGAATTTCCTCTTTAATCCTGCGGACATAGCGCATTCTTCCCCAGATATAGATTGGCACTGGCAGCAGACACATGATACTGATAAAAAATACTGCAAAAAAATAGGGAATTACAATCTTTGCCTGATGCATGGAGTAAATTATGACTTGCTCTGTCGTGTCTTCAAAATCGATAAATTCCATATAATCCATGCCGGAATTATACGCCACATCATGATACCAAAATATTGTATTGTCAAATTGATTCCAATCTACAGAGGTGCTTGTGCGAAATTGAAATTGTCCGCTCTGTGCATCATAAAAACTAAAATACGTATAGCCGTCATCATACTTTTTTAAATCTAAAATCTCCTCCAACTGCTCTTGGCTTAACTCATGAAATGTGATATCCTTTGCTTTTTCCCTGATTTCTTCCATAATCCTTTCTGGATCATAATCAAAAAATCCCTGTTCAAGCAATTGAAAGTATGTCCAGGTCTCCCACTGCATCAGATAACGAAAACAACAGATACTCAATGTCGCACAGAATATCAACAACAATAGTACTCTCATGGTCACTTTTGTAGAAAACCCTGGCAGTCTCTTTCTCATCCACCGAAAGCTCTTAACCACAGCGATACCCCTTTCCCCACACATTTTTAATGATTTTCGGCTCATGTGGATCTTTTTCAATCTTGCGGCGCAAATTACGGATATGTACCATAACCGTGTTGGCAGCCCCATAATAATAAGGCTCTTGCCAAACGCTCTCATATAAATGCTGCGCAGAAAAAATTTGGCCGCGATTCTCCCCCAGCAGACATAAAATTGCAAATTCCAAATCAGTCAATTCCAATTCCTGCCCGTTTTGTACGACTCGTCCCTGTTTCTGATAAATCTTTAACCCTGGCAGCGTAATCACATTTTCCTGTTCCTGCTGTTCTAAGCTCTGATTTATAGGCTTTGCATTATTGTCCATTTCTTTCTGTTCATCCTGTGCTTTTCCCTGATACACTTGGTAGCGGCGCACTAACGCCTTAACTCTGCTCAATAATTCCTGATAGGAAAAGGGTTTAGGAAGATAATCATCTCCGCCACTCGAAAAACCTAATGTCTTATCTTCTACTTGAGAACGGGCACTTAAAAACAAAATTGGCGCATTGCTTACTCTGCGTATCTCCAGACAAGTCTGATAGCCATTCAGACCAGGCATCATTACATCCAGAATGATCAAATCATAGCTTTCCATTTGAATTTTCTCTAATGCCTCAATGCCATCTTTCGCCTCCTGAACCTGAAATCCTTCTCCAGACAATAATATCATTACAACTTCGCGAATTTCCTCATTATCATCCACCATCAGTATCTTAGATTCTTTCTTATCACTCATAACTAGTTCTCCTATATTCAGCATAATTTCCGTATACAGTTTACCATATTTTTGACTTATAAAAGAAAATCTTAAGAAATCTTTAGATTTTCTTTGGTGGATTTTTAAGATCTTCACCTTATACTCTTACCTGAAATAAAAAACACAAAGTAATCGTTTTAATTTATAGGACTTAGAAAGGAAATCAGATTATGAAACCTATGATCTCTCGCCAAGACAACTTCTCTTATCAAAATCACAGCTTCACCAGGTCAGGCGATTTAAAACGTCCCTCGGATTCACGAAAAATAGAAATTTTTGTTTATCCAATTATATTGTTACTGTTTGTGTTCGCAAGCCTCTGTTTCATTCTGCCAGAACATACCCTGTTTGGCTCTGAAGGAGATTGGTTTAGCCAGCATGTAGCGATTGCGGAACAATACCGCACCGCATTTTATGAGACCGGAAACTTGTTCCCTGACTGGCTTCCTCTGGGCGCCGGCAGCAACAGCTATGATTTTTCTTATTATGGTTTTTTGCGTCCGGATGTATTGATCTCTTTTCTGCTCCCTGGCGTACCTATGACATATATAATCTCTGGATATGCGATCCTGGAACTTGCGATTGGAACATTATTGTGCTATTTTTGGCTGAAACGACATGTATCGCTTTCTTTTTTCGCCTTCCTGGGAGCAACACTCTATTCCTTTGCCGCCTGCTTTTTCCATGCACATCGTCAGATTATGTTTGTAAATTATATGCCCTTTCTCATTCTGGCTCTTTGGGGAATAGAAAGGTTAATGGAACGTGGAAAAATTCAGCTATTAACCATTTCTATCTTGCTGGTGTGCCTGCACAGCTATTATTTTGCTCCTGCAGTCCTGATCACATGCACTGCATATTTCTTACAATATTTATCCAAGGGCAGACAAACAATTGACCAACCTACGCCTTTTTATAGAATACTATTAAGTCATAAATATTTGTGTGCCAAATTTGCAGCCTCCATTCTGCTGGCAGTCGGCATGGCGGCAATCTTGCTGTTGCCTACGGCGCTCGACCTGCTCTCCACCGTCAAGGACGCCGGTACTCCTGCATCCCTGCTGAAAATATTTTCGCTGCAAGGAGATCTGAAAAGTCTATTATACCATCCCTATGGCTGCGGACTGACTATCTTATGTCTCTATACATTGTTATTAAGCATTCGACGAAAGACGAACCGGATCTTAAGTATCTTTCTGCTTTTGTGTCTTACGTTCAATCTTCTGCCCTACCTACTGAGTGGTTTTTTGTATGTGCGTTACAAGGTATTAATTCCGTTGGTTCCACTGTTGCTTTTACTCTGTGTACAGACCTTGGAAGCTCTGTATGTTGGCAGAGAAAAACACAGCCTTACTCTGGGCGTTCTCTGTTTAATTCCCGCTTTATTTGCAGATTATCGCCTCGGAATACTGGCCGACAGTCTCTGGCTATTTTGCTCCTTTGTGATAATTTCTATGGGAAAACGACGTTTTACATTGTTAAAATCCGAATCTTATTCCCAAAGCCGCTCGGCTGTTTTGCCGCGGCAGATACGCTGGCTATACCTTTTGTTGTGTTTACCTGCAATGTGTTTTCATATATGTGCCTCAAGAACGGAAACATTTATTAGTACTAACGATCAACGTCAGTCCCTTTGCTCAAAACAAGAACAGTCCGCAATTGACGAGACTGATAAAAATTACCGCTTTGAGCGCTTGATCGAACCTTTTGCTAACACGAATACCCAGCCTTTACCAGGATTTGGCCGTACTTCCATGTATTCGTCGGTAACAGACTATCGTTATGCAGACTTTTTTTATAATACAATGAGAAATCCGATTCGCATCCGCAATCGGGTAGCGCTGATGACTGACGCCAATCCTTTTTTTTCCTACTTTATGGGCATTCGCTACATCGAAGCTAACCCCGATTTTCTCCCTTGGGGCTATCAAGCGATCGCAAAATCTGACAATTTAGGAGTGCTTGCTGAAAACCCCAATGTGCTGCCCATCGCTTATAGCAGTACTGCCCTGATGAGCCAAAAAGAATTTGAAAAACTGTCATTTCCTTATACATTGGAAGCACTGACACGCTGCACGCTCGTGCCTGATAACCTTGAAAAAAAGCAATTGGACAGGTCGTCCACCTATTGCAGCGCTGACCAGATGATGGCTGCTTCCAAAATCCGACCCCTTGCATTAGAAGATTTTCATCTGCCACAAACTGCAGACTCCGAAACAAAAAACCAAGAAGATACGCACCTGACACTGCCAGTTCCAACAGAACTTAACAGTCATTTGCTGATTTTATCAGTAAAAGTATCTTCACCCAAAGGAACGGAAGTTACCATAGATATTAACAATATCCGTAATAAACTTTCAGGAAAACATGCGGCATACCCAAATCACAACAACACATTTACCTGGATTCTCTCTTCCAATGACCGAATTGAGACACTTGACTTTGTACTCTCCTCAGGAGATTACAAGCTCTCTGACTGGCAGGCCTGGAGTATGGATACAGAAGCATGGGGAAACAACACCATACAACCTTTACTTACAACCAAAGAAGCACAAAGCCATCCTCACGCTGCTGGAAGTCTGCTGGTAAATGGAAAAACTGTCTTAGATGAATCTGGTTATTTTTGCACTAGTTTTCCCTTTCGCAAGGGCTACAAAGCTTTTGTAAATGGGATAGAAACTCCTATCACCTGTATTAATCAGACTTTTGTGGGCGTCCCCCTGGCATCTGGAAGCTATGAAATATCCCTATACTATTGTCCTCCCGGCAAACATGCTGCCATCTGGATTAGCCTGTTGTCCTGTCTCCTATTTATAGCCTGGAGCATTTATGATGGGATAGAAACGCAACCACGGAAATGAGGAAATTTTTATGAACCTAATTGAAAAATTTTTTACAAGCAAGCTCTGGGAGCTATTCTGCTACCTGATCAATGGAGCAGCCACCACAATCGTCAATTATACGATCTATCTGGCCTTACTCCATGCGAATATAAATTACCTTACTGCAAACAGTGCCGCCTGGGTCTGCGCTGTACTGTTTGCCTATATCAGCAACCGCCTTTTTGTATTCCACTCAGACAATCAAATAGGTGCCGAACTAGTTTCCTTTGTATCTCTGCGATTTTTAACGCTTCTCTTAGAAAATGTATTTCTAGTGGCATTGATACAATGGCTCTCGCTCACACCAGGAATTTCCAAGATCTTGGTCAGCTTTTTCACCGTAATCGGAAACTACTTTTTCTGTAAGAGCAAAATTTTTGACAAAAAGAAAGGAGAAATGATCCATGAATAAGATTAGTATTATTGTCCCTTGTTACAATGAAGAAGAGGTTCTGATACAATTCTATCAAGAAACTTATGCGGCTGTCAGCGCTATTGCAGACACCTCTTATGAATTTCTGTTTATTGATGATGGAAGCAGAGATCATACACTCGATATTCTAAAACTTCTGTGCTACCAGGATCCAAACTGCCGTTATTTCTCCTTTTCCAGAAATTTTGGCAAAGAGGCTGCTATGTATGCCGGATTAAAACATGCCAGTGGTGATTACTGTGTGATCATGGATGCCGATCTGCAGCATCCACCCAAGTTACTTGCCTCTATGTACCATGCCCTCAGCCAGGAAGGTTATGACTGTTGTGCCGGCAAACGCATGGGGCGGGAAGGAGACGGGGCGATTCGAAGTTTTTTATCACGAAGTTTTTATTCTGTGATACAAAAACTGACCCACATGAATATGAGTGATGGGGATGGGGATTTCCGCATGATGAATCGCACAATGGTAGATGCAATTCTCCAGATACAGGAATATAACCGCTATACAAAAGGAATCTTTTCTTTTGTAGGATTTGAGACAAAATGGCTGGAATTTGAAAATGTAGAACGTGCTGCCGGAAAAACCAAATGGAACTTAAAAAGTCTGTTTTCTTATGCTTTTGACGGCATCTTATCCTTCTCCACCGCCCCCTTAAAACTTTCTGGTATTCTGGGTGGGATCCTGTTTTTGATTGCCTGCCTACTGGGATTCTCAGGGCTTGCCCAGCAGCTTTTCTTCCATCACAATGTCAGCAGCCTCACACTGGTAATGATAGTTGTCGTATTTTTAAGCAGCCTGCAGATGATGATGGTGTTTATTCTGGGAGAATATCTTTCCAAAGACTATTTGGAAAATAAAAAACGCCCGATCTATATTATTCGGGAACAGAATTGAACCAATTAAGATATGCTATGTCAGTGGATTCTCTTTCATTTTGTTTTTTTATACTCATATTAACTCAAAAGATCAATATACCCACTGCTTAAGTATTAAATTTTATAGAAAATTACTATTTGTATTCTATATCAGACTATTTCTATACATGAAAAGTGCATGGAAGATTTCTCCATGCACTTTTCTAAACCGTTTTGTGGTCTATTATTTTACTGTGATCTTAAGGGTTGCTTTCTTCTTATTGAAAGTTGTCACCGTAATGATTGCTTTTCCCTTCTTCTTTGCTGTTACCTTACCGCTTGCAGATACTGTTGCCACTTTCTTATTGCTGGTCTTGTAAGTAATCTTGTAGCTTGCAGTATTCTTGGGCAGTTTCGCCTTAATCTGGAATTTCTTACCCTTCTTCAAAGTCTTCTTCTTAGCATTCAAGGTGATCTTATTCGGTGCTTTCTTAACTGTGATCACACATTTCTTGCTCTTTCCGTCAGCCTTTGCAGTAATTGTTACCTTTCCAGCTTTCTTTGTTGTCACCTTACCCTTTGATACGGTTGCCACTTTCTTATTGCTGGTCTTCCAGGTAACTGTCTTATTGGTAGCATTGCTTGGTTTCACAGTAGCTTTTAAGGTGAATTTCTCCTTAGCGCCCAATGTGAGCTTTGTCTTATCCAGTGATACGCTCTTTACAGGGATCTTCACTGTAACATTACAGGTTTTTTTGAAGCCGCCGTCTTTTGTTGTCACTGTTATGGTTGCTTTTCCTGCTTTCTTTGCAGTTACTTTTCCATTTACTACGGTTGCAACTTTATCATTACTTGTCTTCCATGTCAGCCCTTTGTTTGTTGCATTTGATGGATTAAACGTTACGTTCAGTGTTTCGCTCTTTCCTGGTGCAAGCGTGAGATTTGTCTTACTCAGGGTGATATCTTTTACTGGAACATTTGCTGTTACTGTTACCTCACATGTTTTCTTTATAGTTTCATTATCAGCACTGGTAACAGTGATTGTTGCCTTTCCAGCCTTTTTCGCAGTAACTTTTCCGTTTTCTACCGATGCAATTGTATCATCACTGGACTTCCAAATTACATCTTTGTTCGTTGCATCATTTGGCAATACAGTTGCTGTCAGAGTATCACTCTGTCCAACTGTAAGATTCAGACTGCTCTTGCTCAGCTTGATATCTGTCACTGAAGTAGTTGTTTTTTCTGTGATTGTTACTTTTACTGTCACATTCTGATTAGCCTCTAATAATTCATCCTCATATGTCATCTTCAGGATTGGTGTTCCATCTGCAGCCCAATGTACACGTTTCAGACGTGCATGACGACAAGGATCGTTCAGAGGCTGATCATTATAATGGGTGGATTCTGTTCCATTCCATCCACAATGCTGATAATTGTGAGAAGTAGGTCTTGCATGGTATACAAAGATCGCATTGCCATCCTGATCTACGGTGAAGGAGTTATGGCCAGGACCTTCCTCGCCATCTACATCACGAGATGTTAAAAGTGGATAGGGACTCTTGGTCCAGTTGTCAATTTTTAATAAATCCGTTCCAGCTTTCGCGTTCATCATACCAATTGCATATTCAGATCCTGTACCGGATGCAGAATAGCACATGAAAATATTGCCGTCTTTCTGCAATACCGTAGGACCTTCATTTACCATATAACGAACATTTTCCCAGCCATACTCAGGAGTTGTCAATAAAACTATATCAGATGTTAATTTCCAGGGCTGATCTTCACTAACTTTTGCCAAATACAGCTCAGAATTACCATATGCCTTAGATGCCCAAATTACATAAGACTCATTATTTACTGCATCTTTAAAATAGGTCATATCCAGACAGAAAGAACTTGTAATTGCTTTCGTCTTGCCTGTGCCGCCGCGCATCTGGTAATCTTTCCACTCAGATACTCCATCAGCAGCTTTCAGCGCTGTCTCATAAGGATCCTTGGTTCCATCCAAAATTAATGCATGACAATAAATATCATATGCGTTATTGCTTCCATGACTCTCGGTAAAGTATACTACCCAATTATTGCCAACACGGTGAATTTCTGGCGCCCAGATATAACGATATCCGCTAGCCACATTGGTTCCAGCACCGTTTTCATATCCCTGATTGCCAACTTTCCAGATTGTTACTTGTTTGCTTCTGTCCTGAAGCTCTTCTAAGGTCTTTCCACGTCTCAAAACTACACGGTCATACTGCTGTGTATTGTCACCTGGCAATTTATCCTTATCTTTTGCCTCTGGGAAATAGGAACCTGTCATATAGTAATAACCGGTCTGCTCATCCCAATAGATCATTGGATCTGCCATACCCTCTACATATTTTGTCTTATCAAAATACACTTCACCAGTTTCTTCATTATAGTTATCTGGCTCATTTGCATTGACATTTGCAGGATCATCCTCAGGAAGTGTACTGCCATTGATTGCTTTTAAATTGTTTAAATACTTGGTCTGTGCTACCTTGCCAGTCAGAATATAACTCTCTCCTACTTTTGAATTATCAACATTTTTGGCAGCCTCGCTCCAGTCTATATTAAATTTCTGGGTAGAACCGTCGCTGTAAGTAGCGTTTACACTTGGACGCTGTTCTTTCAACGCCGCAGCGATATCGCTTCCTGCTTCCACATTTACTTCCTCAAGCTCTGTCTTTTCTAAGCCAGTATTCTTAACGGTTCCCAGCTTGTCAAGAAAATGCTTATACTCAGCCTCTGTAAGCTCAACTGCATTTCCCAAGGAAATACTTGTATCTGTAGTAAGAATATTCTCGCCCTTCAACAATAATTCAAAGTTTGCCTTTTTAAGCGGTCCATCGCCCTCTGCATAATCTTCCGTCAAGGATTCATCATAATAATTTACACCATCCTCAGATGTAAACAGATGGATGCCATTGGAGGTTGTGCTATCCGCTGCCATCACCTTAAACTTGCCATTGTCCTTATACACTCTTGGATCTGTAAGTTGTTTGGAACCTTTCTTAGCAAAAATAACACCGCCGCCATTGTTCAGAACTTCAAACTTCCTGCCATCTGCGCTGACTGCAAAATAAACACTTCTGGTCTCCTGTGCAAGATTATCTGTGCTTGCATAGAAGTCCTTGGTTGTGGAATAGACAGTCAGATAATATTTGCCTTCTGTCAGGCTCTGTGTCAGGCCTGTCACTTTGATTGGGAACGGCTTTGATGTAATTTCAGTGCCATTCACCTTAGCAGTAACATTTGCAGTTCCAGCGCTTACACCTGTCGCTCTGCCTCTGCTATCCACCGTCAACACCTCTGTATTATCAGACTCCCATGTCACTTTCTTACCACTGATATCACTGGCATCCTCTGGCAATAATACAGCCGATAACTGGATTCTGCTCTCCTCTGTCACACTATTGGGACCTTGGATCTCCACAGCGTTGACTACCACGGATGACATGTCAACTTTGGTCTCATCATAGAGTGCAGCAACCTCCTCTGCTGATAATGCCTTGCCAAAGAAAGACACATCATCAATCCAAGCGCCCGCGCAATGCCAATAAGTTGCCATACTAGCGCCAAGACGAACTTTTGTCTTAGCTGGATCATCACAGATTCCACTGGTTCCAGCCAGATCCTTAATCATCTGCTCATAGTCTTCTCCGCCTGCATCGTTGGCTTGAACAGTATGCTGAATCTTCTTGCCATCAGAATAGAAGGTAATTCCTTCCTTTGTCACTGCCATTGTTACCATTTTCCAGCCATTTGCTGGCGCAAGTGACATATTGGAAATATTAAAGTCTGTAAATTTTGAGTTTTGACTTGTAGTGTTCCAGTATACCATTGACTGATTTACAGCAAAGGTACCTGCCCTATCTGGATCACTAGTAGCAGCAGGATCTTTTGCGGGAGCCACTTCAAAGTCAACTAAACATCTGTTTCCCCCAACACTGCCAGTAGTTTTAGTCCAAAAACTTAAGGTAAATCCATTGTCTACAGATTTTCCTGCAAACGGATTCTCTGGCAGAAGTGCAGCTCCTCTGTTCGCATAATCCTGCTCAGTCATTGCCAATACTTTACCTCTTGCAGTGTTTTTCAATTCTGGTTTCTTACCATTTCCAACTGTCTCCAGCACAATCTTCTTATCCGTACCGTTTGTAAGTTTCCCATCATCCCCTGTCACTACAGACCAGTCGTTAAAATCATATGTAACGATCGCCGAGTCCAGGACTGGGGTCTCTCCTGCCTTTGGCTCTGCCGCAGACAGAATGGTTGCAGGGATTGATGTAATCATCATGGCCGATGCTAAGAGCATCGAGATCCCTGTTTTGAAAAGTTTTCCTTTCATCCTCTCTTTTCCTCCTTTTTATGGTTCCTCTATTATAGCACACTTTCACAAAAAAGGGACATGAAATTTCATGTCCCTTGTAAATTTTTTTAATTATTTGTTACAGTAATCTTCAATGTGGCTTTCTTTTTGTTGAAAGTAGTCACTGTTATGGTTGCTTTTCCTTTCTTTTTTGCTGTCACCTTACCGCTTGCAGATACTGTTGCCACCTTCTTATTGCTGGTCTTGTAAGTAATCTTGCAGCTTGCAGTATTCTTCGGCAGTTTCACCTTGATCTTGAATGTCTTACCTCTTTTCAAATTCTTCTTTTTAGCATTCAGAGTGATCTTCTTTGGCGCTTTCTTAACCGTGATTGTACATTTCTTGGTAATGCCGTCAACTTTCGCCGAAATCACTGCCTTGCCAGTTTTCTTCGCTGTCACCACACCCTTAGAAGATACTGTTGCCACACTCTTTTTGCTGGAAGTCCACTTCACGGTCTTATTGGCAGCATTCCTTGGTGTGATTGTAGCCTTTAAGGTAAATTTCTCCTTGGCGCCCAATGTAAGTTTTGTCTTATTCAATGTTACTTTCGTTACAGGAATCTTCACTGTCACCTTACAGGTTGCTGTAAAACCGCCGTCTTCCGTAGTAGCTGTAATTGTTGTCGTTCCTGCTGCCTTAGCTGTCACCTTACCATTTTGTGTCACAGTAGCTACTTTTTGATTCTTAGAACTCCAAGTAACTTTTTTATTTGTTGCATTGGAAGGTTTCACAGTTGCTGTCAGATTAATTGTCTCCTTTGGCTTCAATGTAACATTCTTCTTACTCATACTAACACCTGTAACTGTAATTGGCTTCTCATCGTCACCATCTCCAGGCTTTCCACTCTCCACTTTAATTGTTGCTGTTACAGTACGATTCTCCTCCGCCAGCTCTTCCTGATAACTCATCTTCAAGATTGGCGTGCCGTCTGCCGCCCAATGCACTCTTTTCAGTCTTGCATCACGGCATGGATCACCTAAGGAAGAAGAATTTGACCACTCACATTTATCCTCATAACACTGCTGTCCTCTGGCATGGTATACAAAAATAGGATTTCCATCCTCGTCTACTGTAAAGGAATTATGTCCTGGACCATATTCGCCTGGCACATCAGAAGAAGTCAATACCGGATAAGGCTGTTTTACCCAGGCATTTTTGTCAAGCATATCTGCTGTTTCATCAATAGACAGTAATCCCACACAATACTCTGGCCCTGTCCCTGACGCGGAAAATGCTACGTAAATCTTGCCGTTATTTTTAATGACGGAAGGCCCTTCATCTACATTTTCTACCTGACGCTCCCAGCTATATTCTGGAACACTGATTTTTACCGATTCAGAAATACATTTCCACGGCTCCTTAGGGTCAATCTCCGCCAGGAACAGTGAAGAATATCCGTCCGACTGCGCCCAAATCACATACCAGTGTCCTTGATTTTCAAATACTGTCATATCCAGAGAGAAGCCAGTAAAGGCTAATCCATCAGAAGCCACGCTCTGCATCCGACCCATCGCCTGCCAACTGGAAGGATTCATGATATCCGCAGGATTCGTACATTTGAGGACATGAGGACGGATTGACCATACACTATTATCAATACTTGAGGTATAGAATACATAGTAATTTCCATCCACCAAACGAATTTCCGGCGCCCAGACATAACGATTTTCAGTATTGGAGGAATCGCAGTCCCAGATCGCAATCTCCTCTGCCTCAGCGAGTCCTGCAATTGTCTTGGAACGTCTGAGCACAATCCTGTCATATCCTTCTGCATCACTGTCTCCACGCATCGGATAGGAAGCGGTAAAATAGTAATAACCGTCATTGCCTTTTAAAATACAGGGATCGGCGCGCTGCTCAATAAACGGATTCGGATATTGGGTCTGCTTTACGGTTCCGCTTACGGTATAAGTTCCAGCCTTGCTCAAATCTACTTTTGCAAGTTCCTGGGCATTCCACTCCACGCCCATATCCGTGGTGCTGCCATCACTGTAATCTGCAGTCACTTTCTTGGGCAGCAATTTTGACAGATCATCACCAGCCTTTGCTGTCACAGATACCGGTTGCATACCCGTATTCCTGACAACATCTAATTTGTTTACTACCCTCTGATATTCTGATTTGCTGACGCCAATGATATCATTGATCGCCGCGCCCTCTGGCGGCAGAATATCTGTGGTGTAATCTGAGCCGGCAGCATATGTTGTCTCAGCCTGCTCTATCACCGTCTTAAAATCTTTGGTCAATGCACGATAATTCTTTGTGCCATCGGTCCAATAAAGCGCATATGTAATATCTGTTCCATCATACGCATACTGTGCAATTTCCTGGAGAGTTGTCACATTACTGTCCAGTGTGAGCTTTTTCTCATTTGTAAAATGTACCAGATCCTCTGAATCAAATACATAGATATATTTCTGATTGGAAACGTTCTTTGCAATCATTCCATATGTGCCATCTGCTTTCAGGAAGAATTTCATATCCTGTAAACCATTGGGACTAGAATTTTTGCTGCCGCCAGTATTATTAGCAAAACAAATTCCCGTATTGGAATTAAGCGCTGTATAATTTGTAAAGTTCTCACTGTAAGCCAGATGCAGGCTGTTTCCCAGAGAGGCCGATTCTCTACTATTTGTATAGGCCATCAGGGAACCATAACTTTCTGCACGTACCCTGACAGCATAATCTTTTGTGGATTCTAATTTCTGAGAACCATTTTCTAAGACAGCCTTGACTGTCAGTGTCACTGCTGCATCTTCTTCCCCCTTACTAGGACGTGTAATCACAGCAGTAATCTTATCTGCCGCTTGCTCAATTTTGACCACATCTTCTTTGCTGCTCGTCCAGGTAAGTTTTGTATTGGCATCCAATTTACTTGGTAATTCCATATTTCCCACTAAAACAGCGCCGTCAATTGCCAGATGCTTTACTTGTAAATCTAACTGGCTCTGTTTACTGGTACTGATCACTGTGGCTTTATACGTTGCTGTATCTGTCTTTCCGCCCAGGCGGATCGTTGCAGTCAAAGTAACCTCTGCATTCTGATTCTCAGGCCTTGTCACTTTACCAGTATTAGAAATTACCTCTGGCTTATCACTGCTCCAGGAAATCTCAGCCTGATTCTCTCCTTCTGTGGGAAGTGTAAGATCTTCTGTCACTTCACTCAAATCTCCAAATTTGTCTGTCAGATTTGTTTTGATTTTCTCAAATACTTCTGTCACAAAGCCAGAGGGCATATCCCTATAATATTCATTTTCAACTTCTGCTGGGGTAAAAGCTTCTGCATAGACAGTCACCCCATAAACGCCTCCCTTATAGAACATATCGTTGTAGGAAGAACGCCCAATAAATGCTGCCAGATCGCTACCAAAATCTGAGGTAGTCTTTTCCTTTGTATTACTGCACACCTCTTTGCCATTGTAATACCCCTTGATGCTGTTAGGAGTAATTACAGTGGTATACATGGCCCAATCAGAGCCTGTCTTGGTTTTAGATACGGCTGTCTCTGTTCTATATGGTGTGTCAGCATTATCACCATTGGTCCATACAGACTTAAACATTCCTTTGTTGTCTTTATCCGCTGGATTCAACAGCCAATAATTCAAAGGCATATTTGCAGTAGATCCACTGTCCACATGCTTTGTTTTGGTGCCAAAGAACATCGCTGCATAATTATTTGAGCCTGTCTGATTTTTAAGCCATACATTGATGGTCAATGTATCCTGCCCCACAAAAACTTCTTTGGGAATGGAGACATATGCTGCATCAGAGCCAGCAGACCCTCCAGGAAGCATCAGCATTCCATCTGTAATGGTCGCTCCGTTTCCTTTCAATTCCGCATGGAAACCATTTCCCGAGAGATCGTCAATCTTCTTATCTGTCAGATCAGAGTCCTGAAATGCATAAGCAGCCTGAGGTCCTGACTGTGTTCCCTTAACTGTAACAGTAATATCCTTGGTAGCTCTGCCTTTTCCTCGGGTAATCGTCGCTGTCAGAGTGACATCGACGTCTTCTTGCTGTCTGGTGACAGTACCATCATTGGCAATCACTGCCTTATTTTGAGATTCCCAAGTGATCACACTGCCACAGGCGCCAACCGTTGGAAGTTTTAAATCTCCTCTAGTACTCTCTGGCAGTGTCAAATCTTCTTTGGTCTGATCTGCCGCTTGCTGTTCTGTCAATGTGTAGATGGAAAGCGTAGGGGCATTTTCTCCATTTTTGGTGACTTCAAATCCAGCAATCACCGTCTGCAGACGGAAAATTGCATACTCCTCATTCTTCGTAATCGCTTCTTTGACCCAATCTGTGACATCAAAAGTTTTGGTTCCCAGACTATTCTGTGAAAGCCATTCTGTACTGAAAACAGTAGCTTCTTTGGAATAATCATTGTTCACTGCTGGAAATAGATTTGTCGCTGTGCTGTTGTTGATTCCATCGCTTGCGAGTTTGTCATAATAATTTACTGGAACCTGAAACAGTCCAGCTTTGGTCTTTCTATCACCTATATTTTTATTACATCCTGTGACATGGATTGTCACTGTAGCTCCCACAATCAGCTCAGGGTTTATCTTTCCCTCTTCTGGTGTTGTCAGCCCATTCTCTGGTAAAGAAAAGGCCATAGCCCCTATTCTGGTACTGCCAAGTACACCTTGATGTTCTGTCGCTGTCTCATTCATTATAAAAGCTGCAGCTTTTTCTGTTCCATTATCGCTAATTTCATTGGTGGCAATCAGCCAAGTATCTGTCCCCCCCTGATCGCCAGAGGCCACAAACTTGCTATTTTTAATTACCAACGGCTCAACCACTGTAGGTTCCGGCTCAAAAGCAGCATTTGCTCCTGTCGCTGGAAACAGTGTAAATATCATCGCGAATGTCAATAGTATGGCTAGAAATCGTTTCTTATACTTCTTCATAAGACTCCCTCCTTTTTATTATGCATTGATTACATGATCAGAAATGATATATAATCTGATATACTTTTTCAGGGGCACGAAAATTCATGCCCCTGAAACAAAATCTAATTATTTTACTGTAATCTTAAGGGTTGCCTTTGCCTTGCCGTTGTAAGTCTTAACGGTAATGGTTGCCTTTCCTTTCTTCTTAGCCGTTACCTTTCCATTCTTATCTACCTTGACAGCCTTCTTGCCTTTCTTGTCAATGCTGTACTTAAAGGTAGCGCTTCCAAACTTGGAGGAAACCTTTGGCTTAATCTGGAAAGTCTTTTTCACTTTCAGTGTCACTTTCTTCTTATTCAGTGTCACCTTTGCCTTCTTTGTGGGCGCTGGCTTCACGGTCACCTTACAGGTCACTTTCTTGCCGTCAACCGTTGCCGTGATGGTTGCTTTGCCTTTCTTCTTGGCAGTCAGCTTTCCATTCTTCATAGTGACAAACTTCTTGCCCTTCTTGTCTATCTTCCAGCTTACTTTCTTATTGGTGGCATTCTTAGGTGCCACAGTTGCCTTCAAGGTAAAGGTTTCCTTCACGCCCATTGTCAGCTTTGTCTTGTTCAATTTTACGCTCTTTACAGGAACCTTGTTGGCCTTTACCGTAACAGTACAGGTTGCAGTCTTCTTTCCATCAACTGTAGTAACTGTAATTTTTGTAGTTCCGGCCTTCACTGCTGTAACTCTACCTGTAGAAGATACCTTTGCCACTTTCTCATTATCGGACTTCCAGGTAACATTCTTATTTGTGGCATTTTCAGGAGCTACTTTTGCTGTCAGCTGTCCTGATTTTCCTTCAGTCAGAGTAAGAGTCTTTGAACTCATGGTAACACCTGTGACTGAGATTACAGCAGGTGTTTTCTTCTCAACAGTGATTGTGGTAGTCAATACCTTCTCTGTATCATCACTCAATACAATCTTAGTGGTAATCTTTGCTGTTCCTTCTGCCACTGCAGTAATTGTGCCATCCGCAGATACCTTAGCTACTGTCTCTTTATCGCTGGAGTAGGTTGTAGACTTCACAGTCAGCCCTGCTGCCTGCAATGCCTGTGTAAAGTTTTCAGGATATTTAATATCAATCTTCGCAGTATCGCCAGCCTTCATATTCTTTGTTGCAGGTACAGTTACCGCATTCAAAGCTGCCTTAGCCACCGCATCTGCCTGGCCATTCTCTAACTGCTCCACTGCAAGTCCGGCAATCACTGGATCTGCATTTGCTGCCTTAACTGCCAAGAAATGTACTTCTGCTGTGCCTACCACATTTTCCACCTTAAATTTGATGGCAGCTTTTTGCTGTTTTGCTGCTTTGCTGACCTCCACTGGCTTTGCCTCAGAAGTCACTTTCTTTCCATTGTCATCTGTATATTCTACATAGAAATTCATTGGGCGAGTCACATCCCACCACTCTGCAAAATAGCCGGTAGCAGTATAGGTACCGCTCTCCAATGGAATGATATATTCACAATTTTTTCCATCCTTCGCCCACCAGCCATTTGTAAAGACAGACTCTGTAGCACTGGTACGACATCCGGCAATTGTCTGGTCGGCATCATTGACAAATCCCCAGCTATCTGTTGCATATAGCTTATCTGGCTCTTCATTGCGCAGTTCTAATTCATCAAGACCTGCAATTGCATCAAAACTTGCAGAATCTTTCATATCATTATTCCAAGAACCTACACCGGAATCGATATAATAGATCAATTTATCTGATACTACCTCAATAGTCTTGGTAATTTCACGATTATTCAGTTCAGCAATTGTACCTTTTACGGTAACTGATCCTGGCTGATCAAATGCTCCTTCTGCAACAGCTTCCCATGTTACTGCAACTGTCTTCTCCTGATCAAAAACACTGATTTTTAATTCTGCCGGAAGCTGATAATTGCTTCCTGCCAATACAGCATTTGGCAATTTATCATCTATTACTTCAATACTACTGTATGCCTGCATCACTGCGTTATATTCATCTCTAGTGATGTTCATAACAGTACCATGACGAGGTTTAGATTTGGAAGGAAGCTTTGCATTTGTAATCTTTTTAAACTCCTCGTTTGCCAAATCATTGGTGGTCATTGGAAAATATCCGCCATTGCCAAAATTATCCAAAAGCAGACACCATTTTGCACCTGCGTTTGCAATATCATCATCATTAAACCTAAAGCAGCATGGCCCTTCTACACCATCATTGCCATCTTTATACTGCTTATCATTTACTTTTGTCCATTCGCCCAGCAGAGAATTTGATTTCTCCATATAGACATACTTTGCACCGTTATCTTCATTCTTGGTAAAACGATAGTAAGTATTGTCATCATCCCTGACTACTGTGGTATCAATTGCATTGTGATTTTCATCAATCCATTTTTTAGGCTCTGTAAAGCTATGGAAATCTCTGGTCTTACAATAATATACTCTCTGTTTGTCGTAATTTAAAGAAGCTACTTTGGAAGCCCAGAATACGATATATTCTCCTGTTTTATCATCATAGAATACTTCCGGCGCCCAGGTACAGCCCGCCTGAATCTTATCGCTGACTGTCACCATACGCTGATCTGACCAATTTACTAAATCCTCAGACTCCCATACCATAATGGCCTGGCTTCCATTCTCCTGTGCTGCAGTCCAGCCTTCACCTGCGGCAATCTGTAAGTCTGTGGCAATTAAATAGAATTTATCACCCTCTGCGGAACGGAAAATATAAGGATCACGCAATCCCTTTGTTCCTAATTCAGAGGTCAGCACTGGCTTTCCATCATACAATTCTTCCCAGTTCAGACCATTCTCACTGGAGGCAAAAAAGATCTTCTCTTGTCCTGCACCGTCTCCAATAAAGTACGCAAAGATGTAATCTGTCATCTCGCCAACTTCAGTCTTGGCTTTTACCGTAACATCAAAAACCTTAGTCTTTGTTTTCTGATCTTTGGTTATAGTCGCTGTCAATTTTACCTTTGTGTCAGTATTCTGCCTGGTGACAACACCAGCTGGAGTACTATCATAATTTTCGTTCGTCTTCTCCTCAGTGCTAATCACTTCTTCTTTGTCGGAAGCCCAGGTAATCGCAGATCCATATTTACCCATTTTCGGCAAAGTGATATTGCCTCTGATATCGTCCATATTAGGAATGGTCAATTCTGCCACATCTGCGGAAAACTCTGACTGAACTGTCACAGCAGTGGTTTCCTCAAATACTTTTTGTCCCTTGAACGTACCTGTCAAGGTGATATTTACTTTCTTACCTTCATCTCCTGAATATAAAACTTTACCTTCAGCATCAATCACTGCAGTGTCTGAAGATGTCCAGGTTACTGTCACACCTCTCTTGGACTTTGTAAATAAAAGATCTGTGACAATTGCATCTTTACTATCATTTTTATTTAACATTGCCGCCATTACTTCCTCAGCAACACTGTCATATAAATCCTGTTTCTCTACTGCTGGCGGGGTATTGTTATAATATTCATCATAAATCTCTTCTTGTGTCAATGCCTCGTCATACACTTTTACACCATAGACGCCGCCCTTATAGTACATATCATTATAAGAAGAACGTCCAATAAAACCAACTAAGCCAGTGCCAAAATCTGCGGTAGTCTTGGTCTTTGGATTATTGCATACCTCTTCCCCATTATAATATCCAATAATTCTCTCTGGGGTAATTACTGTGGTATACAACGCCCACTGGTCGCTGGTCTGGGCATTCGATACTGCAGTCTCTGTCTTGTAAGGCTCACTTGCATTATTACCATCTGTCCACACAGATTTAAATTTGCCGCCCTTGGACGGATTTAAGAGCCAGTAATTCAAAGGCCTATCTGCAGTGGAAGCGCTGTCCACATGTTTGGTCTTGGTGCCAAAGAACATCGCTGCATAGTCCCCAGCCCCTGTCTCATTTTTTAACCAGGTAGTGATGGTCAGTGTATTCTGATTCTCAAATAAATCTCCTGGAAGAGCGACATAAGCGGCACCAGAATCGTTCTTACCGCCTGGTAAACTCAGCATACCCTCAGTAATCTCAGCTCCACTGCCTTTCAGCTCTGCATCGTAACCATTTTTTGTCGTATCTTCAATGACCTTATCCGTCAAATCGTCCGCTGTAAACTGATAAGCGGCAATTGGAGTAACTTCACTCTGCTTCAATACCTGCACAGTGATATTCTTTGTTGTCTGTGCCTGACCCTTCTTGATGGTTGCAGTCAACACTACATCCACATCTGTCTGTTGTCTGGTAACAGTACCATCATTGGCAATTACATTTGGTTTATCTGAAACCCAGGTAATCTCAGTACCATAGCTGCCTGTAGTTGGCAGATTCAGATTCGTCTTTGTAGTTGCCGGCAGCGTCAACTCTGCTTTTGCTGCGTCTACTGCCTGTTGGTCTGTCATAGTGGTAATGGAAAGCTTGGGTGCCTGATCGCCTTCCTTATAGACATAATAACCACAAGTTACTGTCTGCAGACGATAAATTGCATAGGGATCACCAGCACTGATGGACTCTTTGACCCAATTTGTCACATCAAAAGTCACTTTCAAGTCCTGAGCCTGATTTTTATGCTCAATCCAACCTTTTTCGCCGCCAAGTCCGCCGCCATAGACGGTCTTATCTTTGCTGTAATCATTGTTTTTTGCAGGAAATGTACTTCCTGGTGCATTTGCAGTCTCATCACTAGCTAATTGTGCATATTTATCAGAATCTACCTGGAAAATCGCTGCCTTGGTCTTCTTTCCACCATTCGCAGTATCGTTCCCATCATATACTGTAAGAGTCAGCTCTGCACTACTAATCAGCTCTGGGTCAATCCCTGCCTCGCTATCCGAAACCTTGTTCTTCGGCAGTTCAAACCCCATTGCTGCCACTCTGGTGGAACTAACATTGTTTTGTCCAATTGCGGTCTCTCCCTCCACACGTGCTGCTGCTTTCTCACTACCTGTTGTGGTTAGCTTGTCCGTTCCAATCATTGCTGCCTTTTTTTCGCCAGTTCCAGTCTTGTCACCATTGATGCCAGCCTGCACAAACTTACTGCACGCAATCGTCTGTGTGGTGCCAACTGTCGTCTCTCCTTCACCAGCTGCGTTCACCGCAGACGTCGGAAATACGGAAAACATCATGGTAAACGACAGAAATGCCGCCATACACTGTTTTGCCAACTTTTTCTTAGCCATATGTATCCTCCTCTTTAAAATTAATATTTGTTTTGCACAGCTCATCTATTGTTGTTCCATCTCTGTCGGTACAGCCGCACAAATACTATTCTTATTTTACTAAATTTTACTGAAAAAGGCAAGATAAGTTAGCAAAATTTTTACCAGTATCTTACAAATTATTACCATTTGCTTGTCATCACAAATGAGGAAATCAATATACAAGCATGTGCTTCTCTATATTGGCTGAAAAGTGAGCTGTAACTGCAAATTCTATCCCTGCAAAATGTCTATATAATTTACTAATGTAATATTTTTAATCAATAAAACATAGCAGGAGGCCGCCATCAGGCGACCTCCTGCTATTTCTTTAAGAGTATTTGCAATTACTTTCTTATGCCTTCTTCTTACGTGCCATAACAACACTCTGAACAACAAGGAATAAGCAAAGCATAACTGCCCTTGTAATTCCTGTCCACCAAGCCTGATCCAGACCTGCGGAGGAAACGATATTTTGAATGGTACCCAGTGATAATACACCGAAAAGCGTACCAACGATATTACCAACACCACCAGTCAACATGGTACCACCGATAATGGAAGATGCGATCGCATCCATTTCTGCTCCAGTTGCATGAGATGGAGAACCAGAACCTACATGGAGGAAATATACATATCCGCCAATTCCTGCCAACAATCCGCAAATCAGATGAGAGAGGAATCTTGTTCTCTTAACATTGATACCAAGCATCAAAGCACTCTGCTGATTTCCTCCTACTGCATAGAAGGAACGTCCAAGCTTCGTCCAGCGAAGCATACAGAACATTACAACTACAACAAGAAGCGCTACCACTACACCAATCTCAACATAGGCGTCTACATAAATGCCTTTTCTATTTGTAGAACCAAGACCTGGAATAACCACACGGGTCATTTTTAACTTGCTGAATGCTTCATTTGCCACGTTAAATGGCTTTGTATTTACAATTGTAGTCATACCACGGGCAAAGAACATACCTGCCAGGGTGACAATAAAGGGCTGAATATCCAGATATGCAACCAAAAATCCCTGGAACGCGCCAAATGCAAGACCGATTGCCAATGCAATAAGCACAGATACAAATACGTTGCCGCCTTTGAAATCCAGATACACTGCACAGCACATACTAACTAATGCTGTAACACCACCAACCGAGATATCAATCCCGCCAGTGATCATAACAAGGCTCAAGCCGCAGGCCAGAACAATTAAGGCTGCATTTGCATTCAAAAGATTTAAGAAGTTCTGTGGTTTTAAAAAGCCCCCTCCCTGAAAGAGAATCGCACCGATATACATCAGGAAGAACACCACAATTGTAATCGTAAGGAGTAAATTTGTGTCGGTAAGATTATTTATTTTCTCAGAAAAACTACCAGACGCAGATGATTTATTATTTGACATACTAAGCAACCTCCTTAACCTTTAACTTCTTTGTAAGACTGGAAAACCAATCTCTTACAGTTGGTGCACTGATCACAACCAGAACAATTACCACAACCGCCTTATATGCTGGAAGCGCATCAGACTGAACATTGAACTTGTAAAGTGTTGTGGTCAAGAACTGAATAACATAAGCGCCGACAATGGAAGCTGCCATGTTAAATTTACCACCACTCAAAGCATTTCCACCCAGAGCAACTGCAAGGATGGCATCCATTTCAATATCCTTTGCGATAACAGAATAGTTGATGGTTGATACACGGCTAACCTTAATCAAACCAACTACAGCAACACACAACCCAAGAACGACAAATGACATTACCTTGATAAAAGCTGGATTCAAACCGTTCAGTCTGGAAGAACTCTCATTGATACCAACTGCCTGGGTATACAATCCAAGGTTGGTAAACTTCAATACAAGGAAAATAATGATCATACATGCCACTGCAATAAAGAATGGCGTCGGAATCGGGATTCCCGGAATAAATTCACCAAAATATGTAAATGATTCATCACTGATAACTGGAAGCTCATTGTTGTTAATCCATGCTGCAATAGAACGGCCTGCAGTATAAAGAATCAAAGTCGCAATCATCGGCTGAATTTTGAAATAAGCCACCAGCACACCGTTAAATGCTCCAAACAGCATTGCTACGATACAGCTTACCAAAAATGCTACAATAATCGGCGCTGCAAGTTTTTCTGGACGTGAATTGCCGCCGCAGAGCACACGCAAAATTACACTGCCGGCAATCGCTACTGCCGCGCCCACACTGATATCCTGACCACCGGAAGCAGCCGTTACCAAAGTCATACCAATTGCCAGAATTGCAAGCTCGGAACCACTATCCAAAATTGTAATCAAGAAACCAGATAAAACGGGATTTCCCGCACTGTTATATCCTAATGTAATCTTAAAAAAACTAGGGTCAGCAATCAAGTTAAATAACGCGAGCAGCAGCACTGCCAAGATCGGAATAAACATCTGCTGCCTAACCAGATTCATAAAAAAGTTTTCGTTTGATTTCTTCGCTTCATTTTTCTGCATTATTATCTGTCACCTCCGGCAATGGTACTCATAACCTTACTCTGATTCAGATCGTCTCCTGAGAGCTCGCCTACAACTTTGCGGTCTCTCATAACGACTAACCGGGAACAAGTACGCAGCATCTCGTCTAACTCAGAAGAAATAAAGGTAACGCTCATTCCTTCTGAAGCAAGCTTCAGCACTAATTTCTGAATATCAACTTTTGTTCCGACGTCAATACCACGCGTCGGCTCATCCAAAATCAAATATTCTGGATGGGTAAACAGCCAACGGGCCAAAATTGCCTTCTGCTGATTTCCACCGGACAGGGACTTAATCGGTGTATCTGCAGAAGCAGTTTTAATGCTCAAAAGTTTTATGTATTCGTCTGCAATCTTATATTGCTCTGCTTTCGAGAATGGCTTGAAAAATCCTCTTAATACCTGCTGAGCGAGAATGATATTTTCACGAACGGAGAGATCTCCCACAATACCATCTCCCTTACGGTCTTCAGGTAGGTATGCAATTTTATTTTTCATAGCATCCAAAGGCTTTGTAATCTTTACTTCTTTGCCGTTCATCTTAACAGTTCCGCCCGTTACTCTATCCGCACCAAAGAGTGCACGGACGCACTCGCTTCTTCCAGAACCAAGCAAACCAGTAAAGCCGTTTACTTCACCCTTCTCAATATGGAAATCAAATGGCTTGATTCCAGCATCGCTGACACGGTTTGTTGCTTCCAATACTGGCACCATACCAGGCTTTCTCTGATATTCCTTCTGCTCGCCCTTAATGTCAGCCATATCATCCATCTCTTTGCCAAGCATCTTAGCAACAAGTTTGACACGCGGAAGATCTTTGATTGCATACTCACCCACCAACTGGCCATCACGCATAACTGTAATCCGGTCACATATCTCATATACCTGATCCATGAAATGGGTAACAAAGACAATTCCAACGCCTCTTGATCTTAAATCCCGCATCAGCTTAAACAGCTTAGCAACCTCCTGCTCATCCAGGGAGGATGTCGGTTCATCCAGAATCAATACCTTACAATCCATATCCACCGCACGTGCAATGGCAATCATCTGCTGAACCGCAATAGAGCAGGTCTCCAACTGCTGTGTTGCAGTTGCCGGAATATCAAGAGACTGCAGAATCTTCTCTGTATCAGTATTCATTTTCTTCCAATTCTGTCCCATGCCTTTGGTTCGGCCTATAAACATATTCTCTGCAACAGAAAGATTGGGACAGAGCGTAATCTCTTGGTATACCGTACTGATACCAACATTCTGAGCATCCTGGGGTGAATGAATTGCCACTGGTCCTTCCACACCATCGAGGAAAATCTCACCTTCATCTTTCCCATAAACTCCAGTCAAGACCTTGATCAAAGTGGATTTCCCAGCACCATTTTCTCCCATCAGCGCATGAACCTCGCCTTTGCGCAATGTAAAATCTACTCCCTGCAGGGCACGTACTCCGGGAAAGCTTTTATGTATGTTTCTCATCTCTAATACAGCATTATCTTTCACCTATGAGTTCACCTCCTAATAAATTATCATTGTCCGAAAACAAAGCGCGGTGCAGACCTTTCCATTTCCGCCTTTGCTGCGCCGCGCTTTGAATAATCACTAAAAATTATTTTAAGTTAATATTAGATACCATAATCTTCAATATCTTGATCGGTGATTGTCTTAGCGTCAAAACCTTTTTCTTCCATTACGATAGTTTTTTCAGAAAGAGTATTGCCAGCCTCAAGTTCCTTAATAACATCAGAAATGTATTTAGACTGGAATGGATTACACTGTCCATCATAGTTCCAATTTCCAGCTTTCAGTTCTTCTAACGCCCACTTATTGCAGTCAAATCCCATAATGATTACATCTTTGTCAACACCGTGAGAAATGTTAGCCTTGTCAAGAGCTGCCACTGCACCCTTAGCCATATCGTCATTCTCTGCATAAATTACATTAAACTCTTTACCAGAGTCAATTGCAGCCTGTACGATCTGCTGTGCCTTCTCAGCATTCCACTCAGCAGTCTGTGGCTCACCAACATACTCCCAGTTGTCATTCGCTGCTACAGCCTCTTCCAATGCCTTGGTACGTCCCTGCTGTGCTGCAGTACCCATAGCGCCCTGAAGGTGGATGATCTGATATTTATCTAATTTCTGATCTGTCAGCCAATCAACTGCTGTCTGACCTTCTTTTTCCATATCAGATACGATGGAAGCTGCATAAAGATCCTCAGGTGCATCAATAGTACGGTCGAATAAGATAACTCCAATACCTTCTGTCTGTGCATCTGTAAGTACAGATTCCCAACCTGCGGTATCTGCTGCGGAAATCAGAAGATAATCTACACCGTCCTGAATAAACTTCTGAGCTGCTGTGATCTGCTCATCATTCTTCATGCTGTAAGCAAAAGATGCATCATAGCCGTTCTCTTTTGTGAAAGTCTCCTTTAAATCTGCATCGTTAGCGGTACGATAGCCAGACTCATTCGGGTCATTGTTAATGATACCAACTTTAATCAACTCTCCTGAGCTGCCGCCAGCACTTTCGTCATCTGTTGCTTCATCGCCACCAGCACTTTCATCATCTGTTGCTGGAGTCTTTGTATCATCTGTTGCTGGCTCACTAGTGCTGTCATCTGCTGCTGGAGCTGTTGCTGGCTCATCCTTCTTTGCACTATCATCTCCTGAACCACATCCAACTACAGTTCCTGCTACCATAACTACAGCAAGTAACATTGCTAACTTCTTTCTTAACATTTACATGTCCTCCCTTTTTTTATTCGGCATCACGCCGTCGGTGATTTCATTTTAAGTTTTTTATTCCTCTCCGTCAATAAGACTTACCCTCTCTTTTTTATATTTGTCGCTATATCCAATACAACTTTTTGTTCATATTTTATTTTTCAGTACAAGTATGATCACTTTTTATTGATTTTTCCTAATATTTTAATTATTTTACGATATAATAATATTTTTTTTCCGTTATTCCCAAAATATAGGCTCATTTTTCTGTGAAATTGCTTTCATTTTTTGCTCTTACTTTTGTAACTTTTTGTCACCTTCTCCTATTTGTCCATAATTTGTTCATTTTTTGTTCATTTTTTTAAGGATAAAAAAACGACTTAAATAAATAAAATTTATAAAAGCAAATATTTTCAGATAATATTCTACAATACCAGATCCAGTCCATTTCCTGCATTTCCATATACTGTATTTTATGAAGTTATGGTATAATGTCGACAGACATTATACGCGCCGGAGTGCGCATAAGTATTCCATACTTGATTCTTTTATCGGCAGAATCAAAAAATATCATAGCTATAAAGAAAGGAGCCTGAGATGTCAGCAAAATATATTTATCTTGCAAATATATTGAGAGAGTTAATCTTTCAGAATACTGGCAGCGGCATTTATAAATTGCCATCTGAACATGAACTTTGTGTACAATATCATGTAAGCCGCCAAACTGTAAGGGCTGCGCTGCATCTTCTGACAGAAGAAGGACTGATTGAAAAGCGGCGGGGCAGCGGTTCCTTTTCCACTGGTCTTGGCACACGCGAAAATACCATCAGTATTATTGTAAATAATGCTGACGAATACACAACCCCTGCCCTTCTCGCGGATCTAAAATCCGTTTTCAGAGAAAAGGGCTACTCTGCACAAACCTATTCTACTTATTCGAAAATAGCAATTGAACGGGAAATATTAGAAAATCTAAGAACTGCTCCAATGAGAGGATTAATTGTCGAAGGCACAAAAACTGCACTTCCCAATCCCAATCTTGACCTCTATGAACATCTGATGGAGAAAGGTGTTTCTATTTTGTTTGTTGGCGGGAATTATCCCGCCCTGGCTTCTGCCGTCTATATCAAGGATGACAACTATTATGGAGGCTATCTGCTGGCAAAGCATTTGATTCAGCTAGGACATACCCGGATTGCAGGAATTTTCAAAATCGACGATATCCAAGGGGTAGAACGCTATTCTGGCTTTGTCACTGCACTGCGGGACTTTAAAATCCCCGTTACCGAAGAGCTGCTTCTCTGGTATACCTCTGCCAAACTAGAAGCTTTGCAGACAAAATCAGATACCGGTTTTTTGACCTCATTTCTTCGCAGAAATAAATCTCTATGCTCTGCCATCATCTGCCATAACGATGAGATAGCATATTGGTTGATTCGTGAGCTGCGCTATGCAGATATTAGAGTGCCAGAAGATATCTCGATTGTCTCTTTTGACAACAGCTATATGAGCGATTTGGATTCCATCCGTATCACCACCTTGTCCCACAGCAAACACCAACTGGGCAAAACAGCAGCTTGTGCTCTACTGCGATTGATTCAGGGTGAAACTGTATATTCAGAAGAGCTGCCCTGGAATCTGATTTCTCGCGGAAGCGACTGTGCTTATGGACACCATCACCACGCAGCATCTGATGAAAAATGATTTTTTATGCCCTCATACCACTGCGATATTCTCTGGGCGTACAACCCTGTGTCTTTTTAAATACAAAACTAAAATAATGTGGATCTTTAAAACCAACCTCTGTGGCAATATCCCCTGACTGCCGTTCTGTCTGCCGTAAAAGCTGTTTGGCCTTTTCCATACGCTTCTGTGTTACATATTCGGTAAAGGTCATCTCCGTTTCCTGCCGAAATACGGTACTGAAATAGTTGGCGCTTACTTCCACTGCCCCTGCCACTTCATTGAGGGAAATAGAATCCTTGGCATAATTTTCCTCTATATATCCCATCGCCTTCTTAATCAGCTTTTTACTTTGACTTTCCAAAGCCTGATTACTCAGTTCCAGCGCCCGATACATAAGCTCTTGCATATAAAACCGCATATCTTCTATGTTGAGACTAAACACCTTCATGTTATCTGTTAAAGTATTTCGCAACAGGTCATTCTGGCTGTAACCCAGATTTTCCACAAAAGAAATCGCTGTAAAGCGAATGCTGAGCATTAAATAGTCCCGAAATATTTTGGACTTTAATGCTCCCCTGTGACTCTCCAGATAGCCATCCACAAAATCCTCTACTTCTTCCTCCTGCCCATGTATCAAAAAATTCTTAATAATCTCGGGATCTGTCTTAGCAATATCCACTCCCCCTAAAGAACTCTCCTCTTTTCCATGTGTCTCAAGATTCGCTGCTTCCATCGTCAATACATGCTGTCCAGGCTTGAGAAAACGACATGACATCATATGATTAACTTTACTGTACACCTGAGGCAGAAGACTAAGGCGTTCCACAGGCTCCCCAATTGCACAATACCACTCAATCTCAGTATCTTGTCCAGAACAAATACGAATAATATTCTCCCGACATCGATCCTTCAATTCTTCCATTTGCTCTTCCTCCCCCTTCATCAATATGCCATAGGTATTGATATTCCACCGAAATACCAAAAATTCTGGATAGCGCTGGAAATATCTGATCAATTCTTCCCTTTTAGCCGCCAGCAATCGTGACTCCTGGGAGGGTTCCTCCATCGTTCTATTTTCGCGCAGACTGACCATCGCAAGATTATAACCTGCTGCATCCATCTCCAGAGACAATTTCTGTGCCTCCTCATAAATTTCCTGTACAGAAAGCTGCCCTTCAAAAACCTTCTCAAAAAAATTTCTTCTGGAAAACTGCTCATACATCTGCATATCTTCTTTAAATTTTTCCAGATATTCTTCCTGTACCCGCTGCTGTTCAATCTTCTCTCTGGTTTCCTGCAATGCCTTCTGCAAAGAGGAGCGGGTGACAGGTTTGAGCAGATACTGCTCCACTCCAGCCTGGATTGCCTGCCTTGCATATTCAAAATCATTGTAGCCGCTGATAATGATAATTTTCATCTGCGGAAACTCCTGCCTCACAATGGCAGAGAGCGCCAACCCATCCATAAAAGGCATCTTAACATCCGTAATCAACACATCTGGCTTAAGCCTCCGAATCAGGGGCAGCGCCATTTCTCCATCACTCGCCTCACCTGCAAACTGGTACCCATACTGCTGCCACATAATATGATCACGCAGATTCTCCCTGACGATCGTTTCATCCTCCACCAGAAATACTTTTAACATCTTTTCCTCCTTGCTAAATCGGCAAAAACTCTTTTGGCATTCGAACTTCCACCCGCGTTCCCTCCCCGTATTTCGAGTTTATTTTAACTCCATATGACGCCCCATAATACAATCTTACTCGCTCATGGACTGCTGCAAGCCCGAATCCTATGCGCTTTCCTTCTTTCCTTGCCTGCTCCAGTTCTCTTAACTTATCTGGTTTTATCCCAGCTCCATTATCTTCCACTATAATCAGTATATCCTCTTCTAAGTCCTGACATGCAATCTGTATCATGCTTTTGCCACGTTTCTCCTTCACGCCATGAAATAATGCATTTTCTGCCAACGGCTGTATGGTAAGCTTGGGCAGCCTAACCTCCTCTAACTCTTTTGGCAATGTAATCTTATAGTCCATGATATCATGATAACATCTCTTTTGAATCTCCATATAGCTCCTGGTATGTTCAATTTCTTCTTTTAAACTGATTACATCCTGTCCTTTTGAGAGAGAAATACGAAAGAACAAAGATAACTGGCCAAGCATTTCCACCGCTTCCTGCTGTTTTTCTGCTTCCACCAACCACATAATGGCATCCAATGTATTATACAAAAAATGTGGTTCTATCTGTGCCTGCAATGCTTTCATCTCTGCGAAACGCCTCAGTTTACGTTCATGCTCCACCTCTGTGCGAAGCCGCTCTATCTCCTCTTTTTCCTGTTCTCTATCCATGACGCACTCCATTTCTCTTCCCTTTTTGATTACGATAATCACTAGGGGTACAGCCCTGTGTTTTCTTAAATAAAAAACTAAAATAATGAGAATCCTTATAGCCAATCTCCAATGCGATCTGCCCGGAACGCTTACTTGTACAGCGCAATAACTCTTTTGCCTTTTTCATGCGAAGCTCTGTCAGATATTCAATAAAATTTTGCCCCATCTCCTGACTGAACAAAGCGCTGAAATGATTAGCGCTGACATTGGCCACACTGGCTGCCCGATTTAAAGACATCTCTGGATCGGTATAATTCTCCTGAATAAATTCCAACGCTTTTCCCATCATCGTGCGATTTCTGCTTTTGCTGCTCTCATCCCTAAGCTTAATCCCTTGTTTTAAGAGATTGATCACAGCCTTTCTAGCTTGTGGCAAGGTACTGCCCATCTGTTCTATGCCCTGGCTGCTCTGAATACTCTCATTATCATAACCCAGCTTCGCTACAAATGACATGATACAGAAATGGATGTTCAAAACTACGTATTGACGAAACATCCTCGATCGCAGCGCGCTGTTTCCAATCATGGAAAAATAATCGTCGACAAAACGCTCGGTATCTTCTAACAACCCATTCCCCAGAAAAGTGTGAACTACCTCTGTGTCCATCACAGCCGCATCTATCTCCTTAAGATTTACATCCCTGTCTCCTGCTCTCTGCTCTTCTAGCTGCTGATAAGTGATACATCCGTTCGGCCTGGTATAACGCAGCGTAAATACCTGAACCGCACTTCGATAACTTTTTGAGAGCATACTCAGACGTTCCACTGGTTCTCCAACTGCCAAAAACCAAGTCACTTTCCCTTTTCCTTCCTGCAGGTAACCTTTCAGATACTGTACACATTCCTCTGTAAGCGATTCAATATTCTCTGGCGTTCCCTTTACCACAACTGCGTAGCCAAACACATGATTTCGAAAGATCAGATATTCTTCCTGTCCCTCAATATAAGATTTTATCCTCTCCCGAATCTCCAATTCTGTCTGAGAATAATATTCTGTCCATAATCTCTGTGACTCCTTACCACTCAATTGAAATAATATAATATTATATGCGGAGGCCATAATATCAATCTGCTGTTGTGCTGCCTGATCGTATATTTCATTGAGGCTGTACTTTCCAGAGATAAGTTTTTCAAAAAAATCTCGTCTGGAATTCTGCTCATACTGCCTCATTTCCTTTTCAACTTCTTCATAATAGATACGCTGAGCACGTTCTTTGTCATAACAATCCCTTATCTTCTTTAAGACACCCAAAAATTCCTGACGACTTACCGGTTTTAGCAAATACTCTTCTACCCCAATCGCAATTGCTGTCTTGGCATACTCAAAATCATGATAGCCACTAATAATCACAATCTTTGTCTCTGGCAGCTCCTTTTTCACCATTCGGCTTAATTCTAACCCATCCATAAAGGGCATCCGAATATCTGTGATCACCACGTCCGGTTTCTGCCTTTGAATCAGAGGCAACGCCATTTCCCCATCACTAGCTTCTCCACATAATTCAAAACCAAATTTCATCCACGGAATCATTTGGCGGATGCTTTCACGAACCACGATCTCATCTTCCACCAAAAATACCTTTAACATTCGAAATCTCCAATCTCCTTTTTAACAATGTTATATTATAGTAGATGTTGCCTAGAAGTTCAACTTGTTGCGGAAAAAATTGAACTTTTACAGTTAAATTTTTCCTCTTTGCGGGTATTCTCATTTCACTGTGACTGCCCCTGTACATCTTATTTTTATTATTTTGTTAGAATCAGAACCACCGGCTAAGCCGGTGGTTTGCTCACGCCCTATAAGGGCTTATTACCGGCTCTGGAGTCTAAAGACTCATCGAAGGGTTCGCCAGCCGCAACATCATTCTGTACTAAGTCCTAAAGGACTTTTTCTATTTGTTCTTTTTTAC
>CAJTIR010000014.1 GCA_910576385.1 Lachnospiraceae bacterium
CCTCGATATTTGATACTTATATTTTACCAAATATTGATATGATTTGCTATATCATGTTAAATTTTCAAGGTACAATATATATCAAAGGGCTGTGACCTTTTGACACCCTAATCCTTATAGGAAATTCCTCTGGATTTCCTATAAGATAAAAAACAATTATCGCAGGGTCTTTCTTCACTTCGTTTCGGTCGTTGCTTAACAAGTGCCACTGGCACTTAGCAACCCAGCGAAGCGAGGGTACTGCGTCGAAGCGGATGTCTCTTGCTTTGCAAATAATTTTACAAATCACTTAACAGCAAAACAGATTATACCCAAGCAACAGCAAGATAAATATAATCAATATTCCAAGTACCTCATTAGGAAGAAAAATCATAATTGCCATTCCCACTGCAATCCAAAAGAGAATGAACCCTATCAACCTTTTCATGCTATCACCAGAAAGCAGAGCATATATTAATAGTAATATATGCTCTGTTGCTGTTTATCATACACATTATTATCAAATAGCAGGCGAGCAAATTTGTAAATACTGCAAAAGCAGTCCTTGCACCGCCGTTAAAACGCCAACCATTTTTGAATATTACTGCTCTTCACCAGAAAGAACATTTAACTGCTCTGCAAGCTCCTGTGCGGCTTCCTTCTTAGCAGATTCATCTGTCGCCGGCTGTTCTTTAGAAGTATTTCTATTTGTAAATTTATTTACAAAATCTGGCACCATATCCAAAATTTTCGTAATACTATCCTGGTTTTTGATATTGACCAGTTTTGTACACCCATTTTGTATTACCAGCACCGCGCTCGGTGTAACCTTGCCTCCCAAACCTCCGGCAGCATTATTCTTCTTTTCCTGGCAGAATGCGCCGGCCCCTACGCCAAAGGAAACTTCAATCAAAGGAAGAATGATTGTGTCCCCAATGTGTACTGCTTCTCCCACCACAGTTTTGGTGGTAATAAAACTGTCCATACCCTTGAATAAAGACTGAACAGTAGTATTAAAATTATTTTCCTGCATAATCCAACCTCCTGTTATGTTCTGATCTGTGTTATAAATGTTCGTATATTTTTATCTTTGATCAACCGGAACAATGACAATAAAAAGTGCCAACACCGGATATGTCCTTTGATGTCCAGTTCACCCTTTACATAAAATAGATCTGATTGAAAATCTGGAATCAGATTAATCCTGTATCTTGTCCAGAAAGGAAACATACTTAAAATTCCCAAAATCTGTCCCGTTCTAGCGGGATCCTTCATACCAAAAGAAAGTTCACCGTAAGCCTTGCGCGGAACAAAATGACCCATAATCATCTTAAATTCCTGAAGTACATGGAGTAAAGCGCTCTTATTAGTTTCTTCCGAAATGATATTTTTTATGTTGTAAAGCTGTTCTTTTATCGTTGTCTGTTTATGATAAAGCTCAGTTAGGCGCTGTCGAATCACAGAAATTAAATTTTTAATTTCCTGCAACAATTTCCGAAAACCTTTTTTTCTTTTTTTGCGTCTTTTCTTTGTACTTTTTTTGGCAATTTTCCTTTTCGTTAATAAGTTTTCGGATTCCATTGTCTGCGCAGTAGACTGCTTCGATGCCTCAGTATCTTCCACTGGCTCCTTAGTATCACTCAAACCATCGATCTGTATGGGAATATCCTCCATAAGTTCTCCCTGCCCATTTGGCAGTCCTAAAGCTGGAGATAGCTTTTCTTGTTTCTGTTTGAGCGCTCTCTTTCGCTTTTTGATCTTTTTAGGCTTGCGCTCTTTTCCCAATTGTACTGGAATACCGAGAATACGCAGACCAAACGCTGTCTGTTTGCCATATTGAATGCGCAGATCAATCAAATGCCAGCACCAATGGAATACTGCCAGCCCTGTAATCTCCTCCTGCAATCGAAGATTGGCATGATAACGGACCGGAACCGTTGTCACTGCAAAGAGAAGTAAAAAAATAAGCGCCAGCAAAATTCCAATTATTTTTAAAATTAACAACAGGATTCCCATAAATGACTTCTCCTGGAATTCTTTCTATACTGATCCAGAAAATAATTCCTGATATTCAGATTTCCGGTTTTATGGAATACATCTATCACAATCTTTGCCGCCAGCTCTATAGCATTGTCATATCCTTTGTCCACACCCACAATCAACATATCCTGTTTGGGATAATAACGCTGCATCAATTCCCAGGAAGGAATAATATCCAATAAATTGCTGGGACTGCTGCTCAATGCAATCACATAGATATTAAACTGGCCCACATTATGAATAATTTTCCATTTAATTTTTTGTTTTTTTTCTGCAATGCCCTCGCCGGCGTAAAAATCTTTCAACCAGACCATATCATTCCCCATTTCCTTAAAGGGAAAAGGCGCCCGCTTCTCGTGAGCACCTTTTCTCTTTAAACAGCGAAGCTGTAAACCGTAATTGATGATTGCTACTTTCTCTGTCACAGTAAAATCATAACTATTCAGCCCCTGCACAGACATGTCAACAAAACTGTCATACGCCTTTCATAAGGCTTTTGTCCGCGGTCTCGGGGATGTTCATGACCACTCTCATGGAAATGAAAATTCAGTCCTTTTTAATCAAATATCCCGTAGGGCACCCTCTCGGCATTCGTTAATTCTCCATGCAAGCATAACTATTTTCTAAATGTCATTTGGGTACATTGCTCACGGGAATAAATTTGAAGATCCTGGTTTCCCATTTTTGTGGAGTTCTGAACAGTTACAAATTAATAATACTTTCTGCTCCCCCAAAGATTACTCTTTTTTAAATCAAGATATTCATTATATGCTTTTTCCAGTATCTGTTTCTCATTTGCAAAACGCAGTAAATGATATGCCTCGTGGAACTTATAATATCCTGAATCAACAAAATACTCTTCCCGTTGTGGTTTGCTGTAATAGCTGTCTGCCATCATCAGATACCAATGGACATCCTTTTCCACCGTATCATCTGGGACAGTAAAGGTATACTGGCTCTTCCCCACATACTTAATGATCGAGGCGTCTACCCCGGTCTCCTCCAGAACCTCCCTTGCCGCTGTCTCTCTGTATTCCTCACCTGGCTCTACCGTTCCCTTGGGGAGCACCCAGCCCTCATATTTGTTTTTATAATTCTTATACAAGAGCAAAATCTTCCCACGAAATATTACCACACCACCACAACTCGTTGCTTCAATCATTGCAATACCTCCTGATGTGGTCTATTGACTTTAGAAACAGTATACCCCTTTTTGTGGTTTCTTGCAACATATTTATGAAAATCAGTTCTTATCCCATTTTATTGGGCAAAATAGACATCGAACAACTGCTTGGCAATTGGCACAGCCGTTGTGCTTCCAGCACCTCCATTCTCCACAATAACGGTCACAGCAATTGTCCCTTTCTCCTCTGTGGAAGCATAGCCAGTAAACCAGGCATGACTTTCACTCTTATTATTACTAAATTCAGCAGAGCCAGTCTTGCCAGCCGCCCGATAAACCTGTCCGCTCAATTTGGAACCGGTTCCTTCGCTGACAACCAAAGACATTAACTCCTGCAATTTTCCCACTTCCTCCGCAGACAACAGCGAACCATAGGAAGCTGGCTGATAATTTTTTACCATAACCCCCTTATAATTTTCTGTATGGTCAATCACATAAGGTTTCATCAATGTGCCCTGGTTGGCAATTGCCGCTGTAATCATTGCCATATGAATTGGCGTCACCAAAGTCTCTCCCTGGCCAATTGCCATCTGTGTGACCTGATCTGTATTCGATTTTTGATCTAATACAAAGCTACTCTGCTTAAAAGGATAGGAAATCGGCAGATTCTTATGAAACATAAGATCATTGCACAGACTTGCGAATTTCGCCTTATCCAAGGTAAGACCAATATTAGCATAAGACGTATTGCAGGACTTTGCAAAAGAGTGAGCCAAATCCTCGGCCCCATGAACTGCATTTTGATAACAATGAATCTCCGTATTTTCCATAGTGATACTTCCTGTACATTCATAAGAATAATCCTGATAATTGGGATTTTCCCGCAGATACTCCAAAGTAGTGAGAATCTTAAATGTGGAACCTGGAGGGTACAAGCCTTGCGTGACACGATTGACTAAAATTGAATTTTCACTGTCTGTATTGGCGATAATACTTTCCCACTCTGCGGCTATGGTATTTGGATCAAAATCAGGCTTGGAAACCATAGTAAGTATTTTTCCAGTGGAAGGCTCTAAGACTACCACTGCGCCCCGGCGATCACCCAAAGCCTGGTAAGCCGTCTCTTGTAAACTGTAATTTAAAGTCGTCACAATGTTGTCACCCTGATTTTTCTGGTTCTGAATACCATTAAATACTTGTTCCAGAAAAAACGCATGAGAGCGCAGCAAACTGAAATTTCCAAAAGATTCGATTCCTGATTTTCCATTGCTGTCATAACCTACTGCATGGGCAAACATTCTCCCATAAGGATAATAACGCGTTTCACTGCCATCCTCTCCCACCACTGTCTGCGCCAGCACTTTTTCATCTGCCGAGCGAATCTCACCCCGAATCACATGTTCCGCAAATGTATTCTGTCTGGTATTATAGGGACTATTGATGAAATCCTCACTGCGAAATATCTGAAAATAAGCAAAATATCCCATCATCATCATAAATACACCTACAAAAAGATAGGTGATTATTGCAAATTCACGATTTTTCTCACGATTTGTCGAGGTTTTGGACCTTGGTTCCGTGGATGTTTTCTTCATTCGATATGACTTCTCCTTTCCGTTTGATTCCTTTTCGCTCAACGCCATTTTTATAATTATTTGAAACTGATTTCTCGTTATTTTTATTTGAAACTGAGACGGATTCCACTTCTGTCCGCTCCCGCAGTACATATAAGCCCTGAATAATAGCAAAAATTATCAACGTACTAAGCAGAGAACTGCCGCCATAACTGACCAGAGGCAGAGTCACTCCTGTGGAAGGAATAAATTTAATATCTCCTCCAATAGAGAGCAATACCTGAAATCCATAGATTGTTCCCAGTCCCAAGGCCACCAGTTTATAGAAAAAATCTTTCATCTGCATAGCAATATTTAAAAACATCAGAAAACAACTGACACAAACTAAAATCAGACAAATGGCAAAAATTCCGCCTAATTCCTCCGCCACCGCAGAAAAGATAAAATCCTGTTTCACCTCTGGAATCTTATAAGGCATTCCCTGATTTAAGCCCATGCCAAACCAGCCCCCAGTACCGATCGCAAACAAAGAATTGGAAACCTGATTGCCGGCATTCTCAAATACCGCCAACGGATCCTGCCATGCCACCACGCGCACGCGCACATGACTAAACAGAAAATAAGCTGCCACAGAAGCTATTGCGCCGCATACTAAACCGCCTGCAAAATAATAAAGCTTTCTGGTAGCTACATAGAGCATCACCATATAGGCAATAAAAAAAATCAATCCAGCTCCCAAATCTCTGGATATTACCAGGATAATTACATGAAGCGCCGCCAGAATAGTTGCCTTTACCACCTGCATAAATTCCGTAGATTCATAGAACATGGAAGCGATAAAAAATACAAAAATAATCTTGATAAATTCAGAGGGTTGCACCGTAATCCCTGCCACAGAAAATGAGAGCTTTGCTCCATGTGACACCGCCCCAAGTACAGCAACAACACCAAGCATAGTAACACCAGCCAACGCATATAACCAAGTCAAACTGCGAAAAAATTTCCAACGGCTGATAAAAAACGGAATCAGCAAAGTGACGATGACAGAGATCACAGCAATTTGAAATTGTTTCATGGCATGTTCATAAGACAGACGTGTCAGCACCACAAAACCAATGCACATCAACATACACATATTGTTGACCACAAGTCTGGAAACCCGTTTGTAGAAAATGCCATAACAGAGCTGCACTGCGGCAAAGAATACGACCTGCATCAAGTAAAATTTCAACAGTTTTACATCCCTCACCGACAAAAAAAGGACTGCATATGCATTTAAATGAAATAAATACATATATACCACTTGGCTCCTAAATTTTTCTGCTTGCTCTTCCTTGTCTATACTGCGCTTCAATGCCGAAAAGCACTGATAGGTATACAGCGCAAACAGAATAATCATTGTATATTTGGATAATTCCGTAATTAAATGCACCATACTTACTCGACTCCTCGCTTAAAATGCCCATTGGTAAAATCGGACAAATAGTTGTCCCTGTCCACCGTATCTGTGGCAGCCGCCTGCCTGTATAATTCAAAAATCTGTTCCACTTGTTTTTGATTTTCCAACGTAAAGGAAATTCGCACTGCTGCTGGCGCTAAGGTCCTGATCTCGGAAAATTGATGAAACAAAGACAACGGACTGATATTATACAAGATGTTATAACAGTCTTCACAACGATTCTTGACAGGAAATAGCTTGCCATAACGGTCTTTTAAGTAAAAAATTTGTGCTTTTTTGTCACATCCCGCCGTGTTTTTATATAGGCACTGAGCACTGAGCATCAAAGGCTGATAACCATAGACAATCAGTTCTCCTTTCGCACAATCCAACGCTCTTAATTCCTTGGCATTTAGCTCTACTGGCAAAGTAAAATACTCTAAAGAAAGCTTATGAAGTCCATATATTCCCTGATTGGAATATCCATACAGACCATAATCTCCCTGTATTTTAATAGGCTCTACCCCCTGCTCCCGCAAAAAAGAAAGTTCTTCCAAATTTCGGATTAGATATCCATCTACCCCTGCCTTCTCAATCTTAGACCAATGGTTTTCATACCATTGAGCCGTCTTTATACGAAACACATAGGGCAAGGCAAGAAAACATTCCTTGCCAGCGCTTTGGGCTTGATCAACCAATTTCTTTAATTGCTGTGTCAATTGTTGTCGTTCCAATGCAAAAGCCTCTAGATATACCCGTTCTGCTTCTGGCTGTTTTAGTACTTCCTGAAACTGTTCTAACGTCTCTGTCAGCACAGACAATCGCATCTTTGTCTTGGAAAACTTGTCTCTATTTGGCTGTTCTTTCTCCTTCATATGAACTGAAGTAGAAGATATTCTTCGATATGGCTTCTGCATCGCTTCTGCCAATTTTTCAATTCCAGCCCTTCTAAGCTGATTCAAAGCTCCCACAGACAAAAAAATCTTTCCCTCGATTTCCAGATTTAATTCTTCCCATTCAAAAGGTGTATTTCCTGTCTTATTCATCTTTTCCAGGATTGTTTCTCTCGATAAAGGCTGCTTTTGTGCTGTCTGTACCAGCTCCCCAGTCACTTCTACCTGGGTTTCTCTGCATTTTAACACAAGTCTAGTCGGTTTTCCCTCAGAAAGTCTTAAGATTCCTTTTATTTTTTCTTTATTTTCTTTCTCCACATAAATATTTCGAATATGATTCTGCAATTCCTCTCTGCCTTTCTCGTGGGACGGTTTCATAAAAGTAATCATATCTCTTCCATTGTGTTTTTGATAGTACCCTTCCGTAAAACCACAGCGGTTGCCCAGCTCCAGCAGCGTTTGTCGATCTTCTCCCTTTACCTGATATGTGCGTGTGGGATCCTCTGTATACTGATCTATATATTTTCGATAAATGCCAGTGACGCCGGCTGCATACTCCGCTTGTTTCATCCTGCCCTCAATCTTAAAAGAATGTACGCCGCTTTTGATCAATTCTGGGATCAGATCAATGGTACACAGATCTTTCGGGCTTAATAAATATTGACCCTTTTTCTTTCCAGCAGACAATGCCTTTCTTTGACTGTCAAACAACTCATAAGGAAGACGGCAGGGCTGCGCACATCTTCCTCGATTTCCACTGCGCCCGCCAATCATACTGCTTAACAGACACTGTCCCGAATAACAATAACAGAGTGCACCATGTACAAAGCTTTCAATTTCTGCCCCTGTTTGTTTATAAATATTCGAAATTTCCTTCAATGAAAGTTCTCTTGCTGTCACAATCCGATTGCAGCCTGCTTCTAACAATAGTTTCGCTCCATAAGCTCCTGTAACTGTCATCTGTGTACTGGCATGAACTGCAAGTTCAGAAAAAGAATCTCGAATCATCTGCATAACTCCCAGATCCTGGACAATCACTGCATCCAATCCCGCCTCATACAAGGGGCAAAGATCATCATACAGTGATGCCATCTCCTGCTCTTTCAATAGTGTATTTACTGTAAGATAGAGTTTTTTACCCTTAAGATGAACGAAATCAATCGCCGTCAACAATTCCTCTTTCGTAAAATTTTGAGCATAAGCCCGCGCACCAAATCTTGGACCCGCCGCATATACTGCGTCCGCCCCTGCATTGACCACTGCTTTTAAAATATCAAATGAGCCAGCCGGCGCTAAAAGCTCTGTTTTTCTTTCCAAACTGCCTTTCCTCCTGTTTCAGCTTAGAAGGGTGACTCAACTTTTAAATTTCCTGAGTCACCCTTCCGTTATCATTATTCTTTCGTAAATGTTTTTGTTTATCTTCTACTGGAAAAGATTTCTTTAATATTTCCTGTTTTTCGAGTTCCATACTTTGCTCTGGCTCTTTCTCTTCTTCCCGAGGTTCATGCCCAGCAGAGACCTGTCCTTTTACTTTACCAAGCAGTGCATCCGCCAAAGAAGCTTCTAACTTTGCTTTGTTGAGCAACAATTCCTTATTCTCCTGTTCCAGTTCATTGGCATTTTTTTCACTGCTCTCTATGCGGATTTTTGCAGAGATTAAATCATGCTGCAGCTCATATATTTCCCGCTCTTTCTCCCGAACTGCCTGTTCAAGCTTTTCAGCCTGCTCTTTGGCCTTAAAATAATCATCTGCAATATTAAGTTCAAGCAGTGTTGATTTCATATCTGCCTGTAAACGCCGAAACTGTTCCAACTCCTCAATCTCACTGATTTTGCTATTGATATAACTTGCAACTTTTTGCAGATACTCCTCACTTTCATAACCGCTTAAAGTATAAATTTTACCGCCTATCAACACATCTGCGCTTGTCTTCAATGACATTTATTTAATCCTCCCTGATCAACACGCTCTTTTCATTTTGACTCCTATTATTTTAACACTGTGGTACAGCTTTGGCAATTCCAAAATGGCCATAGGTGAAATCAGTAACCACTCTGCCCTTCGGGGTTCGATTGATAAAACCATTCTTAACTAAATATGGCTCATAGACATCCTCAATCGTACCTGAATCTTCTCCAACCGCTGCTGCCAGGGTGTCCAATCCCACTGGCCCGCCCTGAAATTTATCAATCATAGTCATTAAAATATTGCGGTCATTTTGATCTAGCCCAAATTTATCTACTTCCAACAAATCCAATGCAAACACAGCCACTTCTCTAGTAATCCTGCCGTCATATTTGACCTGTGCAAAATCCCGCACGCGTTTCAGCAGACGATTGGCCAGTCTTGGCGTACCTCTGGAACGCCTGGCAAGCTCAAAAGCTCCTTCTGCGTCAATCTCAACCTGAAGTTTCTTGGCAGAATGCAGAATAATCGTTCTTAGTTCTTCAGGAGTATAAAATTCTAAATGCTGCACGACACCGAATCGATCTCTGAGCGGCGCCGATAAAAGACCAGCTCTTGTGGTCGCACCCACCAAAGTAAAATGCGGCAAATCCAACCTGATCGAGCGCGCTGAAGCGCCCTTGCCAATCATAATGTCAATCACATAATCCTCCATTGCCGGGTACAGCACTTCTTCCACCTGACGATTGAGCCGATGAATTTCGTCCACAAAAAGTAAATCGCCTTCCTGAAGACCGCTTAAGATCGCGGCCATCTCTCCTGGTTTACCGATCGCTGGACCAGAAGTAATTTTCATATGTACTGTCATTTCATTGGCAATAATCCCTGCCAGGGTAGTTTTCCCCAATCCAGGCGGACCATAAAACAGCACATGATCTAAGGCTTCCCCTCTCTGTTTTGCCGCTTCAATATAAACCTTCAAAGTCTTTTTGGTTTTTTCTTGTCCAATATATTCTTCAAGACGCTGTGGACGGAGGCTGGTTTCAATTTTTAAGTCTTCCTCCTGGATCTGGGTGGAAATCACACGTTTTTCCATGAAAGCTAATCCTTTCCGATATTCTTATTACTCCGTATAGTGTCTGTCACATTTTTCCATAAACTCATTTACATTACTCTGGCAGTTAAATATCACACTAGAGTAATAAAAATATGACGCACCTCTTAATTCATGCATACACAGTATATACTCCATCTTCAAATAAGTCAACAATTCTGCGCAAAGCAGGAAAATTGCTGACTATGGCGTCTCCAAATATCTGCACAAACGCCTCTGCCTGGCTCATTACTGTCAGGATTCAGCCTTTCTATTTTTCCATAGTCAATATTTTTATCGTCCATTCCTTCACTTTCCATTACAATCCACGCGGCAGTTCCTTAATCATTTCCATGTAAGGCAGTTCCCTGTAACCACATTTTTTGTAAACCTCAATGGCCCACGTATTCCCCCGCTCCACTTCTAACTTCAAAAGTACTGCTTGTCCCTGGTATGTCTTCTCAAGATACCCAAAAAACTGTGTTCCAATTCCACCACCGCGATACTCTGGCTTCATATAAAGATCCTCAATCCAGATACAAATTCCGCCAAATTCTGTGGAAAAACTTTTGGCTAGCATCGCATAACCAGCAATTCCGCCATGCGCCCGAAATACAAGCCCTTCCATATAAGGATTATCACTCGTACAGGCATCAATATCACGCCTCAATACTTCCTCCGATACATCATGTAAAATCGCTGGAGAATCATAAAAATCCCGCATCATCTCATATACTTCATTGGTATCTTTCTGTTCCATCTTCTTAATCGTGATCATTTTTGCTCCCTCCTATTTCTCTGGCTCAAATTCATGTTCATGCTTCTTAAAAAAATCATAGTAGATACGTACATTGTGAAGTTCACTCCAATGCTTCACATCCACATATTCCTCATCCATATCATAAATTTTTGCACCTCGCATGGAAAGTAAAAAGGGCGAATGTGTGGCAATGATAAACTGGCATCCAAAGAAACGGGCCGAATCCTCAATAAACTGCAATAACTCCTGCTGTCGTTCTGGAGACAAACTATTCTCCGGCTCATCCAGCAAATATAAACCATTCTCCTGGATTTTTTCTGTAAAATATAGAAACGCACTTTCACCATTGGAATGCTCTCTGATATTATCCATCACGTTTTTTCTTATATAATTGGATTGACTGTTGCTTTTTGCCATATTTACTTTTTTTAATTTCTCATAATCCTCAAGTGACTTAATCTGAAACGGTGTATACTTTAGATCCAGATAATCTGCTAACAGTTCCTCCCGCTTTTGATTAATTCCGTTGTTCATACTCCTTAAGTTTAACATAAAGTCAAATACATCATCACTAGTGATAATCCGACTGCCTTTCGGTATATCTGCGCTTGTGTAGTAATGGCAAACCTTCAGATAATCCTCAAAAAAATTGGAACAGTTATATAAAGTATCACGGGTAAGTTCTAATTTCTGTGCAATTACATTCATAGCGGTTGTCTTTCCACAACCGTTTCCACCATATAATATCGTAATCGGCTCAAAATCAAGCCTCTTTAATCCATGCTCTGACAAAATTAAAAATGGGTAAACTGTGTCATAACATGTCCTTTTCTGTCCCATTGTAATATCATATTCCAGCTCTCTGTCAGGAAAATGAAAGTCAGATAGATAAATCATTTCCAGCTCCTTAAAATGCCATCTGCCTTAACGCTGCCTTTAATACCTCTTCCACCGTAATTTCCTCTGTAAATTCCACGCCATTTACCGCTTTCAATGCTTCTGTGGAAGAATAGCCCAAGGCTGTTAATGCCTGTATTGCCTCACTCTTAACACCAAAACCTGCTGCTTTTTCCTGGACATGTGCTGTCTTAGCCTCAAATGCATCTTCCAGGTTTAACTTATCCTTTAATTCTAGGATTACCCTTTGCGCTGTCTTATTGCCAATGCCAGGGGCTTTGGCAATCGTCTTGGCATCCTCTCCCAACACGGCAAAACGCAGATCGTCCGGCGTCATCACACTTAAAATAGCAAGCGCACCCTTCGGCCCAATTCCACTGACACCTAGAAGAAGCTTGAAGATATTTAAGTCATCTTTGGTAAGAAATCCATAGAGCTTCATCGCATCTTCTTTCACGAGAAGATAAGTATAAATCTTTACAGCCTGCCCTGTCCCAGTAAAATTGTCGATCATACTGGCTGGAATATGAATTTGATAACCAATGTCATTGACTTCAAGTACAATGGTATCATCCAAAATCTCAACCAGTTCACCTTTCATATATGAATACATCCTGCCACCTTCTTATTTCGCCAATTCTCCATAAAAATAAAATCCTTTGCAAACCTGAAGCTTCACTTTCACAATCTTGCCTATCAAATCACTGGTTCCTTTAAAATGTACAATAAAGTTATTGCTCAGCCTACCAGTCACCAACGATTCCTCTTGTCTGTTTATCTCTTCCACCAGAACCTCTTCCACATTTCCTGTCAAAGCCTCTGCCCGCTTTGCTGCACCGCTCTGCACTTCCTTCAAAAGACGGTCAAATCGATCCTTTACCACATTCTCTGGTATCTGATCTTCTTTGCGTGCTGCTGGAGTTCCCGTCCGTTTGGAATAGACAAACGTAAATGCACTGTCATATCCTACTTGTTTGACCACATCCATAGTTTCCAGAAAATCTTCCTCCGTCTTCCCTGGAAAACCGACAATAATATCGGTAGTCAAAGCAATATCAGGAACAGCTTTGCGAATTCTTTCCACCAGAGCAAGATACTGTTCTTTGTCGTAATGGCGATTCATTTCCTTTAATATGCGGCTGCTGCCAGACTGCAGCGGCAAGTGCAGGTGTTTACATATTTTTTTTGATTGCCCCATCACTGTAATCAATTCATCGGAAAGATCCTTAGGATGAGAAGTCATAAAACGGATCCGCTCAATTCCCTCCACCTTCTCCACTTCACGCAATAATTCTGCAAAGGTCACTGGTTTTTCAAGATTTTTCCCATAAGAATTGACATTTTGCCCAAGAAGCATCACTTCTACCACTCCATCCGCTGCCAAACGTTCAATTTCTCTTAAAATATCCTCTGGTTTGCGGCTCCGTTCCCTTCCTCGTACATATGGAACGATACAGTAACTGCAGAAATTATTACAGCCAAACATAATATTAACTCCAGACTTAAAGGAATACTTTCGCTCTATTGGTAAATCCTCTACAATCATATCTGTATCTTTCCAGATATCCACTACCATACCTTCCTGCTCAAAAGAAGCTGCAATCAATTCTGCAAATTTATAAATATTATGCGTTCCAAACACCAAATCCACAAAACGGTAGCTTTTTTGTAATTTTTCAATAACCTCTTCTTCCTGCATCATGCAGCCGCAGAGAGCAATCTTCATCTGAGGGTGCTGCTTTTTGTAATTGTTAAGATAGCCCAACCGTCCCCAAACCTTGTTATTGGCGTTTTCTCTTACTGTACAGGTATTGTATATCACAAAATCTGCCTCTTCGCTGTCTGCCTTTTCATAACCGATCATCTCCAAAATCCCTGTCAGTTTTTCTGAATCTCTGGCATTCATCTGACAGCCAAATGTTTGAGTAAAAAAGCACGGACGACGGCCATTTGTATTTTCAAATTCACGAATCCATTTCTGACATTTTGCAATATAGTAATACTGTCTGGCTGGCTCTTCTGTAGGCGCCTCTGAGTTTAAATCTATTTTATCTAAATCAATTTCATTATACATTATTTTTGACGTTTCCTCCCTAAATTTAATTTAAGAAGCAATTTATCTTACAACTTAAATGGAATACTGGTCTCTTTTTATATTTATAATATAATTTCAATTTTTTCCTTCTCAGCTACTGTCTTAACCATTGCTTCTGGAACATCCAGCATCTCAACTACATGATTGATATGGTTATCTTTTTTTAAAAAGTTAGCAATCAATTGTTCCATTCCTTTTTCTATTCCTTTTTCTATTCCTTTTTCTATTCCTTTTTCCATTCCAAGTTCAACGATTGCCCCACTCAAATTACACATAAGACTCAGCCTCCTCTCAACATCGCCCCCCATTGGAATACGATATTCTTCCTCCAATATCTTTTTACGGTCATCAAGGATTAAGCCTGGCAGCAATAATGTTTCTAATAATCGATGTAATTGATGTTCATCTGTTTGCCCAACTAATTCTTTTGACAAACCCACGAATACCAGTCTCAGGAGGTCATATCTTCCAAACTCACCATGTTTTCCGACTCTGTTATTTTGTATCATCCTATATTCTGTAATACTATTTTCAATGGGAAAAAATTCTTTGATTAAATTATACCACATCTATCTTCATTTTGTAACTATTACAAAATATATTCCAACTGACAATCGCATGGCTCCGCTTCTACAAGCTCCTGATTATATTCCTCTGCCTCCTTACAGCCCAGCGAATGGTAAAATGCCTGTGTCTCTTCGGCTGAATGAGCAGAAATATAAATCTTTTTGGCGCCTAGTTTTTTTGCCGCTGCTTTGGCACACACAAACAGCCCTTTTCCGATTCCCTCCCCTCTGCACTCACAAGACACATGGATACAAGATAACTGTACATACTGATCTTTCAGTCCAAAACGCTGACTTTCCACAGAACAAAATCCACTTAACCTGTCCTGCATAAAGGCTCCAAAGACAAATCCTCCCGTGTTGACTGTATTTTTTAAACATTTAACCAAAAATTCATACTGTGCTTCACTCCAGTCATCGACAAAAGCAATATCCTTCAATATCCATCTTCCTTGTTCCTTGCGCCAGCAGCGCTTTACCTCCTGCCGACGATTAAAATGAGAAAAAAGCGCTCTGGTAATCTGAGATTCCGATAAAATCTGATATGCTGCCTCCATAAATTAACCTCCACAGCTTAAGGCCGTATCTGACCATTTCCATAAATAATATATTTTGTACTGGTAAGTTCTTTTAATCCCATAGGGCCTCTGGCATGAAGCTTTTGAGTGCTAATTCCAATTTCACCGCCAAAACCAAATTCAAATCCATCTGTAAACCTTGTAGATGCATTGACATAGACTGCCGCCGCATCAATCTGATCTAAAAACTTCTGTGAATTTTGATAATCCCTTGTGATAATTGCCTCAGAATGACCTGTATTATATTGGTTGATATGTGCAATCGCTTCCTCTATATTTGATACGGTCTTTATGGACAAAACATAGTCCAAATACTCTGTACCCCAATCTTTTTCTGTGGCTGCCACAATCTCAGGACATACACTGCAGCTTGCCTCATCTCCACGAAGCTCTACCTTTTTTTCTTTTAATTTTTCCACCAGCTTTGGCAGTAAAACATCTTTGACTTTTTCATGAATTACCAAGGATTCACAAGCATTGCAGACACCAATCCTCTGTGTCTTGGCGTTAAAAATAATCTCCACTGCCATATCCAGATCGGCTGATTCATCCACATAGATATGACAATTTCCCGTTCCCGTCTCAATCACCGGAACGGTTGCACGCTCCACCACGGTACGAATCAAACCTGCGCCGCCTCTGGGAATCAGCACATCCACATAGCGGTTGAGACGCATAAACTCTTCTGCTGTCTGATGACTGGTATCTGTGATTAACTGAATCGCCTCTGCTGGAAGCTGACACTTAATCAACGCCTCCTGCAAAACTCTGGTAATTGCCTGGTTAGAATGAACGGCATCCTTTCCTCCTCGAAGAATCACCACATTTCCAGCCTTAAAACACAGCCCAAAAGCATCTGCTGTCACATTGGGACGTGATTCATAGATAATACCAATTACCCCCAAAGGAACACGTTTCTGACCAATCATCAAGCCATTGGGACGCTGTTTCATAGACAGAACCTCACCGACTGGATCCTCCAATTCGGCCATCTGCTTCAATCCTTCCGCCATCTGCGCAATTCTTGTCTCTGTAAGCAACAGACGATCCACCAACGCCGGCGCCATCTGATTTTCTTTTGCCTGAGCGATGTCCACAGCATTGGCCTCCAACAATGTTTTCTTATTTGCCACCAAATCCTCTGCCGCTGTCACAAGCGCTTTATTTTTCTGGCTTGTGGACAATAGCCGAAGTAATGCTTCCGCTGATTTCGCCTGTTTTCCAATTTTTTCTAATGTAAGATTTGACATATTTTGTACCAAGCCTCAAGCAAAAATGCCTGCATTTTCATTTGAGGCACAGACACAATAAGTGAAAGATATGTGTCTGCTTGTTATCCTTCCTTCTTTTTTTCTTTCACCATTTTCTTCTATTACTTTCCTTTAAATAATGAGATAAATACTTGTTCTGTTGCCACCGCATCCATAGTAATATCATACTGACCGGTGGGAACTTCGTCAATGATCTGCACAGCATAACAGATTCCAACTTTGATACATTCTGAATATCGTGCAAAATACTTGTCATAATAACCCTTTCCATAGCCCATACGCCTTCCCTGTGCATCAAAAGCGAGACCAGGAACCAGAACCAGAGGATCATTTTTGCAGATTTTCCGCTGTCCGATTGGTTCCATGACATGAAATGTTCCTTCTGTAAATTCTGTCAGGGAACGTACTTCATAAAAATCCATGTTCCTTCCATTTACCTTTGGAAAAGCGATCTGTTTACCCATCGACAATGCTTTTTTGGCTAAGAGCAGCATATTTGCCTCCGTATTCAGCGGATAATAGAAATAAATGGTATCTGCCTGCAAAAAGCAATCCTGATTTTGTAAATTCTCACAAATTTTTGCTGATAACTGTTGTATCTGTTTGGGGGACAAAAGATCTCTCTTTTGTTTTAGTACAGCTCGTATCTGCTGTTTGCTCTCCATAATATAAACATCTAATCCTTTCTCCTATACTTGCTATTCTTTTAGAAAAAATTACTGCTTTTACAATTTCCATTTCTATCAAACAACTCTGTTTGCATCGTATTCATCTCTATCTTGATCAAACAGCCCTGTTTGTGCAGCGTCAATTTGCCTCTCTTTTCCCGAATTTTTCACCAAGATTTTCTGTCGTCCCATCTGGAGCCACCAGATCTATATTATCCAACTGCGCCCGCAAATTCCTGCGTATATTGGCAATATATTCCTTGCGCAGCAAATCTTGTTCTTTTCTCTCCTCCTCTGTCAAACCTTCTGCTTTCGATTTTCGTGCTAAAACATTGATACGGTCAATTTTTTCCTGATTCATATGCTCCTCCATTTCCTAAGTTTCTGATACTATTACTTAAAATTTATAGTTTTATTCCATACGTTCCTCAATAAAATCTGCAATATAGAAATCCTCGTCATAATGTTCCTTAAATAAAGTTCCCCGAAATTCTCCCTCAAAAATTTTATGCAAGATTCCCACATCCTCTGCATTGACAATTACCATATCTGCGCCAGATAAAGTGGCAATACGAGCAGCGGTCAACTTTGTCTCCATACCCCCAGTGCCCACATCACTGCCTGTGCTGCTCTTCGCCATTGCCAATATCTTAGGATCTAATTCTTCCACCACCTCTATCAGCTCTGCATCTGGATTTTTGTGCGGATCATCCGTAAATAATCCGTCAATATCTGAGAGAAGAATCAATAAATCTGCCCCTACTAAGGCAGCTACCATCGCCGAGAGGCTGTCATTATCCCCAAATCGTATCTCATAAGTAGATACTGTGTCGTTCTCATTTACAATTGGAATTACGCCCAATCGAAACAGCTCTTCAAACGTATTTTGTGCATTTTTACGGGAAACATTATCCTGCATCGTTCCCTTGGTCATCAAAACCTGTCCCACCTCCTGGTGATATTCCGCAAACATTTTTTGGTAGGTCAGCATCAATCTTGCCTGCCCCACCGCCGCACAAGCCTGCTTGGTGGCTATACTCTGCACACGTTCCTGAAATCCCAGCGCCTGGCGCCCTACCGCTATGGCTCCAGAACTTACCAGACAGACGTCTATCCCTTGGTTGCGGATATCACAAAGTTCCCGCGCCAGCCTTTCAATCTTTGTAAAATTCAATTTTCCAGTGTTTTCATGGTGCAGAGAAGAAGAGCCAATCTTCACCACTACTCTTTTTTTATGTTTAAAATAATCCTTTGAATCCATTGAATAATTCCTCCACAATTTTTCTATGTGTCACCTTTCTCTTGTTCCTGTCATCTTAGCATTGGGGTAAATCTGCTCCATTTTCCGATCTGGAAATTGCTCGTCAATCCAACATTCTGCCTGATTTTTAGCTGGTATTCCCTGTGCCCGCTCACTATATCGTCCCAAAGCCAAGCCGGACACCATAATATTCCAGACCATAAAAACAAGAACTAGATAACTAATCCACGTCCCTGTAACTTTCGGTACTTTCTCAATCCATTTTGATATTCGAGGATAAAGAAGTTTCATCCACACCCAGGCAGCAATTCCCCAAAAAAAACAATACAGCAGATTGATACGCCCGCCGAGATTAAAAGGAACCTTACTGTAATCCCAAAACACTGTCCCAAATGCCAGTTCTGTAAATACACTGCATATATACTCATATGCACCGCCAAGAAACGTCCCCGCCAGAAAAATATAGCGGTCCTCATGATTCCGATAACGGTACAACAGAACAGTCGCTCCTGCAACACCAAATCCCCACACAAGACTGAACGGCCCATACACCACACTGCTGCGGCTCATCCAGCGCTCCAATACAATACGACAAAATACGGTCTCCACCAAATCTCCCAGAAAAGCCCCCAAAACAAAGATCCATAATACCTTATGAAAACTACATCCATAGGCAAATATTGCTTTCTGACAGGCAAGTTCGTGCCATTCTTGCTCCGTTTCAGGCTTTTTCAGACCTGGAAACGCGTGCTTGATTCTTCGCAGCACTACTTTTACAATAAAACCTTGTAAAGAACGAGAAGCCTGGGTAAATCCTTCTGCAATCTCCTGGAATGCTGGATTTTGATTTTTTACTTTCAACAGTGCAGCCGCTGTGGTCACAGTATCTGCAGCAAGCACTACGATCAGAAAAATCATCAAAATCATTCCTGGAATCCCTGGTACTCTGCGTATTATACTTAAAAACAAAGGATTTATCAATGTTATTGCCAAAAATCCAAGGATTCCCCAGCAAAAAGAAACCGCCATGCAGATATAACCGCCTGCCTGAAACTTTCTACCGGAATAATCCCAGAGACGCAGATGAAATATTTTTTCTAAAGCCAATCCAGTCATAAGCTCTGTCACAGTACCTACAATCAGACATCCTAAAAACAAATAAAACCAGCTTTCCTTTAAGGAGTCCAAAAATACCAGCATAAACACCATAGAAAACCCGTAGACTGGACACAAAATCCCATTTAACAATCCACGGTTTATAAATCTCTTTCTTCCCGCCGCCGCATAGACAACCTCCAGACACCATCCCAAGAAACTATACACAAAAAACAACCATATCAACTCATATGCAGTATATATCATCTTCTGTCCCTTTCATCAAAAAACCGCCCCTTCTCTGTGTCCATGAAACAATGTTCCAGACCACAGAGAAGAAACGGTTATTCACAAATTATATTAAATCGTCGCTTACACTGCCTTTGTAATGATCTTCTTCGGACATTTTTCCGCACAAGTACCACATCCAGTACATTTCTCATAATCAATATGAGCAATATTATCTGTAACAGTAACAGCATGTTCTGGACAGTTCTTCTCACAGAGGTGACAACCGATACATCCTACAGAACATGCAGCCATCACATCTTTTCCTTTATCCTTAGAATTACACTGTACTTTTTGCGGAGCACCATAGGGAACCAATTCAATCAGGTTCTTGGGACATGCAGCCACACATTTTCCACAGGCTTTACATGCATCTTTGTCTACCACCGCAATGCCATTGATAATATGTACCGCATCGAATGGGCAGGCCTTCACACAGCTACCATATCCCAGACAGCCATAATTACAAGCCTTTGGCCCGCCATTAGGGATAAAGGCCATTGCTGCACAGTCTTCCACGCCTGTGTATTCATAATCCTGTTTTGCTTTTTCACAATCTCCAGCACATTTGACAAACGCAACCTTTTTCTCGCCTTCCTCCGCAGACACACCCATAATCTCCCCAATCTGAGCTGCGATCGGCGCACCGCCTACCGGACATTGGTTTACTGGAGCTTCTCCCTTTACAATAGCAGCGGCAAGACCAGAACATCCAGCATAACCGCATCCGCCACAGTTATTTCCTGGAAGAACTCCCATAATTGCTTCTTCTCTCTCATCTACTTCTACTTTAAATTTTTCCCCGAAAATTCCCAGGAAAAAGCCAAGCAGAATACCAGTTCCACCCACTACTAAGGCGGCAATGATAATTGCTCCTATATTCATATCCTTTTCCTCCTATATCATACCAGAGAATCCCATAAAGGCGATTGACATTAAACTGGCTGTAATTAACACGATCGCTGTTCCCTGAAAACGTTTCGGAATATCATTATATTCAATTTTTTCTCGGATACCTGCCATAATCACAATGGCAATAAAAAATCCAAATGATGTTGCCAAACCATTTACCACGCCCTGCAGTAAATCATAACCTTTGCTGACATTATTCAATGCCACACCCAAAACTGCGCAGTTCGTAGTAATCAATGGGAGAAATACACCCAAAGACTCATAAAGAGGGGGCATATTTTTCTTTAAGAACATTTCCACAAACTGTACCAAAGATGCAATTACCAAAATAAATACAATCGTCTGTAAATATTCTACATGACAAGGTATCAGAATGAATTTATAGATCAGTCCGGTAACAAAAGACGCCAGGGTTATGACAAAGATAACCGCGCCGCCCATTCCGGCCGCTGTCTCAGTTTTCTTAGAAACGCCCAGGAACGGACAAATTCCCAAAAACTGGCTTAATACTACATTATTTACAATGGCTGAACCAATTGCAATGATCAATAATTCTTTCATCTATTGCGCCTCCTATTCTTCCGATTTCTTTGCAGAGCCTGGTAACTTTCCAGTACACATTGCAGACTGAGAACAACTTGCACAGTCTCCGGTAAGACAGCCAGACGGCGCTGCAAGCGGTTTGCCCTTCTTCTCCATCTTATCTCGAATTACATTCATGCCTGCCACCAAAAAGGCAAGTACCAAGAAAGCGCCAGGAGCCATGATAAATACAGTAATTCCCAGTGTAGCGCCTAAAATCTGACGAATCAGACCGATACAGGTCAAGCCGACGGTAAATCCAAGTCCCATCCCAAGACCGTCAAAAATAGATGGCGCAATCGGATTTTTGGAAGCATAACTCTCCGCTCTTCCCAGAATAATACAGTTTACCACGATCAATGGAATATATACGCCCAAAGATGCGGAAAGAGCAGGTGTATATGCCTGCATCACAAACTGAACAATTGTAACCAGGGAAGCTACCACCACAATATAGGCCGGCATACGCACACCATTTGGAATTACCTTGCGGAACAAGGAAATTAACAGGTTAGACATTACCAGCACCACTGTTGTGGAAAGTCCCATACCGACACCATTAACGGCAGAAGATGTAACCGCCAATGTGGGACACATACCTAACATCAACACAAAGGTAGGATTTTCTTTGATAATACCGTTATACAAACGTTCTACATATTTATTCATACTTAGTTACCTCCCTGCAAAGCACTTCTGAAATACACCAGACATGCATTGACGCCATTGGTGACTGCCCGAGAAGAAATGGTAGCGCCTGTAACCGCCTGAATCTCATTTTCACCCGCCGGAGCTGTCTTTACCACTGTATAGGTCTCCTCTGTCTTACCCTCAAACTGGGAATAAAACGGTTCTTCCTGAACCAATACACCAAGACCCGGCGTCTCGCTGATGGATGTTATGGAATATCCGTTTAAGGTTCCATCATTCTGAATGCCCACGGAAAAAGCAATATCTGCCTGGCTGCCCTCATGGGAAATTACATTCACTACATAACCTAAAACATTGCCAGAAGCATCCAGCGCTTTGTTCACTGCGGTAATCTCATCATTTGGAAATTCACTTGCAGCGATCACTTCTGCCGCTTTTGCTGCATCAAAATTGGCATCCTCCTCAAAGGAAGCTGCATCTGCAAACACTACTTTATATGCCTCATCTAAGGCCGCCTTCTCTGCCGCTGCAATTGGTTCTTTTGTCACTTCATAGACAACGCCCAGCATAAAGCCCAACACCAGTGTAAAGGCGGTTAGAATTAACGCGTCATGTACAATCTTCTTATTCATGCTGCTTTACCTCCTTTTTCTGACCAAATGCCCTTGGAATGGTAAATTTCTCAATAATTGGCACTAAAAGGTTGCTGAGGATAATCGCAAAGGACACACCCTCTGCATTGGCGCCAAAAATACGGAATAATCCAGTAAGCAGTCCAAGCAGAATACCATATACAATTTTCCCCATCGGCGTAATCGGAGAAGTCACATAATCAGTTGCCATAAAAAATGCTCCAAGCATCAATCCGCCGCCGCACAGCTGTGCCACCAGATAAGTTACATCAAATCCGTGTCCGCCAAACAAAAGAATAAACACAATAAAGGATAAAATATAACTTGCCGGAATCGTTAAATCAATCACACCAGTGGCAATCAGAAATATTGCCCCAATTAAAATAGCAATTGCACTGGTCTCACCGATTGTTCCCGCAGTTGTTCCCAAAAGCATTTTCATAGTGTCAACGCTCTCACCACTCTTTAAGAGAGCTAGAGGCGTCGCTCCTGTCACACCATCATATGTAAAACTTGTCATCGTTCCCGCAAAGGAAACCAAAAGAAAACATCTCGCCCCCAGCGCTGGATTCATAAAATTCTGTCCCAGACCGCCAAACATCATTTTAACAATTATAATCGCGAATACGCTGCCCAATACTGCCTGCCAAATTGGAAGCGTATGCGGAAGGTTGAGCGCCAGCAGTAATCCTGTCACCACTGCACTAAAATCATTGATAGTACTTTTTTTATGTATCAGCTTCTCAAAAATCCACTCAGAAGCCACACAGGTTGCAATACACACTAAGATCATCACCAAGGCCTGAATACCAAAATTTATCACGCCAAACACGCTGGCTGGCAATAAGCCAATTACCACATAGAGCATAATTTTGGCAGATGTATCTTTGGCACGGATATGTGATGATGATGATACATTATATAAATCACTCACAATAAGACACCTCTTTCTCATTTTATCATATTGGTTCACTGCTCAGTACTTAATTTCCTATAAATTCATGTTATTTGCGTAATGACAAAAATTCTGAACAGCCGCCGCTATTTCTTTCTTCTCTCTGCAAGGATCTGCTTCTTCATCGTCCGAATTGACTGTGCCAGAGGTATCTTTGCCGGACAAATATAGCTGCAGCTTCCGCACTCAATACACTCCATACCATTCCATTTCTCAAATCCTGCCATATCCCCATGTTCAGCCATTTTTGCCAATCTGGTTGGAATAATCTGCTCTGGACATGCTCCCACGCAGCGCCCGCAATTGATACATGCTGTCGTCTCACTTGCCGCTACATCATCCTTGGCAAGACAGAGAAGAGAGGAAGAAGTCTTTGTGGTGGGAATATCCAGGCCAAACATTGAAAATCCCATCATAGGCCCACCGGAAATTACCTTCTGCGGCTGAACCTTAAAGCCACCTGCTGCCTCGAGCACCTCTGCATAACTCATTCCCAGACAGATATCAAAATTACCTGGTTCTGCCACTGCATCTCCAGTTACCGTAAAGATACGATTCATCACCGGCTTGCCCAGTTTTACCGCATTGTAAATAGATATCAAAGTCTCAACATTATCCACAATGCAACCTGCATCCGCCGGAAGCATGGTGGAATTGATCTCCCGATTGGTCGTTGCATAGATCAATTGACGCTCACCACCCTGCGGGTATTTCGTCTTAAGTGGACATACTTCCATACGTGGCTCATTCTTCGTCAGTTCCTGCATCTTTGCAATACAGTCTGGCTTATTATCTTCTATACCAAACAATCCCTTTGCATGGTCAAACAATTGCAGCACGATCCGCATACCTTCAATCAATTCCTTGGGATTTTCCAGCATACGGCGGTAATCCGCTGTCAAATACGGCTCACATTCCGCACAATTTGCAATGATATACTCAATCTTGTTTGGCTCCTTGGGAGACAGTTTTACATGAGTCGGGAAACCAGCGCCCCCCATACCCACTACACCAGCCTCTTTCACTTTTGTAATAATTTCCTCTTTGGAAAGAGAAGTTACATCCTCAACAGGCTTATATTCCACCTCTTCCATCTTCTCATCATTTTCAATGATAATGGAATTCACCATATCACCCACTGCACCTCTGCGCGGTTGAATTGCTTTTACCTTACCAGATACAGAAGAATAAATCGGTGCAGATACGAAGCCGCCTGCTTCCGCAATTTTCTGTCCGCGCAGAACGGTATCACCTACAGCAACTACAGGACTTGCTGGCGCTCCGATGTGCTGTGAAACCGGAAAAACCAGTTCACTTTTGGGTAATAATTCACGTATTGGCTTATCCTTGGAAAATTCTTTTCCGTCATGTGGATGAACGCCGCCTTTAAATGTCATCAAACCCATTTTCGTGCCCCCACTTTCTAATTATATTTAATATTATAATTTATCCTTTGCCTTTGTATGATAGAAACAGGACAAATCACTTTGTACATTATATCATATTTTATTTGCACTGGTATATACTTTTTGCATTTTTTCGACAGATTTAATTATAAATAAGCAATTTATGTATGAATAGCGTAAAAGCCGCCCAAATTATCCATTTATTGGTAAAATATCAACACATTCTGCCATAAATCTGTAATATAAGACATGGACTCTTTTTGCTCCTCTGTCATTGTAATTTTCTCTTCTTGTTCTGCACCTTGGAAAATACATACAAAGAATTAGAATATAATTTAACACTTTTGAGTTTCCCCATTTTGTAATTTAAAGTGCCAAAAAGTTTCCAGCACAAAGTGATGGAAACACTTTGCACATAAAAGCGCTATGAAAAGCTAGCTTTTCAGACGCTTTTTGTGCAAGACCTTTTGGCACTATAAGATCGGCTGTTATAAAAAATGGGGAAACTCAAATTTAACACTAACTGGTAATTACACGAAAAATGTACTATAATGTCTTTAATTTGCATAATCAGCACAAAATATGGAGGGTATTATGAAAATCTGGCAAAAAGAGACACCATTTACAGCCGAAGATTCACTTACAAAAGAACTATTTACAGAATCCACACTATTTTTTGACATTGAGACCACAGGCTTTTCTTCTGCTCACACACAAGTCTATCTGATTGGATGTGCCGCCAGAAAAGGTAATTTAAGCTGCACGACCCAATTTTTTGCGGAAACTTCGGCGGAAGAAAAGAGTATTTTATCTGCCTTCTTAAATTTAGCTTCTCAATACCAGAGCTTGATCTCTTTTAATGGACTGGGCTTTGATCTGCCATATCTCAAAGAACGCTGTGCCTGCCACGAGCTTACCGAGACGCTAGATCAATTCACACACTTAGATTTGTACCGAGTGCTCTCCAAATTCAAAAAAATTTTAAAGTTGACAAATCTGAAACAAAAATCATTGGAGGCTTTTCTAAATCTGCAAAGAGATGATAGATATTCTGGCGGCGATTTAATCAATATCTATCAAGAATACCTCAAGCAGCCCTCCGAAGAAAGCTGCTCCCTGTTAAAACTCCACAATTATGAAGATTTGCTTGGCATGACAAAGCTCTTGCCACTCCTTTCTTATCCCAGATTGTTTGAAGGACAATTTGAAGTATTTTCCTATGAAAAAAACAATTATCAAACCTATAGCCATGAACATGCTATAGAATTAATTTTGACCTTAACTTTAAACCATCCTTTACCAAAACGTTTTTCTTTTGGCAGAGATAACATTTATCTTACCGGATTTCAAAATCAGGCAAAATTAAAAATTCCTATCTATCAGGGTGAATTAAAATATTTTTATCCTAATTACAAAGACTATTATTATCTGCCCAAAGAGGACCGCTCCATTCATAAAAGTGTTGCTTTCTATGTGGATAAAGATTTTCGCACCAGGGCGAAAGCGGCTACCTGTTACAGCAAAAAAACAGGATGTTTCCTGCCTCAGTTTGAGGAAGTCATCACCCCTTATTTTAAACTAGAATATCATGATAAACTCACTTGGTTTGAAATGACAGAAGATTTCACAGATTCCTTGGAACAGCAGAAAAAATATGCCTTACATTTGTTACAGTACCTATTATAGAATACAAGTACACTTTACTTTCCATAGACAATTTATCACATTCATAAGTTCTTTCATTGTTCCTTTCAAGTGTAGAGAAATTTTATACATAATAATACATCCACTTGAGCGACATATTCCATTTCCGCCGCATTGCGATAAAAGAAAAACCAAGTTTTTTCCCTATTTGGAAAAAACTTGGTTCCATTCTCTATTCCTCTGATCTCTAGCCATCGAAATAATTACGCTAAAGCCACTCAGTTCTTCTGGAAGAAGAAAGCCTGATTTCTCTGATAATTCAGTTCCTTGTAATTCATAATCTGCTCGGTACTTCCAATAAAAAGAATACCCTCGCTGGTCAACGCAGCATTGAATTTCTTATAGATCTCCTCTTTCGCTTCCTCAGTAAAATAGATCAATACATTCCGGCACACAATCAAATGACAGCCGGAAGGATAAGGATCTTTCAACAGATTATGCTCCTTAAATTCCACCTGGCGCTTAATCTCATCTGAAATCTGGTAAGAACTTCCAATCTTAGTAAAATATTTACTCTTGAACTCTGCTGGTACAGCCGCAATACTTTTCTCATTGTAGAGCCCCATACGCGCCTTATCCAACACCTGTTTATCAATATCCGTAGCAATAATTTTAATTTGTTTGATTGGAATATGCTTTGACAATGCCATTACCAGAGAATACGGCTCATCCCCTGTGGAACAAGCAGCGCTCCAAACCTTTAGGCTCTTGCCAAATTTCTTAATCAATGCAGGAAAGACTTCTTTGTCCAAGATCACCCACTGCTCCGCATTGCGGTAAAATTCAGAGACATTGATTGTCAGGAAATTGACAAACTGTTCAAACTTCTCCTTATCTTTCTTAATCAGCGCCACATAATCTTTGTAACTGGTGATACGATTTTTGGAAATCAAGGTATCAATCCTGCGCTTCATCTGCTTTTCTTTGTATGAATTCAGGTCAATCTTAGTCAATACCAAAATATCTTTTTTGAAATCTTCATACCCATTCATGGCATTTCCTCTATTCTTCTACATTCTCTTCTTCACTCTCAGCTTCTGTGGTCTCCTCATTTGCTGACACCAATGCCTTAATACTGAGACTGATCTTCTTCTCTGCCTCATTAAAATCAACAATTTTCGCTTCAATTTCCTGACCGATATTCAAAACATCTGACGGTTTCTCTACATGTTCTTTGGAAATCTGAGATACGTGCAGCAATGCATCCACACCAGGAGCCATCTCCACAAAAGCGCCAAAATCTGTCATTCTAGCCACTACACCGGTGACAACATTGCCAACTGCATATTTTTCAGCAGCATCCTTCCAAGGATTCTCATCTTCAAACTTCTTGCTCAAAGCAATCTTCTTATCGTTGATGTCTTTGATAAATACCTTTACCACTTCGCCAACTTTGAAGACCTTCTTGGGATTCTCCACTCTGCCCCAGGACATCTCAGAAATATGAAGCAGTCCGTCTGCTCCACCAAGGTCGATAAATGCACCGAAATCCGTTACATTCTTTACCGTTCCCTCTACGACATCACCAACCTGGATCCTCTCAAACAATGCCTTCTGAAGTTCTTCCTTCTTAGCAACCAAAAGCTGCTTCCTGTCACCGATAATTCTTCTTCTGCGGGGATTGAACTCTGTGATTACAAATTCGATCTCCTGATCTTTGTATTTTCCAAGATCCTTCTCATATGTATCAGATACCAGGCTTGCAGGGATAAAAATCCGTGCCTCATCAATCACAACACTTAAACCGCCCTCTAATACCTGTACCACTTTTGCGGTCAATACTTCCTGGGCATTAAATGCCTCTTCGAGTCTCTTGCTTCCCTTCTCAGCAGCAAGGCGCTTATAAGTCAACATTACTTGACCTTCTCCGTCATTCACCTTTAAAACTTTAGCTTCCATAGTGTCACCTACGGAAACTACGGCAGTCAGGTCTACGTTTGGTTCGTTTGTATACTCATTGCGGGTAATGATTCCATCGGATTTGTAACCAATATTTAAGATGATCTCGTCTGGTTTCACATCAATAACGGTACCTTCGACTACCTCTCCATTCCTTATTGTTTTAAATGATTCTTCTAACATTTGTTCAAAACTCATTTCTGACATTTTTTTGAACCTCCTCAATAATTTTGTTTGGGGTAGAAGCCCCTGCGGTAATACCTACGCTATTAATGGACCATAATTTAGACAAATCCAAATCCTTCAGTGTCTGTATATAGCAAGTATTTTCACATTCTTTTTTACATATTTCAAATAACTTTTGCGTATTGGAACTATTCTTTCCACCGACCACAATCATAGCATCCACCTTGGCGGCAATCTCCTTCGCCTCGGCCTGCCTCTCCTGCGTCGCATTGCAAATCGTATTTAAAACAATTATATCATAACCTTTTTTCTCAAGAATTTCAACTAGTTCTTTAAATTTCTTGTTGTTAAATGTCGTCTGAGCGACAATACAGACCTTTTTTGGGCTTTTTAAGGCAAAATTTTGGGCTTCCTGCACGGTAGAAATCACAGTTGTCTCTGCCATATTGCTGCTCCAGCCCTTTATCCCCTCCACTTCCGGGTGATTTTCATTGCCAACAATTACCACATGAAAGTCTTCCTTGCTGCAGCGTTCTACAATCTGATGAATCTTGCGCACAAATGGGCAGGTGGCGTCCACATAGGAAATTTTTGCATCATCAAGCAGATCATAGATTTCTTTTCCTACACCATGAGAACGAATAATGACTGTCCCATCCTGACATTTCTGCAATTCTTCCGGTGTTTCCACCACACAGACGCCCTTTTTTTCCAAATCTTTTACTACTTCTTCATTGTGGATAATCGGGCCATAGGTATAAATCTTTCCTGATTCCAGTTCTGTCTGCTCATAGACTGTCTCCACTGCACGCCTGACGCCAAAACAAAAACCGGCGCTTTTTGCCAGGATTACCTTCATTTCTCAATTTCCTTTCCACACTTCTTTTGGTGCACAAGCTCCAAAATCTTCTTTACAACCTCCTCAATGGTCATTGAGGAACTGTCTATCAAAACAGCATCTTCGGCCTGTTTTAAAGGAGAAATTTTTCGATTCATATCTTGTTCATCTCGCAGTCTGATATCCTCACAGATCTTTTCCAAGGTACAATCTTCTCCCTTTTCCTGCAGTTCCAGAAATCTACGTCTGCCCCTGGTTTCAACGCTTGCAGTGAGATATACCTTTACTTGTGCCTCGGGAAGCACACAAGTTCCAATGTCTCTGCCATCCATAATTAAATCCGTGGTATGTGCCAATTCTCTTTGAAGCTGTGTCAGCTTTTCTCGAACCTTGGGATAGACGCTGACTGCAGAAGTTATTTTCCCCACTTCCTCCGTGCGAATCAGTCCATTTACATTTTCTCCATTTAAAAATACCTGCTGTTCTCCATTTTCATTGGAGAGTGTGACTGTTATCTGTTCACAGGCAGCGCTAATCGCCGCCTCATCCTTAGACGCAATTCCCTCTCTTAAGAAATATAGTGCCATCGCCCGATACATCGCTCCTGTATCAACATAAATGTAAGATAATTCCTTAGCTGCCAGTTTCGCAATAGTACTCTTTCCAGCGCCCGCCGGTCCATCAATTGCTATATTGAATGCCATATTATTCCTCCATTTTACCAATTATTTTATATCCGATGGGAATGGCTCCCGTTACAAGAATATCAAGATGTTCTTAAATTTTATCTATTTTATCTATTTTCTCTGTCATGATAAAATACCTAAGTCATTGTCTCTGTCCCCTGCTAAACGGCACTGTCACCCGCCAGATATCCAGTAGACCATGCAATCTGTAGATTAAAACCGCCAGTCAGTGCATCCAGATCTAGTATCTCTCCAGCAAAATACAATCCTGTTACCAACTTAGACTCCATTGTGGATGGATTGACTTCTCGGACACTGATACCGCCCCTGGTAATAATTGCCTCATTAAACTCTCGGAAACGGGATAACATCAAGGGAAATCCTTTGATGAGACGAATAAACGCCTGCCGTTCTTGTTTTGTGATCTCACATACCCGCCGTTCTGGATCAATATTACTCAATTTCACCATTACTGGAATTAATTTTGCTGGAAACAGCTTTTGAATGGCATTTTTAAACTGACGATTCTGATTTTCCTGAAAATCCCTCAGCACACGCTTATCCAATTGTTCCTCTGACAATGCTGGTTTTAAATCAATTGTCATTGATAATGGCATATTTTTAATATAATCATTGAGCACGCTGCTGGCGCTGAGCATCAACGGACCGCTGACGCCATAATGAGTAAAAAGCATTTCTCCAAATTCCTGATACAGAAGCTTCTCTTTCTTATAGATAGAGACTTGTACATTTCTAAGAGACAAGCCCTGCAGCTCTTTTACCCAGGTTTCTTTTGTCTCAAAGGGCACCAGAGACGGCAGACATTCCATGACGGTATGTCCCAAATCTCTTGCAAAACGATATCCGTCTCCAGTAGAACCTGTAGAAACATAAGAGCAGCCGCCTGTGGCAAGAATCACAGATTCAGCATTTAAAACAGTCCCATCTGAAAGCCTTACACCTGTAATTCTTCGTTTTGCCTCTGTCTGATTGTGCTCGACCCCCATAAATATTTCTTCCGTTAATATCTCTGACACCTGCGCATAAAGTTGTATCTGTACCCCAACTCGCTTCAAGGCCCGCTGTAGGGCCTGAATCACATCGGAAGAATGATCTGATTGTGGAAATACACGCTGTCCCCGTTCTGTCTTCAAAGTAAGTCCCTGTTCTTCAAAAAAGTCCATCGCCTGCCAGTTGCTGAAACTGTAAATGGCACTGTAAAGAAATTTCCGATTGCGCAGTACATTTTGAAATAATTCTTCCGTATCACAGGCATTGGTAAGATTGCATCTGCCCTTTCCTGTAATATAGAGCTTTTTTCCCAACTTTTCATTTTTTTCCAACAACAATACTTGTCCGCCCCGCCTTGCTGCCCAAATTGCTGCCATCATCCCTGCTGCACCGCCGCCGATTACAATTATTTTTCCCATATATATTCCATACCTGCCTGTTCGTTCTTCTTTACTCCATCCCAGAATAACGCATCTGTACAGAATCGTCAATATAATCAATTTCATCATTGCCATAAAATTGATATTCTTCCCAAACTTGCTCTAATAATTCCAAATTTTGAAAAACAGTTTTCTGTCTTTTCATACAGACAGCCATCAGCAGCGCATTGATCACACTCAATGGCGCCACCAGAGAATCTACAATGGCAGACATATCACTCTGGGCAATCAAATTACAGGAAGAATACAGATTCATCGGAGAATGCACGCTGTCTGTCATAGTAATCACTTTTGCATTGCGATTATTGGCAAATTCCATTGCCTTTAATACGCGCACAGAATATCTGGGAAAGCTAATTCCAATCATCACATCCCCCTGACCAATCTGAAGCATCTGTTCAAATAATTCACTGGAACTGCTGGTGTGCAAAAGCTTTACCCCGCCAACCATCATATTCAGATAAAATGACAAAAACTCTGCCAACGGTGCGCAGCTCCTCAATCCAATCACATAAATTTGTTTGGCATCGAGAATTGTCTCCACCGCCAGATCAAAAGCCTGCTCATCAATGTCTTTTAGAGTGTTTTGTATGCGTTTCGCATCTGACTGCAATACGGTTTCTAAAATTTCAGACTGCGAAATTCTTCCATACATATCTTCCATCCGCTGCACAGAATGTAATTTTCCCCGTACTAATTCCGCCAAAGCCTCCTGAAACTGTGGATAGCCCTTATAACCTAGATGCATCGCGAAACGCACTACTGTGGATTCACTGACCCCTACGGTCTCTCCCAACTTCGCCGCTGTCAAAAACACAGCTTGATCATAATGATCTGTAATATAAGCTGCCAGCAGTTTTTGGCCTTTGCTTAGGGTTCCATATCGTTCATTGATTCGATTCATTAACTGATTTGTAAAGCTCATTACCTCTCCCTCAGACATTTTTCTCTATGATAAAGAGATACTGCCCAAAAGAGCAGTATCTCTTCTCAAAGCACACCATTGACTGTGAATATTACTTTGGCGGTTAATATCGACGTTTTTACTTGACTAGATATCCATCTGCTATGTTGGCATCAATCATTGTAACACTTATGACAACTCTTTCTTCCGCCTTGCTGATGAAAGCTCACTCTACGTCTTACACTCAAAGATTTTCTTTCACACTGTTATACCGGATAAGCTCCGTTTTTGGTATCTGCAATGGAAGCATCTACCTTTGTCTGCTGTGCCTCTCTGTATTTGAAAAATTCTGTGGCAACTTGTGGGAACAATGCATAGGAAAGCACATCCTCATCCTGCTGTTTCCACTGTTTCATCTCTGCCTCCAGCTTGTCTAATTCTGGCTCTAACAAATCTGCATATCGACAGGTAATTGCATTTTTCTTCTCGTCTCCCAATACCTTGTCAATCACTTCAGGATTAAATGGTTTTACAGTCTGGCCATATTTTCCAAGCAGAACATCCTTGGTCTCCTTGGTGGCAACCTTATAGCGCTCTCCCATCAATACATTAAACACTGCCTGTGTACCGACAATCTGAGAAGATGGTGTTACCAGCGGCGGCTCGCCGAGATCTTTACGCACACGCGGAATCTCTTCTAACACTTCCATGTATTTGTCTTCTGCATTCTGCTCTTTCAACTGAGATACCATGTTGCTGAGCATACCGCCAGGTACCTGATAGAGCAAGGTCTGAATATCCACACCCAACACTTTTGGATTTAAGAGACCACTCTTTAGTGCTTCCTCTCTCATTGGACGGAAATAGTCTGCAATCTCCTTTAACAGCATCTGATCAAATCCAGGATCCAGTGGAGTGCCACGGAATGCCTCTGCCATAACCTCTGTCGCAGGCTGGCTGGTTCCCAGTGCAAATGGTGACATTGCTGTGTCAATAATATCACATCCTGCTTCCACTGCCTTCAATAAAGTCATAGAAGCCACACCAGAAGTATAATGTGTATGCAGTTCAATTGGAAGTTTGGTAGCTTTCTTCAAAGATTTTACCAATTCCTCTGCCTTATATGGCGTCAATAAACCAGCCATATCCTTGATACAGATCGAGTTTGCCCCCATCTCCTCAATTCTTTTGGCCATATCAGTCCAATATTTGAGCGTGTAAGCATCACCAAGTGTATAAGAAAGTGCAACCTGTGCATGTCCTTTTTCTTTGTTGGTAGCAGTTACTGCAGTCTGTAAATTTCTTAAATCATTCAGACAGTCAAAAATACGGATAATATCAATTCCATTGGCAATGGATTTCTGTACAAAATATTCCACCACATCATCTGCATAGGGACGATAACCGAGAATATTCTGACCACGGAACAACATTTGTAATTTGGTGTTCTTAAATCCTGCCTTTAACTTGCGCAGACGCTCCCAGGGATCTTCTTTCAAAAAACGCAGAGAAGCGTCAAAAGTTGCGCCGCCCCAGCATTCTACGGCATGGTAGCCGACTTTATCCATTTTATCAATAATCGGCAGCATCTGTTCTGTTGTCATTCGGGTGGCAATCAGAGACTGATGTGCATCACGTAATATGGTTTCTGTAATCTTAACAGGTCTTTTTTTCAGTTCAGCCATGATTATTCCTCTCATTCTGCCGCTTTACGGCTTCTATAATTCAGCGGATTTGCACCCACTCAGGGTACAATCCGCTCTGGTGTTTCTAAATTCCAAAGATTGCCATAAATACACCTGCAGCTACTGCAGTACCGATAACTCCGGCAACGTTTGGCCCCATCGCATGCATCAACAGGAAGTTGGTAGGATCTTCATCCGCGCCTACCTTCTGAGATACGCGTGCTGCCATTGGTACAGCAGAAACTCCCGCAGAACCAATCAACGGATTGATCTTGCCTCCAGTAAGCTTGCACATCAATTTACCAAACAGTACACCTGCCGCGGTACCAAACATAAATGCAATCAGACCCAGGGCAACAATCTTCAAAGTAGTGAAATTCAAGAACGCTTCTGCACTGGTAGTTGCTCCTACAGAAGTTCCCAGCAAAATTACAACGATATACATCATCGCATTGGAAGCAGTCTCAGATAATTGACGCACTACTCCAGATTCGCGGAACAGATTTCCCAGCATCAACATACCAACCAATGGCGCTGTGGTGGGCAGAAGAATACATACTACTGATGTTACCACAATTGGGAATAAAATCTTCTCCAGTTTGGAAACTGGACGTAAATTCTGCATCTTAATCGCACGTTCTGACTTCGTGGTAAACAGCTTCATAATTGGCGGCTGAATAATCGGCACCAACGCCATATAGGAATAAGCTGCCACCGCAATCGGTCCCATAAGTCCGGTCTGTCCTAATTTTCCAGCAAGGAAAATGGAAGTAGGACCGTCCGCCCCGCCGATAATAGACACGGCTGCCGCCGCTTTATCATTAAATCCTAACAGAATTGCCATAAAATAAGCGCCGAAGATACCAAACTGCGCTGCCGCCCCCAACAGGAAACTGATCGGGTTCGCGATCAAAGGCCCAAAATCCGTCATTGCCCCAACACCCATGAAAATCAGGGATGGAAGGATTGACCACTCATCCAGGCTATAGAAATAATAAAGTAAACCACCTACGCCGTTACTGGTCTCTTCCGGTGATGCAATAATATCCGGATAAATATTAACCAGCAGCATACCAAACGCAATCGGAACCAAAAGCAGAGGCTCAAAGCCTTTTTTGATTGCAAAAAAAAGAAGGATAAATGCAACCAAGATCATGACATAATTACCCCAGGTCAGGTTAAAGAATGCTGTCTGATGCAGGAGGTTTGATAAGGTTTCTCCTACGTAACTCATATTTTACCTCCAAAAAATTAATTGTTCATGGTTGCCAGTACTGCACCTGATTCCACAGACTGCCCTACTGTCACATCTATGCTTGCTACCGTTCCGTCTTCTGGTGCAACTACAGGGGTTTCCATCTTCATAACTTCCAATACCAGAATTGCATCCCCACGTTTTACAGCGTCTCCCACTTTCTTATCAATACTGAATACTTTTCCTGCTGCACCTGCCTCAATCTTTACATTTCCAGCGCCGCCCGCTGCTGGCGCAGAAGCTGCTGATGCTGCTGGCGCTGCCACAGGAGCTGCCGTGCGTCTTGGTGCTGCTGGTGCTGCTGCGCCTGTCCCATTTTCTTCTACAGTAACATCATAAACGTTTCCATTAACAGTAATTGTATAGCTTTTCATTTTCGTTTCCTCCTGAATATTCTATTATCTTCTTTTGATGGAACGCACTACAAAGTCGCTTGTAGAAGTTCCGGTAGATGCTGCAATTGCTGCAGCGATTACTGCCGCCAGTTCCAAATCATCTTGTGCTGCTGCCACAGGAGCCGCTACAGGCACTGGCGCCGGTGCAGGCGCTGCCTGAGGCATAGATTCTGCAATACTTGCCTTCTTCTTATTTTCAAGATATGGGAAGATCTTAAAGGCATAAATAATCAAACTGATCAAAATCAGAACAATAAACACAATTCCCATACCCATCAAGGTATTTAAACCGGCGTTTGTCATCTTCTCGCCCAAAGTCTGTACTGCCTCTACACCGATATCCTCAACCTCCATATTGCGGTATTGATAGACATAACTCAAAAGAACTGGGCGTTCCTTATAAATTACTTTCTGCTCACAAGTCAATGTCTTACCGGACTTTGTAATTGTAAAATCGCCTAATTCCACAAATTCTCCGACATTTGCAACTGCCTCATCCCAGCGGATAATTAAGTTTGCCTGCCGTAAAATTTCTTCTATATCCTTCTCAGAAGCAGTGGGAGCAACAGATGTAATATAGTTTGTCTTCTCGGTATCTGACATGTCCTTCATAATCACATACGCCTGCTTCTGCTCATCTGTCATTTCCATCAAAGATGTGACGGTCCCTTCACAGGTACTCTTTAATTGCTCATAGGTGTAACCGTTATAATCTACCGTGGTAGGATCCGCTTCTCCACATGCTGCCAGCCCAAGTACGATCAGACACATACTTATCATCAGCAATATTTTCTTTTTCATAAACTTCACCTTTCTATTTCGCTGTATGTTTTCTAACCAGCTCACCTGTTCCCTTGGTATAGAGCATTTCAAATGCAGCTATCGCATATTTCCTAGTATCTTGTGGCTTGATAATCAAATCAACCTGTCCCCGCCTTGCTGCTGTCTGCACGGAAGACTGTAATTCCTCATAGGCTTTTGCCTTTGCCGCAATCACATCTGCGGGCTGACCATCATACATAATCTTGGCAGCCTGCTTTGCATCCATCATGCTGACCTTGCTTCCTTCCCATGCATATACAAGATCTGCTCCAATAGACTTGCTGTTCATCATCACATAGGCGCTGCCATAAGCATTGCCAATAATAATATTAACTTTGGAAACCGTTGCCCTTGCAAATGCAGCGGTCATACGAGCCATAGCCTTTGCGAGACTCTTTTCAGAACACTCTGTTGCCGCAAAGCCTTCGGTATTAGTCAGGGACAGTACCGGAATATCAAAAGCATCACAGAAACTAACAAACTCTGCCGCTTTGTTGCAGCCTCTTGCGGTCAGCGCCGCATCAAAGCTCTCTGTCTTCTCACCATTTTCATCAAATACTGCTGTAGCGTTTGCCACTGCACCTACTGTTGTGCCATTGAGCTTGATAAAGCCTGTCACCATATTCTTTGCATAGTCTTTCTTGGTCTCAATGAACAGATTACTGTCTGAAATAAGTGTCAGTGCCAGACGCGGATCTTCCTTACAACCGGCAAGATTTTCACATACACGATTCAAATCGTCAGTACATTCATCCTCTCTGCCGCATTCTGCATTATTGCCAGGCAGTACGCATACCAGCTCACGGATTGCAGCCAAAATCTCCTCCGTGGTTCCTACACCGTCCACACATCCATTGTTGCTTCCCTGATACTGCGCACTTGCAGTATCACATTTTCCAACATGGTTGCCCTTGATGGCATTGGGAGAATTGACAAACATTCTGCCCTTTTCTTTCTCCAAAAATGTGAAATCACTTAACGCTGGAATCACAGAGAGACCACCGCCGCAAGCGCCAAAAACTGCAGTGATCTGCGGAACTACACCGCTTGCCTCTACTTGTTTTGCATAAATCTCACCAAAACCGTTCAGTGCATCTACAGATTCCTGCAGGCGCATTCCCGCACAGTCAATCAAACCGATCACAGGCGCACCCATCTTCATTGCCATATCATAGACTGCAGCAATTTTCTTGCTGTGCATCTCGCCAATGGTTCCGTTTAACACAGAAGCATCCTGGCTGTACACAAAGACCCGATTTCCGTCAATCACGCCATAGCCAGTGATGACTCCATCGGATGGAGTCTTGGACTGGCTCAGGTCAAAATCTGTACTTCTTGCAGTAACCAGAGCACCGATTTCCATAAAGCTTTTTTCATCAAGAAGACCGGTAATTCTCTGTCTTGCTGAGTTGGTAGAATTGCTCATTACTTAAACCTCCATACTGTATTTTATTGTATTTTTATAAATATTCTTCCGATTGTAATTGTATCGCTTTTGACGGACATTTTCAATAGATAATTGCATAAATTTGTTAAACTTTTCACTAAAGAGGACAACTTTTTCAAGAAGATGGTTCGTTTTCTTCAAAATAAAAATTCTTCTCCATAAAAAAAAGCTTCATCAGATAATTTTTATACCAAGCAGCGCTCTGTTTTTTGACTGACCGAGCCGCACAGATGGGGAATTCTGCAATCTGTTTTTCGCCGAGAAAATACCGCACACAGCCCACCTGCTGCCCCTCTTTTACAGGAGCTTCCACAGTCTCTGGAATCTCATAGACTGTCTTTACTTCTTCATCCGCCCGCTTCAATACCATCAGCTTTTCTTCTTTGGCCTTCATCGAAACGCTTACTTCCTGGTAAAGTCTGCCATTTTCTGGTTCCGCATCCAATACTTTTGCCTGTGGAAATTCTTTGCCATATTCACAGACGTCCACACATTGATACTGACTAAGGCCATATTCCATCAATGTCTTGGTATCTGACCATTTATAAGTCTTATTATTTGGCCAGCCACAGGCAAGCAGCGCTACCACAAATGTTCGTTCATCCCTCCGTAAAGCTCCCACATAGCAATATCCTGCGTTTCCGGTAAATCCAGTTTTTCCAGATAAGGCTCCCTCCATCATCTGTAAAAATGCGTTGTGATTGTTGCAGTTGTAAGTTTTTGTGCCTGCAAGGTTAGAAAACTGATGACTGGGTGTTCTGGTAATTTCCAGAAATGTTTCATTTTTAATGCAGTAACTCATAATCTTTGCCAAATCTGCGGCTGTTGTTCCATGAACGCCGGTTTCATCCTGTCCATCCAATCCATTTGGCGTAATAAAATAGGTATCTTTGCAGCCCAGCTCTTTTGCCTTTTGATTCATCTTTTGTGCAAACCCTTCCACACTTCCCCCAATATGCTCCGCAATAGCCACCGCCGAATCGTTGTGGGATTCGAGCATAAGAGAATACAAAAGATCCCTGAGCTGGAAAGTATCATCCGCAGCCATGCCCAGACGCACTTTGGGCATAGACGCCGCATAACTGCTAACCTTCACTTCATCATCCAAATTTCCCTGTTCCAATGCCAAAATACAAGTCATGATTTTGGTGGTACTGGCATTTGGCATATGCTGATAACCATTTTTTTCATAGAGCACCCGTCCACTCTCGGCATCCATTAAAACTGCTGATTTTGCATATAGCGTCGATTCTGCCGGCTGCCCCTGTGCTGCTTGCGTTGGAACTACTTCCTGCTGATTTTCTGCTTCTGTTGGAACTACTTCCTGCTGATTTTCTGCTGCTTCTGTTACCTTTGCCTGTTCTGTCTCTTGTGCAAATACCTCTGGCATATTTCCCACAAAAGAAAAAGATACGCACAGACTAAAAAGCAGGATACGTGTTCCGAATCCTGCTTTTATCTGCCGCTGCCGCAGAGGTTGATCCATCTGCCTTCTACCCTTTTCTCTGTAGTAACCTCTCCGAACTATTTTCAAAAATCCCATCATAAAGCTTTCTCACATCCGATTTCTGATTTCCCTTCATTATATGAAAAAGCTGCTGTATTATGTCTTTTAGAGTAATGATTCCTATGTATCTACACATCCATTTTTAGTTTCATTTCCTCCTCCGCCTGCTGGCGAAATTCTTCCAATTGATCTTGATTTAGCCGAGGAAGCTCATCAATGGACTGAACTCCAAAGCTGCGCAAAAACTCCTCCGTTGTCCCAAACAGCAACGGTCTGCCTGGCGCATCCAGCCGCCCCAATTCACAGATCAAATTATACTCCATCAGCTTATTGACTGCATGGGCACAGGAGACGCCGCGGATTTTCTCAACTTCCAACCTGGTAATTGGCTGCTTATAGGCGATAATAGATAATGTTTCTAAGAGAACATCTGTGAGTACATGCTGTTTAGGCTGCTTGGCAATCTTCACCAGATACCCATATAATTCCTTCTTGGTACACAACTGGACGGCATTTTCAATCTCCATAATCTCAATGCCCCTGTCTTCCTTTCCATACCGTTCCATCATTTGATGCAGAATTTCTCGCACCTGTTCCTCTTCTAATTCCAAGACTTGGGCAAGCCTGGATATCTCTACGGACTCCCCCATTGTAAAGAGAATCCCTTCTATAATCGCTTCGTACTGCTCTGGTCTCATATCTTCTCCATTCTCATCTATCACCGCGGGTTATGCGGCAATCCTTGACTCAATCAGGATATCATCAAAAATATTTTCTTGGGAAATCAATATTTTTCCAGTTTTCATCAATTCCAGGATGGACAAAAATGTGACAATAATTTCCATTTTCGTGCTCTGTGCCTCCAAAATTCCTCGAAAACTAAAATTCCGATGAGCAATCGCATACTGTTCCAGATATACCATTCGTTCTTCTAAGGACACTTCTTCCTTCTCAATCTTTCCAAACTTGGAACGAATCGGGTCAATCTTGTCCTCTCTTTTGCGCATAATAGACTTAAAAATGGCATTAAGTTTTTTTAAGGTGACATTGGACAACAATTCCTCCAGATTCACCGGCTCCTGATATTTACGGACTTCATCTGGAATCGTTGGCGTTTTAAACATCACCTTCTGCGCATCCACTTGACGATCCTTTAATTCATAGGACATACACTTATACATCTTATATTCCAGCAATTTCTGTACCAGCTCCGCCCTGGGATCCTCCTGAATTTCCTCCTTCTCTTCTTTGGGCAGCAGCATACGGGATTTAATATCCAGCAGGGTGGCTGCCATCACTAGAAATTCACTGACAATATTCAGATCCTGGCGCTTCATCTCGCTAATGTACTCCATGTACTGATTGGTAATTTCCACAATCGGAATATCATAAATACTTACTTTGTTTTTCTCAAGCAGATGCAAAAGGAGATCCAAAGGCCCTTCAAACACCTGCAATTTTACTTTTAGATCCATATTTTTGCTGTCACAACTGTTCCCTTACTCTTTCATTTTGTCTATGTCTGTCAGATTGACGCCCAACACAGTTAAAAGTGCTTTCAGAGAGAGATACTCATCTCTCAATTTCGCATAGGTTTCTGTGGCATTTTCTTTACGCGCTATTGCCATATAATCCTGAATTTTCTTAAAATCATCAATGGCGTTTTTAATAATCTCAGCATTTGTCGGCATTCAATCACCTGCTTTCTCTGTGCGATTTCATTGGTAAATCCATTATAACAAAAGCACTTCAAAGTGTAAAGCAAAAACAACTAAGGAAACGCTTTAAACTGCATTTTGCTAACACTATTGAGGAAGAAATTTTATCTGCAAAAGTTCTGCCCGATTAAAAATGCGCACATGAAAAGTGTGGGTGCCAAGCCCTCTGCTGACAATCACACAGCGATCTCCTATCTGAAATTTTCCCGCATCATATTTCGGAAACAGTGTAAGCTGTGGGGAGATCAGGCTTCCAATCCCAGGAATCCTAATTAATCCCCCGTGATTATGTCCACAAAATGTTACATCTGCCCCCCATTTGGCATAATTTTCTGCATATGCTGGATTATGGGCGAGTAAAATTTGAAACAACTCCTCCTTGTGCAATTTTAAATGCTTCTTCATATAAGCATCCTTCATCGGAGGAATCTCACCCTTTTCATAGTAATCCAATTCCAGCTCCAAGGCGGACAGTATTACTTGGTTTTCTCCCAGAGAAATTTCCCTGCTCTCTGTTTCCATAATTTGCACACCCAAATCCTCTGCCCGTTTTAAATACTTCATAAACGGGGGATGATTGATCCGTTTCGAATCACGCAGGCGGCTCTCATGATTGCCATAGCTATAATAGACAGGAGCAATCTTGACAAGTTCCTGTAATGTTTTCAAAGCTTTTTCATAGGTATCTGGATATTTTGAGACCAGTAAATCCCCTGGAATTAATATCACTTGTGGCTCAATCTTCTTTACTTGTTCCAAAAGCCGTTTATTTTCCTTCCCATAGAAAAATCCATGCAGATCTGCAATCACCGCGGCGCAAGCCTCTTTCTTAAGTTTTGGAGAACACACCTCATAACAGGTAACACCGAAACGGGATAACTCCCACCTCTGCCATACAATATACAGAAACAACAATGCCAATATCAAAATTAAAACCATACCTGCCCCCTGCCTTTCTTTTCAAAATTGTCATATCGTCCATGCCTGTTGCTTACACTTTAGTATATCTTATAGCTATGTTTCCTGGAGGTTATACTATGCATTGTATTTTATCTTTTCTATTGTCGGCTGCTCTGTTTTTCACATCGCTGTCGCCTTCCTCCCAGACAGAAGCGCCAGAACCGTCTGCTGGCGAGGTTTCTGTCTCTGCCCCCTCTGTGGTGCTGATCGAAGCTTCCACCGGTCAGGTAATCTATGAAAAAGACGCCAACACCCCGCTGCATCCCGCCAGCATCACCAAAATCATGACCATGATTTTGATCTTTGATGCGCTGGAGGAAGGGAAAATCTCACTGGACGATACTGTTACCGTCTCTGAATATGCCGCCAGTATGGGCGGTTCCCAAGTTTTTCTGGAAGCCGGTGAAACTCAGACCGTGGACACTATGCTCAAATGCATCTCTGTGGCCAGTGCCAATGATGCCTGTGTCGCTATGGCAGAACATATTTGTGGAAGCGAGCAAGAATTTGTATCAAAAATGAATCAACGCGCCCAAGATCTGGGGATGAAAAATACCACCTTTGTAAACTGCTGTGGTCTGGATGTAGACGGACATATGACCACTGCCTGGGATGTTGCCCTGATGTCCAGAGAGTTAATCACCAAATATCCACAAATACATAACTACTGTACGATCTGGATGGAAAATATCACCCATGTCACCAGAAGAGGCTCCTCAGAATTTGGTCTCACTAACACCAATAAATTGATTCGCCAATATCCCTATGCAACTGGACTAAAAACAGGTTCTACCAGCCAGGCAAAATATTGTGTCTCTGCCACCGCTGAAAAAGACGGCCTGAAATTGATTGCCGTAATTATGGCTGCTCCCGACCATAAGGTACGTTTTCAGGACGCCACCACCCTTTTGAATTATGGCTTTGGAAAATGTCAAGTCTATACAGACACAAAAAAAGTAAAACTGCCAAAACTAACTGTGCAGGGCGGTACTGCCGATCAGGTAGCTTTGACTTATGAATCTGATTTCTCCTATATGGATGTCACTGGCTCTGATCTGTCACAGATTACAAAAGAATTAAAACTGCCGAAACATGCAGACGCTCCCGTCAAAAAAGGCAAGGTAGCTGGAAAATTAGTCTATAAATTAAACAAACAGGAAATCGGCGCTGTCAATATACTGTACAAGAAAAGTGTGAAAAAGGCTGAGTTTAAAGATTATTTTCTCAAAACATTGGAAGCCTTTCTGGTATCATAAATTTGTCACAACAACGGCGCAAACAGACGCACTACCCCAAGAAAAGTGCGGATTGCTGCAGGACGCTTCTGGCAAAACTCTATATTGATCTCTTCAGATTCTGCGATCACCTGCAGCACATCCTGTTTCACCTTCTGAACAGCAGAAGATTCATACATCCAGACACCGCACTCAAAATGTAGGTACAAACTGCGGTAATCCATATTGATACTTCCCACGGTTGCCAACTTGTCATCACTGACAAAACATTTTGCATGGAGAAATCCTGGTTTATACTGATAGATCCGCACCCCGCACTCAATCAAAGGCTCATAATAGGACTGACTCATCCAGTAAACTACTTTCTTATCTGGAATACCTGGCATAATAATGCGGATATCCACCCCGCTCTTTGCCGCATTCTGCAAAGCCTTGATCATCTCATGATCTGGAATTAGATATGGAGTAAAAATATATACATACTCCCTGGCTTTGCTGATCATATTCATATAAATATTTTCTCCTGTCGTCTCAGAATCCAGTGGACTGTCTGCATAAGGCTGTATATAGCCATCACTGACAAACGGCTCTGTCTGATAGCGCTCTGGACGAAACTGCTGCAAATCCGTCTCCTCTGTGCGGTTGATATAAGCCCACATTTCAAGGAACATAATGGTAAAACTCCATACTGCTTCTCCTTCCAGTCGAAGTCCCGTATCTTTCCAATACCCAAAACGTTCAATCTTATTAATGTATTCATCCGCAAGATTAATTCCTCCGGTAAATCCCACCTTGCCATCAACCACCAAGATCTTGCGATGATCGCGGTTATTCATGATCACAGACATCACTGGATAAAGCGGATTAAAACGCACACATTTAATGCCCCATTCCTGCATCGACAGATAATATTTTACTGGAAGAGTGGTGACACAGCCAAAATCATCATAGATAAAACGCACATCCACACCTTCTTTTGCCTTGCGCTTCAAAATATCCAAAATTTTGCCAAACATATATCCCTCTTCCACAATAAAATACTCCATAAAAATAAAATGTTTGGCTTCCTCCAGTGCCTCTAACAATTCTGGAAACATTTCTTCCCCAGTGGGATAATATTTTGCTGTTGTATTCTCGTATATGGGAAATTTGGCCCAATCTCTGATATACTTTGCCTGTCGGTAGACCGTTTTATCCTCCATTGCCAGCTTTTCCATCACCGCTTGATTTTCGGGCAGCAATAGCTCCATCTCTTGATTGATTGCCTCCATACGCTTTCTGGTTGGGCGAGTGAGATCAGAACGTCCAAAAATAAAATAAACCAAAAGCCCTATCATGGGAACTGCCAATATTACCACGGTCCAGGCAATTTTATAAGATGGATTGCTCCGCTTATTTACAATAACCAGTACAACAAAGATAGCGATCAGATCAATAATTGTATTTAAAAAGGTATACCGTTGACGAAATCCCAGCAAAAACGACAAAATCCAGCTTAGCTGGACTACTATCGCAAATGCTACGATCGTAGCTCTTCCCAATAAAAATTTCTTAATCTTTTTCATGTAAATTTCCCTCTCATATCCATGATTTTTATCTAAAAGAATCAAGCTGTTCTCCGTCACTCTTGTGACATTCTATCACAACAATCTGCGAATGTCCACCATCCCCCACCCTTGTTTTGATAATGGCAGGCCCAGATCTACTGTCCTCTGATAAAGGCGCAGTTTGACATCTGCCGGAGAAAAATGAGGATATTTACTTAACAGCAGGGCAATACTGCCGCTCACCATCGGCGCCGCCATAGAAGTTCCGCTTTTTTTGGTATACATACCTGGCTGATTGGCACAACTTGTTACGTTTGTTCCTGGTACTACCAATTCTGGTTTCACAATACAATGATCTGTTGGTCCCCGTCCAGAATATTCTGGTTTTAACATAGATCTGCCAATCTGCTCTTTATCGTCGTCATAACAACCCACTGTAATGATTTTGCGGCTGATACCTGGCACAGTGACACTATTTTCTCTAGGTCCATTGTTCCCTGCTGCCGCCACTACCACCAAATTGTGATCCCAGGCATATTCCACTGCTTTTAACAGTCGGGCTCGTTCCTGACTCTCCGCCTGCAATACCATTCCAATTGATATGTTGACAATCCGTATCTTATAGGCCTCCTTATGACGCACCAGCCATTCAATTGCCTGTACCACATTTTCCGTGTTTCCATTCCCTTTTTTATCTAAAATTTTTATAATAATAAAATGACATCTAGGGGCAATACCCATAAATCTTCCATTGGAGGATTTTCCATTGCCGCCGATAATCCCTGCAATATGGGTTCCGTGCCCATTGTCATCATAGATATTTCTTCTATCACGGATAAAATCCAGGAAATAGGTTATGCGGCGTCCAAAATCTGAATGCGGAAATATTCCAGTATCTAAGACAGCCACACCTATATTCTCACCAAAATATCCTCTTTCATATGCTGCCTGCGCATTGATAATCCGTCTGACTCTGTCCATATGAATTCCTTTTTAATTAATATATGCAGGGATATGTATTTTGTTTTTGGGTAACTATTTAGAAACCTATGAAAATAGATTTTCAGACCTTTTGGCACTTATAAGATCGGCTGTTATAAAAAATGGGGAAACTCAAAATTCATGAGACGATTGCGCATAATATTTTTCATATATTAGAAAAGTTCATAAAACTTTTCTAATGTAAAAGAGGAAACATTATACCTATATAGGCGTAATGTTTCCTTTCAAATATCATTACTATATCATTTCTCTTCTTTCAATAAAATAAGAGGACAATGTATTACACACTGCCCTCCTTATCTTAAAACTAAAATCCTTTACGCGCTTCCTTTGGCACATCTTTGATTGAAAAACTGATTCTTCCCATCTTATCTTTGCCAAGGCAAACAACAGTGACGATATCGCCCAGGGTTAATACATCCTCCACATGTTCAATACGTTCTCTGCAGATTTTAGAAATATGAACCATTCCTTCTTTTCCTGGTGCAAACTCCAAAAATGCACCAAACTCTTTAATACTGATCACTTTTCCTGTAAAAATCTGACCTGCCTCAAAATCTGTGGTGATAATCTCAATCATTTTCACAGCCTTGTCCATCATTTCCTTATCTGTGCCGCAGACAGAAACAGCTCCCTCATCACTGATGTCAATCTTTACGCCAGTCTGTTCAATAATCGCATTGATCGTTTTTCCTCTCTGGCCAACCACATCGCCAATCTTAGCTGGATCAATCTGGATCTGGACGATTTTTGGTGCAAATTCTCCCACTTCTTTGCGAGGCTCTGCAATTGCCTTAGACATAACCTCATCCATGATATAGAGTCTTGCCTCCCTGGTTCTGCGAATTGCTTCCTCAACAATCGGCCTGGTCAAACCATGAATCTTGATATCCATCTGGATGGCGGTAATTCCTTCGTGTGTACCTGTCACTTTAAAATCCATATCACCAAAGAAATCCTCTAATCCTTGGATATCTGTTAATACCAGATAATCATCATCAGTATCTCCCGTCACCAAACCACAAGAAATTCCAGCTACCATTTTGCGGATTGGCACGCCTGCAGCCATCAACGCCATACAGGAAGCACAGGTGGAAGCCATAGAAGTAGAGCCATTGGATTCAAAAGTCTCAGACACTGCACGGATCGCATATGGAAATTCCTCCTCAGAGGGGAGCACTGGCATCAAAGCGCGCTCTGCAAGCGCACCATGTCCAATTTCACGGCGTCCCGGACCTCTGCTGGGTTTTGTCTCTCCCACAGAATAAGAGGGGAAATTATAGTGATGCATATAACGTTTGTTGACTTCATTTTCATCCAGTCCGTCAATCCTCTGAACTTCAGATAAGGGCGCCAGCGTCACCACATCGCAGATTTGGGTTTGTCCACGGGTAAACATCGCGGAACCATGTACTCTGGGGATTAAATCCACCTCTGCGGCAAGTGGACGAATCTGGTCGATTGCCCGTCCATCCGGTCGTTTATGGTCTTTTAATATCATCTTGCGTACCGTCTTCTTTTGGTACTGGTAAATGGCTTCTCCCAATACTTCCAGCCATTCTTCTTTTTCTGCAAAAGCTTCTTCCAACTGCTCTGTTATCTTCTTGATGTTTTCTTCCCGTACTTGTTTCACATCCGTAAATACAGCCTCCTCCATCTTCTCTGGAGGAACCTGTTCCCGAATTGCTGCAAACAACTCGTCTGGCACAGCACAACTTGTATATTGATGTTTCTCTTTTCCAATTTCTGCCACAATCTCATTGATAAAAGCAATGATACTCTGATTGACTTCGTGCGCCATATAAATGGCCTCAATCATCTTATCTTCTGGAATCTCATTTGCTCCTGCCTCAATCATAATCACTTTCTCACTGGTAGAAGCCACGGTCAAATTCAAATCCCCATTTTTCCATTCTTCCTGAGTAGGATTAACGACAAATTCACCGTCAATCATTCCCACCTGAGTGGTTGCACAGGGACCTGCAAAGGGAATATCTGAAATGCTGGTAGCGATGGCAGAACCAAGCATTGCCACCAACTCTGGACGGCATTGGGGATCCACACTCATGACCAGATTATTCAGAGTGACATCATTTCGATAATCCTTGGGAAACAATGGACGCATTGGACGGTCAATCACGCGGGACGTTAAGATTGCATTCTCAGACGCCTTGCCCTCTCTTTTATTAAAACCGCCCGGAATTTTACCGACAGCATACAGCTTTTCCTCATATTCTACACTCAAAGGAAAGAAATCAATTCCTTCCCTTGGTTTATCAGATGCAGTAGCGGTACACAGAACAACGGTATCTCCATAATGCATAAATGCGGCGCCATTCGCCTGTGCTGCTACTCTGCCTATGTCAATTCTCAGCGTTCTGCCTGCCAATTCCATAGTAAACTGTTTGTACATAATCTTTCTCCTCTTCTTTCACATATACAGTGATTTCCTTTGAATTTTTCTGCGAGACAGAAGATACCGAAACTACTGAGCCATATACAATTTTTTATATACAGCTCAGTGGTCTCGGGATATCCCTCTGTCCAATCTAGTGTCTTGACACTAGTGAAAATAGAGCGGAAAACCGCTCTATTCTCGTAAACTCAAAATTATTTTCTGATTCCCAGACGATCAATCAATGTACGATATCTCTCAATATCTACCTTCTTCAAATAAGCCAGCAGACCACGTCTCTGACCTACCATTTTCAAAAGACCGCGTCTGGAATGATGATCCTTAGGATTCTTCTTCAAATGCTCTGTTAATTCCTGGATTCTTGTTGTCAGAATTGCAACCTGAACTTCTGGTGAACCTGTATCTCCAGGAGTTCTCGCATATTCATTCATAATTGCCTGTTTCTTTTCCTTTGCTATCATTTTATGATAACCTCCTTAAATACTAGTATCGCCCGCCTGAGTCTCTTTATACAAGCAATTCTCTGTACTATATTGACAGATTCAAAATGCTGTAAAGAATACAGAATATTAAGTAATGGTCGGAGTTTCCGGTTACTGAATATGGGCTGTTTTATGCTTCTGGCAAGTGTCTTACAGACACTCACCAGGTAGCATTATACCATATGGTTACAGGCTTGTAAAGAAATTATTTCCTGATTTTAACTGTTTTTACCTTGCTGTAAGCGCCAAATACTTTCTCTCCTTTGGAATCCAGCTTGTAAGCGCGCACTTTTACATAGTAGGTCTTCTTCTTTTTGAGCTTGGTAAGCGTACAAGTCGTTTTCTTTGTCAACACTTTCTTGACATTCTTCTTAAATTTCTTATCAGTGCTGTACAAAACCTGATATCCTTTGACCCCAGATACCTTTTTAATGGTAACTTTTGCTTTTTTGCCAGAAACATTTGCCACCTTCTTTAAGGACGCCTTCTTTACTGTGACTTTACTCCACTTTGCATAGAGGGTGATATCTTTCTTGCTGGTCTTAGCAATGCTGGTAATTTTCTTCTTAAATTTGCTGTCTGTATACCAGCCCTTAAATACATAACCTTTTCTGGTGGGATTTTTCAGAGTAATCTTCTGTTCAAAGTAAGTGGACGGATTGCTCTTATGGTTTTTGCCTTTGTTTAATTTATAAGTAATCTTATATGGTACAACAATTTTGCATTGTGCCTTTACACCGCTGCCGTCCTTTGCTGTGGCTGTGATCACTGCCTCCCCTGGTCCTGCTGCTGTCACCACACCATTATTATTCACTTTTGCCACTTTGTCGCTGCTGGTGCTCCATATAACCGCTTTTTCTGTTGCATCTTTCGGCAGCACATCCGTAACTTTCAGAGTAAAGCTCTTACCTCGTAAAATTTTCTTCGTGGAAGCATCTAACTTAATTTCTGTCACTTTGACATCTTTATTGTCTGAATTTCCTTCCTCTTCCCACTTTGCATATATTGTCAGATTTCCTTTGGTTTCACTGGTAATTCCCGCAAACTCGTTCTTAAATTCACTGTCTGTATACCAGCCCTTAAACGTATATCCTTCACGGCTTGGATCTTTCAGTTCCAATGGCTGACCTTCCGTATATTTAACTGGATTGTCTGCATGGTTCGTTCCGCCATTCAGTTCATAAGTGATCAGAGCCTCCCCAGGTGCAACTGTGATTTCTTCCCACTTTGCATATATTGTCAGATTTCCTTTGGTTTCACTGGTAATTCCCGCAAACTCGTTCTTAAATTCACTGTCTGTATACCAGCCCTTAAACGTATATCCTTCACGGCTTGGATCTTTCAACTCTAATGCCTGGCCTTCCGTATACTTCGCTGGATTATCTGCATGGTTCGTTCCGCCATTCAATTCATAGGTGATCAAAGCTTCTCCTGCTTCAACTGTGACTTTTTCCCACTTTGCATACAATTCTAAATCTTTTGCAGTTCCTTTGGCAATCTCAGTAATCTTATTTTTAAATTCGCTGTCTGTATACCAGCCCTTAAAGCTATATCCCTCACGGCTTGGGTCAGCAAGTGCAATTGTCTTTGTGCCGTCAAATTTTACTGGATTGGTCTCTGCATTGACACCACTATCCAGATGATATGTCACTTGATAAACCGGATCTGCCTGTTTCAGATATAAATAAATATCATCCACACTGCCCCAGCTAGTCGCTTTTCCATTTACAGTTATGGTTACAGTCAAAGTATCTCCTATTGCCGCCTTGACATCCTCTGTATTTGGATTTTGCCAAACCTTCCATCCCTTTACAGATGCATCCGCATCGGAAGAAGTATTTTGTGTATCATTCGAGAGCTTAATATTTGCTGTGACCTTTCCTTCCTCACCACCCTGCAGATACATAAAAGCGCCGTAAGTTCCAGGCGTCTCCACCGTCACAGACTGAGTAGCTGTAAATTCATAATCAGCATCTCCCAAATAAAATCCCAAACAATGCTGCCCGCTTCTGGGATCATCTGTTGTTTTGGACTTATATCCTGTTCCTTCAATCTTCCATTTGTCACGTCCTTCTTCAAAGCCGCCCTGAAGCAGAAGATTCTCCGGCGCAACATTTACAGTACAGACTGTGTTCATAGTCTCTGTCTGATAAGTAACAGTACCCTTTACAAAAAACTGCCCAAATCCTTTAATCGCTGCGATATCGTCTTGATTCCATACTACCGGCAGATTTTCTGCCTTGGATTTATCATTGTAAACACCGTTCACGGTAGTAGGAAGTTTATCTGCTATATTTTCACCAAAGTTTACATCAATACTAGAATCCGCGATGGTATCTAATTTCTTTGGCTCAGTAGCGCCTGTCAAAACATATTTAAAGACATTCAGGGATGGCAGCGGATTGCCCTCAAAATCAAACATTGCCTGATTATCCCATTCGGAACCGCCATAATTGTCTTCATTGACTGCGGTGTCATAACCAATACTGTGACTGGAAGCCCATCCAGAACCGTAAGTCTCCCATGCCTGATGATTTGCTGCTAAAATCTGCTCTGCATTTTCGGCGTCTGCATGATAGACATTGACTGGAAGCCATGCTGGTTCCCAGTACATCACGCCGATTCCAGCCTCTCCAACCTTTGCCACTGCATCTATGACGTCGCGTACTTCATAAGCCTGACCCTGCGGGGTTGCTGCATACACAGAGGTATCGTCATTGTTTCCTTTGCGCACTACATTGGGCTGACCGTCTCCATCCTCCATCGTGCTTGCCCAGGAGGTCTCTGCCACCATTACCTTTTTATTATAAGTAGTTGCTATATTGCTCAATACATCTGTAAGATTTTGCAATGTTCCATGCCAATATGGATAGTAGGAAGATGCAAATACATCATAATCCACCTCATATGTATTCAGTTTCTCCGCATAACCCTTCATATTGCTGGATTTCTCTGGGTTTGTAAAGTGAATGGCTCTTAAAATAGTTGGATCCACACTCTTTACTGCTGCACAGCCAGCTTTGAAGAGTGCTGCCATATTCGCCCAGTCTTTTTCTCCGCAGATTGCGGCGGTAGTCTCATTGCCGACCTGCACCATTCTCACATCTGCGCCTGCAGCAATAATTGTATTCAAACTCTCTGTGGTAAATGTTCCGATCGCCTCAGCCTTCTGCTCCACGCTATAATTTTTCCATGCTTTTGGCGCAATCTGTCTTCCTGGATCTGCCCAGAAATCAGAATAATGGAAATCTATCATTACCTTTAAGCCAGCTTGAGTCGCCCAGGCGCCCATACGGGCTGCTTTTTCCACATCACAGTTTCCGGCGCCATAGCCCTGTTTCTTCTCGGCATCTTTATATGGGTCGTTCCAGACACGAATACGGACATAATTTACCCCAGCCTCTTTTAAAAGCCTGAAAAATCCCACATCATCAAGTTCCTCGCCATTCCAGCCCTTATATTTAACACCACTGTCAATCAAGCTTATATAAGTGGAAATATCCACACCACGGATAAATTCATCTGTGATGCCTTCCACTTTATCAACAATTACACCTGCATTTTCTACAAGGCCCGCATCTACCAGGGCATTTTTTGCTGCCTGCAGCGCTGTGATTGCCGCCTGAATCTCAGCAAGCGATTTGTTTGCCGCATCGTCATACACTGCCTGCGCTGAAGAAATTGCTGTCTGCAGTGCAGCCCAGCTCTCTGCCTGATAGTCTGAGGCGTTTAAAGCTTTGCATTGATCAATCAATGTTTTCAAACTATTTATGGCTGCTGTTTTTGCTTCCTCATCAGGCATTTCTTGAGTCAGTTTAATATTATCCAAATCAAACCAGCCCTGAGCCTGTGTTGTAATGGTAATCCGAATCATCACAGACGCTGTTTTACTGAGTGTTAATGGTTCTGTCACAGTGGTCTTAAATTTATCCCATTCACCAAACTCAATTTCTTTCGACTGTTTCACACTGCCTTCTTCACCCTCAGCTTCTGTGCCATCTAATACGGAAATACTAAGTGTACCTGCAATATTCCCGCCGTCTGCATCCAAGGAAGCCTTATAATTTCCTGTCTCCACTCCTGTTACAATACGGGTTAAAGTGACGGTCTGAGCTGCGTTTTCTGTTTTAAACGACCACCACTTTGTCTTATTACTTGTTGCCCACTCATTGGCTGCCCGACTCTCTGTTCCTATTTCTGCTGCTTCGTCCCAACCAATCGTCCAACCTGCCTCTTGGGAACTTTTGTCTTCCATATCATCTTCAAATACGACCTGCCCTGTCTCCGCGGCCTTCGCTGTGATACTAGGATAATTAATCCCAGTAAGCAGCATTGCAGCAGACAAGGCCATTGCCAGCCCTCGCTGCAGTTTCCCTTTTTTCATCTCATTTCCTCCTTCACTTTCACGCACCTGCCTCAATCATCCCCTTCCATACTCCGATCACTCAATCATATGAACAACGTACTGGGAATGTTGCGCAACCAATCATTACATCTTTATTATATAGCATTCAGCTTTCAATACGCAATCGACAATTTTTCCAGTATTTTTAAATCTTTTTTATTAATGTTGCACAACTCTTTTCCGTTTTAAAACAAAATCAAAATGCGCAAAAAATTGCGCATTTTATAGAGATCAAATCTAAAAATCTTTTGAAGTTTAATCTGCGTCCTCCATACCTTTGAACCTTCCCTTGTGTGGATTTCGCCTGTCTTGTTGAAAAGAAAAGTTCTTCTTGACTTTCCCATTCATCTGTCCCATACTTTACTTACTAAAATATTTATTATCCTAGGAAAGGAAGTGAACCTATGCCGCCAGCATTTGCACATGAAAAACAATATACCATTGATGATATCTATGCACTGCCAGACGGGAAACGGGCAGAACTGATAGACGGCCAATTATACTATATGGCGCCTCCAAATACCAAACACCAAAGAATATTATCCTTCTTACATTTGGAAATTGGGAATTATATTCGTGAAAATAAAGAAACCTATGAGGTTTTCCCTGCTCCTTTTGCTGTGTTTCTCTCTGCAGATAACTCAAAATACCTGGAACCGGATATCTCTGTCATCTGCGACATAAACAAACTGAATGATCACGGATGTCATGGGGCTCCAGATTGGGTGATCGAAATTGTATCTCCAAGATTGTTGACCCAATGAAACAAATAGTTCTTGTATATGATATGGAAAACGCTGCTGCCCCTGTCATCTATTCTTTTTCCGATCTGATCAAAGCTAACATTTACGAACATTTGTATATTAACTTCTCGGATATTTCAGAACTTTTGGATATCTAACAAATCCCCCCATCTGTGAAACTCCACAGATGGGGGGATTACTTTGGCGTTTATATATCACACATCTTATATCGTTATCATAATCAATCATTTAACAATCTTGTCACGCAAACTGGTGTACGATAGAATGCATTGGAAATCTTGATGCCAGTCTTTTCGGAGCTGGCATGGACCACCTGTCCATCGCCAATATACATCGCTACATGGTTGATTCCACTTCCATTTCCATAGAAGAACAAATCTCCAGGTCTTGCCTCAGAAGCATCAATTTTAGTGCCATAACCCGCCTGAGCGCCAGAATAATGGGGCAGAGAAATACCATATTTTTCATAAATACGCATCACGAATCCAGAACAGTCAACCCCATTCGTCAAGCTTGTACCGCCCCAGACATAACGGTTTCCAATAAACTGGCAGGCATACTGCACCATATCCACACGGACATCTGACACACCTTGGCCATATTGGATCTCCGTCATGGTCATTGCCTTTGGAAGCTGCTCTGACATTACCACATACTCTCTGGCTACATAGCAAGCATCTCCGTCCACATCTACCTTGACCCAAGCTCCCATATCTTCCAACACTTGCAATTCTTCTCCTTCGGCAATCGTTGTCCAGATTGTACTGTCTGTACTCGGTTCTACTCTGGCATTTAAGGTCTGAGTGTTAGAAGTGGCCACCGTTAATTTTACTTCCTCTGCCCGCTGCGCAGCCGCTTCCCCTGTCAGCAAAAATTCACCCTTTACAAACCCGTTTACTTCACCAGAGCGAATACGGCACCATTCTCCTTCTCGCGACAAGATCTCACATCCTGCATCTACCTGAAGCTTTCCAACCAGATCATATTCCTCTCCGGCACCTTCACGGATATTGAGGTGGTTTTCCACATTGGCGATACCCAAGTTCGCATAACCACAAATCAATCCGCCTTTTGTCTCCTTTGCCTTAGGCTGTGCATTCTGTGCGGATGCACTAGTATTGGATTCTGCAATCAAACTCTGATTTAATACTGTGGAAATACCGGCGCTGGAATCACTTACCAGGCTATCGTTAAGTACCGCGGAAACACCTGCGCTCGCTTGGTTTGCCGCCTGCGTGGGCATCCAAAATATGCCAAATGCGGCTGAACCCGCCAAACATGCCAGAAACAATTTTATGTAAATATTTTTCATAATGATCCTCCTGAAAAAACTGTCTTATGCTGGTCATTATATCAAGGGAATATTACATTGTCAAGAATATTGTAATATTTTTGTAATATTTTTTGTACCAGTTCAGCCATCAGATGCATCATGTGTGAATCATGCTGGCATGAATGAACACATAATGCGTCTGATGGACAGAACGCCCATTAAGCCTCAGACAGAAGCTGCTTTGGCAGCGGATAGCCTGCTTTACAGGCGGTCTGTGGCTTGTCTAAGGGGCGTGAGCTGAACTGTTACCATTTTCTAAGTATAATTGTTATACTCAGCTTTTTGCTTCCGCTGGATCACCCTCTAAAATAGAAAATGCAATATTGGTTGCATGATCTGCTACACGCTCAAGCCCTGTCGTTAAATCTGTAAACAAGATTCCAGCCATAGGAGAGCATTTGCCCTTAGCCATACGTTTTACATGGTTTTGCTGAAGCTGCCGCTCCATATAGTCGATACTATTTTCCAACTCCAGGATGTCTGGAAGATTCTTCTTATCCATAGTGGTAAACATTTCCATAGATTTTTCCAAAATCACCATTGTTTTCTGGTGCATTTCCTGAATTTCCTTTTGTCCCTTCTTGGTAAAATCCAGACTCTCCTCTCCACTTTTTACTGCCGCATCGACAATATTTTCTGCATGATCTCCAATCCGCTCAATGTCACTCACCACATGGAACAGCCCGCCAATGCGCTTAGCGTCGACCACTGGCAGCTGAAGCTGATTGATTTTTACCAAATAATCTGTAATCTCATGACTTAAAAAATCAATCTGTTTCTCTGTCTCGTAGACCTTGGCAATTTTCTCCTGATTTCGTTCAAAAAATGCTTCCATTGCGAGCTGCAGATTCTCGCGCGCCATACTGCCCATACGCTCAATCTCCTGGGTGGTTTCCACCACTGCCGTAGAGGGGGAGAAAATATTTTGTTTTCCAATATAGAGAAGCTGGTATTCCTTCTGCTCCTGATCTTCTCCTGGAATCATACGGCGCGTAAGCGCCACAAACTGTACCGATAATGGCAGGAAAATAATTGTCTGGAAAATTTTGAAAAGGGAATCGGCATTTGCCACACATCGGCCCACATCTGAACCAGAAATATGTAAAATAAAATCTTCAAAATACTTCATGCCAAATGCCATCAAAATACCTATTATCACCATTCCAAACACATTAAACATCACATGAATCAAAGCCGCCCGCTTCGCTTCCTTCTTAGCATCTAAACTTGCCAACACTGCTGGTGTACAGGAACCAATATTACAACCGAGAATTACATAAAAGCAGACGGACAAATCCATTAATCCCTGGCTTGCCATTAATAACAGAATACTGACTGTCACAGAGGAACTCTGTACCACTACTGTGATCACTGTTCCAAACAAGATCCCCAGCAGAGGGTTATCCATACTACTGAGCACATCCAGTACCACCTGATAATCCCTTAAGTCTGTCATGGAATCTTTCATCATACTGATTCCCATAAACAAAGCGCCAAACCCAAGAATTACTTCTCCAATCTTTTTCACCATAGGCTTCTTGCCAAACATAATCAAAACTGCCCCTACAAATAAAATAAAGGGAGCCACTCCAGTCAGATTAAACGCTACAAGCTGAGAAGTAATTGTGGTACCGATGTTTGCACCAAATATAATGCCTACCGATTGTGCCAATGTCATAATCCCTGCATTTACAAAGCTGACTACCATAACTGTGGTAGCGCCTGAAGACTGGATAATCGCGGTAAACAGCGCGCCAAACAACACCGCCACAATCTTATTCTTGGTCATTGCCTCCAAAATAGACCGAAGCCTTGCACCAGCCGCTTTCTGCAAACCTTGGCTCATAAAATTCATACCAAACAGAAACAATCCCAGGCCGCCCAGCAAATTTAATATTAATTCCATGTAATTCACCCTTTAGTTCTTCTGAACTCCTTTTCCTATGTCAAAATAGACTTTTCCATATTGAATATCCTGTTCCATCTGTGCTTTCAATGCGTCAAGAGAGTCAAATCTCTGCTCTGGCCGCACCCGTTTCAGAAAGCTTACCCGAACCATTCTGCCATACATATCTTCTGAGATATCAAACAAATGTGTCTCTACTCCAATGGGATTTTCTCCCTGTATCGTAGGTTTACAGCCCACATTAGTAATTCCAGGATAATGTTTTCCTGCGTATTCTGTGCTGGTCACGTAAACGCCCATAGGGGGAAGTAATTTTTCCGATGGCGGAATTAGATTGATGGTCGGAATACCAAGTACTGCTTTGCCCAGCTTCCTTCCATGAAGTACATTTCCCTCCACAAAAAATGGATAGCCTAATAATCTATGTGCCTTCTCAATATGACCAGCAGCAATTTCCTCACGAATATAAGTACTGCTGATATCTCTGCCTTCCTCCTGCATTTTAGGCATAACTTTTAATTGATATCCATATTGAGGAGCATATTGTTTGAGCATCTGATAATCCCCTCTGCGTTTATACCCAAAACGAAAATCCGTTCCCACCACGATGTCTTTTACATGTAGATTTTTTACAATTCTCTCAATAAATTCCTCCGGTTCCATACACATGATCTCTCTGGTAAAAGGGCATTCAATCAGATAATCAATACCATTTTCCTCAAACAGCCGTGCTTTTTCCTGGCTGGTCGTTAGTACCTGCATCTGTAAATTCTGCGTCTGCTCGCTGGGTGGAACATCAAAAGTAAAAACTGCCGCTTTTAAATTTTGCTGTTCCTGTTTTTTTTCTCTCATATACTCCATCAGCAGTTCATGTCCCCGATGCAAACCATCAAACTTTCCCAATGACAGTACCGTAGGTCCTTCGATTTCAAATGTCATACTTTGCTTTATGTATTCCATAATTTCAGTCCTATTCCATAAAAATCTTAATGGGACGAATGTCCCTGCTGGCTTCCTTCCACTGATAAATTCCCACAAAAACCTGATTATGATCATAAACACGCACTATTGTGTTCTGATAAGAATTTTTCCAATCACTGATCCATTGGAGCCTAAGCGGATTGCCATTATAAAGAAGTTTGGAAAACTTTTCCTCCACACATAACTTCGGGTATTGCAAAAACACACTGTCCGTAGCTTTTACGAATTGTGTTAAATCATCCCTTGTCAGCCCGCCCTGTGAATGCTCACTGCGAGCCGCAAGTACTTGTGCTTCAATCTCTGCAAGCCTGTATGCATCCTTTAACTCAAAATCAGCAACCCTAGTGCGCAGCAAAGACTCCATACAACCGCCACAGCCTGCGGACTCACCGATATCCTGACATAGCGTGCGAATGTAAGTCCCTTTGGAACAATGCACCTCAAGCCACACACGAGGCAGAGCAATCTTTTGTACATCAATAGAATAAATTTGTACGAGTCGTGGGGAACGCTCCACTTCCACTCCTGCCCTTGCCAAATCACAAAGTTTTTTACCATTGACCTTTAGGGCCGAATACATGGGTGGAATCTGAGCATACTCTCCCACAAATCCTCTAATCACCTTTTGAATCTCCTCCTTGGAACATTCCACAGAGGCTTCTCTTAGCACTGTCCCAGTGATATCCTGAGTGTCTGTAACCTTTCCCAACAGCAGTACTGCTTGATATACCTTATCCTTATCTGTAAGCAAGTCACAGACCCTGGTGGCTTTGCCTAGACATACCGGCAGCACACCCTCGGCATCTGGATCTAATGTTCCAGTATGACCAATTTTTTTCTGCTTTAGGATACCGCGCAGCTTTGCCACCACATCATGAGAAGTATAGCCTTTTTCTTTATACACATTGATAATTCCATTAATCATGCAATTGTCCTTCTATCTCTCCACAGATTACAGCAATGACCTCTTCGGGAGCTCCCTGCATATTGGCCCCTGCAGCCCTCACATGTCCGCCGCCCTGATGCATCATAGCAATAGCGGCAACATCCACTTTTCCATTGGAACGCATACTCACCTTCCAAGTATGGTTTTCATTTTCATAAAGAAATATAGCGGCTTCCACGCCTTTTGTAACCCGAAGCTGGCTGACAATCCCATCCAGATGTTTTGGCTGCACCCCAAACTGCTTCATTTCCTCCTGGCTTATCGCTGTGGCAATCACTGCTCCATTCAAAAATAATTGACTATTTAAAAGTGCCTGACCTAAAATTTGATTCTGCCCAAATGTTTTTGTATAAAATGTATCATCTATGATTTTAGAAAAATCAATGCCCTTTTCCATCAGGATGCCTGCTGTTTCCATCGTTTTGGCGGAAGTGCTGGAATACTGAAATACCCCAGTATCATGGACAATTCCCACATAAATACACTCTGCGATCTCTTTTGTAATCCGCTCGGTTTCCAACAGTTCAAAGATCAACTCTGAGGTCGAACTGGTCTCTGGAAAAATATAATTTTCATCGGCAAAACTGTCGTTACTGACATGATGGTCAATACAAATTGTTTTCTTGGCGGTCTCAAAATATTTCACTGCTTCCCCCAGACGGCCAGTATCTCCACAATCCTGTACAATACATAGATCATATCTCTGATCGCTGTCATAAGAGCTGCATATCTGATCTGAATTTTTCAGGAATTTAAATATATTCGGAATCGGTTCCAGATAAATATCTGCCTGGATCTGTGGAAACCAGGTGGTAATATAATTGTAAGTTGCCAGGCAGGAACCTACACAGTCGCCATCGGGCCTGACATGGCCTGCAATAGCAACTGTCTTTACCTGTGCCAACTGGGATGCTAAATCTTTCATATGGATCACTCCCTGTTTACATCATCAATCAGCTTTGACATATTTACGCCATACTCAATAGACTGATCCATTATAAAACGGATCTCGGGCGTATTTCTTAGATTAATATTTTTTGCCAATTTGCTGCGAATATACCCTTCTGCACTCTTTAATCCAGCAATTGTGTCCTGCTGGGAGGTCTCATCCCCCAAGACACTGATATATGCCTTACAACTCTTCAAATCTGGCGCAACCTCCACGGCAACCACCGAGGTCAACGGGTCAATTCTAGGATCTTTGATCTCTCCGCGAATAATATTGCTTAGTTCCCGCAGCACCTCTTCATTGATTCTTGTATTCTTAATGCTGTTCTTTCTCATATTTACTCCTCAAATTATCGTGGCACCTCTACCATAGTGTATGCCTCTACAATATCAAGCTCCTGAATTTCATTGAAGCCATCAAATACCAGTCCGCATTCATAGCCTGCCTTTACTTCTTTAACATCGTCTTTAAAACGTTTCAAAGATGCAAGATCACCTTCGAAAATTTGCTCTCCTTCTCTGGAAATGCGAACCTTGCAGCCTCTCTGGAATAAGCCGTCCAATATATAGGAACCGGCAATATTTCCCACACCAGAAGCTTTGAAGATCTGGCGAATTTCGGCATGGCCAAGCACCTTCTCCTCAAATACAGGATCCAGCATTCCCTTCATAGCTGCCTGCACATCCTCAATGGCATTATAAATCACCTTATACAATCGCATATCTACGCCTTCCCGCTCAGCAGTTGCTTTTGCTGTTGCATCTGGGCGCACATTAAATCCGATGATAATTGCATTGGAAGCAGAAGCCAGACTAACGTCTGATTCATTGATCGCTCCCACGCCGCCGTGAATCACCTTAACTACAACTTCCTCGTCAGACAGCTTCACAAGGCTTTGCTTTACAGCCTCCACAGAACCCTGCACATCCGCTTTGACAATAATTGGAAGTTCCTTGACATTACCAGACTGAATCTGTGAGAACAGATCATCCAGAGACATCCTGGATTTGGTATCCTCCAACATCTTTTCACGTCCTTCAGAGATAAAGGTTTCCGCAAAGCTCTTCGCCTCTTTCTCTGAATCGGTACATACAAAGATTTCCCCGGCATTGGGCACATTATTCAACCCTAATATTTCCACTGGAGTGGAAGGACCTGCCTCTTTGACTCTTCTGCCCTTATCATCAATCATCGCTCTCACTTTACCATAACAACTTCCGCAGGCAACGGGCTGGCCTACCTTCAAGGTTCCCTTCTGAACGAGAATAGTTGCCACAGAACCGCGCCCTTTGTCGAGCTGTGCTTCTATCACCAATCCTCTGGCGTTGCGCTTGGGATTTGCCTTTAATTCACTGATTTCTGCAGTCAGTAAAACCATTTCCAACAAATTGTCAATACCCTCATGGGTATGTGCGGACACAGGAACGAAAATTGTACTTCCACCCCAATCTTCTGGAATCAGCTCATGTTCTGCCAGCTCCTGTTTTACACGTTCGATATTGGCGCTTGGTTTATCAATCTTATTGATCGCCACAATAATTTCTACCTCAGCCGCCTTCGCATGGCTGATCGCCTCCACAGTCTGCGGCATCACGCCATCATCTGCCGCCACTACTAAAATCGCGATATCGGTAGCATTTGCTCCACGCATACGCATAGCGGTAAAAGCCTCATGTCCTGGAGTGTCCAGAAAAGTAATCTTCTCGCCGTTGCACTCTACCATATAGGCTCCAATATGCTGTGTAATGCCGCCTGCTTCCTTGTCAATCACATGGGTATCACGAATGGCATCTAATAATGACGTCTTACCATGATCGACATGACCCATAACACAGACAACCGGAGGACGTTTTACCTGAACTGCCTCATCTTCCTCTTCTTCCTTCAAAAGCTCTGCAATCACGTCAATCTTTTCTTCCATCTCACAGATACAGTTAAATTCCAGCGCAATTTCTTCTGCCGCAACAAATTCAATCTCACTGTTTACTGTCACCATTGTACCCTGTAAAAACAGTTTTTTGATAATTGCCGATACTTGCACCTTCATGCGGTCAGCAAGCTCTTTAATCGTCATTTTTTCTGGAAGCGTAATTGTCTTAATGGTTTCCTCTTCTTTCTGCTGAGGCTTGGGCGCCGGCTGCTGATTCTTCTTTCCTCTGGTCTTCTTCTCCAGATTATCAAAGCGCTCCTTTTTCTTACCCATCAGCTCTTTTTCATGGCGCTGATTATTTCCTTTGCGCGTATCACGCTCACGGCTCTCCTTGCCTCTGCCCTCTTCCATTGCTGCCGGGCTGTTCTGATTTAACTTATTGATTTCTTGTTCAAAACGGTTTTTCTGATTTGGACGCCCATTCTGAAAATTACGACCGCCTCTGTCGGACTGATTTCTTCCGTTACGATCTCCCTGCGGCCTTCCGTTTCGGTCTCCCTGCGGTCTTCCACCTCTGTCGAACTGGTTTCTCCCGCCTCGATCTCCCTGCGGCCTTCCGTTTCGGTCTCCCTGCGGCCTTCCACCTCTGTCGGACTGATTTCTCCCGTTTCGGTCTCCCTGCGGCCTTCCGTTTCGGTCTCCCTGCGGTCTTCCACCTCTGTCGGACTGATTTCTCCCGCCTCGATCTCCCTGTGATCTATCTCCCTGATTTCTTGATGTACGCTCGGACTGTGGTCTGTCTGACTGGTTTTTTTGTGTACGCTCGGATTGGGTTCTGTCTGATTGAGTTCTTGCTGAACGTTCGGACTGTGGTCTCGCAGGTCTCTGTTCCTGAGCTTTGATATTGCGTTCTCCTTGTGCTCTGCCTGCCCTCTCATCCTGAGAAGATTTTGCGTTATTCTCACCCTGTGGTTTTGCTGCGCGTTCCTCCTGGGAAGCCTTGACATTGCGATCCGTTTGTGGTCTTGCTGTCCGCTCTGCCTGTTGTCTTGCAGGTCGTTTCTTTGCTGTCTTGCTGTTCTGAGGATTAAACACAGCGGTAATACTGGATTTTTTCTTGGGACGCTCTGCATTTTTCCCTTCTGCGGATTCATGTTTCACTGTCTCTGCCTTTACTGGCTCTTTACCAGCAGATTTTTCCTGTGACTCTCCTTTTGCCGCCTGAGGCTTATTGCCTGAAAATTTATTTTTTACCATCGTAATCGTATCATCCTCAATGGAACTGCTTGCTGTCTTACCAGTAATACTCTTTTCCTCGAGAAATTTAATCACATCTTTTGATTGTATTTTTAACTCATTTGCAAGTTCATATACTCTGATTTTCGCCATACTATTACTACCTCCGTTATTCCGTTTTCTCTGCTAATTTCAGTTTCTCCTCCAAGCTTTTTGCAAAGCCCTCGTCCAGTACTGCCAAAGATGCGCGCAGTTGTTTGCCGATTGCATTTCCTAAAGCTTCCTTAGAGGCATATAAATACATGGGAACCTGATAAAAAGAACACATATTACGAAACATTTTTTTCGTATTTTCCGAAGCTTCCTCAGACACAACTACAAGATAAGCACTGCCGGATTTGACCGCCTTCTCGGTAGAAAATTCTCCGCTTGCAATCCTTCCCGCTTTCGCCGCCAGTCCAAGCAAAGACAAGATTTTATCCCTTTGCAACTACTTCCATCTCCTTTGTCAAATTCTCAATCACTTCTTTTGGTATCGCAGTTTTGAGAGAACGCTCCAGCCCTTTGGTCTTAACAGCCCTCGCTAAACACTCTCCATTGGGACACAGATATGCTCCTCTGCCATTTTTCTTTCCTGTTGTATCTAAAAGAATTTCGTTTTCTGCAGTCTTGATAATGCGCAGTAACTCCTTTTTACTCTTCATCTCCTGGCATCCGACACACTGACGCATAGGAATTTTTTTATTCATCTGTACTGCCCTCTTCTACGAAATCTTCTGTTTCTTTCTCTTCCCTGTCATTGTCATCCTCTTCTGTCTCGAAAACATCTGTATTCTCTGACTCTAACGCTCCCTTATAATCTATATTTTCCAACTCCTCGAAATCTTCAGCTTGCTCATAGGCTTCTGAAAATTGTTTCTCTTCATATTCCTCATATTCTTCATATTCATTTTCATAATCCATAAAATCACCGGCTTCTCTTGCCTGTGTCTCGCTCTTAATATCAATCTTAAACCCAGTAAGTCTTGCGGCCAAACGTGCATTTTGGCCTTCCTTTCCAATGGCAAGAGATAACTGATAGTCTGGCACTACCACTTTAGCAGTCTTCTCTTCCGCATCAGCAATCACAGAAATCACCTTTGCCGGGCTCAATGCATTTTCAATCAGCATCGCCGCATTGTCGCTCCAATTGATAATATCAATTTTCTCTCCCCGCAGCTCATTGACAATGGCATTCACCCTGGCGCCGTTCATCCCCACACAAGCTCCTACTGGATCAACATCTGGATCATTGCTCCATACAGCAATCTTCGTTCTGCTGCCCGCCTCCCTGGAAATACTCTTAATCTCTACAATTCCATCTTTTACCTCTGTCACTTCCGACTCAAACAAACGCTTCACAAGCTCTGGATGCGTTCTGGAGACCAAAATCTTTGGACCTTTGGAGGTTGATTTCACTTCCAAAATATAGAGTTTGATACGTTCGGTGGGCTGAAAAACTTCGCCTTTTACTTGTTCATTTTCATTTAATATGGCATCTACTTTGCCCAGATTGATGCTGATATTTTTCCCTACATAGCGCTGGACAATGCCTGTCACTACGTCTTTCTCTTTCCCATAGTACTGATCAAACAGAACTTTCCGTTCTTCCTCACGGATCTTTTGCAGAATAACATTCTTGGCATTCTGAGTAGCGATACGTCCAAATTCTTTTGATTTGACTTCAATATTGACAATATCACCCACATTATATTTAGAATTGATCATTCTGGCATTGCCCAAGCTGATTTCTGTCACCGCATCCAAAACTTCCTCCACAACCGTCTTTTCTGCATATACATGAAATTCACAAGTTTGGGGATTGATATCTACCTTAATATTATCTGATTTTCCGAAATGATTTTTACAGGCAGTGATCAGTGAATTTTCAATGGCTTCCAACAGGGTGTCTTTACTGATGTCCTTTTCTTTTTCTAATATATTTAACGCTTCTAATAACTCATTGTTCATTTTTTTATCCTCCTGAATTTATTCTGTTATTTGACGCATTTTAAAAATCAAAAGCAAGACGAATCAATGCAATATCTGTTTTTGCAAAAGCCATTTCTTCCCCATCATCCATTTCAATTGTTACAGATGTCTCATCAAAAGATTTTAAGATTCCAAAAAATTGTTTTTCCCTTTTAATTGGCCGATAGGTTCGAATCTCCAATTCCTTACCAACACTCCTGACATAATCTTTTTCTTTTTTCAAAGGTCTTCCAAGCCCTGGAGAACTGACCTCAAAAATATAGGACTCTTCTATATAATCCTTTTCATCCAACAAATCACTCATCCTTCTGCTGACTAATTCACAGTCATCTACGGTAATCCCGCCTTCTTTATCAATATAAGCCCGCAGATACCAGGTTCCGCCTTCTTTTACAAACTCTACATCCACCAACTCAAAATGATATTCCTCCACAATCGGGCACAGCAGTTCTTCGGTCTTCTGCTCATATTTCTCTTTTCTTGACATTGCTTCACCTTCTTTCTCAATCTTATTGTCTACATATAATCAAGCAGGGAAGACTTTTCCCTGCTCACAGTGCACGGGGCGCATACTGCATAAACAGTAAATTTTATCCTGCGCCCCTGCGCATAAAATTGAGAGTGGACGTCCGCCCACTCTCAAGCATGAGTTTATCTAGTTATCACATCTATAATAGCACTTAGTATAAGGAAATGCAAGGAAAAATTTTTATCTGAATCATCTCCTGACAAATAAACTATGATACCCATTGACTTTTAATAAAATAGTTAAAAAATTTACTGGTATTTTAGTAAAAATGCTGGTAGAATGGTTTTACTAAGTAACATTTTTGTTTTCATTTTTACGAAATATTAAAGAAGGAGGATGTAATTTATGTGGAAAATGAGAAGGAAATTCCATGCAGTTCTGGCTGCAGTGGTATTGTTTACCTCAATCAATTTCTGCCCCATAAAGGCGGAAGCAGCAAATTTCTGGGATTCTGTGTCCGGCGCGGACTGGATGGCCGCTATCGACGGCAATCTGAGAATCACCCAGATCAACATGCCAGGAACCCATGACAGCGGCACCCAGAAAATATCACTTGCTACTTATTCTCAATGTCAGGATAAGTCGATCGAGGAACAGTTAAATATGGGAATCCGGTTTCTGGATATCCGTCTGGAGGCAGAGGACGGCGGAAAACTGTATCTTGTTCATGGTACCACCGACTGCCAGTCAAACTCCGGCGGCAAGCTGTATCTGGAGGAAGTTTTGACAAACTGTTATCAGTTCTTGGACGCACATCCAACCGAAACGATTGTAATGAGCATGAAAAAGGATGATGGAGAACAGGCTGATTCTGTAATCCAGAAATATATCCATGAAAATTATATTGATAAAAATCCAGGCTACTGGTATCTGCAGAACGGCAAACCTGTATTAAACGACGCGCGGGGCAAGATTGTTCTGGCAAGCCGTTATCACAATGAAAACAATTATGGCGATCCCAAAAGAGGATTAAATTTCGTCTGGAGCGACCAGGGCGGTTCTGATGTGAAGGATACCCCCTGGGTGAGAGTGGCTGTTACTGGACTGACTGGACTGTGGGTACAGGACCGCTATGAATATTCCACTGACAACAAATGGACCGCTGTACAGCAGGGCTTGGATTCTCCGCCCGACGAAAACAACCGCGCCAATGTATACTTCCTAAACTTTTTAAGCGTTGCTGGAAAAAATGGTCTTCTTCCTGCTTCTCCAAAGAGCAATGCTCAAAAAATCAATCCCAAGTTCCTGTCCTATGAATTGACCCAGGGCAAAGCCTATGGCTGGATTATTTTTGACTTTGCCACGGAGGAATTAGCCAAAAAAGTAATTGCCAGTAATCTCTATACATCAAGACTTACGATCCCCTTAAACACAGCCAAAACAGCCTATGACCAGGCAGCGGCTGCAAATGCATACACACAGGAATCTCTTGATACCTATGCTGAAGCTATCGCCGCAGCACAAACGCTTGCCGACCAGGAAAACAGTGGAAATGCTATCACAGACACGCAATTTGAGGAAGCTGTGGCAGCTTTAACTACTGCTGCAAATGCTCTGGTGCCAAAATCTTTAAAAGAGATGGAACAATATCTTCTCGGTTGGTACCCATTGACCAAAGACGGTAATGACACCAGCAAAAATAACAACCACGCTACAGCAAAAGGCGTTGCCTTTACCAGAGAAAATGGCGCCCAAATAAAAGGCGACGGCAAACTGCAGAGTTATCTCTCATTGCCCACAAAAATGTTTAATGGCAAAGATCAACTGACGGTTTCTTTCTGGGCGCAGGATAACGGCACAGAAGCCAGCAGAAACCAAGCTGTATTTAGTTTTGGCTCAGGAACAGAGCCAGACGGCAATAACACTCCAAATGTATATAAATATGTATTGATCAACACCAGCAATAATAATTGCCTCAAAGCGGTTATCACGAACAATACCTGGCGAAACGAAGTAGGTTTCAAAGACAAAGAAGCCAGTTATCCGAAACAAACCTGGGCACACATTACCTGCGTATTTAACGGCACACAATTTACTTTATATAAAGACGGCCAGCTTGTAGGAACCAAAGACACCGGTATAAAACTGACTGCTTTTGGAACAAACACCGTGGCCTATATCGGAAACTCCATCTGGGGCAAAAATGATAATGATTATATCGGCAATGTCAAAGATTTCCGCGTATACCATGCATCTCTGACAGCATCACAAGTTGCAGAGATCTACAATTACAAAGAGACACTTCCGGTAGAATATGTAAAAGAGGATTTGATTGACGCTTTAACAGAGGAGCTTGGCATGGGAAGCGCCGCCGAAGAAGATGGACATATTTTGCTGGATGTAAGCAAAGGAAGCCTTACACTTCCAACAACAGGTTATCAAAATGCTGTGATTTCTTGGACTTCTTCTCATCCAGACATCATTGACGTAACTACTGGAAAAGTAACACAGCCAGCAGCAGGTTCTACTTCAACAGATGTGATACTGACTGCTACTGTCACACTGCCCTCTGGTCAAAGTGCAGAAATCCTGTTCTCATGTTCTGTAAACCCAATCCAGACATATACCGTTTCCTTTGACGCGGCAAATGGCTCCGCCATTACAAAAACTACGGTCACAAATGGGGAAAAAGTTACTGAGCCAGAAGTTCCCAAAAAAGATGGATATACCTTTGCAGGCTGGTTTGCCGAAGGCTCTAATACTGCATTTGACTTTAATAGCACAATTACCAGTAATTTGACCTTAACTGCAAAATGGACAGAAAATCAGAAACCCACAGACCCAGACGACCCGTCTAATCCGACTGACCCAGACGACCCGTCTAATCCAACGGACCCTTCGGATCCTTCTAATCCGACTGACCCAGATGATCCTTCTAATCCAACGGACCCAGACGACCCGTCTAATCCATCGGACCCAGACGACCCATCTAATCCATCGGACCCAGACGACCCGTCTGACACAGATGATACAGATGATACAGATGACACGGATGACCAGACACAAAGAATATCTATTACAGGCGCCAAAATAAAGATTGCCAAAGCAACCTATAATGGAAAAGCACAAAAACCAAAGGTAACTGTCACTTATAAAGGTAAGAAATTATCTGCAAAATCAGACTACCAAGTTACTTACCAAAACAATAAAAAAATTGGCAAAGGAAAAGCAACAATTTCTGGAAAAGGCAAATATAACGGCAAAAAAACGGTTTCCTTCTCGATTCAGCCCAAGAAAAATAAAATAACCAAGCTTACAAATAAACCTGGTCGAAAATTACTTGTTAAATTCAGTAAATCAAGCGGTACAAAGAACTATGAAATTCGCTATGCGACAAACAAAAAGTTTAAGTCTGCGAAAAAAGTCACGACAAAAAAGACTTCTTACACGTTAAAGAAATTAAAGAAAGGAAAAACCTATTATGTAAAAGTTCGTGCTTTCAATAAGGTTGGTAAAAAATATTACTATAGTGCTTACAGTAAAACACGGAAAGTAAAAATCAAAAAATAACCACTGTCGGTACAACAAGAGAACTCCCATTTTGTGGGAGTTCTCCTCATTATATGATGGCAGGAAAGACTACAAATTTTTTTCCTTTAGAACATTTACTTAGTAAAATTACAACTTCCAAATATCTTTGTTATACTCTGCAATGGTTCGATCTGAGGAGAAAAAGCCTGCCTTGGCTGTATTCACCAACATTTTCTTTGCCCATGCATCACGATCTTCATAGTCTTTATAGATTTCCTCTCTTTTCGCTGCATAGTCTTTGTAATCTAAAAGTGTCATAAACCAGTCTTTATTTAAAAGTTCGTGATAAAGACGTTCCAGATTCTCTTTCTGTCCTACTTCCAGCATAATATCACTGACAATAAAGTCTACTGCTTCCTTGATCTCTTCTTCCTTATCATAGTAATCTTTGGAAATATAGTCCGCCTTCTCATAATGCTCAATCACAGTATCAGAACTTTCTCCAAAAATATAAATATTCTCTTCCCCTACCAAATCTGCAATTTCCATGTTAGCGCCATCCATAGTACCAAGTGTAACAGCGCCGTTCAACATAAATTTCATATTTCCAGTTCCTGATGCCTCTTTGCTTGCCAGAGAAATCTGTTCAGAAATATCACATGCTGGAATCAATTTCTCTGCTTTGGTGACATTGTAGTTTTCTACCATAACCACTTTCAGATAAGGACTGACTTCTGGATCTTTGTTAATTACCTCTTGCAGACATAAAATGAGATGGATAATATCTTTGGCAATCACATAAGCTGGAGCTGCTTTAGCGCCAAAAATTACAGTAATTGGTGTCGAAGGTTTCTTTCCTTCCTTGATCTCAAGATATTTATGAATCACATACAGTGCATTCATTTGCTGGCGTTTGTACTCGTGAAGACGCTTCACTTGAATATCGAAAATGGAATTTTCATCAATCTCCACTCCCTGAGTCTCCTTCAAGTAAGCTGCCAGCACACGTTTATTCTCTTTTTTGATTTCCAATAATTTATGCAACACATTTTTGTCTTCTTTAAATGTCAGAAGTTTTTCCAATTGATCTGCATCTTTATGCCAGTCAGTTCCAATCACTTGATCTAAATACTGCTTAAGTCCCTTATTACAATGCATCAGCCAGCGACGGAACGTAACTCCATTTGTCTTGTTATTAAATTTTTCTGGATAGATTTTATAAAAATTATTAAGTTCATTTTTCTTTAAAATTTCGGTATGCAGATATGCCACGCCATTGACACTATAACCATAATGAATATCCATATTTGCCATATGCACAAGATTTCCATCATCAATGATCGCCACAGATCTGTCTTCAAATTTATCTTTTACAATGGTATCTAATTCGCGGATAATAGGCATCAATTGAGGCACAGCCCGGTTCAAATAATCCATCGGCCATTTTTCCAGCGCTTCTGCCAGGATAGTATGATTGGTATAGGCACAAGTCTTTGACACAATATCAATGGCGTCATGGATGCGGATTCCCTGTTCCATCAATAAGCGAATCAACTCTGGAATTACCATACTTGGATGTGTGTCATTGATCTGAATTGCCGCATACTCTGGAAGATCATACAAACTACAGCCTTTTGCCTGACACTCCTGCAAAATCAATCTGGCAGCATTGCTGACCATAAAATACTGTTGATATACACGCAGCATTCTGCCCGCATCATCGGAATCATCTGGGTATAAGAACAAAGTCAAATTCTTGCAGATATCATGTTTATTAAAGCCAATGCCATTTCCTACTAAGCTCTCATCCACGGTCTCAATATCAAATAAATGTAATTTATTGGTACGGTTTTCAAACCCTGTGACATCCAAGTCATACATTCTGGATTGTACGGTAAAACCACCAAACTGAATCGGGTATGTGACATCTGTTTTTGTCAGCCAGCTCTCTGCCTCAATCCAAGGATTTTTATTTTCCATCTGCAAATGATTTTCAAAAGTCTGCAGAAATAATCCAAAATGATAGTTCAATCCGATTCCATCTCCATTTAACCCCAGAGTTGCCATTGAATCCAGAAAACATGCTGCAAGCCGTCCCAAACCGCCATTTCCAAGTGATGGCTCTGGTTCCACCTGCTCAATCAGATTGATGTCCTTACCATACTGTTTGAACATTGCTGCTACTTCATCGTAGATTCCAAGATTAATCAAATTATTGGACAGCAGTTTACCAATCAAAAATTCCGCAGAGATATAGTAAATCTTTTTCTTGCCTTCACTGCTCTCCTTCTTCTTTGCAAGTTCTTTTACAATTGCCAAAAGCCCATAATAAAGCTGTTCATCTGTACATGCCGCAATATTATTGCCGCATTTTTGTTCCAGTAACTCTCTCACATTCACACTCATTATAATTCTCCTTTTTACTCAAAGCGTTCCCCATTTTATTGACGCTTATTCCCATAAGTTTCCTGTAGCTATAGTAAAGTATAGTCGTATTTTCCATATTTTTCTTGCTATATGCTCGCAAAACATAGTACAATACTATCAAAATATTTTTGAAAGGACTTTATCATTATGAATATATCGGAATATGAAAGTTCTCAAGAAACAAAATTTCATGGACACGGCGATTTTCCATTCAATATATATTTATGCAGCATCCCTCTGGACTTTTCCATCGTGCCTGTCCACTGGCACAATGATATGGAAATCATCTATATCAAAAAAGGGAGAGGAAAAATTACCATAAATCTAATTCCGTTTGAAGTTTCACAGGGAGATATTATGATTGTGCCGCCAGGCCATCTCCATTCCATTTCACAGCTTTCAGATCACACTATGGAATACGAAAATATCATTTTTCAGCTTTCTATGCTAATGGCTCCACTGAGTGATCCTTGTACTCAAAAATTTTTTGAACCTCTGTTACAAGGTAAAATCCGCTTTGATTACCAATATTCTCCAGGATGTACTTTATATTCTGTACTCTCTGACCGTCTAAATGCTATGGATGAAATCTGCAAAACCTTTCCGTCTGGCTATCAGCTAGCCATTAAGGGACAGTTATTCTTGTTCTTTTATAACCTTGCCAGTTTCATACAGGCGCCTCTTAGACCAGATAACGACGCCTTGAACCGACTGAAAGACATATTAAAATACGTAGAAATTAACTATCATCAAAAGATTTCTGTCGCCGATGCCGCTAAAATCTGCGGTTTTAGTAAATCTCATTTCATGAAATTCTTCAAAAACAATATGTCTATGTCCTTTACAAATTATTTAAACGATTATCGACTTACAATTGCGGCAAGACTTCTTCTCTCCTCCTCTGAACCAATTGTTACAATCGCTGTTGATACAGGTTTTGAAACACTCTCCTATTTTAATCGTTTATTCCGAAGAAAGTATCAATGTACCCCCTCTGTCTTTCGCAAACGGAATTATAATTCAGAAAGTTGACAATATGACAAAAACCGGATTGATCACTTCTGGTCATTTATGTAAATGATCTAATTCTATGTAGAGGTTTCTTATTTTGCGATTACTATGTACCAAAAGGGGGTTGTCGCAGTAATATCTTCGCTCGTTCAAAAGGTCTTGCCGCTAAAGCGGCAAAGACAGCATGTACAAAAATTATCTTGGGAAGCTAGCTTCCCAGAATGATTTTTGTGCATATTGTTTGCATTGCTCTGCAATGTAAACCTTTTGAACGAATCTATAAATTGTAATTTATGTTAGTGCAATTAGACCCTGCTGCTTTTGCAGCAGGTCCTTTTGGCACATAACAATTACAAAACGTAGCAACTCAAAAAGCAATCTACATATTGACAAATTTTTGTCAAAGTTATATATTAAGTATAGTATTAATCACCAAAATACATATTAGGAGGGTTCTACACATGAATAACTTAAAATTAGACGTAGCTGATCAGATTGCTGTTCTTACTATCAGCAGACCAGGAGCATTAAACGCTTTAAACAGTGAGACTTTGGACGAGCTGAATGTTGTCTTAAGTGAGATTGAGGCAAGAGACGATGTTAAAGTTGTGATCTTAACTGGCGGTCCTGATAAAAAGGATAATGCTTTCAAATCCTTTGTAGCTGGCGCTGATATTGCAGAGATGGTAAATTTCTCCGCTGCTGAGGCCCGTGCATTTGGTATGAGAGCTGCAGAGCCATTCTTTAAGCTGATGAATATGCGTCAGGTAACAATCGCTGCGATCAATGGATTTGCACTCGGCGGAGGATGCGAAATCGCTATGGCTTGTGATATCCGCATCGCTTCTGACAATGCTACTTTTGCACAGCCTGAAACTGGACTCGGCATCATCCCTGGATTTGGCGGAACACAGAGACTTGCCCGCCTGGTTGGTATGGGACGCGCTAAGGAACTGATCTTTACCTGTGACAATATTGACGCTGCAGAAGCATATCGCATCGGTCTGGTAAACAAAGTTGTTGCAAAGGAAGAGCTGATGGACACCGCTAAGAAAATGGCTTCTAAGATCATTTCTAAGGGAAGCTATGCTGTTTCTATCGCCAAAGCTGCGATCAACAACGGCTATGATATGGATATTAAGAACGCTGTGGAGATGGAAGCTAATTTGTTTGGTATTACATGCTCTACCCATGACAAGACAGAAGGCATGACTGCTTTCTTGGAGAGACGCGCTGCTGATTTGACAGATTTCTAATTTTACCAATTATTCGGATTCAAAGCTGCTGCAGAATCTTTGCAGCAGCTTATTTTTATCTTATAGGAAATTTATTAGGATTACCTATATGATTAAGAAAATGTTGCTACGCGACTGCGCTCGGCGCTTAATATATACAATTCCCTCATAATTGTGAGGTTAGAAAATTTGATGTGGGCTTGCCCACTTTTTTCTATGGAGGTATTATAATATGAATAAAACAATCGGATTTATCGGCGGCGGAAATATGGCAAGTGCAATCATCGGAGGTATTCTCAGTTCTGGCCTGACGAGTGAAGAACAGATTATCGCCACCGCCAAGACAGAGAAAACACGAATCTCACTGCAAGAACATTATGGAATTACTGCTACCTCTGACAATACAGAGGCCGCGAAATACGCTGACATACTTTTTCTTGCTGTAAAACCACATCTATTTGCAGAAATAATTCCTCAAATCAAAGGATTTATCCGTCCCGACACACTGCTTATCTCCATTGCTGCCGGACAGACTATTGCAGCCATTGAGTCTGCATTCCATAAGAATATTAAGCTGATTCGTGCTATGCCAAACACACCTGCTCTAGTGGGAGAAGGAATGAGTGCTCTGTGTGCCAACCGAAATGTATCACAGGAAGAACTTAATGAAACCATCACTATTTTTAATAGTTTTGGCAAGTGTGAAGTTGTGCCGGAAAGTATTATGGACACTGTAATTGGCGTTTCTGGCTCCTCTCCTGCTTATGTATATCTATTTATTGAAGCGATGGCGGACGCCGCCGTTGCCGATGGAATGCCCCGTGCGCAAGCTTATAAATTTGCCGCTCAATCTGTTCTTGGCGCTGCAAAAATGGTATTGAACACAGATTTCCACCCTGGCGCACTCAAAGACGCTGTCTGCTCTCCTGGAGGAACCACCATAGAAGCCGTTGCCGTCTTAGAACAAAAAGGTTTGCGCAGCGCTGTCATCTCTGCACAGCGTGCCTGCGTACAGAAAGCAAAGGATATGAAAAACTAATTGTTTCACTTTTTGCAGACTGTTCTGGCGCGCCTGCCTCTTCACTTCTCTGCGGTCGGTGCTGGATGTACACCGGACATCCAGCACCCGCCGGAGGCTAATATCAGACGGAAGAATAAATCCCGCCACTGATATTAGCAAATAACTCACCACCCATAGAGTCTGGCTCCTTATTTGATCTAGTCAACACCAAATTATACTAATTCTATCTATATTTCTCTCTCATTCCCATGCATCTTTGTTGGTTTTTTTCATTGCCATAACAAACATTAACTACTATAATAAAATCATCTGGATGATTTCGATTACATTTATTCAGAAAATTTTACATATAGAAAGGATTTTATTTATTATGTGGGCTTATGAAAGTGTTTTTTATCAAATCTATCCTCTGGGATTTTGCGGCGCACCCTTTGAGAACGATGGCATTGCCGCCAAACGAATTTCCAAGGTAATTGATTGGATTCCTCATCTGGAGAAATTAGGCGTCAATGCAATCTATTTTTCGCCTTTATTTGAATCCGATACGCATGGTTATAATGCCAGAGATTATCAAAAAATTGACGTCCGTCTAGGCACAAATGAAGATTTCAAAGAGGTTTGCGATGCTTTACATAAATCTGGAATCCGTGTTGTTCTTGATGGCGTGTTCAATCATGCGGGTAGAGGCTTTTTTGCTTTCCAGGATGTACTTCAAAATAGAGAAAACTCCCGCTATCGTGATTGGTTTCACATTGATTTCCACGGAAACTCCAACTACAATGATGGCTTATGGTATGAAGGCTGGGAAGGAAATTTTGATTTAGTAAAATTAAATCTGCGCAATGAAGAAGTAATTCAATATCTTCTGGACAGCGTTTCCTTCTGGGTAAATAACTGGGATATCGACGGTCTTCGTCTGGATGTTGCCTACTGCTTGGATCATGATTTTGTGCGCAGACTGCGCAACCACTGCGACAGCCTCAAAAATGATTTCTTCCTGGTAGGAGAAATGCTTCACGGTGATTACAATCAACTGATGAATGACGCTATGCTGCATTCTGCGACAAATTATGAGTGTTATAAAGGACTGCATTCCAGCTTTAATTCCATGAACATGTTTGAGATCATTCACTCTCTGCTCCGCCAATTTGGACCGGAGAACTGGACACTTTACCGTGGGAAGCATCTCTTAAGTTTTGTGGACAACCATGATGTATCTCGTATTGCTTCCATTTTGGGCAATCCGAAACACTTACCTTTGATTTACGCCCTAAGCTTTGGTATGCCTGGTATTCCCTGTGTCTACTATGGCAGCGAATGGGGAACAACAGGTGACAAATCCAATGGTGATCCCTCTCTGCGTCCAAGCTTTGAAAAACCGCAATGGAATGAACTGACAGATTGGATCGCTGCTCTGACCTGTGCTAAGAAATCTTCTGAAGCTTTGAATTATGGCGATTTTCGTTCTGTGGTATTGACCAATAAACAATGTATTTTTGAACGAAAAACAGAAAACGAACGAGTTCTAGTGGCCATCAATGCTGATAATGAAACATATACCGCACACTTTGATGCTGGCTGCGGTATGGCTGAGGATTTGATTACTGGAGAAAAACACGATTTCGGCGGTGGAAGCGAGCTTCCTCCTTACAGCGCGTATTTTTGGAAATGTGAGAGATAATTTTCGGATAAAAATTATCATATAGAAACTTATTATTTGACAAGTCCATATCTGTTTCTATTTAAAATACCCCGTCAGCTCTGCTGTGGGGTATTTGTCTGATGCTCTTTATTCTTTTTATTTTTCTCAAATAAATTTCCTAAGCGATTAAACCAACTCTGGGGCAGCGCCAGACCAAAAATAATACCTAACACAATAGCTCCAGCAATTTTAAAGGTATCAATTCCCTTTTCAGAACTTCTGGACAACTGATTCATAATCAGATAATAAGCGGTATAATAGATTCCAGAGCCTGGCACCAGACTGAAGATACCAGCAATCAGAAACACCGTACTTGGCATTTTACGCACTGCTGACAACACTCTTGCTACCAGAGTCAAAACCAAAGTTGCCCAAAGCGAGGAAGCCACTGCACCAAAGCCACAAGTTTCACAGATCCGATAGGCTGCCCACCCAATTCCTCCATTCAGTGCACAATATAAATACTCTGACTTTGGTACATGGAACAACACTGCAAAGGCTAATGTGGAAATCATAGCTATTATAATCTGAATTATCATAATGGCAGCATCCCTCCTCCTAATAGCTGAAATGTCTTCACAGCAGCACCTACACCAATAGCAATACACATGCCCGTCAACAATGCATCCATCAAACGTATTCCACCAGAGAGATAATCTCCATTAAACAAATCCCGAATTGCTGTCACCAGTGCTACCCCTGGCATCAGAAGAATAATTCCACCGATAATGACACGATCAAATTGAATCTCCAGCCCCAAAATATAGAGCACCAATCCCCCGATCGTCACCAGTGCACTACCAAGAATATCCATTAAAAACTTAGATGTATGACGTTTTCCTGCCGCCAGTAAAAATGCCTGCAACAGCATTCCCAGAAAAAAAGACAACAAACTGTCAAAAGGATAACCGCCCAACAGATAACAAAATCCTGCGCTGCCAATTCCGCAGCTTAACACCAACGCCATATTTGAGACGCTGGCAGCGTTCTTACATTGCTCCAAGTGAATATATGCATCTTTGAGGCTGTATGTGCCTTGACAAATCTCCCTGGAAAGCTGATTAAGCCTTGCCACTTTGCCCAGATTGACATCACCAATCGGCACATTTCGAACCATGCTTCCAGCATCCTCCCGATTCTCATGAACCGTGGCAAAAATTCCATTGGTCAACACGAATACATTATAATCTTGTACTCCATATGCCTCCATCACACGCTCTACCGTCTCCTGTACTCGGTAAATCTCTGCGCCACTTTTAAGCAATTCTTCCCCAATAGATACGGCAAGATTTAAAATCTCTTTACTCTGCGACATCGCCTAATTTCTCCATACTCCTTATAATTCCCAACATTAAAAACAAATATGGGGTCAAAAACACTGTAGGATTATTTACCATTGCCTGAGCAGCATAACCACAAACTACTGCTACTCCCAATAAAAATTCTGGCTGCTTTACATATTTTTTGAAAGATGTAACAGCTGTGCTGACCAACAATCCAAAATAACCAACTGTTCCCACTATTCCCATTGTAGTCATAAACTGCAAGAATTCATTGTGGGCATCGACTAAGATTGCACCGCCAAATACATCCGCAACCCCTTCCCCGCCGTACTGCTGAATCAGCATATGATAACAGTTTACTCCATAGCCTGTAAGCTTTTTCCAGAATGGCATATCCAGCCATGATTTTACAGAAATCCTCCAGATATAACCTCTGCTGCTTCCGAAAGAGTCTTGTAACTTAAGATGATTTAACCAGGAAAATATGCCCTCCCAGCTATTTCTGTTTAGATTTGCTGCCACTAACAGCAATACTGCTGATACTGCCGTCAATGCAAAAAATAAAAATACACCTTTGCGCAATGTATGATATGGCAATTCCTTTTCATTCTTTTCTCTTTTCCAAATATAGAAAATTCCTCCTCCAAACAGTATACCCATGACAAGTAACACAAATCCATTGAGCATTACTCTATTTTGAAATCCTTCTGCCATAAAATATCGAAACATCAACCCCAAATAATTTTTCATTTTCCCTATGGAAAGTGTAAGTTTCATCAGAACACTGCTAACCCAGAATAAACTACAAAGCTCCAAAAACCTTCGCATATGAAAATGATCACACATAGCAAACCAGAGCAATACTAAAAAAGCAGCGCCTATACCCAACAGCCAGCTCTGACTCTTTGTACAATAACATGTCCAAAATCCCAATACAAGGAATATCCCTGTGGCTGCCTGTAATTTTCTATCTTTACAGAGAAAATACAGCACCATCCCAGCGGGCAGAACCATACACAGATAACTGGCACAGGCGTTGATATTTCCAATCGTACTGATAAACATTGCATGCTGGGCTTCCATCAAATTTTCATACATGCCCAGAGGATCAATAGCCCAAAAGTTGAGAATTGCCAAAATACATACCAGTATATTCGATACCAAAAATGTCCAGATCATCCACTTTCCAGGCCTTAGATACTTACTCAGCATCATATACATGGCAACACAAAGTAACCACACCATTGCCCCCAGCTTGCGCCCCTCTTTTCCTTGCCAAGACTCCAATGGATTAATAGAAAAAATAGTAGCAATGCAGATCCCTACAACAAAAACCACTGCAAACCAGGCTGGAATTGATACTCCTGACAGATATTCTCTGATCACCTCAGTTACACGCTGCTTCTCTGTCTTCTTATTCTGAGGAACTCTGCTGTTTACCAACATTTCCTCCTTAAAGCGCTGCAGCCAATCCAACGCTGCAAAAACAACAATAAATAAAAATAATCCAATCACACATACACGAAAAAAAGAAAGCTTTGCAGAAGAAATATCAATATAGTTATTTTGATAAAACAGAGGAAAAAATCCCAGCATCAATATCACGAATACTGCTGCCGCTCCCTCCAAAAATATATACATTACACTTTTGTTTTGTTTCATATCAATCTCCTATTCAAATGCCCCTGGCATTCTTGCTGTTAGAATTCAATTTGTTTTCCAGCCCCTGCCAGAAGGCAAGATGAACCCAGCGCTTCCCGTATCGCTGCAATTGCGCGAATTCCCGTACAGTGCAACGGAATAATACGATCAATTTCCATCTCCTGAAGTGCCAAAATGGTCTTTTGCACTCGTTCCATCCCACACCCCTTCAGATGCATTCCTGCCACTAGACTGTGAATATGTGTATTTGGAAAAACAGACTGCACATAGCGCAGACAATTGATAATTCCAGGATGTGCACAGCCCGCAAATACACACAGCCCCTGTGTATTTTCTATTACCAAAAGCTGCTCATCTTCCATTGTATCTACAATTAACTCTGGCTGAGTACTCTGCTTACAATCTTTCCAAAAGGCTTTGGGAAATGGCTCAAATTCTGTTATATAAGGAATTTCCGACAATAAATAAACTCCTTCGCTAATTTTGCTACAACCTCCCTGCAGCTTATGCAATTTCCCCCATTCTGGCCAATTCTCTATATTTTCTATTCCAATATAACGTAACTCTCCAGTTTTGAGATTCTCGGTATACTTTTTCTCAAATGCCTTCTGTTGAATATACACTGGAATTTCTTTGTCCTGCTGTGGCAGGTTTTCCATCCCGCCACAGTGATCATAATGACCATGACTTAAAATTATGCCATTCAATTCTTTTATTGAGAGCTTTAATCTCGCTGCATTGTGCAAAAAAACATTACTTTGGCCTGTATCAAAAAGATAGTGTTTGTCTTCTGTCCCAATTAACACAGATAAGCCATGTTCCCCCAAAAATCCGCGCTTATATACTGTATTTTCTGTTAAAATGCTAATCTTCATACTATCTACTTTGCCTCTTGCTCTTTCTTGGCCTGCAAAATTGCATTATTCAGGGAAAGCATTTTTGCATCCAGTTTAGAAACAATTCCAGCACACTCCCGCAAATCTCTACTGATATATTCTGGAGCATCTCCCTCAAATTTATAATAGATCTTGTGTTCCAAACTAGCCCAAAAATCCATAGCAATGGTACGAATCTGGATCTCCACCTTGGTATCAATTACCCTGTCCGTCAGAAAAATAGGTACTGTTACCAACATATGATAACTCTTATATCCGCTTTCCTTAGGTTTTTTTATATAATCCTTGACTGATACGACAGTGAGATCATTCTGTCTCCCTATCATCTCTGCCAAACGGTATATATCTGAGGTAAAAGAACAGACAAGGCGAATCCCTGCAATATCATTTACATGGCTAACCATATTATCAATCGTGCTCTCATAATTATTTCGTTTTAATTTCTTCACAATACTTTCTGGTGTTTTAATCCGCGATTTGATATATTCAATTGGATTATACTTATGTATGTGACGAAACTCATCATTTAATATTTCAAGTTTAGTCTCCACCTCTTTCAACGCTGAATTATATAAGAAAATCACCGTTTCCCAACTGGTCACACTTTCATTAAATTTATCAGCTATATCCATGTTATCACCTTCTTTCTGCCCCTTCATACACTTGTATCGTGCGCCTTCAAAAATTTCTACAGTTTTTTGATTTAAATATCCATGTATACCTACAGGGCACTTAAGATGACTATTTTCCTAAGTACCTTGTGGTACATTATACACTGAAATTAATATGCAACTGCATTGCCAAACAGCCACAATCCGTGGTCTCCCACAAATCCTGGCTGCCTTGCCTTTCACTATTACACAAATCCCTTTGTTCTCTATTTTACTTATTCTTTAGCATCTTGTCAATTGTTACTAGTTTTACACATGTCACAAAAATATCGGTCGCTGTCTTTAATTCTTCTAAAGTTGGATAAGAAGGGGCGATACGAATCGTACTGTCCTTTGGATCCTTACCATAAGGATAGGGCGCTCCTGCTGGCGTCATAGTAACCCCTGCTTCCTTTGCCTTAGCAACAATTGCCTTAGCACAGCCTTCTAACGCCTCAAACGCCATAAAATAACCACCCTTAGGAGCAATCCAGGTTCCTGCTCCTCTGCCGCTCAGTTCTCTCTCAAGGGTATCTAAAATCATTTCGAACTTTGGCCTTAAAATATTGGCATGTTTTTTCATATGCTCTGTCATGCCATAGATATCCTTAAAAAATCTCACATGACGCAATTGATTTACTTTATCATGACCAATTGTCTGGATTTGAAGCTGTTTTTTTATATCCACCAGGTTATTCTTGGAAGTAGCAATTGCCGCCACACCAGAACCTGGAAAACTGATCTTAGAAGTAGAGCAAAATTTATATACCAAATCTGGATTTCCGACACGCTTACACTCAGCTAAAATCTCCACCAAATGATCCTGATCAAGATCATACAAATGATGTACACCATAAGCATTATCCCAATAAATACGGAAATCCTCTGCCGCAGGTTTAAGTCTTGCAAAACGGCGCACAGTCTCAGCTGAGTATGTGATTCCCTGAGGATTAGAATATTTTGGCACACACCAGATACCTTTGATCGCTGCATCCTGGCTAACCAGCTCCTCCACCATATCCATATCTGGACCAGTGGCAAGCATTGGCACATTGATCATTTCAATTCCAAAATATTCTGTAATCGAAAAATGTCTGTCATACCCTGGAACTGGACATAAAAATTTTACTTTATCCAATTTACACCAAGGTGTACTGCCCATCACACCGTTGGTCATAGAACGTGAAATGGTATCAAACATAACATTCAGACTGGAATTTCCATATATAATAATATTATCATGATGACATTCGATCATATCTCCCAGTAACACTTTCGCCTCACGAATCCCATCCAGCACACCATAATTCCGACAGTCTGTTCCATCCTCACATGCAAGATCCGTGCCACTATTGAGCACATCCATCATTCCCATAGACAAATTCAACTGCTCCACAGAAGGCTTTCCTCTAGACATATCCAACTTCAGCCCGCTTTGGGCATACTTTTGATAAGCCGCCTCCAGCTCTGTTTTCTCCTGTAATAATTCTTCCTTGCTCATTTCCTGAAATGACTGCATTGTTTTATCCTCCTGAAGTCTTGATATTTGACTACTAACAAACTTCCCTTATTATGCACTATTCTGCACAAATTGTAAAGTAGTTTCTTTGACAAATCTACAAATGTCTTTGATTGACGGACTTTTTATGCAAATTTTCAATTCCTGTCCTTCTGTGAACTACCCCATTTTCAAAAATTAATGGTCTTCCTGTTTCAAAAACATCAGATGCGCTCGGATCTGTTTCTCATAACCATTTTCTGTTGGTTGATAAAATTTCTTGTCTGTCAATCCATCTGGAAGATATTGTTGCGCAACATAATGGTCTTTATAATCATGGGCATATAGATAACCTGTGCCGCGCCCTAATTTCTGTGCTCCAGGATAATGAAAATCCCTTAAATGTACTGGTACAGGAGCTGTCTGTGTACTTTTCACAACTTCCATTGCATGACCAATAGCCACACATGCAGCATTGCTCTTGGGGGCACTCGCTACATATGTTACCGCATGAGATAAAATAATCTGTGCTTCTGGCAGTCCCACACGCTCCACTGCCTGTGCAGCACTGACTGCCAACATCAATGCCTGTGGATCTGCATTGCCCACATCCTCTGAGGCACAGATCATAATACGCCTGGCAATAAATTTGATATCTTCGCCAGCATATAGCATTTTTGCCAGATAATAAACTGCTGCATCTGGATCAGAACCACGCATACTCTTGATAAAAGCAGAGATCGTGTCATAATGATTGTCACCCCCTTTATCATACTGTACCACTCGCTTTTGAATACATTCAGCAGCCACAGCAAGGGTAATATGGATCTTTCCATCTTCTCCCTGAGGTGTTGTCAACACACCCAATTCAATTGCTGTCAATGCTGCCCTAGCATCTCCATTTGCCGCATCCGCCAGAAACTTAAGCGCCTCCTCCTCAATCACAACACGATAAGCACCCATCCCTTTTTCTTCATCAGTCACAGCACGCTGCAGAATAGAACAAATATCTTCTCTTGACAGAGGTTTTAATTCAAAAATAATTGATCGAGACAACAACGCCCCATTGACCTCAAAATAGGGATTTTCTGTTGTTGCCCCGATCAAGGTAATTGTGCCATCTTCCACAAAAGGAAGCAGATAATCTTGCTGTCCCTTGTTAAAACGATGAATCTCATCTATAAACAATATGGTCTTTTTTCCAAACATACCTTGATTGTCTTTTGCCTGTTGTACTACCGCTTCCATATCTTTCTTACCCGCTGAGGTGGCATTGATCTGAGTAAAATCTGCGCTAGTGGTATTAGCAATCACTTTTGCAAGTGTTGTTTTACCAGTTCCCGGCGGTCCATAAAATATAACAGAACTTAACTTATCTGCTTGTATTGCCCGATACAAAAGTTTATCTTTTCCTATAATATGCTGCTGCCCCGCTACTTCCTCTAATGTCACTGGACGCAGACGGCTCGCTAAGGGAGAATCCTTTTGTTGATTTTGCTCCCTCATATAATCAAATAAATTCATGGGAGATCCCTCCTTTGTACTCATTATAGCATGAATTCTCCCATTCGTCACTTTCTTATTTTAAAGGTGCCTTGGTTCTATATGTATCATAACATCCAAAATAAACATTCCTTTTTTGGTATAACATGTCATCTCACCATCCAATTTTCTGGCTGCCTCCTGTATGGTTCTCAGGCCGAACCCATGCTCTGCCCCACCCTTTGTACTCTTAGGTAAATTTCCTTCTTCGATACACAAATTGTTTTTACAACGGTTTTTCATTCTAATAACTAAATAATCTTTGTTGTAACGCATCTGTAAAGAGATTTTCCTTTTATCAGGAGGCAGTTCGCTGGAAGCATCCCAAGCATTTTCCAGTCCATTGGAAAGAATTTGGCACAGCTCCATATAGGGAAGCTCTTCATCCCCAATCTTTAGATCCAATTCAAGTTCCATCTCTAATTTTTTAAATCTCTGTGAAAAATGGCTGAACACAGAATTAAGATATGGATTTGCACAAAATTGCTGCAAAGAGGCATCCATGTCATAGACCATATCCCACATATAACTCTGTGCCTCATCAATTTTTCCAGATACAAGCAGACCAGACAAAGTTATTGTATGAGCTTTCAAGTCATGCTGTAGTTTACGAAGATTTTGCTGACTGTCAAGCTGCGCCTCTAAATGTATTTTCTGCTCCTGCCAAATTCGTTCACTCTGCCGTTTACGATATAAAAGAAGCTGACGGTAAAGAGATACAAAAATTGTGGCATAAGTTAAAGGCATAAGCACCAATACCAATAACAATGCTGGCATATATTCTTCACGTTTCGTGATAATAGTCGGAAAATTAGCCATTACAATCAACAGCAGATAATACAATGCCACCATCGCTGTAAAAATTCCCCATCCTTTGGAGACAGATTCCTGCAATTCCAGATAAGGCTTCCTGAGTATATGATAAGCAACCCATTCAATCAATGGAAATAATAACAATCTGCTGATCAGCATTAAAACACACTGTTCCTTGCCCAAATAATAATCCAATAAATTAGTGACAATCATCACCCAATATGCCACTGTATCAGCCAAACAAAAAGTAAACAGAAAGCGCCATTTTTGATCTTTAGAAATCAGATAGAAAAAAAACAAGCTTGGAATGGTACAAGTCAATACAAACATCTGTCCCATTTTTTCATTTCCTAAAATAGTAAGTCCAATAACATTCAAAAACACCAGTGGTCCCATAAAAATTCCTGTCAGCACCAATGTCTTTTTCTTAGAATATTTGGAACGATAGAGCAATATAAAGAGAATTAAAATATGAAGCAGTGACCAAAAAACCGATAATTCCCGCAATACCGTTGACTTCATCAATCCATCTCCTCAAACAAAATTTCCTGATAACGCCTCCTGACCTCCGGCAGATAGCGCCTGGAAATCGGAATCCGGTAGCCGGAAATAAAAATTTCATTTCCATGTAATCTGTCAATATGGTACATATTGACAATAAAACTCTGATGACATCTAAAAAAAGTATCTCCGCATACACGTAAGGCAACCTCATTTAACTTGCCTTTAAATTTCTGTACATTCCCATCTTGGCACTGAACCAAAATAGTATGTTCTTTGCTGCTGATAAATAAAATCTTCCGATAGGGAACAGAACCCATCTGACCTCGGAATCGAAATTGAAGGGACGACGCTTTATCCTTGGACATCTGTTGTGAGACTCGACTGATTAATTTCTCCACTTCATCCTTCTGGATAGGTTTTAAAAGATACTGGATAGCATAGAGATCATATGCCTGCCGATAAAAAGCATCACTGGATGAAATAAAACAGATCACTGCATCTTCATCTCTCCCTCGTATTCGCTTTGCTACCTCTATGCCATTAATGGCGTCCATATAAATATCAATCAGATACAAATCAAAATTTACCTCTTTTTCCTCTATATCCATTATAAAATTCCTTGCATCTGTATAAAGAGTTACATCATGCTCTCTGTCGAACATCGTTTTAATTTGTATAACATCCTGTTGGCAGTCATCACATACCGCAATTTTCATAATAATTCAGAAACCTTTCTAAGTTTTCTTTCATTATATCCAAAAACAACATTAACAATCAATGCCATTATTGGTCGAAAACTTGCCGATTTTGTCGATTTTATATTTCTCCATTTTGTATTTTTATTATTTCACGCAATGATTGATAACCACCTGCCGCAAACACATCGGCAAATTGTCATGGGCCTCTAAATGGTATTTGGTCTGTGACGGAGATCATTATCATTCTCTGAAAACCATACAGATTCCATCTCACTCAAATATCAACTCATCCACGGTCACAAATTCATAGCCCTGCTTTTTCAGCGTGTCAATGATCTCCATTGCCGCTGTCACTGAGGTTTCATAACCATCATGCATCAAAATAATGTCGTTTTCCTTAATATTTTTAAGCACTTTATTTACAATCTGTGCATGGTTCTTGCTGGACCAGTCGAGGGTATCTACATCCCAGAGCACTTCAATCATATTTACTTCGCAATCGAGTTTTTCATGCCAATCCCCAAAAGGCGGCCGAATATAAGAAGGATAAACACCTGTAATGTCAAAAATCATTTCATTGGTACGAGTCACCTGTTGACAAGCCTGTTCCATTGAGAGCTTACTCAACTGTTCATGTTTATAAGAATGATTTCCTATCTGATGTCCTTCCTCATGGAGCTGTTTTACTATCTCAGGATATTTTTCCACTTCCTGACCTAGCAGAAAAAAAGTGGCTTTTACATTGCGTTCCTTTAATCCAGCAATCATCTCCGGTGTATATTGCGGATGCGGCCCATCATCAAAAGTCAAAGCCACTTTCTTCTTCTCCAAATTCTGTTCTTCTGTTTGACTGTCTTTTATTTCATCTTCCGGTTCCCCTGTATCTCCTTGTACTTTCGCTGATGTGTGTTCTATGTCTTCTTGTCTTTGCAGCACTGTTTTCAACCCCTGTTTCACTTTCCCGCCTCTTCCGGCACCACTCATTATAACAGCAAAAGCCAGGCAGATACAAAATAAATCAAATACCAGGCACTTTCTCCAAAAATGCAGTTTCTTAGTGCCTTCCCAAATCTGTTTCCAATGTTTTTTTTCCTTCATCCAGCAACTACTCCATAGAAACTTCTATGTAATATATGATTGAAAGGCTGTATTATATGTGATATTCTATGTAACTATTCACACCCCTAAAAATAGTGATTCAGACCTTTCAGATTAATTTGAAAACGGATAAATTTATTTTTATGAGGCTGATCATCCCCCAAGCCGCAGACAACAAAAAGGGACTGTCATACTATCATTCAAAGATACAGTAAGCAAAAAATTTTCACATCTTATATCCTTGCTTTTAAGTACCACAATCCCTTTTTATTATCTCAAGCAAAGGCTCCCTGCCAACAAGTTCCATTTATTTCACTTACCACTTATAAAAACAGGCTCTTCTCTGATAAGATAAAATTTAATTCTTACACTTTGCGGTCAACATACCATTCTCCACATCAATCAAAATAACATCTCCTGCTCTCACCTGATCGGCAAGAATCAATTTTGCAGCCAAAGTTTCCACTGTCTTTTGCAGATAGCGTTTCAACGGTCTAGCGCCATACACTGGGTCATAGCCATGATCCACAATAAATTGCTGCGCATTGGCACTTAACTCCAAAGAGATTTCCCGTTCTGCTAGACGTTGATTCAAATCTGCCATCAGAAGATGAATGATTCCGCCAATATTATGCTTCGTCAAAGGCTTAAACAGAATAACCTCATCCAAACGATTTAAAAATTCTGGCCGGAAACTGCCTTTGAGCTCATCTAGCACTGCTTTTTCACATTCCGGCTTGATCTCACCATTGTCAGCAATCCCCTCCAACAAATAAGATGACCCCAGATTCGATGTCATAATTAATATGGTATTCTTAAAATCAACTGTGCGCCCCTGAGAATCTGTAATCCTTCCATCGTCCAACACTTGCAGCAGCACATTAAATACATCTGGATGGGCCTTTTCCACCTCATCAAACAATACCACAGAATAAGGTTTCCTGCGGACTGCCTCTGTGAGCTGACCTCCCTCCTCATAACCTACATATCCAGGAGGCGCTCCAATCAGACGAGAGACAGAATATTTCTCCATATACTCACTCATATCAATACGCACCATATTATTTTCATCATCAAATAAGCTGGCGGCAAGTGCCTTGGCGAGCTCTGTTTTACCAACGCCAGTCGGTCCCAAAAACAGGAACGAACCAATCGGCTTGCTGGGATCCTTGATTCCTGCCTTGGAGCGAATAATCGCCTCTGTCACTTTCGTAACGCCTTCCTCCTGTCCAATTACCCGTTTATGAAGCTCATCATCTAAATGCAGTGTCTTATTGCGTTCACTCTCTGTTAATTTTGCTACTGGAATACCCGTCCAACGAGAAATAATCTTAGCAATTTCCTCTTCGCTGACATTTTCATGAACCAAACTTAAGTCTTTGTTTCTTACTTGTTCTTCCTCGATTTCCAATTGACGCTGCAATTCTGGTTTCCTTCCATATTGCAATTCTGCTGCCTTTTCCAGATCATAATTCTGCTGCGCCATCGCAATTTCATTATTAATTGCTTCCAGCTCTTCCCGCAGTTTCTGTACCTTCTCCACTGATTTTTTCTCATTATCCCACTGCGCTTTTTTTGACTGAAACTCATTTTTGAGATCAGCAAGTTCCTTTTGCAAAGTCTCCAGACGGTCTTTACTGAGACGATCTTCTTCTTTTTTCAGTGCAGCCTCCTCGATCTCCATCTGCATGACTTTGCGCTGCAGCTCGTCCAGCTCTGTGGGCATGGAATCTAATTCTGTCTTAATCAATGCACATGCTTCATCCACTAAGTCAATGGCCTTATCTGGCAGGAAACGGTCACTGATATAGCGGTTAGAGAGCACCGCCGCTGATACCAATGCACTGTCTGTTATTTTTACACCATGAAAGACTTCATATCTGTCTTTCAATCCACGGAGAATGGAAATGGTATCTTCCACGGTAGGTTCTTCCACATGTACTGGCTGAAATCTTCGCTCTAAGGCTGCGTCCTTTTCCACATATTCTCGATATTCATCTAAGGTAGTAGCCCCAATACAGTGCAGTTCTCCTCTGGCAAGCATAGGTTTTAACAACTGTCCGGCGTCCATAGCTCCCTCTGTCTTGCCAGCACCTACAATGGTATGCAATTCGTCGATAAACAAAATAATCTGTCCATCACTGCTCTTAATCTCATCCAGGACAGCCTTTAAGCGTTCCTCAAATTCACCACGATATTTAGCCCCTGCCACAAGTGCTCCCATATCCAAAGCAAACAAACGCTTATCCTTTAACCCTTCTGGCACATCTCCCCGCACAATCCGTTGTGCAAGCCCTTCCACTACTGCTGTCTTACCAACACCAGGTTCACCGATCAATACAGGATTATTTTTGGTCTTTCGGGATAAAATACGTACCACATTTCTGATCTCATTATCTCTTCCGATTACTGGATCAAGCTTCTGATCTCTGGCTCGTTCCACCATATCATAACCATATTTTGTCAAGGTATCATACGTTGCCTCTGGATTGTCAGAAACTACTTTCTGATTTCCCCTGACAGTGGCAAGCGCCTGCAAAAAACGATCTCTAGTAATTCCATACTCCTTAAAAATTTCTTTTAAAGCCTGATTAGGATATTTCAGCAATGTCAAAAATAGATGCTCTACTGATACATACTCGTCACCCATTTTCTTTGCTTCGTCCTCAGCGCTGACCAACACTTTATTTAAATGCTGACCCATATAGATCTGTCCGCCAGACACCTTTACCCTCTTTGCCAAAGCTTTCTGCGCATTCTGAATAAAATGATCTTTATTGATCTCCATCTTTTCAATCAATTTGGGAATCAGTCCATCCTCCTGTAATAACAGTGAGACAAGCAGATGCTCCTGTTCAATTTCCTGGTTGCCATATTCGTATGCCAGCTTCTCACAACCATTGATGGCCTCCACTGATTTCTGTGTAAATTTCTGAATATTCATAAGGGTTCCTCCTTCCCAATTCTACATATACTATTGTCCGTAAATAGAAATATTCCATACACTGCTCTGAATGTTCTTTGTTCTATTTCTGATATAACATTACCACCGATTATTAGCACTGTCAATAGGTGAGTGCTAATTCGTTTCAAATACTTTTTCAAAGTGCTTCAAAGCCTTATTTTTAGGGCATTTAAGAGATTAGTAAAAATCAATACATCTTCAAACTTTTACAAATTACCTCATACTTTTTAAAAATTTGAAGTAAATTTGAAGTAAAAATTCATCCTATTAGCCTTATCTTCTCCATCTTGTCCATTTCTTTTCGGTTACGTTCTGCGGAAATATGATTGTACACTTCCATCGTAACAGAAATCTTTCTGTGGCCCATGATATACTGCAACACCTTTGGGTCGATTCCGGCTTCTGCCATCCTCGTACATCCGGTGTGCCTAAGATTGTGCGCTGAAATGTGTGGCAATTCTATTTCCCCAACCGTACTATTGTATTTATTTACAATATTGAGCAAAAGATTATTAACTGCGCTTGGCATAATTGGATTATTGTGTTTTGTGGAAAATACAAAATCACTGTACCCACCAATCTCTACATTTGTCCTCCATCCTTTTGACAGCTGGTTCTGCCTTTGCTTAATCAACGCCTTATAAACATCGGTTGTCATAGGAATTGTCCTAACACCAGAATCTGTTTTGGGATTATCAGCATAAAATCCATATGCTCCACCAGACTTCTTGTATATCAGTTGATGGTTTATGTTCACTTCCTTATTCTTAAAATCCACATCATCCCATGTGAGACCAATAGCTTCTCCGCACCGAACCGCCGTCCCAATCATAAAAGCAATGAGAGGATAATGTACAGAATACACCTTGCTTTGTCGCATAAACCCAAGAAATTCTTCCTGTTCTTGCAAGGTCAATGATATTTTTTCGCCAGAATCATTGTTAAACTCACTCAAACAGCCGTTGCATGGATTCTTCCGAATAATATCATCATCAACCGCAAGGTCAAGGCAAGGGGAAATCATGCAGTTAAACGCCTTGATTGTGGAATATTTTAATCCTCTTTCCGAAAGAGAATTGTAAAACCTTAGTATGTCGGATTTTTTAATGTCGCATAACCTCTTATTCCCCAGCGCATTTTCCCGCAAATTTCCGTTCCATAAGTCGATGTAATTCTGCTTTGTTGAATTACGAATCTGTGTTTTTAACGATATGTACTTGTCGAACTGCTCATTTAGTGTAATCTCCGCCCCAACTGTATCAATATTATCATCCAAATCCCTGTTTATTTGCTTTTCTTGCTTTCGTAAATCAGATAAGCTATTGGCGTATATGCTTTTCCTTTTCCCGTAAATGTCGGAATATTGATACACGTACCGTCCGTCCTTCCTTTGACTCTCTCCTTTCTGCAAGACCCTACCCTTATTATCTTTTCTTCGTTCCATTGACAAAATCTCCTTTCTGTAAAGAAAAGAGCGTTGCAAGTGCATACAATATAACACAAACAACACTCTTTTTCAATTCTTTGTAACGGTTTGATTTGCTTTGAATGTCTATATAACCTCTTTATCCAATATGTACTTCTCGAACTTCGCTCTCTTAATAAGGGAATACGAACCTTTTTTCAGCACAAAATCGCAATCTTTCTCTTCCAGAAGTTCCCTTATCTTATGCACCCCTATGTGGCTGTATTCCGCTGTTTCTTCAATCGTAAGCAATAATTTCTGTGGTATAGGAACTGTTTCTTTCACTCCTCCTCGCCTCCTTCCAAAAGTTCTGGATTGTCAAAAATGTTTCCGATAACCTCAAAACTTTCCTCATGCAGTCCGTAGAAATCACACAGTGGAACAACAACCTTTTCTTGCTTGTCCGTTTCGTTTTCATGCCCCATATATTCCCTTATTTCCTTTGTTTGCAACAGAATAGCACCGAAACAAGCCATATCATTCATGTATTCTATGGAAACAAAAATCTCTTTCTCGTACTCGCATCCATCAAATAGGAATTGATGTATCTTGACAATATCCCCTTCGTAGATTTCCGTTCCATTCTTATCATCAAAGCCTATGTACTGCATGTACTCATAAGCTGACAAATCACTATTCAATCTGCTGTTTATCATTTCAACATCAGAACAACATACACCATCAAACCAGTTCTGTTCTTCATCTTCATGTTTATAGCACATATTTTTCTTTTCGGTGTTCCATGCCCTGTATTTATTAACTCTGCTCATTTCCATCCTCCATTCCCAAAAATCAGTTTATTTTCATTTCTCCAAAAATCATTACCTGGAAGATACATAATCTTCCCTATGCTCTCCATGCGTTTTTCATAGCATTTCTCACAAACTCCCTTACCGCCCACAACCTTATCTTTTCCGCATATATAGCAAATCCCATACGCCACACGATCCGAACGGTCAATATTCGCTTTCTTTGCGTTCCTCTTATTTCGTATCTTTGCAAGGCATTTCGCACATTTTGTCTTTCCCAAAACCGCCTTTTCGTGCTTACAGTATGTGCAGATACCCATTTCTTTCAATTTTTTGTATTTGTCTAAATCTCGTTTCTTATGTTTATCTAAATTTCTCTGCCTGCTCTTCCTGCTTTGTTCGCTGTCCTTATCAGCGCATTCCAAACACATAACCTTGTGCGGTTCTGCCGGATTTTTGTGACAACGGACACAGATTTTCAAATCTTTGTAAAAATGGTATTCTTCATATCGTTCTGTCATAATTCTTTGGAGTAAAGCCGGCTTTAATCGTGCGCACGAAACCTCTTTGCCTCCAATCATTCAGTTTTATATTTCCTTATACAAATTCTCCTTTCCGGGTATCATCTGCCCGAAAATTGCCATTAAGACATTCTTTACAATGCTGTTTCCCGCCTGTTTGTAAAGCTGCGTATTGCTGTTGACTTCCTTTGCTTTATGAAAATCTTCATCAGAAAATCCCATAAGCCACCAACATTCAAGCGGGGTTAGTTTTCGTATACGGCATGTAGGCTCAACTACACCTTCATATCCGAATCCGCTACCATTTTCGCAATTTCTTTCTACATTCGCAAGCCCACATTTATAAGTACACGCTCTTATTTTTCCTACTACTTCATTTCCTTGTGTAGTTACTGGATTTTCCAACACCTTATTATCTTTCTGCATGCTCGTCAGCGCATTGCAGATACCTTGACCGTTCGTCTCTAACCTCTGTTCTGTCGGACTTCCTGCGGTTCGGTCCGATGGGTTATCTGGATTTCTGCCACGCATGGCAACAATCTGTTTTTCTGTTGGACCATCATATTTGTTGCATCCGCACAAATTGCAATCATCCTCCATAAAATGGCTGCATAATCCGCAGTGTACTTTTGTAAAATCTTTTTTTATTTCAAGTATTTTTGGTTCTCTCTGACCGCCCTGGCAAGTATTGATTGTAGGAGAAAGACCACTACTGTCATAAACCCTGCCACATTGCGGATTTTCAAAGTTTTCTCTGTCTGCGTCCATATTTCCAATCTGTTTTACTTCCATTCCACCACTCCATTTCCTACCGATTGCTGATTTGACATTCCCCTATCTTCTCTTGCCGTAATGCAGTTACTTATCGTTTTTTGTTTGGATTGTTTAATGACAGGTCAGCAAAAATCTTTGCACCCTCGCCCTTATTCGTGGTAATTGTTGGACTTAAATCTCTCGCATATACATTTCCGTTCATTCCGTTTCCACTTGGATTTATTTTCCCAATACAGCCTTGCAATGTGCCATTCTCAATAAGTTTCTGTATCAATTTCTGCGCCTTTTCGCTGTTGATATAATACTTCTCGTCAACCTCATTTTCCAAATAGTCCTTTAACTTCCGTTCAAGCGGTATCGGTTGCGGAAATTTATAATTCCATTCACCAAGCAAGCTAACCATAAAGCATCTATCGCGATTTTGAGCCACGCCATAATCTTTAGCGTTCAAATCCTGCCAGTAGTTTGAATATCCCTTGCTTTCAAGAAAATCAATCCACTTTTGAAAATCGGGCATATTTGCTTTTGAATGGACTTGCGGCACATTCTCCATCAGTAGCACTTGCGGAAGTTCAGAACATTCATTCAGTATCCTTTCGACTTCCCATAATAAACCAGACCTCGTGTCGCTGCCTTTTGTCATTCCTTTTTGCTTGCCGGCGACTGATAAATCCTTGGTGTTAGTATATAAGTGTGGACAGGAAAAGTTGAACAACCTATACTATCAAATGAAAGAGCAAAGGAGATGAAGGGCATGGCGAAAAACCAAAAATCTTACACTCTGGAATTTAAACAGCAGATCGTGGATCTGTACAATGCCGGAGGAACCTCGTATCCAAAACTGGAACGTGAATATGGCGTAAATCGGAGTACTATCAGCGGGTGGGTAAAGCAGCTTTCCCCAATCAAAGTATCGGGGGAGGAAACGGTTACCCTCAGGGAGTATAAGGCTCTCCAAAAAGAAATCCAGCGCCTTAAGATCGAGAACGAAATACTAAAAAAAGCGACCGCCATATTCGCAAAAGAACAATAGCCGAGATTGTTGCATTTATCCAGAATAACTTAACCAATTACTCTGTATCCCAGCTTTGCAGTGCCCTGAAATTCCCAAGGAGTACCTATTACAAGGCTCTGGTTTGTGTACCTTCAAATAAGCGGATGGAGTATGAGGAATTCGGCAGGAAAGTGAAACAGGCCTTTGAGGATTCCAAACGCAGATATGGGGCTGTCAAACTATGCCGTGTACTCAATGCCGCTGGGACACCCTGCAGCATCAAGCGGGTGCAGAGGCATATGGCAGAGCAGGGGCTGCGCTCTGTTGTAGTAAAGAAGTACAACCACCGTGCCAATCATGGCAGCGTCCCAGATGATAAGGTAAATATTTTGCAGCGTGATTTTGAAACGGAGACCATTAACCAAAAATGGTGTACGGACATTACTTACATCCATGTGCAGAAAGAAGGATGGACTTATCTGGCGTCTGTTATGGACCTATGCAGCCGCAAGATCATCGGGTATGCCTATGGAACATCTATGACGGCGGAACTGGCAGTCCAGGCAGTAAAGAATGCGTGCCTGAATGTCGCGGATACAGAGGGGATTATCCTGCACAGCGACCTTGGGAGTCAGTACACGGGTCGGGAATTTGAAAACTACTTGGCCAGCAGGGGAATCCTGCATTCTTTCAGCCGTAAGGGGAATCCATATGACAATGCCTGTATTGAGTCATTCCATTCCGTGCTGAAAAAGGAAGAAATCTATCTCCATGACTATCAGGATTCAACGGAAGCCCGCAGAGCAATCTTTGAATACATAGAGGGCTGGTATAACCGTAAAAGAATACACAGTGCTATTGGTTATATGACACCACAACAAAAGGAGGATGAAGAACTTAAAACAGCAGCATAACCTTTCAACTTTTTTGTCTAAAGTATTGACATAGATCCACCTGACACGGAAATGAATAAGTCATTATGTAGCAGTATTTGTTTGTGTTGTTTATCCCTAAATCCGAACCGCTTATCTTGGTTATGTCCGTAGCTTCAAATTCTGTGCCATGGATAGCGTTATAACTCGCAATCGCAAATCTATCAAATTCAACCACTCTGTAATGCTCAAAATCCGCTCCAAAATCCCGCAATGCCATTGCCTGACTGCCGACACCTGCAAAGAGTTCAATCAATCGGATAGGCTTGTCTATCTGAAATGCCTGTCTTGTTATGTCGAATATATCTAATTGCTGATAATCCATTCACTTACCTCACTTTCTTAGCTTCTTCAACCTCCATTTATCAACATCACTTTTCGTTTATCAAATCCCCCTCAATTTCAAAATAAATATATCTGCTGTTTTTCTTTGATGGATTGTCCGTATCAACTCCCCATTTTACCTTTATATACGCCTTGTATTTCCAAAAATTATTGATGGAAATTTTCAGCCTTGTGTATGTCTTTCCGTCTTTTTCAAATAATGTCATATCCATATATTCTTACCTCGCTTTCTTATCCTCTGCTACTGCCATTTTATCAACCTCAATATTGTCTTAGGATACCCCGGAATCATCCTTAATTCTCTTTGCTAATTCCGCACAAATATCATCAACGGAAGAAAAATTATCCCTCAAATCCTGCGTCGGAATGTCCAACTCTTTTCCTAATTCATAAACAAAATCCAACACACCGTCCGCATATGTAGGCTCTTCTTTCTTCTCAAAATTTGAACACTCAAAGATACCCTCTGCAATGTCCAAACCCTTTCGTATGCCCTCATAGTATTTCTGTGTCTTTGCATTTTCTAAACGTTCCATTTTGTCCTGATATTTCCTGCTCCATTCAATATGTTCTAACGCCTTATCTGTATCAACATTCTTTGCTTTATAATTCATAATTACCTCGCTTTCTTAGCTTCCGCCACCGCCTGCCTGTCAACATCATTATTGTGAACATTTTTATCATGCCCTTTAACCCAAATAAACTTAATATCTGCAAACTTCTCTTTCTCCGCCATAAGTTCTCGCCACAACTCCACATTCTTCTTAATCTGATAATTCCCATTCAGAGTTTCGACCACGTATTTACTGTCCGAAAACACTTCAACTGGAATAGACTTGTCTGTTATGGCTCTCATAGCTTGCAACACAGCGGTCATTTCCATGACATTGTTTGTCTTTCCCTTATCTCCGCCGGACTTCATCTTCTCACGCCCTCGGTAAATCAACTTGCACGCCCAACCGCAGCCGTTGTCAGGACTTCCGTTATTTAGGGCTGAACCGTCGGTGTAGACTGTTATCTTATCCATACGCTACTCCTTTCTCATAATTGGAACAAATTGAAACGTCCATGCTTCATCATGGATAATCAATATATTGCCGTCCTCGTTAATTACCATAATGTCAAGGAATTTTGGTTTAAGGTATATATCTTCCTCTTTTATTTCTTTATCTCCAAAATCAAACGCCACAAGCGCAACTGCATTTAATACCTTTTCGCTGTGAATTACCTTAAATCTGCTTAAATCAATACTTTCTCTCATCATCATTCCTCATATCCTCCAATCTTTCCTTATACTTCTCTGTCATTGGCATGCCTTCATGTTTCATCTCTAACGACTTGATTTCTCTTTGTTTCGTGTCGATTTTGCTACGTGTATCAGCGAGCAATAATCGTTCTAATTCTATAAAATATTTTCGTTCCTTTTGCGCCTTAACTAAATTTGTAAGCTGTCCTATGCTCGGCGCAAAACCTGTCTTTTCAGTTAAGATGTACTCTTTCAATGCTGATGAAATTTGCTCATATGTATAATCAGAAAGATATTTAGACCATTCATGCACCACATAATCCACATCAACAGGCCTATAATTGCTGAAAGAAACCATCATAGACGCTATGATTTTCTTAGCCTCCGTTTCTGTCATTTTCTTCATCCTCCCTTATGCTATTCAGAAGATATTCCAGTTGCGACTGCCTGCTTGCGTTTATATTCTCTGTTTTTTGCTCCTTAACAATATTCTGATTAAGATATTCCCCAAACTTATTCCCAAACAGCGTGCTTGGTCTTAAATATTTCTCACATTCAGTACCCAGCCATTCTTTGGCTTTTTTATCTATCACAACATAGAAGTCCTCTTCTGTATATTCTTCTTTTAATCTCGATTTCAAGTCTTTCACATTTCCGGCTGTCGTGTGTTTGTATCTTGTGCCACATACCATGTTCAAGTGTTCGATTATCCGCTTGTAAATTTCGGTATCTTCTGATTGTTCTTTGTCTTTTTCTGTGATTGTTTTCTGTCTTTTTTCTGTCTTTTTTTTGTCTTTTGCTACCTCTAAAAACCCAGTATTTACAAGGAAAACAGTGTCTTTTTTTTGTCTTTTTTCTGTCTTTCCTATGTCTTTTTCTGTGATTGTTTTTATAAATCCTGTTACCTTTGTATTGCTCCATCCCCAACGCTTCATAAGTTCTCTGACAGAGATAGGAACCTCCCAATTTTCATCAGCCATAGACAAAAAATCTGCAAGGGCGTAAAGTTTATCCGGCGGCAATTCCTCTATTAAATAGGTGGGAATAGTTACAAATTCCTGCAATGCAATCAACTCCTTTACGGTTATGGGTGATATGGATCTGGAAATTTCCTCCACGCTATGACTTCCCACGGAATATTTACTTTGTCGCGCCATATCCACCTACTAACTTCTTTTCCTCTTATTTCTGCATACTCATACTCCATATACATTACAGTTGGTTCATTTGCGTAAACAGTCACCAAAAATTTCCCTCTCCATCGTCCACACTCTTCCTTTGTAGGCGCTCTGTCGTAAATCCACCCACCGCCACAATACCTATCCGACCGTTCCATATTTGCCACTTGCAGCTTTGCGGATAAGGCTTCTATGGTGTCGGCGGCTTGCAATAACACTTTTTCAATCTCAAAAAACACTTTTTCACTTACCTTTGCATTACTCCTTTGTCTGATACTCATTTCTCTTAATTCTTTTACTTGATGTTCAATCATACTCGCTTCAAAATCCCCCCCCCAATCTTAATCACTTACTTTCCACTCTTTTATCCTATCCATTGGTATGTATCTTGTTTCCTTGTATCTCTGATACAGACTAAGGCAACCGTTTTTAACTCCATAATCCGTTACATAACAAACTTCCACTTCTCCATTTCGATATATAATAGTTATTTTTATATTATCCATTCCCTCGCTCCTTCCTCTCTAAATTTCCACACCTATGCGTGCCAATCAAATCAAAACCATCTTTACATATTTTATTATCAAGCCCCATGAACGGGTGTCTTTGGTCTGCTATTTGGTAGGTCATGGGGCATCACTCCAATCAATGGCTTGCCCACAGTTATGGCAGTACCTATGCCCATGTTCTTTTATTACCCTTTGTTTTTTACAATTAGGGCAAACCAAAACCGAACTCAACGTAGAAAAAGAACCGCATTTATATGTGCAGTCTAAAGTTCCGTCTTTTTCACATTCTTCACAATCAGGAGACCATTCTGGTTTCTTCCCCCTCTGCCTTTCCCTTGCCTCCCGACATTCCTCGACTGTTCCGATTTCATGATATTTTTCGTTTTCTTTTCTATACATATCACACTTATTACAACCTCTGTGCGGACAAGACGTTTTGTCTGTTACATGTGGCTTAAATTGTTTTGTAAGCTGTTGAAATCTACCGACCGTTCCGATTGCTCGGTACTGTTGTAATTCTTCTAATAAGTCAATCGTGGAGTTATCTACTTGATATTGCTTTTCGCTGTCGTCTCCGCCAAGTTCATTCTTTTTGTAAAGGTATTTAATTACGCCATCTAAATTCCATTTAATTTCGTTCTTCGTCATTCCGTTACCTCCTTATAAGGAACACAATATTTCGACTTGTTTACCGCCTTATCGTCAATAAATATATCTGCATGAATTTTTCTGGAATCTGTACCAAACCATTCAATCATTTCCGGCAGATTTTCATTCACAGCGTCAAATTCAAGTCCGTATTGTCTGCACCATTGAACCGCCTCTTGTAACCGTTCGCCACATCTGCAAGTCCACAGAATGACTTTATTGCCCTGTTTCCGGCGTTTGATTAGGTGGTTTATCAGTGCCATGTTCGGATTGCCTATGCCAGGGTATATGCTTTCAGCCAGCGTTCCATCAAAATCACAGGCGTATATTGTATAATTCCTTCCTCTTTTTTCTTCTGAATTAAGCCAGTCCAAAATATCATCTATATATTCAAATCTTTTGCCGGATATTATCTTGTAATAGAAACTTTCGTTTATAAATTCCTCTCTTACACCCATAATAAATTCCATAAGTTCCCCATTGCTCATATTTCTTATTTTGTCGCCGTTTGTCATTCCACAACCTCCAATCTCTCCAACACACAGTTCTCGCATAATTCCATTCCGTCAATTTTATACAGCTTTTCAACCTCGTCATGGCAGTTATCACAATAATAATGCTTTTGGTGTCGCAACGGACAACTATCGCCCAAACATGGATATGCAGGAACGGCGCAATCGCAACAATCATTTTCTACCCTAATCATCCGAAACACCGCAAGACTTGACAATTTCAATAGCCTTATCAATTCCTTTGTCAAAATAAGCTGATTGCAAAGTACCCATTCCAATAAAATTTGTTTTTGCGTTCTCCAACTGTTCAACCGCCCTTTCCTTATATTCCTCAACCGCCTGTTCTGCAAATTTTTCCATATTGTCCGCAATAGAAAGCCATAAATCGTCTGTGACTTCCAAAACGCTTTTATTCTTTTTATACAGTTCTTCTCTCATTAACCTTGCATATGCCTTAGCACTCATAACCGCGCCTCATTTCTTATAATTTTCTAAATTCATATCCAACAACCCTTAATGCTCTCGGCGTTCCAAATTCATGGTCTGTTTCGATTTTTCCGTCTTTAATTAGATTTCTCACAAGTTTATGAACGCTTGATGTGCTTTTATATCCCGACATTTCACGCAAATCTCTCACACTCGGAGGATATCCATGATCTTTTATGTATTCAACAATATGTTCAAATATCATTTGCTCTGGGCTATATTCTTCCATTTACTTAACCTCCAATTCCAAATACTTCCTATTTTCCTCCGTGCAATACTTGTCCATGTAACAATCTCTGTTTGGAATGCCGATTTTCAAATTTCCATGCATATTCAGCCATTCCAAAACAAACCAATAGCCTAATCCGTCTTTGCTCGGTTGCCACATTCCGCTTTCGGAAAATTCCCCTCCCCTTAAAACATAATCAGCTATTTTGGGTTCTTCTTTTTGCAATCTTGAAATTCTTTCCAAATCCTGCCGAATACCAAAAAGGCAAAACGCGCAACCCGTTCTCTTACACCCTGTTGTTTCGTACTGGCAACCTCTGTAATCTCCAATACAGTCATGTATGTTCATCTGCCCATCAACACCATCATTTTTCACAACCACTTGACCGTATGCGTCTGCAATGGTAAGGTTGTATGTATGTATGTATGTGAGGACATCTTGCTCTGTCCAGAAGGACATGGGATTGCTTTGTGGTATTTTAAGGTCAAATGCGTTGCAACCATGTTTCAACCACTTTGTTTGCCGCAATCTGCTTTCATCAGCCATAGTTGCTATAATCCCAACACTTTCATTTTCTTTTCCATACTTCTTGGCAGGATTTTTCTTCATAACATCACAACACTTATGAGATATATTAAATGGAGCGTCAAGAAGAAATTTCCATTGTGGAATGTTGTATTGACTTGGATTTCCGTCTTTATCAATTGCTTCTCCATTCAGCCTTTTAAGTCTATAAATCGGAATGTCTTTACCCTCTCTTTTGGATTTTTGAACTTCCCATAAAATCTGCGAAACTTCTTTCCCGATAATCGGATACCCATACTTGATAATCACATCTCTGAAATTCATTTTCGGTCTAAGTTCCGTCACATTCTCTTTTGATAATGCAAACCGCCTGACTGACGGATATTCCAATCCAGTATTTACCCAAATAGCAGGAATATCAGGATATAATTTTCTTGCTATATCCAAAAGTACAGTGCTGTCCTTCCCTCCAGAAAACGAAACATAGACTTGACCGTCAAATTCTTCATACCATTGTCTAATCCTGTATTCCGTCATTCTGATTTTTGCTTGCAAAGGTAAAGACTGCATTTGCCTTAATTCCCACATCTCATGACGCGCCATTTACTCATTACCTCCATAATTCTTTTCATCCAACATCCGATTAAATTTTTCAAGCTGCTTCTCCGACACTTTATTCCCTTGCTTTTCTTCTTTCAGCCTTACGGTCAAGTGCTTGCTGATGATAGAAGAAAGTTCTCTTGCAAGAGTTTTCTTGCCCGCTTGTATGCCCTGTCTGTATGTCTTGGGCGGCTTGTAATCGCCGGTTACTTTCTTTCCCGTCCCCTGACTTCCTGCGGTCACGTTGTACATCTGAAACCCAGCGTCAGCTAATTGCTTTATGCGTTCAACCTCTTTTTCATCAAGTAAATTTTCTGCACAGGTTTCAAAGCATAATTTCCACCCGTGAGGATTATCTTCTTTGTAAAATCCATGCTTTTTAAGGCTCAACGCTATGTGGTCGTATTCTGCAAGGTGCGAAGCGCATCTTTCGCATAATTTGACTGCCTGCCCACAATACGCTCTCCGTATACCTGCTTCGTCTATTCTCCAAAACACATAGATACCGCTTGAATACGGAATGTCAGGGCAAACTTTTTTAATTCTTCCCTCTCGCTCCGCTTTCATGGCGTAAATCTGTTTATAGTTTGGCTTGCTCAATGGTTATCACGCTCCTTATTTAATCAAAATACATATCCATACAATTACTAAGAAGAAATACCAAAGTCCTTTTGCAATTTTCCTCATTTCTTCCTCTCTGTCTATTGGCATTCTCAAAAAGAAATCCATAAGCATACAAGCAATAATATGTATCACATTCAAAACTGTTAATTCAATCATTTTCCCTTTTCTCCTTTTCTTCTTTCTCATTTTCTCATATATTCTGCCTATTGTAATTCCTGCAATTCATAATCAACCTTACGCAATCCGTCAAATTCTCCATACAACACTCTGGGAATGAAAAATATTGATACACGTTTGACATAATGGTTTCATATTTCCTAACACTCCTTAATATGGTTTTCTTCCCTTGAAATCCTCATGCAATTCAAATTGTTTATAAAAACTTGTATCATTAACGCCACTGACTATGTCTTGCTCTAATGTGTATTTTCCAGTTGCAATTTCGTCCATCATTTTTAATCCAGAATACATAAAGTCTTTGTAAAAATCATAGACATCTTTACATTTATCTCCCGTCCACCAAAACATTATCTTTCCATCTTTCAAAACTGCATTCGCCCATATCTTTCTATCTTCCATATCGCACCTCATATTCTGTATATGCTCGAAATAACACTGCCCAACTCACCAAACATATTTGCAACTTTCGCAACCGATTTTTCTTTATCAATAATCGCTTTCATATCGTCCTCGGAAAGTTCAGTATATTCAAGTAACCGTACAATCCAATCCTCTTTTTGGGATAACTTGCTATTGACCACTCGCAATTCATTTTCTTTCTGCATATATAACAGTTTCAAATTGTTAATTTCATGTTCTAAATCTCTTATTTTCTTTCTGAATTTGGCTCGCTCTTTTTCAAACGCCAAATCCTTTGCTGATTGTTTTTGTTTCATTCTGTATCACGCTCCCTTATATCGCTTTCCAACATATCTGCCTTAATAAGCTGATATATAATGTCTAAGCAATCCCTTTGGTCGCCGTATCTGCAATTTGCATTTTTATGTATTCTTGGGTCGTCGTCTTTCCAGTCATTAACAGCAAAGCACACATCACTTACAAAAAGCATTTTTACGCCCCTTGAAGCACAAAGGTAATAGCACTCGCTATCTCCGTATGGCTTCTTACATTTCTTGAATCCGAATTTTTCAAATTCTTTTGCTTTCGCTTTTGGTCTTAGCACTCCGCATCACACTCGCTTTCTAACCATTCCTTTTGAGACTTATATAATGGCAGATACTTGTCATAATTGCTTTCAAAAAGACCATGCTCAACATCATCATGGATTTTTGTTAGAAGCATTTTTACCGCTTCAATTTCAGTAGGTTCTTCAAATCCTGCTATCTTTGCCAACTTCTCATGGTTTGTCATCTTCTTACCACCTTTCCCATTTCCACACATTCTGCACTCGTCGCAATCCTGTTCTATTCCTAATGCACAAGCCATAGTTATATCCATTCCTTTCGCTTCGCTCAGGCACAAAACGTTATGAAAATGGTTGCCCAAGCTTATTTTTTCTTTATAATTCTTCTTATAGGGAACTCGGTATACTACAAATCACGGGGAGGTGAGTGGGCTGTCCGG
>CAJTIR010000015.1 GCA_910576385.1 Lachnospiraceae bacterium
TATTACTATCCATATGGATAACCTCCTTTGTCCTTAATGCGGTTGGCGAACCTGCATTATTATAACATTGGAGGTTTTTTACTGTAAGCTAAAGCAATGCTGACTCACCTGCATAGCAGGTGGTTTATTTGTTTCCCAAAGTTTCGTTTCTCTGTTGAGAAACTCCACAATGTGAAACAGGCTAAAGCCTAACAAATAAAAGACGCCATATCACTATGACGTCTTTTGTAAAAATCTATTTGTAACTATTCAGAACCCCCTGGAAATAGCAATTCCAAACATTCAAATTTATTTGAAAAGAGATGAATTGTTATTTCCAGGGAGGCGATCATCCCCTCAGCCACAGACAGAAGCCTTGTTAGAGGCGGATGACAGCTTTGCTGGCATGTCTGTGGCTTGGGGTTCTGAAAGTTATATCTATTTTATGCTAAGGCTGCTGGTTCAGCTCATCCAAATACTGTTGGGAACTTCTGGCTCTCTGCGTCCCTGGATGTAATTCAATCATACGCTGGTAATATTTCTTGGCATTTTCCACATCCCCAGTCTGGCGGCAGGACTGGGCAAGATAATAAATCGCATATCCATCCTCATAATCTTCCTCTGACTCCACCACTTTCGTCAAGCCTGTAATAGCTGCTGGAAAATTCTGGGTATTATAATCTTGCTCCGCCTGCTCATATACTGCAGCAATATATTGCTCATTCACCTGAGTACTCAGGTTTTGATAAATTGTTCTAGATTGAATCCCCAGCAAATTGGGATCCACATTTGCAATCGTGTCTCCTGCTCCCTGTACATTCTCCTGCGCAAATGCATCATAAGCGGCAATCAACTGTTCATAATTATCAATCGTCTTCTGGGTATCATCTGATTCACTTTCCATCTCCTTGATCTGCTTTTTCAAATCCTTGATCTGCTGATTCAAGCCATTCACTTCCTGTGTTCTTGTGGTAAGTTCGTTGTTGGCATCCAACTCAGCCTTGCGCGCGTCTGAAACAGCGCTCTGGCGCACATTGGGAATGATAAGGAAACAAGTGATTAACACACCGATTCCCACTCCAATTATTAGATTTAAAATTGTCATAATTGGTGAGGTATCTTTAAAATTTGTTGGTTGAATTATGGTTTCATTTCCACTCTGAAAAGAAGCTGTCTGTTCTTTCTTGCGATGTCCGCTTTTCCCAGATGAAGATTCTTTCTGTACATGCTGCTCCACTTCCCGCAGATAACGCAGTGTTGTGAGATTGTTACTGTCAATCTTTGCTGCCAAACGCAGCTCCTTTCTTGCATGTTCATACTTTTTCTCCTCCATATACAAAAGTGCCAGAAGCTGACGCCCCTTGACAAAGCCTGAATTCATGGAAAGCACTTTTTTAAGCTGGATGATGGCAAGATCTCTGCTGCCTTGTTGACAATATACTAGTGCCTGATTGTACTTTTTGATTGTTTGGTTTACAGAACTCAGCCGAGAGCGGTTAGACTGGATGGCGTCCAAATACTGCTCTGCCGGATTATCATCTGTGCTAAGGCTGCGGCTGATTACCCACTCACTCAAGGCATCCACCACTTCGCCCATCTCATAATAGATTAGTCCCAGCAAATTCCTGGCAGGAATATTTGCTTTGTTATACCGCAGACTTTTGCGCAAAGACTCTGCCGCGCCGGACAGGTCACGTACATTCGCTTTTTCCAATCCATCATTGTACAGCACATTTGACAGATGAATAATTTTATTATATGAACCCATATCATTCCTTCCTCGCGTTCCAAATTGTTACCGCTGTTTTGCTTCCTTAATAATTTCCTTCATGATATCTGTCATATCCGTCAAATCCCTGTCGTATATGGCATCCTCAGCCTCCTCAACCTCCAGGCTGGGTTTAAATTTCTTCAATTCTTCCTCAAAATTGATCATTCCATACCTCCTGCAATTCGTTCCAATTCACCAATCAGATAGAGAGAACCTGCACAGAACAATGCCTGTCCTGGTTTTTTTTCTTTCAGCGCATATGCATATGCCATCTCTATCTTTTCTATCTCTGTTATCTTTACTTGTAGTTCTTTTTGACTTGCAATTTTTTGAAACAGCTCTGCCAATTTTTGGCTGCCTACACCTCGTTCTCCTTGAATCGTGGTGAGAATAATCTCCTGCCAAGAACCGCGATCTAACAGAAGTTTTACTGCTTGTACATAATCTTTGTCTTTAACCATAGAAAATAATAAAATACTAGGTTTATCTGTAATCTGGCCTGCTGCTTCCAAAAATTTATCCATTCCATCTACATTATGTGCCCCATCTAAATAAACTTCTGGACACACTTGCTGCATACGCCCTTTCCAGCTCACTTGGGCAATCCCCTGCATTATCGCCTGATTGGGGATCTCTTCTGTCTTTGCCAGACAATTTAATGCCTGATACGCAATCACCGCGTTATATGCTTGATATGGCGCAGCAAAAGGAATTTCTAATTCAGTAACATCATAACCAGAAACATAAGAAAATGCAATCTTTTTTCCTGTGTTTAATAAAATCTTAATGTTCTTAGGAAATACCGCATAAATTGGACAATTCAGCTCTTTTGCCCTCTGCATAACTACTTGCTCCACTTCTGGCAGGGAAGCATCAAATACCACTGGCACGTTTTGTTTTAAAATACCAGCTTTTTCTACTGCAATCTTTTCGATTGTCTCCCCTAAAATTTCTGTATGTTCGAGACTGATTGCCGTAATCACAGTTAAAATCGGATTCTCTATAATATTTGTCGCATCCAGTCTCCCGCCAAGTCCTGTTTCCAGTACTGCATATTCTACCTTAGCCTTTGCAAAAATCAGCATCCCCACAGCAAAAATATATTCAAAAAATGTTGGATGTGGTAAACCCTCACTTACCATTTGATTTGCAACCTGTGACACTTGGTCGGCGGCACTCAAAAAATCCTCTCTGTTACAAGTTTTCCCATTGAGGGCAAAGCGTTCTTCTATGCAGACCAGATGTGGGGAAGTAAACAATCCGGTCTGTTTCCCTGCTTTGCGCAGCACACTCTCTATATATGCACAGACACTGCCTTTTCCATTACTTCCAGCCACATGGATGACTTGAAAACACTTTTGGGGATTACCCAGTCGGTAAAGCAGTTCTTTGGTATGTTCCAGTTTATTTTTAGTGGTGAATTTTGGAATCTCCAAAATAGCTTCCACTATCTCTTCATATGTCTTCATTAATTTCAATAATCCTCGGTCTCGGGCTGTCGCCCTACTAAATCTGCTGCAAAAACCTTTGCTTCTGTGCCAGCACAGCGCAAATTATTCTTTTTGTAGCTTTCTCATCTACTCACAGTGCGACCTCGAACTCGCTTCGCTCGCTCTCGGTCTCGGGCTGTCGCCCTTCTAAATCTGCTGCAAAAACCTTTGCTTCTGTGCCAGCACTGCGCAATACATACTCTTTCTTCTTTTTTCATCTACTCGCAGTGCGACCTCGAACTCGCTTTGCTCGCTCTCGGTCTCGGGCTGTCGCCCTACTAAATCTGCTGCAAAAACCTTTGCTTCTGTGCCAGCACTGCGCAAGCTTTTCACAGCATCTTTAGCACTGCTCGTAGCTTTCGCGGATATTATAATACAGTGGGGCAGTGAAATCCAGTAAAAATTGGGAAATCGTTGTAAATTTCGTATGACATTTTTCTACATTTCTCTTGATATTCTTCTTTGCACTTCTTCCAGCAGCAATGGCTGTATCTGTGGATAAGTCCATGCCGTGGGCAATACGTTAAACATCTCTATTTTTTCGATTTCACTCTCTAATTCAGGTTTAAATCTTTGAACATCGGCATAGTAAAGCATCCCAAACGTTTCATTTCCTGAATCATTTACCCTATTTTTTCCAGTGACAGAATATACACAAATTGGCTTAATCGAAAAATCAATTGCTCCTGTCTCTTCCATCAATTCTCGTTTTGCTGTCTGTAATATGGATTCTTGCTTCTCTCTGTGTCCACCAGGAATTTCAAATGTCTCTCTGTCTTTGTGTTTGCAAAATACCCATTTACCCTCTGATTTTGCAACAATAACAGCGAATTTTAATAAGCTATCCTCTATTTCTTCATAAAAATTTACTTTCATATCTGTCAATCACTGCCTTTTATTTTCTATATTGAAAGCAAAAAATTGTCATCCAAAAATATGACGCAAACAACCCGCCACTTTTATCAGTGGCGGGTATTACCCATTTATTTTAGAATGTTCCTCATTCTCTCTGTGGAAAAATTCCCATCTAACTTTATCTTCTTGTTCTAAATAAAATTTACTTAAAATAGTTTAAAAAACTATATTAAGCCTCCAATGCACACATATGGATCTTTCCACTCTCACGTACAAATTCCAAATGTCTCTGCTTTTCTTTTACCAATACCTGAAGTTCATCAATCTCTACCTTGACACCTGGATATACATTGCCATTCACTCTGACGCTGCCGCCTTTGGCACGTTCTATTTGATCTTCTAATTTCTCTAACTCTGCAGTATCTCCTGCCAATAAAGCGGTATCTCGTATCTTTACACGCAAAAGATCTGTCCGTCTGGGATCATTTTTCAAATCCTGAAGAAGCTTTAATCCCTCTTCAATCTTAGCAAGGTTCGCCTTTTCCACCTGAATCTTATTTTTCAGGACTCCTATTCGGCGCAAAACCGCAGGACCATTTCCAATCCTCACCTGTGTCTTTACCTCGCCATCGCTTCCCAGCGTATTTACCATAATACTCTGAATAGCACCTACCTCGCCGCCAATGATGCTTGCCTTCTTGCCATCGAGTATTATACTCTCTCCACAAGATACCTGGCAATTCAAAAATACATCTGCCTGAATAGTTCCATTCGCATGTACTCTGGTGTATTCAAAAAATTTCGCTGAGATATTGCCTTTCGATGTGATACTGGCCCTAGATGCCCCCATGACCCCGCTTCGGAGCACAACATCCTTGCCAGCTTCTATATTAGCGCCTTCTACAATACCATCCACTGTCACTGTCCCAGTAGCTTTTACTGTCACGCCGCTGCATAGGCTGCCATGAACAATCACATCGCCTCTGAAATCAATATTTCCAATAGATAAATCAACATCACCGTTGATCTCATAAACTGGTAAAATTACAATTCGCTCTCCGCTCATGTCAATTTTACCATCCATCAAGGATGTATAGGTCACACCATCTTCTGAACGCTCAAAACCCTTGCCGCGCAGCGGAACCAAATCTCTTCCACGTTTTGCCAGCACTGGCTTACCTCTCAAATCCATCCCATCTCTGCCCTGGATCGCCTTATGATATACCGCAATTACCTGACCTTCTGTGACCATCTCTACCATCTTGATACTCCAGTAATCTACAGAACCATCAGGACGTACCTTAGGTTTCTTACTGAAATTCATGTCAAACTTATATTCATAGTACCCATCTACACCATCTCTGGGCAGATCACCCTCCGCAATAAGGATCTCTTGATTATAAATCTGCATATCTATCATTTCCTGAATTTTATTCTCTTTAATCCCGTACGCCACACCGCTTTTTTGCAGTACGTCTTGAACATAACTGGGACTATAGCCTTCCAATTCAGGACTAGGCAAACAAAGGTACGCTTGCATATTATCACGGCTAAATCTAACTGTCGGGTCATTTCTTGTTAATGCTGCCATTACAGATTCCCCCCTTACTTTGGAATTTCTGTCAAAAATACCGCTATATATCTTATATTAACAATATTTTTGATTTTTTTCAATCTTTTTTGCAGGATTTCTCAATTTTTCCATCCCAGTACAGCCATGTATATCTAAATAAAGCTGTGTCATACTTACATGACTAAAGATTTATTTATTATATATGAGTAAAACGCCTTTTCATGAGCAAATTTCGCACATGGAATCTTTGCGAATTATTAAGGCGAGCTGGACTGGGATGGTGTTACTTTTTTCTATCTCTATTTAGCAGAACATCTTTTCATGATTAAATTTCGCACATGGAATCTTTGCGAATTATTAAGGCGAGCTGGACTGGGATGGTGTTACTTTTTTCTATCCCTATTGTGCACAACATTATTTCATCTGTGCTAAGCGTTCCTCCACTTGCTCCATCATTTGCTCATATTTTGCCAATTTTTCTTTTTCTTCCTGCACCTTGGCCTCTGGCGCCCGTTTTAAGAAATTCTCATTGGAAAGCATTCCTTTTGAACGGGAAAGTTCTTTTACAAGGCGCTGTTTCTCCTTTAAAAGACGTTCTTTTTCTTTCTCAAAATCCACCAAATCTTCCAGTGGAAGATAAACTACTGCACCGGGAATTACCACAGAAACGGCATCTTCCCCAATCCCTGATTTATCAGCCTGTACATGGATTTCACTGGCGCTTGCCAACAGGCTGTAGGCACTTTTCATGGATGCAAAGGTATCTCTAAGTTCACTGTCCTCTGTGACAATAAAAACATTCGCTTTTCTGCTGGGAGGAACTTCCATCGCTGTTCTGGTATTGCGGATTCCTTTTACCAATTCTTTGACATGCTCTATTGCTTCCTCCGCCTGAACAAAATGCCACACCTGCTTATATTCTGGCCATTGGGAAAGCATAATTGTCTCTTCCTCTGTCTGCAGAGTACAGAAAATCTCTTCTGTGATAAACGGCATAAACGGATGCAATAATTTCAATGCCTGAATCAGAACCGTTTTCAGTGTCCACATGGCCACCTTTGCCGATTCTGGATTCTCTTCCTTTTTAAATGTCCTGGTCTTGGCAATTTCTATATACCAGTCACAAAATTCATCCCAGATAAAATCATAAACTTTCTGCACCGCAATCCCCAGTTCAAATTTATCCATATTCTCTGTGACATCCTTTGCCAAGGTATTAACTTTTGATAAAATCCATTGGTCTTCTGCTGCAAGCTGCTGCAAAGAAGGGGCTACTAAGACCTCTTCCCCAATATTCATCATAATAAAGCGAGAAGCATTCCACACCTTATTGGCAAAATTTCGGGAAGCTTCCACACGTTCCCAATAAAAACGCATGTCATTTCCTGGTGCATTTCCTGTGATCAAGGTCAATCTCAAGGCGTCTGCACCATATTTTTCAATCACTTTGAGAGGATCAATCCCATTTCCAAGAGATTTACTCATCTTACGCCCCTGGGAATCTCGAATCAGTCCATGAAACAGCACCGTCTTAAAAGGTGCTTCTTTCATCTGCTCAAACCCGGAAAATATCATACGGATTACCCAAAAGAAAATAATGTCATATCCAGTCACCAACACATCATTTGGATAAAAATAATCGAGATCTTCTGTTTTTTGGGGCCATCCAAGGGTAGAAAATGGCCACAGTGCGGAAGAAAACCAGGTGTCCAAGGTATCTTCATCCTGTGTCATATGTGTACAGCCACATTTGGGGCATTTGCCTGGATTTTCTCTTGCCACCACAAATTCCCCGCAGTCTGCACAATAATAGGCTGGAATCCTGTGTCCCCACCAGAGCTGCCTGGAAATACACCAGTCCCTAATGTTATCTGTCCAGTTAAAATAGATTTTGTCCATACGCTCTGGCAGCAGCGTGATATCACCATTCTTCACTGCTTCCACTGCCGGCTGAATCAACTGATCCATTTTAACAAACCACTGCTGTTTGACCATCGGCTCCACTGTAGTACAGCAGCGGTCATGTGTTCCTACATTATGCGAATGCGGCACAACTTTCACCAATAACCCCTGTTCCTCAAGTTCCTGCACCATCAACTTACGCGCCTCATAGCGGTCCATCCCAGCATATTTGCCGCCGTTTTGATTCACTGTGGCATCATCATTTAAAACATTGATTTCTGGCAGATTATGGCGTTTACCAACCTCAAAATCATTTGGGTCATGTGCTGGCGTAATCTTGACACAGCCTGTTCCAAATTCCTTGTCCACATAATGATCAGCCACCACAGGAATTTCACGTCCCACCAAGGGCAAAATCAAAGTTTTTCCAATGATATCTTGATAACGCTCATCCTCAGGATTTACCGCCACAGCCGTATCTCCTAATAAAGTCTCCGGCCTGGTTGTGGCAATTTCCACAAATCTGTCTTCCTCACCCTTTACAGGATAATTAATATGCCAGAAGAAACCATCTTGTTCCTCATGTTCTACCTCAGCGTCTGAAATAGAAGTTTTACACACTGGACACCAATTGACAATTCTAGAACCTTTGTAAATCAAACCTTTTTCATACAATTTAATAAATACTTCCTGTACTGCATGAGAACAACCTTCGTCTAAGGTAAAGCGTTCCCTGTCCCAGTCTGCCGAGGAGCCTAACTTCTTGAGCTGCCGGATAATACGCCCGCCATACTCTTCTTTCCACTCCCATACTTTTTCCAGAAATCCTTCTCTGCCCAGATCGTTCTTATCAATCCCCTGTTCTTTCAGAGATTCAATTACTTTGACTTCTGTTGAAATGGAAGCATGGTCAGTTCCTGGCTGCCAGAGTGCATTATATCCTTGCATCCGCTTATAACGAATTAAGATATCCTGCATCGTATTGTCCAGAGCATGCCCCATATGGAGCTGTCCAGTGATATTTGGAGGCGGCATCACAATGGTAAATGGTTTTTTGCTGTGGTCCACTTTTGCACGAAAATATTTATTTTCCTCCCATTTCTGGTAGAGCCGATCCTCAATGTCCTGAGGATCATAGGTTTTTGCCAATTCCTTATTCATGGTTATTCTCCTCTTTCCTAATAATATTCAAAAATGGAGCTGCCGCATTAAGAAAGCCAAAAACAAGATATTGTGATTATAATCTCAACAACTACTAAATCCCGTTTTTGAAATTCTAAATGCGACAACCCCATATAATCGCACCATCTTTCTATCCATCTTAAAAGCTAAGAGGAAAATTGTCAAGTGCTTCCCCCCAATATTTTCATGATATTCTGATACACAAAGCTACGCACTTCTTCCTTATCCATCCCCAAAATCATTTCCTGATGAGACAAATAAAAGGCATAGAGCACATATTGAGAAACGATCGCTCCCCAAACCTTCCAGGGACTGGTTTCCTGGGTAATCCCACTGTCCTTGGCCAGCATCATCAGCCGCTGACTGTAATGGTGGCATAATTCACATTGACCTTTGTGTTTTTGCACTTCCTTCAGCAATGCGCTCCCTGTCATTGTACTATCCTGCAAAATTTTTTCCAGCACAGTAAGACCGTGATACTTTTTATTCGCTGCCTCCAGCATATCCAGACCCTTAAAAATAATTTCTGAAAAACTCTGCCCTTCCTCCATCAAACGAAGAATCCTGTGAAAATGTTTGGCAGCTTCATATTCAATGGCGCCTACAATGATCTCTTCTTTGGTGGAAAAATACTCATAAGCCGTCCCTTTTCCAATGCCTGCTTTGGATGTAATCTCTGACACTTTTAAAGTGCTAAGTTCTCTTCCAGAGGCAAAAAGCTCCAATACGGCCTCAAACATTGCCTTCACCTTGGGCGGATATGTTTTTTCTGGGAACTGATTTTTGTCTATCGCTTGCAGTTCTTGTTCCAGATCTTGGCTGCCTTTTGTCTGTGTTCCTCTATTTTCCATCAAATTTCTTCCTCTACCATACTCTTATTACTATAAAATAAATCATAGATACATGGTACAACTACAAGCGTCATCAATGTTCCATAGATCATTCCTCCAATGGTGACAATTGCCATCGGCCGGGACATATCAGAGCCCATATCGGAACCAAAAGCAGTGGTCGACATAGCCAAAATCGTGGTCATTGCTGTCATTAATATAGGACGCAGACGCGTTTTTCCCGCTGTGACAATGGCCTCCCGTTTGTCCATGCCTTCCCGCCGAAGCTGATTCGTATATTCCACCATTACAATACCATTATTTACAATCACACCCACCAGCATGATAAATCCAATCATGGCAATGATACTCATCTCATTGTTTGTAACCAGCAGCGCGCCAAATCCGCCAGTTAAAGCAAGAGGAATTGTAAATAAAATAATAAATGGCGCTTTCAGAGACTGGAACTGTGCTACCATAATCAGATAAATAAACGCCACTGCCAGAATCAACATTAACATCAACTGCTCCATAGCTTCATTGATTGTCTCATCTTCTCCAGTCATTTCTATACTATATCCTTCTGGCAGTTGATAGTCCTTGATGGCCTTTTGCACCTGTTCGCCCACCAGACCTACATTGTAGCCGCTGTCAATTGCCGCGGACACGTTGATATAGCGCTCCTGCCCATCTCTGGAAATGGATGTCAAGCTATCCATCTCTTCAAACTTTGCAACTTCTGTCAATGCAATCTCCGACTCTTCCCCACTTTCTTTGTCCTCATAAGTAAAGGTAAGTTTTTTTAATGATTCCAAAGAAGCTTCACTCTGTTCTACTGTTTCCAAATAGACATCATAATCCTTGATATCTGTAGAAATCGTTGCATCTGAAGTCTCATTTTTCATCTGACCATAGACAAGCTGATAAATTTGGGCTACGGTCATTCCATATTTCGCTGCCTTTTCTTTATCTACCGTAATCCGAAATTCCCGTTCTGTCTCCTCCAGCCCGTCAGACACTTCAGTGGTTCCCTCAACTGCAGCAACCACTTCCTTTACCTCTGCGGCAATCTTTTTTAATTTATCCAGATCACGGCCTTTGACCTGTACAGACAAACCTTCTCCGGCAAGTGCACCCATGTCCATTGCCGAACTGCTGACCTTGATCTCACCTTCCATATCTTTCGTTAATTCCGTGATCTGATTGGAAATTTCCTCATTGGAAAGCTGTTTCTCTTCCTTTAGAATAATATAGAGAGTGACGTTGTTGCCACTGCTGCTGCCGCCCATCATACTCATGGCAATTCCTCCGCCGCCTGCCATAGCACCTACAGATTCCACATCATCAATGGTCTGTATCTTTTCTGTCACTTGGTCTGCAAGCGCACATGCCTCTTCAAATTCTGCATCCTCCGGCGGCGTGATGTCAACGGTCATCTGTGTACTCTCCATCTCTGGCATAAATACGGTTCCTTTGGCCAGGGATGCCTTCATGCTCAAGACTAGCAGTCCAACCATTACCAGCAGCACCAAAATCTTGACATGAAGCAGCTTTTCTAATACTATGCCATAACCCTCCTGAAATTTATCAAACCAGGGATGTCTGATATTCTTTGTCTTTTTCAGCATCTTAGAGCCCATCATGGGCACAAAAGTAAGTGCAATAATCAGACTGGCAAGCAGTGAATAGGCAATCGTCAGTCCCATATCCACAAAAAGCTGTCTGGTAATTCCCTCTGTAAATACAATCGGTGCAAACACACACACTGTAGTCAAGGTAGAGGCCGTGATTGCCCCGCTGACCTGTTTTGCGCCCTCCACGGCCGCTTTCCTGGCAGATAGTCCCTCATTTCGCATACGATAAATATTTTCAATCACCACAATAGAGTTATCCACCAGCATACCAATTCCCAAAGCCAGTCCAGACAGAGAAATCATATTAAGCGTGACGCCGCTAAAATACATCAGCACCACTGCAAATATTACAGAAATTGGAATAGACACTGCAATTACCAAGGTAGGCTTTAAATCTTTCAAAAAAATCACCAAAATGACAATCGCAAGCAGAGCGCCAAAAATCATATTGTTGAGCACTGAATCCACAATCATATCAATGTAAATTCCTTGGTCCATCAACACTGACACCCGCAGATTCTCATCTGTCTTTTTCAGACTGTCAAATTTCTCATAGACACGATGTGTCACATCTCCTGTGGAATAGCCTGTCTGCTTCTCTACCGACAGCATAACACCTGGTTTTCCATTCAGACGTGCGTAGGATTCACTGGAATTATCCAGCACAGCAATATCTGCCACATCCGACAAGTGAATCACTTCCACTCCATCCATGCCAAGATCCATTAACACCATTTCCTTAAGGTCATCAACACCATTTACCGCATCCCCCACACGTACCATATAACGCTCGCCCTCATCTGTAATATAACCAGCAGGCATGGAGAAATTTTGTGCTGTGAGGATATTTGTCAATGTCTCCATTGTAAGAATATTGTTCAAATCTGCAGAATCATAGGCATCCTCTTTGCTCTCCTCAAAAGTTTCCTTGGATTCCTTTAATTTTTCCTCTCCACTGGCAAGCTGCGCAGAAGCGCTTCCCATCTCCACCGACCCTGTAATCTGGCTCTGATTTAAGGTTGCCAGTGTATCATTGATGGTTGCTTTACCCTCGGCAACGCTTTGCAATCCTGCCTCAATTGCTGCAATTCCTCCATTGACTTGCACTAAACCCTGTTCTGCCTCGGTCAGCTTCTGAGAGATATATGCCGTCAATTCTTCCTCTGTGGATTCTACTGTGAGATTGCTGCCTTCCTGAGCCGCAAGCTGAGCCTTAATCTCTGTCAGTCCGGCCTCCACCTGCGCAAGCTGCTTTTCCAATTCTTTGGCATCTTTCTTCATCGCTTTCATTGCCGCTATGCCCTGTTCTAGCTGAGCCTTGGTCTCCATAAGTGTCTGCACTTGTGTCTGCACCTGCTGCAGTGCGGCAATCCCCTGTTCTGCACTGGCTCTGGCATTCGTCAATTCTGTGAGCTTATTATTCAAATCAGCCTCTGTCTGAAACAATTCTATTTTCTTATCATTTAACTGATTCTGTGCATCACTGATCTGATTGGCCATCGCCTGTTGGCCGCTTGTAAGCTCATCTTTGCCGCTGCTAATTTCATCCTCTGCGGACGCCATCTCGTTTTCTGCATCTGAAAATTTTTCATTCAGTGAATCCTTCACCTTTTGATTGATCTGATCGATTTTACTCTGATTCAACGTTACCTGTACCGATTCCTCAATCAATCCTGTCCCAGATACTGAAGCCACACCCTCAACACTTTCAATCTCTGGAATCAATTCTTTCTCTGTAAAATCACTGATCTCCAGATTATTCATGTTTTCCATCTCCACCGCGGCAATCAAGATTGGCATCATATCTGGATTCAGTTTCATAATGATAGGATTGCCAACTTTATCTGGCCAGCTTCCGCTAATCTGGTCGAGACTCTCACGCATTTCTACCGTGACAGAATCCATATTTGCAGTCTGCTCAAACTCCAGCACTACCATAGACATATCATTGCTGGAGGTGGAACTGATATTTTTGATATTTGATGTACTGGCCATCGCCTCCTCAATCGGCTGCGTCACCGTACTCTCTACCTGTTCCGGGCTGGCGCCTGTGTACGTGGTGATCACAATCGCATAAGGCAGGTTCATACTGGGCAGCAAATCTGTGCTCATCTTGCTCAAAGATACCACGCCCAGAATAATTACCAGCACAATTCCTACCATTACAGTATAGGCTTTCTTGACACTGAATTTTGACAGCATATGTATTTCTCCTCCTGTGTATTTCCATTTCCGACCGACCAGTCGGTTTTTAGCTTCATTATAAAAATCTTTTCAGCAAAATACAAGGAAAAAAATATAAAATTTTTATAAATCAATTAATTAAAATCATTCTGAACATATGTTGAAAATATGAACCTAGCATTGACATATTTTGACTTGTAAAAAATGCTTGCACTGTAAGTATTTTCTATATTTATGCTATTTTAAATACATGCTGCTAAACCAACATAATTTACAGCTTTTTGGTAAAAATTTTTCTTACAGGGAAGTATATGATTCATAACATAATCTGTTTTAGTAACTGTAAAACAATTCTTATATCTTTCCTACACCTCTTTATTTTATCTTCCCTGGAATCACAGAAAAAGGGATTTACGCCCTCACTCGGCCGGAAAGGTAAAATTTTCCTCTCTGTACCTGTTTTTGTACAAGCAAATCTGTTGAAAAATTTTTGAAAAGTGATACATTTATAGTAACGATAATCATAACTATTCAGATATTATTTTTAAGGAGGATTTATACTATGAGCAGGAATATGCAAGGTTTCGGCATGATGATCAGTAAACTGAAGAAAAACCCCAAAAAAATTGTTTTTACAGAGGGAACTGACCCCCGTATCTTGGAGGCCGCCTCCCGTCTGCTTGCCTCCAATTTCCTGACCCCAATTTTAATTGGAAACAAAGAAGCAGTAGAAAATGCTGCTGAGGAATACGGCTATAATATTCGTGGCGCTAATATTATTGATCCTGAAGCATTTGACCAGATTGAAGAAATGGTTGCATTATTGTGTGAGCTTCGCAAAAGTAAAAATTTGCAGCCAGAACGTGCACGTGAAGTCTTAAAACAAGGAAACTATTTTGGAACTATGCTTGTAAAAATGGGACTTGCAGATTCACTTTTAGGTGGAGCTACTTATACTACTGCTGACACCATCCGCCCTGCTTTGCAGTTGATCAAGACCAAACCTGGGCACAACATTGTATCTTCCTGTTTCATCTTGGTGCGTCCTTCTGCTACTGGTGAGAATGAGGTATTGGCAATGGCTGACTGTGCTATCAATATTAAGCCTACTGAGGACGAGCTGGCAGAAATCGCCATTGGTGCCTCTGACTGCGGCCAAATTTTCGGTATTGACCCCAAAGTTGCTTTCTTAAGTTACTCTACCTTAGGCTCTGGCGCTGGTGAGGATGTTGACAAAATGCGCAATGCCGCACAAAAAGCAAAGGCACTGCGCCCAGATCTTCCCATCTCTGGCGAAATGCAGTTTGACGCCGCCGTTTCTCCTCGTGTCGCACGCACGAAGTGTCCAGATGATGCTGTCGCTGGACATGCAAACGTTTTTGTTTTCCCAGATATCAATGCTGGTAATATTGGCTATAAGATTGCACAGCGCATGGGAAACTTTGACGCTTACGGCCCGATTCTGTTAGGACTCAATTCCCCAATCAATGACTTATCGAGAGGCTGTAATGCCGATGAGGTATATTCTATGGCTATCATCACCGCTGCTTTGGTAGATGTAGACGCGGACGAAGATTAAACATCTGATTACAAGTTTGTCCCTTTACAGGTTTTCTTTTCATTGCAGTCGTATTCGTCAGCCAATATGAAGATAATCGCGTGCTTGCATGATGATTGCTTCCTTTGTGCTGACGAATGCGACTGTAACCTTTTCTCTGAAATCTGTAGATGAATCTTGACAAAACGACAAATCTATAGTATTATGCTATAGTAATGTCGATGCGTGGCTCAGCTTGGTAGAGCGCTGCGTTCGGGACGCAGAGGCCGCAGGTTCAAATCCTGTCGCATCGATTCTTGGCAGGGGTGCTGGAAGCCTTTAAAATCAAGGGTTTCCAGTCTTTTTTACTTATATGGAATCATATGCAGAGGAATATCTGCAGGAACAACGTGAAAACGTAAACTCGCACCGTTACCTCCCATTGCCAGAAAGCGTGAAAACGGACTTTCAAGAACAAAAACTTCTTGAATCCTCTTACCAAATATGCTATATTATAAACATAAAAACAACCGCCCACAAGGGGTTGACCAGTACAAAGATATAGCAATGCCACCCTTCCACTCGCCAAAGTATCAGGGTGGTTTTGCTATGTAAGGCTACTTACAAAAATTAAAAATAAATGTAAGCAATGCCAAAAGGAATAACCCGAAGGTCATTAAGTCCTTAAAATCAAAATGATTTTTCATAGGCATCACCCCCATTCTTTTAAGAATGAGGCCAACACACTCTGTAACACGGTTGTTTCGTTGATAACCATATCATATAAAACGTTTTCAGAGAAAAAGCATTCCAGTTGATGGCGTGCTTTTCTTGCTATTGATCAACATTTGACTCACATCAATAATTTGTAACTTTTGAGTTTCCCCATTTTTTAATTCATAGTACCAAAAGGGGGCTGTCGCAGTAATATCTCCGCTCGTTCAAAAGGTCTTGCCGCTAAAGCGGCAAAGACAGAATGCACAAAAATTATCTTGGGAAGCTAGCTTCCCAGAATGATTTTTGTGCATATTGTTTGCATTGCTCTGCAATGTAAACCTTTTGAACGAATCTATAAACTGTAATTTATGTTAGTGCGACAGCCCCACTTTGCACATAAAAGTGCTATGGAAAACTAGTTTTCCAGACGCTTTTTGTGCAAGATGTCTATGCTGCCAAAGGCAGCAAGACCTTTTGGCACTATAAGATCATCTGTTAAAAAAAATGGGGAAACTCAAATTTGTAACTCCTTTCATATCATCTATTATAACAGCAGGAACAAATACACACCTAGATAAGCCTGTAAAAATTGGATCTATACTATAAAAGTAGACACACTTCTACTTTATCTGCTACAATAAACGATACACAAAACGAAATTTCTTATGTACACAGACAATGACACTGATTTTAAAAAATCTATGTTTCTTGCCAAGCAGGTGAAGGAACTTTTAGAGCGCAATGCACAACTAAAACAACAGAAAGGAGCTCATTATGGCAGACTATCAACAACTGACACACGAATTTCCCCCAGTTTTTGACAAAAATTCCCGCATATTAATCCTGGGTACCTTCCCATCTGTAAAATCTAGAGAACAACATTTTTATTATGGCCATTCACAAAATCGGTTTTGGAAGGTACTGGCAGCTATCACCAATGAACCTCTTCCAACAACCGTCTCTGAAAAAAAACAATTTCTGCTTACCTGGCATATTGCCGTCTGGGATGTTATCCAAAGTTGCGAGATCATCGGTTCCTCTGACAGCAGCATCCGCAATGTCATTCCTGCCGATATTCCAAATCTGCTTGCACAAACCTCAATCACAGCCATCTTTGGCAATGGCAGCAAAGCCTGTGAACTATTTGAAAAATATACAGCTCCAACACTTTTGCAATTTCCTGAACTTAATAAAATCCTAAAACTGCCCTCCACCAGCCCTGCCAATGCCTCCTGGTCACTAGATCGCCTGACTACATACTGGCAGGAAAAGCTGATTCCATATTTGGCCATTTAGATGGCAAGGGCGCAGATCCGTTCTATCTCCGTCAAATATCCATGTATACCCACAGGGCACTTAACATGGCTATTTTCTAAGTACTCTGGGTACATTGTCCGCGGGAATAAAACTTATCTGCGCCTCACAACGAAACACGAATAATATTTCCGTCTTTATTTGTTTGTCAATGCTCCACTTTACTGCGTACCAGTCCCACCATTACCAGCACAGAACCCAAACATAACAACACATAACCTGCCACGTTCGTATTGTCTCCAGTGCGGACAGAACCTCCTGCCTGTGATGGTGTCACAGTAAAATCCGTTCGCAAGCGATCAAGGATCCTATCATTTTTCGGCACAATTTTCTCTTGCTGGGAAAACAATTCTACAATTTCTGTCTCCACCGTAATTTCTTGTCCATTTGCCGCATTTTGAGCCTCCAAGTTCAAGGTCAAAATCGTTCCTGGACTGGTCTTTGTTTCGGTGTCCGCCCAGGCATAGGCAACCACTTTCTGCGTTGTCTCCTCCAATCCAGTATTGAGATCCTCTATCTTCCAAAGATTTCCACTCTGTGTGGAGGAAACCACTAACAAATCCTTAGGAAAACGAATTTTCAATCTTCCACTGGTCACTTGGCTATTTGCTGCAAGACTTATCGACAGTGTAACATTCCTTCCCTGCCCGCTAATCTGAGTAAGAATAGGTTCTGGCCTAACTTCTTGTGTACCAGTCTGACTAGGCTGTACGGGATTGGTCTGTTCTGTACTCCCTTGACCGGGCTGGCCTGGATTCATGGTACCTTCCGCCTTTACTGAGAACCCCCAGAGTTGTAAGAGAATTGCTGCCAGCAAAACCAATGACAGAACGGCAAAACCACTGCTGCGTTTTTGACATTTTATTTTATTTCCTTGCATGTTCCAGCCTCCTCCTTTTACTCGTTTTTTGTATTTTTGCTATTGTCAGGCGCTGTACCAAGCAGCATCGCCGGCCAAGCATTATCTGGGAAATTACCCAAAAGACTTGTTCCAATATAAGTGCTGTTCCCTTCCCCATCAGCTTCCACTTCCAGCGCATACAATTTTGCCGTATCGCCGCCATCATATGCACTCCAGAAAATATATCCACTTGCCTGGTCATAACAAAGAGAGTTAAATTTGTCTTCATCTCCAGTAGCAATTCCTGTACTTCCCAGATCTTGATAAACAAAAATGTTCTCCTCTATTCTGTAACCAATCTGAAATAGCTCGCCCGACTGAGTAACTAAATAAAACCATTCCGTAGATCCATATTTTTGTTCATCACTGTAACCTGCATAAGCGATACCAACCAAATTTTCCCCAATCGTATGTCCGCCTACATCTACAGCTCCCGATTCTTCTTGTGGAGCATTTGCTGCAAACCATTGCAGATAAGTTCCTTCCACACCAAACACCAGATTCGTGTTAGGGCTATATGCAAGATCTGCCGGGCACCAATTTATCTTTCCTTGGGAAGCTGCTTTGTAATTATCCGCAGGATCGATCAAAAACAACTCTGATTCTGGAACATTTCCTTGCGTTTGATCAACTGCTGCAAAAACCTTATCTTTTACCATAGTTGCTGCCCGATAATATGTTTTTTGATTTCCTGACAGTACTGTATATTCTGGCAGATGCGCTGTATCAATATTGTAAAAATAAACTTCTCCTTCACTAGACCAGATCAGACCATTCAAAGAAACTGAAAGTTCTTCCACTGTCACCTCACAGACTGCAGTTACCAGCTCGCCTGCAGCATTTCTGGCATTAGCTGTCGCTGTGATCGTGGTTGTTCCAGGCATAAGTCCTGTCACCACACCCTTTTTATTTACTTTGGCGATCGCTGGATTTTCGCTGCTCCAAGTTACCGTATTATCCAATACTCCCTCTGGAGTGACTGTGGCCTTTAAACGGCCTGTATTTCCCTTAATCAGCTTCATCGTTGACTGATCAAGTATCACGCCCTCTGCATAAGGTGTATCTGCACTCTCACTCCTATTGACACGGTAGGACACTGTATTGCCCGCATAATCCACTAATTTTAAATAAAATACTTTTTTCGGATCTTTGATATCAAGTTCTACCAGACTTGCTGGCTGCTCCTGATTTACCCCATAAGTCTTTAGCAAGGTTTCCTGATCTTTGTCATACACCTTTACCGCTGCTGTATAACGATTATCCTCAAAAGTGAGGCGAATCTTTCCATTTTCTGTATCCTGCATATCAATCAATTTCGGTTTGGTATTATCAATTGTAATCGGAATGCTAAATCTTACCCCGTCTGCTGCCTGCTCTGGCTTATCCTTATAATATTCCGGCAATGCTGTTATCGTAACACGCACGGTAGTTCCCTCAGGCAGCGGCTTGCCTTTTGCGTCTGTCCCCTTCCAGCCCAAAACAGAGATATATTCGGTATTACACCATCCACTCTCTTCTGAATCGTAATATGCACCCTCCAGGTTTTGCTGCTGTTCCTGATAATAAACTTCCCCAGTTTCTTCATTGACAATCGAAGTTTCCACAACCGCCGCATTACGGATTAAGGTATATACTACACTTTCAAGGCAATCACCCGAATCGTTAGAAAATGCATTTCTCTCTGGCAGATATTTTTTATCGCCACCTTTTAGATAAAGATTGGAAGCATAGCAATAAGCACTGTCTTCCTCTGCTGCATAATAGCTTAAATAATTCGTTTTTTCTACAGCCGAATAAGACATTGCCGCCGTATCATCGCCATGATTGCTAAATTCCAGATAATTAAATGGCTCAAACATAGACGATTCTGACCAGTTTCCATAAAATGCCAGCATCGGAATTGACAAATCAACGGCGCCTCTCAAGTACACAAAACCGTCAATATACATGCCATGTTTGAAATAAGTATCCAGATATTCCCTATCTGCATTTGACAATACTACTTTTACAGAGACTTGCGCTTGTTCTTTGACCTCCAAGGTTCTTTCCTGCAGATTTAAAGTGGGCTGCTGCTTCATAAGCTCCTGCATAAACCAATTGACATCTGCTGTATTAAGCGCCCCATCTCCATTAAAATCAAATTTCTGAGGATTACCCTCCACTCGCTCCAATTTCACAGATTCATTGATATGGCGCAAAAGTTCTAATGCATCCTGCTGATCTACCCTTTGATCTCCATTCAGATCATACATCAAAACCTCATTTTCAGAGGAAAATATCACCTGTGGCTGCAATTTATAGGAACTGCCCTCAATCCATTTATTATCCAATACTTGCTCTGTTAGAATCGAGCTATCCAACGTATAATATTGATTTTTGCCAGAAATATTACAAACCTGGAAAGAGAAAGTATATTCCCCGCTCCTGCTTGGGTCGTCTCCAAGCTCTGCTTTTACTTTCCCGTCATTCCCCTGCTTTTCTCCCATTAATAGATATGCTGGCGTACTAGTGGCCGCCTTTACATTGGCAAGGCCGCTGCCCTGTTTTCTGGGCGAATATTCCTCCTTATCCTTCTCCTTTAAAGGAATCGCTGTACTCATCAATAAAGATTGTATCAAAGCTCTGCCGCTGAGACCTGTTTTTTGTTCCAGGCCATTTCGCTGTATATATTCTGAAACTACTGCACTCATTCCGGCAATACTAGGCGCTGCCATAGAAGTACCACTCAAACATCCATATCCGCCGTTTGCCTGCGGAGCATAAATATTTTCTCCTGGCGCAGTGATCTCCGGTTTTAAGGCCAGATCCCCTGGTACACCCCAAGCAGAGAATTCACTCATCTGATAGCCTTCTGCTGCCTTATGGTCTGAAACCGGTTTTGACAGAATACGGATGATTTTCTGCCCCTCTTTCGCCAAAAACTTCCAACTATCCTCCCATCCAAGAATCGCACAGGGAATTGTCGCCTTGGAACCAGAGAGATTTAGTTTTGGAAAACTAAAATCATCATTGATGATAAATAATGCCGCCGCCCCTGCATTCTGGGCATTTTGATGTTTTTCTATGTATGAGATCTCTCCTTTTTTGACAAATACAATCTTTCCTCTCACATCCCATCCCTGATAATCGCTAACTTTGCCATAGGAATCTAAAAAAACATATTCGTAATCTGTACCGTTGCCGCTGGTGTCCAGCGATGTCATGAAAGGAATATTAGCTTGCGCTTCTGCCTCTCCATAAAAATAGGTTCGCTTTCCGATCTGAAATCCACACCCTGTATAGCCCGCATTGATTGCACTGGCCACTGTCAGCGCGTTGGTATAAGAACCTGGAACACCCAGCATGTTCATATTGACATCTTCTGCGCGATTATGGCCTTGACTGCTGGATTGTGCCCAGCTTCCATTATTACCAGCAGAAATGCTTACCACCATATCGCTTCCTAAAAGCCGGTCAAAAATCTCATTCACATACTCCTCCCCGGAAAAAGCCTTGCTTTCTCCAGGATTTGGCGTACCCAAACTTAAGTTTACTACATCTGCACCCAGCAAAAGCGCATCTTCAATCGCTGCCATATAGTCGTCTGTATATGCTGTCTGATCTTTGCCAAACACCTTCATCACCAAAAGCTGTGCATCCTTGGCAATTCCAGACACACCTTCGGGCTGTTCCTGATAAACGCCATTTCCCTGTGGAATATATTGATTTGCCGCCGCAATACCTGCCACATGAGTTCCATGATCGCTGCTCTCATGCGAAATATCCAGATTTTCCTCTGCATAATTAAAGGCAAAGGCAATTTTATCATTGATATGTAATGCCTCTGGGCTTACTGTATTCCCATTTTTGCTAACCTTGAGCTGGCTTAACACGTTGGCAATATCTGCTGTCCCCAACACTTCCTCTGTCGACGCCAGGCGGCCCATTTTCTCTGCCGTCATTCGTTTCCCATAAGTGAAAGCGCCTGCGTCAAAGGATGGATGATTGACATCAATCCCAGTATCCACAATGGCAATTCTCTGCCCTGCACCTGTATAACCACTATCCCAGGCTTGATAACTCCCTACCATCTCGCCTGCTGTCATTGTATTGGGTGCTGCAGTATCTTGAAGCTGATATTCTGGAACCACATACACATCCTCCACACCAGCCACCTTCCGAATCTTTTCCAAATCTCCATATTGCACTGTTGCAGAAACTGCATTTGTGAGAAGACTGAAATGATACCGCACTTTCATGGAATGCGCACCAACTGCACGCTGAATCTGCTCCACTACCGCCCCTTGTCCTGTCTCAATCTCTTGGGAAAGACTTTGCGCACTATCATTTTCACTCAATCCCTTAAAAGAATATCCTTTCTCCAGGACGGAATCCCCATTTAACACAATAAACACACGCACCTCATCGGTATCGGCTTGTTCATCTTTATCTACCCCTGGCACCCGCTCTGCCTCAATACCAGCAGTTCCAGACTGTGCTTCCTCTGTCCATTGCAATTCTCCAGTATTGGCTTTTTGTGCCTTGACCTGCTGTTTCTTTTTTTTGTTCTGCTTTTGAGACGGATCGTCTGGCTGGTTTTCTACCTGTGTTTCCTTTTGTTCCCCAACTTTGGATTGATCTGCCTGGTTTTCTGTCTGCTCTTTCTTCTGTTGTTCAGCGCTTGATTGGTCTTTTTGAACTTCAACCTGCTCTGATTTTTGTTTTTCCGTTTTTGATTGCTCTGTCTGCTCCACTTGCTCCTGTTTTACAGTGTTATCCCTGCTTTTTTGAGCATTGGCTGTCATTCCCAAACCTAAACTGAGTACCAAAGCCAGAGAAATCCATTTTCGGCATTGTTTCTTGTTTTTCACAGCATTCCCTCCTTCCGTTCGATGGCAGAGCCGTCCAGGACGGCTTCTTTCAACTTATCCTCTTCATAGCTCAATTTCAAGGAAAAAAACGGGGTATCTTCCATCAAAAGCTTTAAGAAAATCTTATCCCCTTCCCATAAATTCAGAGAAAGTACGCGTTCCTTTTCCACCCACTCTAAGGTTCCCTCATCGCATTCTGACAGATTTCCCTCAAATTGATCTGCTGTATACAAACACATGTATTCAAGCGGCCATCCCGTAGTATGAAATGTTATTATGCCCCGAAAGCGAAACCTGGTCAGCATCAAGCCTGTTTCCTCTTTTACCTCTCGAAGCAGGCATTCCTCTGGACTTTCTCCCGCTTCAAAATGTCCGCCAATTCCAATCCATTTATCTTTATTGACGTCCTTCTGCTTTTTTACTCTGTGAAGCATGAGATATTTTCCATCTTTTTCAATATAGCACAGCGTAGTCAATGGTGATTTTTCCATAGCTCTCCTCCTTAAAGGACATAGCGCTCATTCATGACATCTTTTAATTCCTTATAAGGTATCTCAATCTCGATTACTCCTGCCGCCCCAATTGTCACCATATTAGGATTACAGATCACCACCAAGCCCTTTTCATTCAAATAAAAGACATCTTCGGTCAAGATATCGGAGACATAACTCTCATAATCCTCCATCAAGGCATCTTTGTAAGGTTCTTTGGTAATAGTATCTAAAATATGTTTCTCTACAATTTTCCCTGCCTCTGCTTTATCAGTAAAAATATCCGCCAGATACAAAAGCGTTCCATTTGTGACATCAAAACAATAGGAGGAGGACCAAGTATTTGGGCTGGCAGACCCCTGCCACTCGTAGCTCTCTGCCTCAATACTTAAAATTCGTGTAGAGGCATACATTACCTTATAGCTTAGTCCATACCCATAACCGCTCCAAGAAGCCAATTCTTCCTCAGACAATGCTTGATAAGCATCTTTAGCATCCACGATATCTTCCTGAATAATTGCTTGATTATTCTCATGAAGCTCTTGAAAAACCATATTCATCCTCTCCGCAACAGCTTCATTTTCTGGTATAGATATCACGGGACAATTTTCTGTAACCGCCAACAGCAATGCACCAGTGTCTGGATCCTGAATATCCTGGGAGTAATCTGTAAAAGTAACTTCTGGTACTTTTGTGAGTTCCTTTCCCTGTTCCTCCATCTCCTGCTCAGAAGACGCCTGATCTTTCTTATCTTTCTTTTTATCCTTGGAGGCATCTTTATCTTTCTGTGTTTCTTCTTGCTTTTTGGTCTTATTATCCTTTTTCTGTTCCTCGTTCTTTCCTACCGCCTCCTCAGTGATTTTGTCAGATTCATCTTTCTTTTGCTCTTTTCCAGCGCAGGCGGCAGCCAAAAGACAAAATCCCAATGCCAGCATCACTATCTTTTTTCTCATCTGCAAGGCCCCCTTTACGATTTCTTCATTCGATACATATGATTTAGCGGTCCATTTCCCCTGCCCAGATCCAGGCCATCTGCAATAGCCCCTGTAAGATATTCTTTCGCTTTCCTAGCGCTTTCCTCACCCCCAAGCTCCATCGCCAATCCACAGGCAATAGCGGATGATAAAGTACATCCTGTCCCATGTGTATTGGTATTTGCAAGGTGCGGTGCTAAAAACCAGGTAAGCTTCTGTCCCTCACAGAGCAAATCATCCGCGCAAAGTTCATCATGTCCGCCTTTTAAATAGATCATACCTTTATATTGTAACGCAAACTCCCTCACTGCCGCAACCCTTTCTTCCCTTGTTTTAATGGTTCTTTTTAACAACATTTCTGCTTCTGGCAGATTGGGGGTATAAAGTTGTGCAAGAGGGAGTAATTTTTGTCTGTAAAAATCAAATGCTTCTGGCTGCATGAGATTCTTGCCGCTGGTGGACACCATCACGGTATCTATAACTACATGTTTTGCCTGATATTTGATCAGACAGTCTCTAATCACCTCCATTTGCTCTACACCAGTTATCATTCCCAACTTCACTGCATCTGGAACAATATCTGTAAACACGGATTCCAACTGTTTTTTCAAAAAATCAGGGGGTATCGGCAAAATATCCGTTACCCCCATCGTGTTCTGCGCTGTCAGCGCTGTGATCACACTCTCTCCATACAGCCCAAACGCTGTAATTGTCTTTAAATCTGCCTGTATTCCCGCCCCGCCGCTACAATCGCTGCCAGCTATAGTTAGTACTGTTTTCACGTTCTGCCCTCCTATTCAATCATTCTCTCAAGTTCTGTCAAATTCCGCCAGTAATCTGCGAATCTTTTCCACCTCGAAAGACGGATCCTCTGCTTTTAAAATCCCTGCAGAAATGGCCAGTCCATGTGCCCCACATTCCAGTGGCTTTCTGCCATTTGCAGCCGTAATTCCTCCCACCGCAACATTGGGAATGGGCGCTTCTGTAAGAATCGCCCGATAAACCTCCTTGGAGATTGGCACAGCATCTTTCTTCGTCTCTGTTGGAAACCAAGCGCCGCTACCCAGATAATCAGCGCCATCCGCCATAGCCTGGCGTGCCTGCTCTACTGTTTTCGCTGTCGCTCCAATTATTTTTCCTGTTCCCAGATATGTCCTGGCATCTTTCACGGGTATATCTGATTGTCCCAAATGTACCCCATCTGCCCCACTCAACAATGCAATATCCAGCCGGTCATTGATTATTAATTTTGTATTGCAGTTCACTGTCATCTGCCGCAATCGCTTGGCCCGCCGCAAATATTCCGCTGAGGAAATATCTTTCTCCCTAAGCTGAATATAATCGACTCCTGCTGCGAGCACTGTTTCTATTATGTTTTCCCCACAGGAGAAATCTGCGATCAAATATAACCAACCCATCCCTCTGCCCTCCTTTTATATTTAACGATCTATAGGATCAAAAATCTCCATATTCCACAAATTTTTTTTCTGTTCCAGCCACTGGTAAAATTCTTCCCCTGCCAGTCGGCTCAGCCCATCTAACAAAGATGCCTTCGCCATCCCATAGCCAGATGCCTGGGCAGCCTGTTCTAAGGCATAGCCCATCCCCAAAGAAGCCGCCAGCGCAGACAAAACATAGGCTTTTACTTGCTCTTCTTCCTGTAAATCTCTTGTCTGTATCTCAGGTTCAGCCGAAAGATCGGTTGTTTCTTGTCGACATACAATACTGCTGCAAGCTCCAGCAACTGCCCCTGCAAGACAGCCGCTGCCTACAATATTATATCTATTTTCTGTCCCATGATAAAGTTTTGCTTTGCCAGTTTTCCACAAAATACAATCTGGCTCTCCTGTCACCAGATACACATTTCCATTTGGAATGTTCACAGACATTTGTCGCTTTTGTACAGCGTCTATTCCTTCCCTGGTAAGCTGATTTTGCTGAATACTGTAAATCTCAGAACGGTTTCCCTTTACCAATCCTCTCCAGGGCAGCGCCAAAAACTCCTGTACTGCCTGCAGTCGGAACAAAGATGCCCCACAGCCCACTGGGTCGAGTACCAAAGGTTTTCCACTCTTTGAAATATGTATCAGTACTTGTCTTGCAGCTTCTATTTTATGTTGATCCAATTGTCCCAAATTGATGACACTGGCATCTGCCTGCGCGCTAATCTCTGCCATTTCCTGTGCTGCCACAGCCATCAGAGGCCGCGCGCCCAATGCCGATAACCCATCTGCGCATAATGCTGCTGAAACAGTATTTGGTATCATATGAATCAGGGGCCTGCCTGTGGCAATCTTTGTAAAGACTGTGGCAATCTGCTGTGGTGTTATTTCCCATTGCTGTTTGATACTCATGATGAACGCCCTACACTTGGCTTCTCCTCTATCATAGTTTTCAGATATTGGAAAGCGCCGGACTTATACAATGCCCCCAGTAAAACTGTTGCCATAATACAACCGCCGACGGTACTAATCAAAAAAGGAATAATATAGGTAAATAGTGCAGCCTGTTGATTTCCCATCAATAACAGTGCCAATGGATAACACAGCATCGCGCCGAAAATTCCTGTACCGATGATCTCACCTGCAAATGCTGTCCATATCTTCTTTGTATAACGATACAGCAATGCACATAGAAAAGCGCCTGCCATGCTTCCTGGAAATGCCAATAGACTTCCCGTGCCCAAAAGATTGCGAATCAAAGCTGTGGAAAAAGAAAAACCTAAGGCATACCCCGGCCCCAAAAATACACCTGCCAATACATTCAATAAATGCTGTACTGGAAAACATTTAGAAGCCCCAACCGGAATCGAAAATGCCGACAGACATACGCCGAGCGCCGTCATCATTCCGGCAAGCGCTAACTTCTTTACATTTAATTTCATGGCCGCCTCCTTATCTTAATTACAAATACAGAAATTCAAACTTTTCAAATAAAAATAAAGTTCCTGATTTCCATTTTTTATGTATTTCTAAACTGCTATAAAATATTTCTTTCAAATCTCTTTTTTCTTTTAATTTTTATATTTCTGGAGTGTTACAAAATATCAATATATTCTCCAGACAATGCTTTGTTCATACTGCGCACCGCACAGAATTTCCCACACATAGAACAGGTATCGTCATGCTCTGGTTTTCTGTCCTCCCGAATCTTCTTGGCTGTCTCTGGATCCATCGCACACTCCCACTGTGCTTCCCAATCTAAGTTCCTGCGGGCATCCGCCATCTTATCATCTATCTCTCTTGCGCCGCGTACACCCTTGGCGATATCCGCTGCATGTGCAGCAATCTTAGAAGCGATAATTCCCTGTTTTACATCCTCCACATTGGGCAGTGCAAGGTGCTCTGCCGGCGTCACATAGCACAGAAATGCCGCCCCGTTTTGTGCCGCAATCGCTCCTCCGATTGCCGAGGTGATATGGTCATACCCTGGTGCAATATCTGTGACAATGGGTCCTAGTACATAGAAAGGTGCGCCCATACAGATCGTCTGCTGCAGTTTCATATTGGCCGCAATCTGATCCATCGGCATATGCCCTGGTCCTTCCACCATCACCTGAACATCACGTTCCCAAGCACGTTTCGTCAATTCTCCTAAACGTACTAACTCTTCAATCTGACAGACATCGGAACCATCCGCCAAACATCCTGGACGGCAGGCATCCCCAAGTGAAATCGTCACATCATATTCACGGCAAATTTCTAAGATCTCATCAAAATACTCATAAAATGGATTTTCCTCACCCGTCATGCTCATCCATGCAAACACTAGGGAACCACCTCTGGAGACAATATTCATTTTCCGCTTATGTTTCTTAATCTGTTCAATCGTCTTTCTGGTAATCCCACAGTGCAAAGTCACAAAATCCACCCCATCCTCTGCATGGAGACGCACCACATCAATAAAATCCTTGGCTGTCAACGTTGCCAGATCCCTCTGGTAATGGATTACAGAATCATACACTGGCACCGTTCCAATCATTGCCGGACACTCAGAGGTAAGTTTTCTGCGGAAAGGAATGGTGTCCCCATGAGAAGACAGATCCATAATGGCATGTGCCCCCAGATTGACAGCCTCCATTACCTTCTTCATCTCAATATCATAATCCTTGCAATCTCTGGACACTCCCAGATTAACATTGATCTTAGTCTTTAACATGGAACCTACGCCCTCAGGATCTATACAGGTGTGATTCTTATTGGCACAGATTGCCACTTTGCCCTCAGCGACTAACGGCATCAGCTCTTCCGTGGTCATTCGTTCTTTTTCGGCAACCTTTTTTAATTCCTCTGTGACGATTCCTTTGCGTGCTGCTTCCATTTGTGTTGCATATTCTCTCATATTGATCTCCTTTTTACATTTTAATTGAACAAAGTGGGCAAGCCCACATCAGCTCCCATAACCCCTCATTCATGAGGGCGCTGAACGGACATCCAGTGGATGTCCGTTCAGCGCGGACCGAAGCGAAGCGCAGACCTTGCGCACTTTGACGCGCCGAGCGCAGTCGCTTTAGCGACATAATTCTTTGTTCGCGAGTGCGCATAATATTTTATATATTTAGGAAAGTTCGTAGAGCTTTCCTAAATATATAAAAAAGACGCTGTTGCCACAGCGTCTCTCTTACTTTACTTGATTTGCGCTCCCTACAACAGTATTAACTGACAGGTTCAAAGAGTCAGGTTTTAACCTTCTCAACTGCTATGCAGTCCCTCTGCGTTTATTCTGTTTGTCCCCATTTGCCTTCAAAACTGCTGAGGATTACTGATACTTATCTTATACAATTTCTGTTACTTTGTCAACAGCAACTTAAATGGTAGTTACTTGACAAAAATAGCCCTTTTGATACAATTATAGAAAATAGCTATAAAAAGGAGAAAGAAAATTGATGAAAAAAATAACAGCTCTATTATTAACAGCTGTCTTATTGGTAAGCGCCATACAGCCAGTATGTGCGGCATATCCCACTGACAGTATGCAGCCAAAGATTCCGACAGAAAGCAACGGTACTCAGTCAGCCAATCCACATGAAAACGACAGTATATCGTCCGTTACGCCTGATCAGGCAGCCAAAAACATTACTACGCAGGCAGAGGACTTCACGTTTGAATTTGTGTCAAACGAAGACGGACCATATGACAAAGCATATTACTCTCCTGGCTCTAGTGGCAACACCAGCTCCACAGCTTACGCTGGTAATAATGCAGGCAGCAGCCCTGTTACCGTATCTATCTCCAGTTCCAACACAAATGTATTAAGAATCACCTCAGGCACAAAAACAACTTTGGCTGCCGGCGCCTATTATTTTGAATCAATTAAATATGAGGTTCTAAAAGCTGGCTATGCAGATATCATTGTTACAATTGGAAAGAACTCTTACAAACAACGTGTTTATGTAGTGCCGTGGGGAGTTTCGCTTTCGGCTCCCAAACAGACAGATTTCAACCACATTACTCTGAAATGGAAAAAAATTTCCGGCTGCAGCGGCTACTATGTGCAGCGCGCAGGAAGTAATGGTAAATTTAAAACACTCAAAACGGTAGGCGCTAACACCAACAAAGTTACCTTACCAGTAGATTGGAACGTGGAATATTATTACCAAATTATCGGTTATGTAAAGGATGATGTACGCACCATAACAGGGTTGCCTAACGCGCCGGAATCTTTTACAGCCCGGAAAATGGCGGGTTCCACTATTACCTCCGTGAAAAAATCGGGCAGCAGCAGCCTGCAGGTCAACTGGAACGCTTTCAAAGGCGCAACGGGATATAAACTTTATCGTTCCACCCAGGAAAATGGAACTTATAAGTGCATATATACTGCAAAGAGCGGCAATATAACTTCCTATAAACAGAAAGTCAGCAAGGGCGTCCCATACTATTACAAACTGATTACAATGGATGCAATAGGCAAAAGTGATTTTTCCCCATCTGTATCCCAGATGATCTCTGTAAAAAGCAAAACCAAAAGAATATCATGCAGCAAAATAAAGCAGAAATCTTCTTACGGCTACGGACAATATTTGTCCTACTGGGCACACCCAGACACTACATACTACTACCAGTCTGGCGGCAAGCTCCATGTAGTCTGCGTCCAGAACAGCGGCAATTTGAAAATTTATACCTTAAATTCTTCCTTCAAGGTGACAAAAACAAAAACCATAAAATTAAAATACGACGTCTGGGGCGGATTTTACCAGGGGACAGACGGCAATTTTTACGTGGCAATAGGCTATAACAACCCGAAAGAGAGCACGTCTAAAACCGTGATTCAAGTAATCCAATACAACAGCAAATGGAAAAAGTTAAAGACAGCAAACATCAAGGGCGGAGCTATGAATACCTTTCAAGGTATTTATGCACCCTTTGACGCCGGAAACTGCCGCATGGATATGCAGGGAAACACCCTTTATCTGATGACCTCAAGACAGATGTTTGAGTACTTTGGCGAAGGAGTGCGCCACCAGTCTAATATCTCCTTTAAAATCAATACCAAAAAGATGAAAGCAAAGGAAGCAAACGAGAGTTATGCCAGCCATTCCTTTAATCAGTTTGCCAAATTCAAAGATGATGCACTCTATCTTTTGGATCACGGAGACTCCAACCCCCGCAGCCTTAATTTGACAACTGTATCTGATTACGGCTCAGACATACAGAAAGTAAGTTCTTTATCCATGTTGAATCTTACGGGAAACCACGGCAATAACTTTACCGGATGCAGGGTTGGGGGCATGGAAATCGGGAGCGAGAATGTGCTTGTATGCGGAACCTCTCAGCCTCATAAAAACAAAATAAAAAAGATTTCCGGCTTCGGTTATGATATGAAATACAATGCATTCCTTGCTCTTGCCAACCGCAAAACTGGTAAGGTAACATTTAAATGGCTGACAACCTATCATCCAAAAACAACCTCTGTCATCGTAGGGGAAACGCGTATGGTAAAATTATCGGACAGCCGTTTTGCCATCCTTTATTCCACTACACAGAAAGGGAAAACCAGCTTAAATTATGCAGTGTACAGCGATACCGGCAAAAAGATTTACTCCAAAAAATATTCCAATATGGTATTTGACGGCGATTCACAGCCCATTTTAGATAAAGGACGCATTATCTGGATATCTTCAACCGAAAAAAACGGCAAGACAAAGACTAAACTTTACGCTATACCTGCCATATTTTAACAGCTAAAAGATTTAAAAAAGTATGGAATATAAAGAAGAGTCCCCCTAGGGAATCAAGAGATTGCAAGGCCTGATTTCCCTGGGGGACTCTTCTTTTTTGAATGAGAAGATCTAAAAATTGGTATTATTAGACTCCCCCTTTTGGCACAATAAGTTAGAAACAAAAAATTGGGAACCCAAATAACTTTCACTCATGTCACGCTTCATAATCTTCAATGATCGGCGGAATCTGTGAGAGCATATTATAAATATCCTCAAACATCGCGCTTTTGGTAGTGCCCAAATTACTTGCGTAGTTGATATGCTTCATTACCTCCTGATACTGCTGTTTGGTCCTCTCAAAGAAACCACACAAAGTCTCCAGGGACATTCGGGATTCCTCAATCACTCTTGAAATCTCTGACTGCACAGAAGTAGCATTTTCCGCCGCACCTGTAATCTTATCAAACATTTTATAAGTTTCATTGACCTTATTAATACTTTCTTCGAGCGCTTCATAAGATGCCTCAATACTGGCACTTAATTTCTCTGTTCCCTGCTCTACATCACCGATATTTACATTTACCTCAGCGACCAAATTCTTAATCTCATCTGCTAATTCCTTGACCTCCACCGCTACAACAGCAAAACCTTTGCCCTGCTGTCCGGCTCTTGCCGCCTCTATAGAGGCATTCAATGCAAGAATATTGGTCTGATCAGCAATGGTAATAATTTTACTGGTGCTGCCCTTAATCTCTTTCACAGACTTTTGAAAGACTTCAAAAGTCTCTCCCATATTTCTAAAGTGCTCCTCCACTTGCTGAGAGCTGCCCTTTAAACTCTCCACTTCTTGCTGCGCCTCTTTTACTGATTGGGCAATCTCACTTTTCACTGTATTAAACTGTCCAGAAACCTCGTCAATATTAGAAAAATTCTGTCCAAACTCTTGCAATTCTTCTTGAAATTGCTCTGACTCTCCCAAGACACCGTCAAAAGAACTTCTTACCATACCCAATTCCTGAAGAGAATCTACCTCTTTTTGGACAAGTTCCCCATGATAATCTTTGAGACTGCCAATTACATATACCACAGGATAGAGACTTTTGTCTTTGTCATGTTTCTTCCCTAATCCCATTTGGGATTTTTTTCTGAATGTCATTTCCTTCCCCCTTTATTCAAATACCACACAGGTCATAGACTGGTTTACAAAACGGTTATTATAATGTTCTCCATATCCCACAAGCCCTGCATGGCTGCCCAAAACACCCATTTCCCGCAGATACTCTTGCATGTAATGTTCCTCACTAAATAAAAGATACCGAAACAGACAATTGACAGAAAATACCGCTGATATCTTGGAAAAATCTTTGCGGATTGTCTGAATTGTATCTCTGACAATTGCCCGATAATCTCCAAGCTCCAATAAAATAAGCACATCCGAATCATTTACCTGACGAAAACAGGTCAAAGCATTTCCACTCACCTCTTTGATGGAGATAATACAAGTATCATTTCCATTGATTTTCCCAAAAGGATTTTTAAAGGTCTGTGTGGTAATCTCTTGTTCTGTCACATGAAGAATCTCTTGATAAACCTGCTTTGCCGGTTTCCCGTTTAATTCTCCAATTATGTATTTGGCCCGATCAGTTCTAGAGGCAATAAAGCGATAATCACCAAACTGATGATAGATGTTTTCTTTGTATGCCTTCACCTTGCCATTTTTATTCTTAATTAGTGCATATGCCACTGCATCCTCATATATCTTCCCATTCGCAGACACCTTTCCAGCATCTCCCGTTCCGCCCACCAAAGCAATATTTCTCCGTTTCAAAACACTGTGAATCGTAGTCAGCGCACAGGCATCATTACCAGAACAAAAATCAATGCACACTGTATTAGTTTGGGAGGCTCCTACCTTATCCACATCCCGTTCCAGACGCTGAATGTACTTTACCGGCATGGTAGATACCTGTTCCAATACATTTGCCGCCACATCAACCCCATCCGTATATGCTATAATACCAACGCCTTTTTCCACCACTCTGGTATCATAACTCATCCCAATACATCCAATACTGGGCACCCCAGGATAGAGTTTCTCTAACTCTTTTACATGTGTCTCAAATTGTTCCTGGTTGGACATCAGCATAATCAATTGAGGATTATTCAGCCCACGGGCTGCTTCTTTTAAATTTCCGCTTTGGTTCATTCCAAAAAACTGTTTCACTATCATGTCCCTTTCTTCCATAGATTATAGATTGAAAATACATAAATGCCTTTTGCCGTTTAACGCTGGCAGAGACAAGATCTTACTTTGCTCTAATTTAATCTTACTATAAGCCGATATAAAACGTCAACGTTTATTATTCTCCACGCAAAACTTCTAAAGCTTTTAAAATTTGATTATCATGCATTGGGTTATATTCCTTCTCCCCCTCCTGCCCTTGATACTCATATTCAAGCTCAATATCGGGAGAAATACCCACTCCATGAATATAATTTCCCTTAGGTGTAAAATATTTTGCCATTGTCACCTTAAGAGCGCTTCCATCCTCCAGTGGGATAATACTTTGCACAATTCCTTTCCCAAATGTTGTGGTTCCAATCAATGTACCATAACCATAATCCTTAATCGCCCCCGCAAAAATTTCAGAAGCACTTGCACTATTCTCATTGATTAAAACTGCCATTGGTATATTCATGCACTTTGCATCGGATTTATAATCAGAACGGCTGCCATATTTATCTTCTGTATACACTACCAAACCTTCTGGCAAGATCTGATCAAGCATATCACAGACTGCCTGCAGAACCCCGCCCGGATTATCACGCAAATCCACAATCATAGAAACCATTCCCTGGCTCTCTAGTTCTTTGACCGCCTCTGCAAACTGCTCCGCTGTGGAAACAGAAAATTCGGTAATCTGAATCCATCCAACATTTCCCTCCAACATCTGAGACTGAACCGTAGGTACTTCAATCTGTCTGCGCTGTACATCAAAGCCCAGATTTTCTTGTTCCCCAGCACGCACAATTTCCAGATGAACAGTAGTTCCCTCTTCCCCTTTGATATGGGTGGTCAGTTCTGATAATTCCACACTGTCCGCCTCAATATCATCCACTTTGACGATCACATCTCCATCTCTCAGTCCCGCCTCCTCAGCCGGTGTACCTGGATAAACATGCAAAATCATCACCGTTTTGGTATCTACATTCTGTGTCAGTACAGTACCAATTCCATAATAAACGCCTGTGGTGCTGTCATTAAAAGAGGCAAACTCTTCTGCCGAAAAATATGCAGAATAAGGATCTCCTAAACCCTCTACCATTCCAGCATACATTCCTTCCACCATTGCATCTTGATCAACTGGTTCATAATAATATTGATCGATCAAATCTGCCAAATCTGCCGCTTTTTCTGTAACATCTTTTTGCGCAATTGCTTTCTTTGAACTTTCTGTATCTTTTTGTTTCTGTTTTTTGACTTCACTGTTGTTTGCTGTGGCTGTATTTCCCTGAATGAAAGCCATTCTTGCGCCAACTCCAACTGCCAATACAACCAACAGCGTGCCTAAAATTCCGACCAGCATTCCAATGCCAAAGCCTGGTCCCTTCTTACCAGAAGACATGTTCTTATTACTCTGCTGCTGTTTTTGAAGAGCATATTCCTGTGCAAGTGTTTCTTGGGGATCTAAATTCTTTGAATGATTGTGCTGTGTGTCCATATTCTTCCTCTTTTCCTAATAAATTGAAGCGCTCTTATACCATCACTGGAGTCTCTATCAGAACTAATTTCATTCCTTTTATTTCCCATCACTTCCCCATTCCTTACATCGTTTACCTCAGACCTTCAAATGTTTTCTTATTGTCATGCGGCTGCCCAAAAATCCAATGCCCACACCAAGGATCAAAGCTACAGGTACCAAAACTGAAAATACTTGATCCACCGGAAGAAAATCTAACATCCCAGAAAGCCAGCGAAACTTATCTGCCACATAGAAGATAATCCTGCGGTACATAAAGTATAATACTGCAAGCGGCAGGGCGGAACCGATCACCCCAATCAAAATTCCTTCCACAATAAAAGGAGCGCGCACAAAATAATCCGTTGCACCAATTAGTTTCATAATCGCAATCTCCTCTCGGCGCACTGCAATACCAACTGTTACAGTATTGCTGATCAAAAACACTGCCACACATAAGAGAATCAGGATAATTCCTGCTGAGACATAACCAATCAGGCGATTAAAATCTGTCAGAGTGTTTGCCGCCGCATCAGAACTCTTAACTTCCTTGACTCCATCTAAGGATTCAAGGTATGTAACTAAAGATTCCTGCATGGAAATATCATTCATATACACTTCATAATGAGCAGAATGTATCAGTGGATTATCATCGGCAAAATCCTCGGCAAATTCTTCTGCCCCCTCAAAATAAACCTTTTGAAATTCATCCCAAGTGTCCTCTGCCGATACAAAAACTTTCTTGGATACTTCCACCCGCTTATCAATCTGCTTGCCGATCGCTTTGATCTCCTTCTCTTTGATATTATCCTCAAAAAAAACAGTGACAGCAACGCCGGATTCTACTTCTTTTACCACTTTCTGAAAATTTACTACTACAGAATAAAATACCCCAAACAGAAAAATACATGCAGACATTGTGGCAATGGAGGCCAGAGAGAACATTTTATTCTTCCAGATATTTTTAACCCCCTGCTTTAAAGTATATAAAAATGTACTAATCCTCATAACTATCACCTGCCTTCTCGTCTCCGACGATCACGCCTTTTTTCATAGTTATGACACGTTTCTTCATCGCCCGCACAATCTCCTGGTTATGTGTGACCACCAAAACAGTTGTCCCCCTATGGTTGATCTCTTCCAACAATTTCATAATATCCCAGGCATTATGAGCATCTAAATTTCCGGTAGGCTCATCCGCCAAAAGAATCTTTGGCTCATTTACCAACGCCCTGGCAATTGCCACCCGTTGCTGCTCCCCGCCGGAAATCTCCCGCGGATACGATTTATACTTTGCAGCCAGTCCCACCATAGACAATACTGCCGGCACCTTGCGGCGCATTGACTTCGTGGGCGCGCCAATTACACGCTGGGCAAATGCTACATTCTCATAGACATTACGATCCTTTAACAGTCTAAAATCCTGAAACACTACACCGACATGCCTGCGAAATCTGGGCACATCTCGATGACGTATGCTTCCCAACTTCTGATTGTTGATCACAATATTGCCGCTGGTTGGCTCTAACTCCTTAAGTAATAATTTTATCAACGTGGATTTTCCTGAGCCACTGTCTCCGACCACAAAGACAAATTCTCCTGGCTCTATTTTCAGACTGACATCGTTTAGCGCCGGAATCCCTGCCGAATATGATTTGCTGACATTTTCAAGTTTTATCATCTATGCCTCCTAAATCCTAATAATCCAAGGTCTCCATATATTTCATATATTTTACCACCATCAAGGCAATTTTAAAGGTAATGGCATCCTCAAATACACGCAGATCCAATCCTGTACTCTTTTGCAATTTATCCAGTCGGTAGACCAAGGTATTTCGATGGATATAGAGCTGCCTGGACGTCTCAGAGACATTTAAACTGTTCTCAAAAAACTTATTGATTGTCGTCAGTGTCTCCTCATCAAATTCATCTGGCGATTTGCCATCAAAGATTTCTTTGATAAACATCTTGCAAAGCGGAATGGGAAGCTGATAGATCAAACGTCCAATCCCCAAGGTCGAATAGGCCACGATATTGCGTTCCTCAAAAAAGATTTTGCCGACGTCCAAGGCCATACGTGCTTCTTTATAGGATCTGGACACCTCTTTAATCTCATTGACAATCGTACCATAAGAAATATGAATCTCCTGGTCGTCATTGATATGGAACAGATTCAAAATCACCTCTGCTGTCTTATTTAAGTCATTGTAACTCTCATTTTCAAGCACTTCCTTGACTACAATAATATTTTTTTCATCGACTGCTGTAATAAAATCTTTGGACTTGCTGCCCAAATAGCCACGCACCTTCTCTAATTCATTTCCGTCTTTCTCCCGATTCGTCTCCACAATGAACACGACTCTTCGAGCCTCAGTATCAATATGCAGCTTTTTGGCACGATTATAGATATCTACCAACAACAAATTGTCCAACAATAGATTCTTGACAAAATTATCTTTATCAAAACGTTCCTTATATGCCACTAAAAGATTTTGAAGCTGGAAGCTGGCAATCTTCCCCACCATATACACATCATCACTGTCACCATTGGCAAGCAAAATGTATTCCAACTGATGTTCATCAAACACCTTAAAAAATTGACATCCCAAAAAGACCTGGCTGTCCGCCGGAGAATCTACAAATGCCAGCGCCGCCGTCACATAGTTGTCCGTATCCTGAAAAGTTGCCGCCAAAACTTTTCCCTCTGTATCAATAATGCATAAATCAATTCTGGTAATCCCCTTTAAACCGTCAATGGTATTTTGAAGTATCTGATTTGAGATCATTCTGTTCACTCCTTTTCTTTTCCTTCTCTTCTGCTATTCCTATTACGGCCACTTCTTCTGCTGCTGTTTCCCCCCAGGCAGGAATCATCTCCATCTGATATATCAAACAGCATCTGTATATTATTTCCTATGCAACTTTCACAAATTTTATTTCTCTTTTTTTGCAGATGCGAAATAATCTAATTTGTATTTTAATGCAAAAGCACAAAAAAAGAAAGAGGAAATCTGCAAATTTTTATGCATTTCCTCAATTTTTTTTTTAAATATTGCCATTTTCATAATAGGCATAGTACACAAATCAAACATATCTTATTTAATCTCAAAATTATTTTGGCAGTAAGAAACCTTCTCCGAGAACTTCTCTCACATCTCCCACCACCACAAATGCATTGGGATCCGTCTGATGTACCAGCTCTTTTAAAAATACAATCTGTTTTTTGGAGACCACACAGTAAAGCATACCTTTTCTGGCCTTAGAATACATGCCATAAGCTTCAATGCCTGTGACGCCTCGTTCAAGTTCTTCCATAATTCGTCCGGCAATTTCTTCATAATGATCTGTGATAATATAAGCGGCTTTTGAAAACTTCATGCCCTCTAATATGGTATCTGTCACTTTGGACACAATAAAGATCGCAACTATGGCATACATAGAAGAGCGCAGCCCAAACACATATAATCCGGCCAGCACGATCATTCCATCAAGCACCTGCATAATCTGTGCTACCGAATAATGACGCAACCTGACTTGTAATAACACCGCCACCATCTCTGTACCCCCAGTGGTGGCATTAGCCCAAAGAATCATTCCCATAGCAACTCCAGCAAGCACGCCGCCAAAAATTGAGGCTAAAATATAATCACCACTGACAAAATCTAATTCTGGTATTAAATACAGCCAGACAGAAAGCAAAATTGTGGCAAACGCCGTTCTGCCAATAAATTTTTTCCCTTTGATCTTTAGTGCAAGCAGAAAAAATGGAATATTTAACACTAAATTGGCAAACCACAATGGAATGCCCCCCTTGTAAAATATTCCAGTCAAGTTTTTCACCAAAATAGCAATTCCTGTAAAACCTCCTGTCACCAAGCCAACCGGATCAAATATACACTTAATAGCAAAGGCTAAAAGTCCTGTACCGGCAATAATCACCAGACTCAAAAAAACTGGATTTCGTTTATTCATCGAAAAGTCATTCCTCTCCGTTTCCATTATCATTTTTATAGCGTAAAAGCATACTGTGTAAAATGCCCTTTTGAATTAATTTTCTAGCAAACCCTGCTACCTCTGAGACCCCCCGCCGGCTTGCATAGTGTTCTCCCAGACCATACCAAACTTTTGCATTCAATTTTCCCTTATGTTCTTGCAGAAAATACTCCTGCGTAGGTATGGGAATCACAGACAATATCAAATCCGGCGCTGCAATATTCACTTCATTGATCACAGCATCATAATCCCCACCACATTCTGACAACGCATAATCTCCTAAAATCTTCAGTTTTCCGAAAGCTTCCTTCAAAAAACCCTGCAATAGCTTGGTCTGCTCACTGGTATCTCCCAATAAATATACCGTTCTATGGCTACGCATTGCCTGTTTCATAAATTCATTGAAAAATTCATTCTCAGCAGTTTCCCTCACTCGCTGGGCAGAGGTCACTCCAGCCGCTTTTAAAATCTCCTTATCACAAATAATTGCCAAATCGAGATTTTCTATACAACTTTTCAACAAATCATCTGTCTGTGCCTTGACTAACGTCTCCATAGAAATGTTCTCCACAGTACTCATTTTTGTATATGTCCAGTAATCCTCTATCTGAAGCATTGCTTCCTTGACAGTATAATTATCCAGGCTTATGCCTAATATTTCTATCTTCTTAATCATAAAATACTCATTTCATTCTATTTTGATGAAACTCTGATATAAGAGTTTTCCTGACAACTTATCTGTATAGTTACTCTAATTTATAAATCACTTTAGAAGTATACCAAATGAATAGATATTTTTCAACTATCGTTTTTTCCGTCAATCAGAGCAATCACACGATTTGGCACTTTGTCATTTTGCATGAAATATTATAATTAAATTAACAGAAATTTTTGAAACAATTTTTTAATTTTTTGTCTTCAAAAAAGTCAAGACTTTTTCTTATTTTTTTCTAAAATCATCAACTTTATTACAACTATACAAAACAAATGTTTCTTTTTTTTACTATGTAAACCAGTTTTTCCACCCCCTATTTTGTGGATAATGTGGATAACTCGGTGTATAACTTTATTTTTTAGTATTTTTTGTGATTTCCATTGTGGATAACTTTTTTATAACTTTGGATAACTTTTGGGAAAATGGAAATTTTTGTGCAGTTTGTTATAGACATAAAATGACAAATCATGACCCTGGCACCGATACTTCGACAGATATTTATCACGAGACGACAAAATTCGCGTATTGAGAGCCCCTGAGTATCATTGTTTTTTATGTTATCGGAAATCTGAAGAGGTTCCCGATAACATAAAAAATCCCGAACTAAGACTTTTGCCTCAATTCGGGATACTTGTATCTTATATATTCTTAGAAAATTCTTCTTACTGCAACAATGCTTCTATAAGCTGCCGGAGAGGTAAGCTTAATACCAGTAGACTCTGTACTTGCATGAACAACAGTATCTCCTCCGATGTAAATCGCCACATGCCCGCTGTAACATACGATATCTCCGGGCTGCATAGCATCAGGGCTCACACCATATCCAACACCTGCCAATGCACTGGAAGAATGTGGAAGGCCTACACCAAATGCTGCATATACACTCATAACAAATCCAGAACAATCTGCTCCGTTTGTTAAGCTTGTACCACCCCAAACATATGGATTACCAATAAACTGACATGCATAATCTGCAACTGCCTGTCCATTACCACCACTTGGCGGAGCATAGCTTCTACCAGAGTCTGAGGAACCGCCTGAAGAACTTGCTGGCTCAGAAGCACCTGAGGAACTGGAAGAACTTGATGAACTTGATGAACCGGAAGACTGCTCAGCAACAGCTCTTCTTGCTGCTTCTTCTGCTGCTTTTCTCTCTTCTTCTTCTTTCTTAAGACGTGCCTCCTCTGCTTCCTTGGACTCTGCCACTACATAATGAGTACTGCAGTCAACAAACTCACCAGAAACCCAGCCATCGCCTTCTTCAATTGCTACTTTAACCCAGCCGTCTTTCTCTTCTACAACAGTAAGCTCTTCCCCTTCTGGAACCTGTCCCAAAAGTTCTGCCTCTGTACTTGCGTCTGAACGAACATTCAAAGACTCTGTCTTAACATCTGCCACTCTACGGCCGACAGACTGAGCTAATGCTGCATCTCCTAATACTAAAAACTCTGCCTTAATGTAGCCTTCTACATCACCGGAATGAATCTTATACCAATCTCCTTCGGTACCCAGTACAGTACATGCAGAATTATTATATAATTTACCAAGTACTTCGCCGTCTTCACTCGCAGAAGAACGAACATTTACATAATTATCAACCTGTGCAATTGCAATATCATCATATTCAGATTTCGGAGCTTCTTTCTTCTGATCATCTGCATCAGCAGGTTTCTCGCCCAATGACTTGGCAATGGCTCCTGAAACACCTGCCGTGGAGGACTTGTCCTTCTCGTTCTTCTGAGTATCATCTATCTGTACTTCACTCTGATTTGCTGAAATCAAGCTGCCTGCCCCCGCATTTACAGCTGCATGTGAAACAAAAGAACTGCTTGTCAATACCACCGCTGCTGTCAGACAACAAGTAGTTGCTCTTCTAATCGAATTTCTGTTCATCTTACCCTCCATATTATCCCTTTTATTATTACAAATTCCTATCGGATTCTTTGATATGTTACGATTTTATTACGAAATTTATTATAGCAAAGGGGACTTCTTATGTCAACTGTAATCTTTTACAAAATAATTAAGATATTCATCTTCTTATTGTAACTATTGTAACTTTCTGTCGATTAGGAGCTACTTATGGCCTAGAAATCTGAGACTAAACTCCCAGCAGCTTTAACTGCCGCTGAGATACTGCTGCACAGAAGTAATCGCATTCGCCCCGTCTGCCGCTGCTGTAATTACCTGACGTAGCTGTTTGGTACGCACATCCCCTGCCACAAAGATCCCTGGTATACTGGTTTTCGTATCTTCCCCCGCCACAATATAACCTTGTTCATTCTGCTCCACCAAACCATTTGCAGCGGCGGCATTTGGTTCAATTCCTACAGCAATAAAAACTCCCTGAACTTGAAGTTCCTGTTTTGTTTCATCTATCTTGTTACAAATTCTTACGGAAGTCACCTGATTTTCCCCGAAAATTTCCTGGACGGTACTATTTAATATCAGTTCAATATTCTCCGTCTGCTTGACCCGTTCCTGCAAAACGGCAGCTCCCCGAAACTCATCTCTGCGGTGAATCAGATAGACCTTTTCGCATCCTCTGGCAAGAAACAATGCATCTTCCAGAGCCACATCCCCTCCTCCAACGACTGCCACTGTCTTTCCGCGGAAAAAAGCGCCGTCGCAGGTGGCACAATATGATACCCCCATTCCTGTCAGCTTTTCCTCCCCTGGAACCATTAACTTACGATGTCTGGCTCCAGTGGCTAAAATCAATGTCCGAGTCTCAAATGTCCCTTCACTGGTAATGACCTGTTTCTGATCTTTTTGGTCAATCACACTACTGACCTGCGCTATTCTAAATTCAGCGCCCAATTGATCTGCATGGGCACGAAATTTCTGTCCCAGTTCAAACCCTGAAATTCCTGGCAGCCCTGGATAATTATCCACCTCATAAGTGTCCAAAATCTGTCCGCCGCTCAAAGGTTTTTCCTCGATCACAAGGGTATTTAAACGAGCACGCTGTGCATAGACCGCCGCACTCAATCCGGCCGGGCCGCTTCCTAAAATAATCACATCATATATCATAATAAATCCTCCAAAAAATATTGTGTTTCCCATTCCCCTGTGCCATAATAAAATGGAAAGGGGGAATGTGCAATGGATATTGCTTCTTTATCAACTGCTCTAAGCATGACACGGTTGAATAATGATATTGGCGTCCTCATGCTGAGCAAACAACTCGATACCGCAGAGGCTATGGGCGATTCCATTATTAAGCTTATGGAACAGTCCGCAACTCCAAATCTGGGCAGAAATATTGATATTTCCTTATAAGCGGTGTGATTAGCAGGAGCAGATCTCCCTTTGGAAGATCTGCTCCTATCTGTATATCTATGGCTCTTTCAAACCTGCAGGCATATCGAAAATTATTCTTTCCATTTCCTTTGTACTTCACTCAAACCGCTGGTCACATCTTTAAATCTCTACACCTACATCACAATCTGCTCTAATACAATAGAATAAATCATAAAGGCAAAGGCAATCAGCACACCCAACACTAATGGAATCGTTATGATACGCTCTCGATCTCCCTGCCGGAACATACCTTTGACATATCCCCAACGCCCGTTGATCTTACAGATAGCTATATAAAGTCCAACTGCTGCGGCAGTAGTGGCAATTGCAATCACCGCCCATACGAGAATCCCAACGATAAACATCATTAATTGGCTGTTTTCCATTGTAGATGCATATCCACCGGGCTGAATTTGCTGTAATTGATCTGTCGCATCTAAACCTAACTTCTCATAGATAACTGGCAAAAAATAGCTCATAACCGCACTGGTGGCATTTAAAGTAAAATGTGCCAGCATGGAACTGAAAATACTTCCAGTAGCCTCAACCAGAAATGCCAAATATACTCCTAGTGCAAAGGCATAGATAAATTGATTTAAATTCATGTGCATACATCCAAACATAAAACTGCTCAAAAAAATTGCCGGAAGCATTTTACTTTTGCGGTAAGTCTGAAACAACACCCCTCGAAACAGAAACTCTTCCACACATGCTGGCAGTACCGCCATAAACAGCAAATTTAAAATCAAATTCTGGCCCTGCATCAGTTCTGCCACAGAAGCTGTCCCTGAATTCGAAAACAGCATTGAGATCGCGTTTAGCACCACAATCAATGGGTACATTAAATACGTACAAATTACAATTAGTATGATCGTCACAAAATTGATTTTTCGATAAGGAATCAAATCCCTAATTCTCCCAATCTTCCATTTACAATAAATAAAACAAGGAAGAAAAATCAAGCTCTGGGCGACAAGCAGAGAAACATAGATTGGCAATTTTGCAAACGCCGGAATCTGTGAAAATAAAATCCCAAACCCAAGGCTTCCTACAATATAAATAACCACAACGGCCAAAAACAAACGGTTTACACTTTTGTTGCGGGACATGATACCCTCCTATATCTTGCGAATACATTTTTCTGTAATTTCAATCTGATGCTCCTTATACAAACGCCCTACCGCACGCTTAAAGGCATTCTTACTCATTTTGGTCTCCCGCATAATAATTTCTGGGGATGCTTTGTCATTAAACGGAAGGACGCCCGCATACTCTTCTAGAATTTCCAGCACCCGCTTTGCATCCTGATCCATCTGCATATATGCTTTTTCGCGCAAAGTCAAATCCAGTTTCCCATCCGGTTTTACCCCTGTCACCCTTGCCTCTATGCAGTCTCCAATCCGTAAAAAGCTGTGATCTTCATGTCTGGGAATCAGTGCCGAATACCGATCATCCACCGCCACAAATGCTCCGAAATTATCACTAAACTCATAGACGCGTCCGCTTACCATATCACCTCGCTGGTAAGGTGAGTTGAGTTCTAACATCTCATAGATCTGCTTCATGCTGGCGCAGAGCCGTTTACTCTTATCAATGTACAACCTTACTAATACCTGATCTTGTTGTTGTACTTTACCAATCTGTTCTTTATATGGAAGAAACAGATCTTTTTCTAAGCCCCAATCTAAAAATGCGCCTATTTTTTGAACAGACACCACGGTAAGCGGGGCAAATTCTCCCAATTTCAACTTTGGCGTCTGGGTAGTGGAGATCATTCGATCCTTAGAATCTTTGTATACAAAGACTGTCATTTTATCTCCAAGTCCTATCTCCTTTGGTACCTGTTTTGCTGGAAGCAGCACCCGTGTCTCAGATTGACTGTTCTCTGCCAAATAGATGCCAAACTCCACCTTCTTTACCACCACAAGTTCCTGATCTTCTCCTAATCGTATCATCTCTTTTCCTCCAACTCCACAATAGCATACGGTTTTTGATCCTCATCTGCCAAATTTACCGTAATCTTATCCTCTGCACATGACACAAATGGATAAATTCTATCGCCATATACCGCTGCCTTCCGATATTCTGCCCTCATTTTTCCAATCTTAAAATCACGGGGAAGATATTCCCGCGCCATACTTACATATTTTCCATTGTTTACATGCTGATTTGTGTCAATATGATATTTATGCACCGGAAACGATTCTTGCATCTCCATCTGTTGTGGAAGCAAGATCTTTCTGGAATCACATTTCATTGACAACTGCGGTGACAATTGATAGACCTCCAGCATTTTTGGGGATAGTTTTGTAGGTCTTCCTTTTTTTAAATCCAAAAGTACCCACACAGAATTAGCATATGCTAAAAGCTCTCCTGCTTTACTCTCCAATGTAAAATTACGATAGCCAAAAAAACTCTGAAAACCATATGGCCATGTACCTACTGTAACTTGTTCCCCAAATGCTGGGTAACGCTTCACCTCAATCTGCCAGGAAGTCAGCACCCATGCAATTTCTTTCTCTGCCAAATAAGAAAGCCCCACATCCAAATCCTCAGAATGAAACGTACTACAATCTTGAAAATAATCTAAAATTGCAGTTAGTGTAATCTTTCCCTGACTATCAACTTCACTATAACGTATCCTACTATCAAAACTATACATGATTTCCTCTCTGCTGCAATACCCTCGCTTCGCTGGGTTGCTAAGTGCCAGTGGCACTTGTTAAGCAACGACAAAAACAAAATGAAGAAAGACCCTGCGATAATTGTTCTTTATCTTACCAGAAATCCAAAAAAATTTCCGATAAGATAAAAAACCCATCACAATATGTGATGGGTTCTAGCTGGCCCACAAGGATTCGAACCTTGAGATGACGGAGTCAGAGTCCGTTGCCTTACCGTTTGGCGATGGGCCATTGTTTTTCAACAAAATGAATTATATCTCAATTCCATCAAAAATGCAAGTCTTTTTTTTAATTTTTTTAAAAATTTTTTTCAACCCCTAAAATGTAATTATTTTTCCATCCACAGATGCATACTCCACTTGCTCACCGACCTCAAAACGAGCCGTTCCATTTGTCCCCTCTGTGACAGCCTCTTGAAATGCTTCCAACTGCTCCACAGGAACCATCACCAGCATCTCTACCTTATCTGTATATACTGTGTCCATCGCAGTGATCTGCTGCTGTGCCAAAATATACTGAATCTTTCCAATACTGTTATAATCCGTATCAATCTTTAGCATCCTGCCCTGCATTTTCTCAATTACAACACAGTTCTTAAGTCCTTCCTGAACCGACTTCTGATATGCGCGCACCAATCCGCCCGTCCCCAGAAGTGTTCCGCCAAAATAGCGGGTCACAACCACAACAAGGTTATGGATATCCTCGCGCAGCAGCACATCCAGCATCGGCCGTCCTGCGGTACCGTTTGGCTCTCCATCATCACTGCACCTTTGCAGCTCCTGATTTTTTCCTGCCACAAATGCATAACAATTATGTCTTGCATCCCAGTACTGTTTCTTAATCTTGCCAATAAAGGCTAATGCCTCCTCCTCTGTCTCTATCTTCTCTATGGTGGCAATAAAACGGGATTTCTTCTCCACAATCTCGCCGCTGCCGCCTTGATATAATATCTTAATCGGTCTATTCTCCATGCTTGCGCCGCCTTTCACTGCTGCTGAACATTTCAATACTATTGATGTTAGCATATTTTTCCACAAAGTGCAATTAGAGATATTTTAAGTTTAAGAGAATTATATATAGAAAATCTTATTGTTTACTCCCGCACCATTCGCAAAGGTTCCCTATTTTACTCCGGTCGTAACTGTTCAAGTGCCACTGGCACATGGTAACTTTCAGCGTTTCCACACTGTGTTGCAGCTAACTTTGGTCAAATTTTAGCAAAAGACTTAATATTTTGTCGCAAAGCATCCAGCAAAATGATTTCAGCGCATCTTAAGGATTTTTTTCTTTATTTACCATATCATATTTGTTATAATACTTGGATAAACAATTTTGGATTATTCTGCTTCAAACATTACACTAGAAGCTATCCGCTTTTTTAGAAGGAGGCTTTCCTATGAATTATGGGAAAAAAGGCGTGGCTCGGAAGGACAAACAGCTCACTTCCACCGCGACATTCGTACGTAAGAAATTTACAGTCATGTTCTTCAAGACTCTTCTGGTATGCTTTTTAGCTGTGATCATTATCGGCGGCTGCGCAGGCATTGGTATATTTAAGGGAATCATTGATTCTGCCCCAGACATTTCCGATATTGATCCCTCCCCGACTGGCTATCTGTCTGTCGTGTTGGACAACCAGGGAAATGAAACCGCCAAATTGGTGGCTTCTGGCTCCAATCGTGTCTACGTGACACTGGACGAGATTCCCAAAACGGTACAGCACGCTTTTGTAGCGATCGAAGATGAGCGTTTCTATGAACATAATGGCATTGATATCAAAGGTATTATCCGTGCTGGGCTAAAGGGCATTGGCAATGGATTTAAATTCAACCAAGGGGCAAGCACAATCACTCAGCAGTTGTTGAAAAATAATGTCTTTGAGGGCTGGGTTGACCAGTCAGGTATGGAAAAGGTAGAACGAAAAATTCAAGAACAATACTTGGCCATTGAATTATCAAAAGTTAAATCCAAAGACTGGGTTCTGGAAAACTATCTAAACACCATCAATTTGGGACAAAACACACTTGGTGTACAAGCTGCCTCCCGCCGCTATTTTGGCAAGGACGTCTCCGAGCTCACACTGTCTGAGGGCGCAGTGATCGCCGGAATTACCAAGAACCCTTCCGCCTACAACCCAGTCAGTCACCCTGACGACAATGAAAAACGCCGCAAACAAGTCTTAAAAAACATGCGGGAACAAGGCTATATTTCAGAAAAAGAATATCAAGAGGCTCTTGAAGACGACGTCTATTCCCGTATCCAGCAGGTCAATATTGAATATGCGGAAGAGAACCCCAATTCCTACTTTGTAGATGCTGTAATTGATCAGGTGGCTGAGGATCTTGTGGAGAAGAAAGGTTACACAGATACTCAGGCTTACAAGGCCATCTACAACAGCGGGCTGACCATTGAATCCACCCAGGACAAAGCTATTCAGCAGATCTGTGATGAGGAGATTAATAACCTAGAAAATTATTCTACTGCCCCACAGTATTCTTTTTCTTTTCGTCTGACGGTCAAAAAGAAAAATGGCGAAATAAAGAATTACAGCGATCAAACAATGATCTCTCACTATAACGCCTCCTCGCCGGGCTATTCTTTGAATTTTTCCAGTATGGAAGAGGCTCAGGCAGCAATTGACGCTTATAAAGCGGAGATCCTGCAAGATGGTGATATGATTCCAGAGGGCGGCGAATCTGTGGTATTTACCATGCAGCCGCAGGCGGCAGTGACAATCATTGACCAGTACAGTGGAGATGTAAAAGCAATTGTTGGCGGCAGAGGAGATAAATCAGGAAGCCGAACCTTGAATCGTGCCACCGATACCGTACGTCAGCCTGGTTCTACCTTTAAGGTTCTGGCCGCCTTTGCCCCGGCTCTTGACACAGCGGGCATGACACTGGCCACCGTTGAGGACGATGCGCCTTACTCTTACTCAAATGGTACCTCTCTGCGCAATTATGATAACTCCTACCGCGGATTTACCACAATCCGCTATGCAATCACGAAATCCATCAATGTGGTGACAGTCAAAACATTGACCGATATTTCTCCACAGGTGGGCTATGATTATCTGCAGAATTTTGGCTTTACCACTTTGGTACAAGATGATATTGTACAGTCTCTGGCTCTGGGCGGCATCACACAGGGCGTAACTAACCTGGAACTAACCGCTGCGTATGCCACAATTGCAAATTCCGGCACCTATACAAAACCAAGATTTTATTCTCGGATCTTAGATCACAACGGAAATATCTTGATTGACAATACACAGGAGCGGCACACTGTTCTCAAAGAAACTACCGCCTTTCTGCTAACTGACGCTATGCAGGATGTTGTCACCACTGGCACTGGCGGCGCTGCTAATTTTGGTACCATGCCAATTGCTGGCAAGACTGGCACCACAACCAGCAATCGTGACGTCTTATTTTCAGGTTATACCCCCTATTATACCTGTACCGTATGGTGCGGCTATGATGACAACAGCCCTCAGGATGGCGTCTTAACCTCCAATCCTAAAACGCTTTGGAAAAATATTATGGGTAGAATTCATGAAAATCTGGAACCGAAAGAGTTTTCCCAACCCAATGGTATTGTCACCGCTGCTGTGTGCAAGAAATCTGGAAAACTTTCTGTAAAAGGACTGTGCAGCGCAGATCCCAGAGGCAGCATGGTGGAGACAGAATATTTTGCAGACGGAACTGTTCCCACAGAATATTGTGATCACCACGTCAGCGCTACGATCTGCACTGCTTCTGGACTGCTTGCCAATGAATTTTGTCCTGCTGACACAAAACACACCCGTGTCTATATCGTAGGTGGTTCAGGGGATAGTGATGACGGTCAATATCTGCTTCCCAATGACCTTGCAGCAGACAATTACTGCAACATTCACACTGCTACCTCTATGATTCCTGAGATTCCTGAAATACCTGAAATCCCCAAGACAATAGAGGAGATAAAAGAAGAAGAAACAAAGGATAACGAGAAGAAAGAGGAAGAAGAAACCAAAAAACCAGATAAACCTCAAAAAAAAGAACCTAAAGAAGAGAATGATGAGGGTGAGGAACAGGAAAAACCAGAACAGGGAGAAAATAAACCTAATATAGAACAGAATAAGCCTGATACCCAAAGAGACTAACTGACAAGATATTGTCTCCATATGATTATTTGTAACCATTCAGAACTCCATAAAAATAAATAGCGCTGTCGCATTACTTTTTATGAGGATGATAATCCCCTCAGTCACAGGTAAAAACCTCTTTTGAGGCATATGGCAGCTTTGCTGGCATGTCTGTGGCTTGGGGTTCTGAATAGTTACGATTTTTTTATTATGCCGGCAGTTAAGTATATATTATGTGCAGCTCGCGCGCTTAGAATCTGGCAGCGCAAGATTCTGTCTGACTACAGACTTTGCTCAATCCGATCGACAACTACTGCCAGATGATTCCACTCTGCTTTTGTACACATCCTTTCTAACTTCTGTTTAATCGTTTCTAAGCTATTCAAATCACAAAATTCATTTTCTAACAGCCGTGATAAAAATTCTGTCTCATACCAGAATAACATCTGTTTCTCTTTTGTTGACAATGTAATTTTAATATTTCCGGCATAGGCTTTTAAGATTGTCTGTAAAAAAACGGCCAATTCCGCCTTTCCCTTTTTGCTCAATGCTGTGCGGGCCAATTCTGCCATCTCCAAACGCCCCAGCCTGAGTTTTCTTTCCAAATCTAATTTTTCCTGTTGTTGTGCATCGTGTAAATCAAAATATTCAAAAGCTGCCATCAGCGCTTGCCGGACTTCCCCTTTTAAATCCGCAGGCTTCTGAAAAATTCGAAAAACATTGCGTTCATTGACCAGCAGTTTTAAATGCGCCAATTCTAAACGCCTGGTATATACAATACAAACAATCTTTGGAAAATATTGATTCAGATGAGCGATCAGCTTCGCACCGTCAAAGGGGGTAAGATCCATACCAGTAACGACTACCTTATATTTCTTAGTTCTCAGTAAAGCCACGGCCTTACGGCCGTTGTCAGTTGTATCAATCTCCAGCTCCTCTCCGCTCATGGCTTCCAAAAATTCCTGGATAATCTCTTGACTTTGATTTACAAATAACAGATTATTTTTCATAAATACCTCCTGCCGTACAATTACAAGGTTATCTTTGTAAAATCCTTTTTTCTATTATAGATGCCTTTCATCAAAAAATCTACCCATTTTGAAGATAAACTGTTTATGATACACATAAATAGTTGCAGGAGCTGCTGCAAAATAGCTGGTATATACAAAATATGGCATTTAGAACGCAAGAATCCTATCCATATATTGTATATAATCTGCATTTTTCAACAACTCCTGTAACCATATATTATTCTACATCCAGCAGAGCTGACAAATCCTCCTCACCTGTTCGAATCTTAACAACTTTTGCAACATCATATACAAAAATCTTGCCATCACCGATATGTCCAGTGTATAGACTTTTTTTAGCAGCCTCAATCACTTGATCGACTGGAATATTTCCTACTATAATCTCTAATTTCACTTTCGGCAATAGTGTCGCATCCATCTCTACGCCACGATATTTTTCTCCTGCTCCTCTTTGAATCCCGCATCCCATCACCTGTGTGACAGTCATTCCAGTCACTCCAAGCTCATTCATAGCCTTGCGCAGCTTATCATAACGTGAGAGCTTTGCGACAATCACCACTTTATACATACCCGTTGACGTTTGTGGAACTGTAGATACCACTTTCACAGCCGCATCTCTCTGTGCCTGAGAAGCATTCTCATATGCCTCTGTGCCCAAATTCGTATTTTCATTGATATCCATCATCATCGTATTGGAGACATCCATAATGCTGAAGCCAGAGTATGCGGAGGCCAGACCATGTTCTGTGGCATCCAGTCCCACAATTTCCTCCTCCTCTGTGACACGCAGTCCAATCGTTGACTTGACTACAACAAAGGTAATTGTGATACAGACAGCCGCCCATGCTGCTACTGCTGCCACGCCAATCAACTGCAGACCAAGCTGATGGAATCCGCCGCCGTAAAATAAACCGTCAATACTGCTCTTTGGAGCGGAAGAAGTTGCAAACAGTCCTACCGCAATCGTTCCCCAGATACCATTCATCATATGTACTGCCACCGCACCTACTGGATCATCTACATGAAGCTTGTAATCCAGCAGCCACACCCCAAATATTACCAAAAATCCTGCCACTGCACCGATCACAATCGCTCCCGCTGCATCCGTGACATCACAAGGCGCGGTAATCGCCACAAGTCCTGCCAGAGAAGCATTGAGACACATAGAAACATCAGGTTTTCCATACTTCACCCATGTAAAAACCATGCATACTACTGTGGCAACTGCAGGAGCAATTGTGGTAGTCAGGAAAATAGAACCTAACTGTGGAATGGTAGTGGCAGCGGCTCCATTAAATCCATACCAGCCAAACCAGAGGATAAAGCACCCCAGACAGCCCAAAGGCAGGTTATGTCCTGGAAATGCATTTACTTTTGTAATTTTTCCAAGATTATCTTTACTAAATTTTCCAATGCGCGGCCCAAGAATCGCCGCTCCAATCAGCGCTGAAATACCGCCCACCATATGAATGGCGCAAGAACCTGCGAAATCATGAAATCCCATCTGCGCTAACCAGCCGCCGCCCCAGATCCAATGTGCTTCAATTGGATAAATCAATGCGGAAATCACACCGGAATAAATACAATAAGATAAAAATTTTGTCCTCTCTGCCATAGCTCCTGATACAATGGTTGCTGTAGTAGCGCAGAATACCAGGTTAAATACAAAGTTGGAAAAATCAAAATCGGCATAAGCGGTAAAGATATCAAATCCAGGTTTTCCAATCAGACCAACCATATCTTCTCCCAAAAGCAGAGAAAAGCCAATTAAGATAAACATAACGGTACCGATGCAGAAATCCATAAGATTTTTCATGAGGATATTGCCGGCATTTTTGGCTCTGGTAAAGCCTGCCTCCACCATTGCAAAACCTGCCTGCATCCAGAACACCAAGGCGGCTCCAATCAGAAACCAAATGCCAAAGGTTTGTTCACTTACTAAACTAATTATTGATTCTTGTGCCATAATCATTCCTCCCTAAATAATACATAAATAAGTTTCTATTTCATTTTATATATAAAAAATGACACTTTTCCTGTCGCCCACAGCTTTGTGGTTCCAAAAAAAGTGTCATATTTTAGCTTTTTGTTCACAGTTTATTCATTTTAGATTCAAAAAAGTTTCATTTTACTAACATGGAAACTTCATTTCTTCTGCATATAATAAAATCATAGCAAACGACAATTTCAGTAAACTACTTTTGAATAAACTTTTCATAATAAATGCCAGGTGGCCAGAGCTGCCTGGCATCCTCCCTTTTCTATCAAAATAATTTCCTTTTAAACCTCAAAAATCAAATCTCCGTAAGATGGCATTGGCCACATCTCCTTGTCGACAATCATCTCCAATCGGTCAATTGGCGCCCGCAGCGCGTCCATTGTAGTCTTTACCTCATCACGGCAGCAAATTGCCCGCTCTCTGCCCTCCGGCATCGCAGAAGCCTTCTTCGTAATATCCACCAATTTTTTAAGTGCAGCCTGAGCCTCAGATAAGAGACTGGAAACCTCATGCAAAAGCTCTGTCTGTACTGCCGCCACATCTTCATTTGCCGCTGTTTTTACAGCATTGACGGAATTTGCGAGTACCGTAGTATATTTGATCACGGCAGGAATAATCTGTTTACCAGCCATATCAATCATGGTACGCGCCTCAATATTGATCGCTTTTGCATAGTTTTCATAGAGGATCTCCCCTCTGGATTCCAACTCTGCCCTGGTAAATACATTGAATTTCTCAAATAAGGCCACTGCCTTTTCTGTGGTCAGAGCCGGCACGGCGTCCACCATATTTTTAATATTGAGAAGCCCGCGGCGCTCTGCCTCCTCAATCCACTCATCGGAATAGCCGTTGCCATTAAATACAATGCGCTGATGTGCGGTTGCCTGCTCTTTAATCAGGTCATGTACTGCTTCATCGAAATCTGCTGCCTGCTCCAGAATATCGCAGGCATCTGAAAATGCTTCTGCAACAATAGAATTTAAAACCACATTGGGCGCTGCAATGGAATCATTGGAACCAACCATACGAAATTCAAATTTATTTCCAGTAAACGCAAACGGTGAAGTACGGTTACGGTCTGTGGCATCTTTCATAAAGTCTGGCAATGATTTCACACCAGTCTGCAACACTTCGCCTTTCAAACTTCTGGTTGCCTCGCCAGTACTGATCAACTGAGACATTACATCTTGAAGCTGCTCTCCTAAGAATACAGAAATGATAGCCGGCGGAGCCTCATTTGCACCTAATCTGTGGTCATTTCCCGCATCTGCTGCAGATTCTCTGAGTAAATCTGCATGTTTATCCACTGCTTTTAAAATACAGGTAAGTATCAGCAAGAACTGAATATTCTCATGAGGCGTTTTGCCTGGCTCCAGCATATTGATGCCGTCATCTGTTGTGATTGACCAGTTATTATGCTTTCCAGAACCATTCACCCCTGCAAATGGCTTCTCATGCAGCAGACAATGCATTCCATGACGTCCGGCAACTTTCTTTAACGTCTCCATAACCAACTGATTGTGGTCCACCGCAATATTGGCTTCCGCGTAGATAGGAGCCAGCTCATGCTGTGCCGGAGCAACCTCATTGTGCTGTGTCTTAGCACTGACGCCTAATTTCCACAATTCCTTGTTGACATCCTTCATATAGGCGGCAATCCGCTCACGAATCGCTCCAAAGTAGTGGTCATCCATCTCCTGGCCTTTGGGCGGCATTGCACCAAACAAGGTACGTCCTGTAAAAATCAAGTCTTTTCTCTTTAAATATTTCTCCCTGTCAACCAGAAAATATTCCTGCTCTGGTCCCACAGACGGCGTCACTTTCTTTGAAGTAGTATTGCCAAACAGACGTAAGAGACGTAAAGACTGTTCATTGATAGCTTCCATCGAACGAAGCAGCGGGGTCTTTTGGTCAAGCGCTTCCCCAGTGTAAGAGCAGAACGCTGTGGGAATACAGAGCGTCGCCCCTGCTGCGTCCTGTCTTACAAAGGCTGGAGAAGTACAATCCCATGCCGTATATCCTCTGGCTTCAAACGTTGCCCTTAATCCACCAGATGGAAAAGAAGAGGCGTCCGGCTCGCCTTTAATTAACTCTTTCCCTGAAAAACTCATCAAAACCTTACCGCTTGGCATGGGCGCTGTGATAAAAGAATCATGCTTTTCTGCTGTCACACCTGTCAAAGGCTGGAACCAATGGGTATAATGTGTCGCCCCTTTTTCAATGGCCCATTCTTTCATCTCATGGGCAACTACATCCGCAGTCTCAAGATCCATCTCCCGATCTTCCTCAATCACTTGCTTTAACTTCTTGTAAACCTTTTTCGGCAAACGTTCCTGCATCACTGCATCATTAAACACGTTTTCTCCAAAAATCTCTGATACACTAAAATACTCACTCATATCCTCTTCATCCTTTCCAGCTTATAACGCAATACCATCCATGTTATGCATGTTCGCATAGAATTTTTATACCAAAGAAAACCCGTGTAGTTTAATGCTATACAGCGGCAAAAACTGCTCCCTGATATAAAAAAAGGCATTCCAATCCTATTGGAACACCCTTGTTCTACACATTTATTTTATGTCTGCTAATAAGATACTCTAAATTCTTTCGAATTGCAATAGAAATATTAAAAAAATTTTATTTTTTGTTATATCGGATATTTTTAATCTATTTCGATTGTTTTTTTATTCATACTTCACAAAAACTTAATCCATAGGAAGTTCCTATCATATAAAAAGGATGCCTAATGACATCCTCTATTTCTACTTTCAAAATATTATATTATCACGAACAACACAGCCGCATGGGTAAAATCTGCAGCTTGCTGCGAAATATTGACCTGGCTTACAGAGAGATACCACCGGCAAACTTATCATTGATTACATAATAAGCCATACCTTCTTCTGGCTTGAGATATAAACGTATAGATTTAATAGAAGATTCTCTGTGTCCTTCCGCAACATAAGCCTGTTTTGCTTTGTCCAGAACTTCCTTCGTAGTAACTTCCAGCGCCCCAAACTGTAAGTAAACTTCTTCTACCTTCTCTACTTCTTTCTTCTTCGCAGACGCTGCCTTCTTTGTTGTTGTCTTCTTCGCCGGCGCTGCTTTCTTTGTGGTCTCTTTCTTCGGCTCTTCTGCCGCAGAAACTTCCGTTTTCACTTCTTTCTCAGCAGTCTCTTCCTTCTTCGCCGCTTTTACCGTTTTCTCTTCCTCTGCGGCCGCTGGTTTGGTTGAAGTTACTTTTACCGGAGTTACTTTCGTCTCTTTCTTTTCCATATTGATTTCCTCCCTAAATTCTTCTATTGACAGACCAGAAATTTTTCCATTGCCAATAAAGCTTCTTCCTCATCGCTTCCATCAGCCACTATATTTACAGTCATTCCTTTTGACGGATTAAATGCCATGATTCCCATAATGCTCTTTGCATTAATTCTTGCTTCGTCGCTCTCTAAACGGATCTCACTGTCGAACTGACAGGCCACCTGAACTAACTCTGCAATGGGATTGCTGTACTCTTTAGCTACATTAGATACAATAATTTTCTTCTCACTCATCTTATCTCTCTTTCCCATGTAATACTATCATACAAGCTGTTTCTCATGTGTCTCGTACCATATAAAATATACTCCAACTACCAGGCTTTTTCAAGTAGCTTTCTGAAAACTGGTATTTTCCACAAAAAAACAACTTTATTCCTTAAAAATTAGACATATTCCCACCTTTTCCAAAAGTGTAAATCTGTTTTTTTGGACAGGATTACCAGCATTGTTATACTTAAAATATGCGATATACACATGAAATACCACAGAATTGTGTTCCTATATTATATTTTATCATTATTATTTACTGTTTTAATGTTGCGCATCTTTATGTTATATTATATTAGTAAAACATGTTATAATAAACAATTATAGGAAAGGAGAGTAAAATTTATGCTGGAAAAATTTTTCAGACTCAGAGACAACAACACAACCATACGAACTGAGGTTGTTGCGGGATTTACCACATTTATGACTATGGCTTATATCCTTGCGGTAAACCCAAACATTTTATCTGCGGCCGGTATGGACGCAAACGCAGTACTAATCGCCACGGCGCTGGCCTCCTTTGTGGGCACGCTGTTAATGGCGCTGTTAGCCAATTATCCCTTTGCCCTGGCACCTGGCATGGGCTTAAACGCCTATTTTGCTTTTACTGTTGTAATTCGAATGGGCTATACTTGGCAAATTGCACTATTCGCTGTATTTGTGGAGGGCATTATTTTTATCATTCTATCGCTTACCAATGTGCGTGAAGCGATTTTCAATGCGATTCCTTTAACCCTAAAAGCAGCCGTCAGCGTAGGTATTGGCCTCTTTATTGCATTTATCGGCTTACAGGATGCAAAATTGATTGTAGCAAATGAGTCCACACTGGTAAGTTATCAGACCTTTAAAGGTGAAACTTTCCATTCTGTTGGCGTGGGTGCTATCCTGGCGTTGATTGGCGTATTGATCACTGCCATTCTTTTGGCAAAACAAGTAAAAGGCGGTATTTTAGCTGGTATTATCATCACCTGGCTATTAGGTATCATCTGTGAATTTGCAGGCATCTATGTGCCCAATCCAGAGATTGGCATGTATTCTGTCATCCCTTCTGGACTGATCAGCCTGGATTTTTCTTCATTTTCACAGACTTTTGGCGCTTTATTTACTCAGGTGGATTTTGGCACTGTCAAGATTGGAGACTTCATTGTCATCATGTTCTCTTTCCTGTTTGTGGATCTGTTTGACACGTTGGGAACCTTAATTGGTGTCTCCTCCAAGGCGGACATGCTGGATGAGGATGGCAAACTGCCTCGCATCAAACCAGCGCTTTTATCCGATGCCATTGCAACCTGTGTTGGCGCTGTTTTCGGAACCTCTACCACCACCACTTATGTAGAAAGTGCCTCGGGCGTCACCGCTGGCGGACGAACTGGACTGACTTCTCTGACCACAGCATGTCTTTTCCTGCTGTCAGTAATTTTCTCACCGTTCTTTTTGAGCATCCCCAGTTTCGCCATTGCACCTGCACTGATTATTGTGGGCTTCTATATGATGGGTTCTGTCTCTAAAATTGACTTTGACAATATGACAGATGCTATCCCAGCTTTCCTGTGCATTATTGCCATGCCGCTTGCTTACAGTATTTCTGAGGGTATTGCAGTTGGTGTTATCTCTTGGACATTAATCAACCTTCTGACTGGCAAAGCAAAAGAAAAGAAAATCAGCATTTTAATGTATGTGCTCACTGTATTATTTATCTTAAAATATATTTTCTTATAAAGATAAAAATGCCAAAAATTTTTAAGTTGTGATGCATGATAAAATAAATAAAGCTGCATAGAAATTTCAGAACTTTTCATCTCTGAATCATCCGAAATAATAAGATGGGATATAGCGCTCTTTCGCTTTAGCGGCGCTATATTCCGTTTCTTTTTTTATATAAAAACTTCATACGCTGGATATGTTCGGTCATAATGATAGCCCAGCTTTTCTGCCAATGCCACAGACCATTTATTCTGTGCATCCCAGCTTGGATAAAGCCCGCGCTTCATACACTCTAAAATCAGCCTGGCCCCGCACACAGCAGCCAAGCCTTGTCTGCGATATTCTTCCTTGGTTCCAATCTCTATCTCAATTCCTTCTCGGTAAACGGTATAGGAAGACGCCCCTGAAACCAACGCTCCATTATAAAGTACCGCCGCTCCCAGTCCACGCCTGTGATACTCTTGATAATCCACAAATTGAGAGGTAAAATCCATCGCCCACGGCTGCTCACGCGTCTGCAAAAAAATTTCCTCATCTATAAGTTTTACTTGATATTGTGGTTGAAGTCCCGCCACAATCTCCTCCAGTTTTTTACGTTTAAAAATCCCAGGTTCTTTTTTTATTGCATACCGCTCCACTTTCCTGCAGTTTTTGCCATACGCCCTCTCAATTGCCTGTGCCCAAGCCTCCCCGGTCTCGTCGAGCGGTGGCACCAGAATCAAAAAATTACGGCTCTGGCTGTGAAGCTTTGCAGTCACCAGTTCCTCATTTACTTTTCCGGCAAAATAACAAAAATCTGCAAGCAAAATTCTGGCAGACTCTGGATTTTCCAAACGATCTGCAAAAGCCTCCCCCATATATCCCTGAAGACAAGACCAGATCAATGACTCCTGCCAGCCCGCAAAGAGAGGCTCTGCCACATGAACGGTCTGAGGGGTTAATTCATATATACTCATAAATAATTTCTCCTGTCTCTGGATGATAAGATCCGTAACTATTGAGAACCCAAGCCGCAGACATGCCAGCAAAACTGTCATACAGCTCATCTATAGGGGCCTGAATAGTTACAAAAATGTTCCGGCATCTTCCCAATAGAACAAAGAATCCTGCATAGCAGGATTCTTCGCCGCAAAAACGCCGAGGCGTTCTTGCATGTTCAATCATTAAATTTACTCTTCCTTCTGTCCATAATAAGCATTTGCGCCATGCTTGCGGTAATAATGCTTATCCTGCAATTCCTGAGGCGCTGGCTGGATACGAGGATTGATGGTCTCAGCACGGTAAGCCATCTTAGCCACCTCTTCCAGTACCACAGCATTGTGAACTGCCTCATGTGCATCCTTGCCCCATGCAAATGGTCCATGATTCTTGCAGAGCACTGCCGGAACAGCCATCACATCCTTGCCCATTTCGTTGAAAGAATTTACAATCAAATGTCCCGTATTTTCCTCATATGCGCCGTCAATCTCTTCTTTGGTCAGGCAGCGCACGCAGGGAATCTCACCATACATATAATCTGCATGTGTGGTTCCGTAACAAGGAATACTTCTGCCTGCCTGTGCCCAGCTCGTCGCATAGGAAGAATGTGTATGTACCACTCCGCCAATTTCTGGAAATGCCTTATACAATTCAAGATGTGTTGCAGTATCAGAAGAAGGATTGTATTTGCCCTCTACTTTATTTCCATCAAGATCCATCACTACCATATCTTCTGGTTTTAATTTCTCATAATCCACTCCACTGGGTTTAATGACAAATAAACCACTCTCTCTGTCAATGGCGCTGACATTGCCCCAGGTGAATGTCACCAAGCCATAACGTGGCAAATCCATATTTGCTTCATACACTGCTTTCTTTAATTCCTCTAACATAACTTCCTCCCTCTTAGTTCAAAGAATCTACGGCTGCACGCTCAATTGCAAGTCCTTCACTGTAACGCTTGATAAAGGTATCAAAACCTTCCACATCCTTGGCATCTGGGCTTAAAGTTACGCTTTCCTGACCTGCAAATACCTTATCATCCAGATACTGGGACAATGTCTCATCTGCCCCCTTATTTACCATATAAGAAGCAAGCAATGCGATTCCCCATGCTCCGCCTTCTCCAGCAGTCTCCATAACAGAAACAGGTACGTTTACGGCTGCAGCCATAACCTTCTGGCCCACACCCTTTGTCTTAAAGAGTCCGCCATGTCCCATCAATTCATCTAATTCTACATGCTCCTCTTTCAGAAGAATGTCCAGTCCAGTCTTCAATGCGCCCAAAGCGGTAAAGAGATGTACACGCATAAAGTTGGCGAGATTAAACTTGCTGTTCGGCGTGCGCACAAACAGAGGACGTCCCTCCTCAAAACCTGTGATATGCTCGCCTGAGAAATAATTGTATGCCAAAAGGCCGCCACACTCTGGATCGCCCTCCATAGCCTTGTTGTAGAGTACAGAGAACAATTTTGTCATATCTACTTCCACACCAAAGCTCTCTGCAAATTCTTTAAACAGATTAACCCATGCATTCAGATCAGAGGTACAGTTGTTGCAGTGAACCATAGCAACTGGGCTTCCGTCTGGAGTTGTGACCATATCAATTTCCTCATGTACTTTAGACAGATTTTTCTCAAGCACTGCCATAGCAAATACAGACGTACCAGCGGAGACATTACCAGTACGCTGTGCCACGCTCTTAGTAGCAGTCATTCCTGTTCCTGCATCACCTTCCGGCGGGCAAACTGGAACTCCTGCTTTAAGGTTTCCGCTTACATCCAGCAGCTTTGCACCTTCCTCTGTCAAGGTACCTGCATTTTCCCCTGCAGACAATACCTTAGGAATAATATCATCTAACTTCCAGGAGAATCCTTCTCCTTCGATCAAATCATTGAATTGTTCCATCATCTTCTGATCGAAGTCTTTTGTCTCAGAATCAATCGGGAACATACCGGATGCCTCACCAACACCCAATACTTGCTGTCCAGTCAATTTCCAATGTACATAACCAGCAAGGGTAGTGAAATATGTAATAGAGCTTACATGCTCTTCTTTGTTTAAGATTGCCTGATACAGGTGGGCAATGCTCCATCTCTGCGGAATATTGAATTGGAATACCTCTGTCAGCTTTTTAGAAGCTTCCTCTGTGATGGTATTTCTCCAGGTACGGAACGGAACCAATAATTCATTATCTTTATCAAATGCCATGTAACCATGCATCATCGCACTGAATCCAAGTGCACCGATTGTGGTCAGTGTCACACCATACTGATTCTTCACATCCTCAGCCATCTTGCTGTAGCAGTCCTGCAGGCCATTCCAAATAGCGTCCAAGCTATAAGTCCAAATATGGTCTACATATTGATTTTCCCAGTCATGAGCGCCAGATGCGATCGGTGTATTGTCGCTTCCCACCAATACAGCTTTGATTCTGGTAGAGCCAAATTCAATACCTAACGCAGTTTTCCCGTTCTGAATGTCTTCGATAATAAGATTCTTATCCATTTTGAAAAATCCCTCCATATTCAAATTCAGGTAACTGAAAAAGAACAACACATATCCCTGCTTCTTAGATCTCAACTATAATTCAAGAACACGGAGGCGTTCTCACGGCAGTGCTTGGGTCGTCATTGCTGACAATAACGACTCCGTGCGCCTGCCATCTAATATAATTGGAGTGTTCGACAGCCAGTTACACATTGCTTCTATTTTCAGTTACCTGTTCCTTTTATCTATTTTGTGGCAAAAGCCTTTACCTTCTCATAAATACCCTGTGCATCCAGTCCATATTTCTCAAGCAGCTTCACTGCTGGACCAGATTCACCATAAACATCATTGACACCGATTTTGCACACTGGCGCGGGCATCTTCTCACTTAAACAGTCACATACTGCACTGCCAAGACCGCCGATCACAGAATGCTCCTCCGCTGTCACAACCTTACCTGTTTTCTTAACAGAATTGAGGATCATCTCTTCATCCAATGGCTTGATGGTATGAATATTGATCACCTCTGCGCTGATTCCATCTGCGGCAAGCTTCTCAGCTGCTTCTAAAGCTGCGCCCACACAAAGCCCTGTGGCAACAATTGTCACATCATTACCCTCTTTCAAGAGCACGCCTTTTCCAACCTCAAATTTATAGTCTGCACCATCGTTGATTACTGGAACAGCAAGTCTTCCAAATCTCAGATAAACTGGTCCTTCCATCTCATAAGCAGCCTTTACCGCTGCTTTTGCTTCCACATCATCGGAAGGATTGATGACTGTCATACCTGGAATCGTGCGCATCAGCGCTATATCTTCGTTACACTGGTGAGTAGCACCGTCTTCTCCTACAGAGATTCCTGCATGAGTTGCTCCAATCTTAACATTCAAATGAGGATAGCCTACAGAGTTCCTTACCTGTTCAAAAGCTCTGCCTGCTGCAAACATAGCAAAAGAACTCACAAAAGGAACCTTGCCGGTTGCAGCCACTCCTGCTGCAATACCCATCATATTACACTCTGCAATCCCACAGTCAATATGTCTGTCTGGAAATTCTTTCTTAAATACTCCTGTCTTGGTAGCTGCTGCAAGATCGGCATCTAATACTACCAGATTATCATGCTCTTTGCCCAGCTCTACCAGCGCGTTACCGTAGCTGTCTCTGGTTGCGATCTTCTTTACTTCTGGCATAATGCTTCACCTGCTTTCTCTAATTCTTCCATTGCGGTAGCATACTCTTCATCATTTGGAGCTTTTCCATGCCACCCAGCCTGATTTTCCATAAAGGAAACGCCTTTGCCTTTTACTGTTTTCATCACAATAGCGGTAGGCATTCCTTTGGTCTCCTTAGCCTCTTGAAAGGCAGCGCGGAGCTTATCATAATCATTGCCGTCATCGACATTGATCACATGGAAATTGAATGCCTTGAATTTATCATCAATCGGATAAGGAGAGCATACATCCTCTACCTTTCCATCAATCTGCAGACCATTGTTATCAACAATCACTACCAGATTATCGAGCTTACGGTGCCCAGCAAACATTGCTGCTTCCCACACCTGGCCTTCCTGGATCTCACCATCTCCCAACAGTGTATAGACACGATAATCATCATTGCTCAGTTTTGCAGACAATGCCATTCCCACTGCTGCAGAAATTCCCTGTCCCAAGGAGCCGCTTGACATATCGATACCAGGCGTATGCTGCAGACATGGATGTCCCTGCAAATGGGAACCAATCTGACGTAATGTTTTTAAATCTTCAACCGGAAAAAATCCCCGGTTAGCAAGGGTGGAATATAACCCTGGCGCTGTATGTCCCTTAGACAATACAAAACGGTCACGATCTGCCTTCTTCGGGTCTTTCGGATCAATATTCATTTCTTCAAAATATAAGTAAGTAAATACATCTGCCGCCGAAAGAGAGCCGCCCGGATGTCCTGCCTTTGCAGCATGAACAGCCGTTACGATACCCTTGCGGACTTCATTGGCAGTTTTCTGAAGCTCTAAGTTTTCCATGTAAATTCTCCTTCTCAATCTACAATCAAATCCTGATTAATACTTGATTGCCTGCTTCCTGTCTTATAGACTTAGACGGGTTCTCTGTTCTGTTTACTCTCCGAATACTGCCTTGTAGTCCTTCTGGAATTTCTCAATTCCCTGGTCAGTCAGCGGATGTTTGGTCATCTGCTCAATAACACCATAAGGAACAGTTGCAATATCAGCTCCGGCAAGTGCACAGTCCGTTACATGGATTGGATTACGAACGCTTGCAGCGATGATCTCAGTTTGAATATCATAATTGCTGAAGATGGTGACAATATCTTCAATCAAGTCAATTCCTGGCTGGCTGACATCATCCAGACGTCCCAGGAATGGAGATACATAAGTTGCGCCTGCTTTTGCTGCCAGCAGTGCCTGATTTGCAGAAAAGATCAGTGTTACATTAGTCTTGATACCTTCTGCTGCAAGAACTTTTACTGCCTTTAATCCTTCCACAGTCATAGGAATCTTCACAATCATGTTTGGATGAATGGCTGCAATCTCACGGCCTTCTTTGATCATCCCCTCTGCATCCACAGTCGTTGCCTTTACCTCGCCGCTGATCGGGCCATCCACGATCGTTGTAATCTCTTTGATTACTTCATTAAAATCTCTGCCTTCTTTTGCAATCAAGGATGGATTCGTTGTAACGCCGCAGATCACTCCCATATCATTTGCTTTTCGAATATCCTCTACATTGGCTGTGTCAATAAAAAATTTCATTTTACTTCCTCTCTTTCTTTGACTGAAAGCGGAATAGCCAATTTCTGGCCTCCCGCTTTCGCATGATAGTCTCAATCTGTTCCTCACCGTACACTGAATAGTCTCAGTAGACGCCCCAAGGACTTTTTATTCTATTTTCCGAACACAACATTTCCTAACATCAAATCTTTCTTGAAGTCACGAATATTGGTATTATTGTCAATATATACCGCTTCAATTCCCATAGCTGCTGCCCAGTCACCCATCTGCTCTGCAGTTACATCATAAGAGAAAGCAGTATGATGAGCGCCGCCTGCAAGGATCCATGCTTCACAGCCAGTTGCAAAATCAGGCTGTGGAGTCCAGAATGCTGTTGCCACCGGAAGCTTCGGCATTGGCTTTTCAACCTTCTTGCAATCTACACTATTGATAATCAGACGGAAACGGTTTCCTAAGTCGATCAGAGAAGTTGCAATACCAGAACCTTCCTTGGAAGTAAATACCAGACGTGCTGGATCTTCTCTGTCACCCATAGAAAGAGGCTGACATTTGATACTGATCGGGCCTTCCGAAATTGATGGACAGATTTCCAACATATGAGCCTGCAGAATGCCTTCCTTGCCAGGTACCAAATTATAGGTATAATCCTCTAACATGGAAGTACCCTTTGCATCTTTCATGCCTGCAGACATCAATTTCATAATACGAACCATCGCAGCAACTTTCCAGTCACCCTCTGCACCAAAGCCATATCCTTTTTCCATCAGACGCTGAATTGCAAGTCCTGGAAGCTGCTTTAATGCGCCAAGATCGCCAAAGTGTGTTACGATTGCCTGATAATTCTTTTCCTCTAAGAAACGCTCAAATCCAATCTCAATCTGTGCCTGAACTGCAACGTGTCTCTTAAACTCGTCTGCATCTCTTCCTTCTAATAAAATCTCATATTTGTCATAGTACTCATCTACCAATGCATTGGTATCAGATTCAGATACTGCCCCAACAGCTTCTGCAATCTCATTTACTGGATAAGCATCTACTTCCCAGCCAAATTTCAACTGTGCTTCTACCTTATCGCCCTCGGTAACAGCTACATTTCTCATATTGTCTGCTACACGCATAACACGTACGTGGCTGCTCTCCACAATACCAATTGCTGTACGCATCCAGGAAGCAATCTTATCTTTAACAGCGTCGCTGTCCCAATGTCCAACCACAACCTTACGCTCAATACCCATGCGTGTTACCATATGTCCCCATTCACGGTCGCCATGTGCGGACTGATTTTCGTTCATGAAATCCATGTCGATGGTGTCATAAGGAATTTCCTCATTAAACTGTGTATGTAAATGAAGTAATGGTTTTCTGTACTCCTGCAGTCCCAAAATCCAGGATTTTGCAGGGGAGAAGGTATGACACCATACGATTACGCCTGCGCAGTCTTCATCAATATTTGCCTCATTGAAGGTTTTTCTGATCAATTCATTGGTAATCAATGTGGGCTTTAACACAACTTCAAAAGGAAGTTTTCCGGACTTGTTTAACTGTTCCACAATGATTCTAGAATGCTCTGCTACGTTTTTCAGACATTCATCCCCATATAAATCCTGTGAACCTGTGCAGAACCAAAACTTGTAATCTCTCTGTAATTTCATGATAACCCTCCTGTAATTAATTTAATTTTGTGATAGCATCTCAGCCTTAGCTCAGACCTACGCTTGTCTTGATACCTTAACTTTATTACTTGTCTGGTCGTCAATACAAGTTGTTTTTCTAAAAACCTGAAAAAACTTTATCCCCGCTTTCTACAGGAATCCCGTACGATCAATTCCGGGTCGATAAATATTCTGCTCTCCTGTAAAGACGCATTGGGATTCTGAATCAGCTCCAACAATAACTTTGCCGCCATTTCTCCCAGTTTATCCTGGGGATGGGCAATTGTAGTCAGCTTGATTCGGCTGTTTTCTGCAATAAAAGAATTGTCATATCCGGTAACAGATACCTGCTCCGGCACACGAATATGGCACTCCTCCAAGGCCTTGACTATTTCCACAGCAATCTGGTCATTGTAACAAACTACAGCGTCAAATTCTTTCTCCTGCCGAACCAGTTCCTGAAGGGAAGCAAAAGGTTTCATTGCGCGGTCCTCAGTGTGAAACCAGATAATATTATCTGGATCATACAAAATCCCTGCCTCCTGCAGCGCCCGTACATAACCCCGATGACGTTCCCGCCCTTGGGCGTCATCCGCCTTGAAAACGCCAAGAATCTTCTTGTGTCCTAAGGTAATCAGATGATTGGTGACAAGATACCCTCCCTTACAGTCGTCCATACGCACCTGCGGTTTCTCTTTCATCTGCTCATAGCATCCCTGAATAAACACATAGGGAATGCCAAACTGTTCCAGACGTTCATAGAGAGAAATATGCTTGCAGAAAATTTCACTTTTACTTGGCTCAATAATCAGCCCCTCAATATCTTTCTGCAGCAGCTCCTCCAAGCATTTTGCCTCTGCTTTTCTGGAGTTACGAGTATTTTTCAGTATAATGCTGTAGCCCTTCTGCGCCATAATGCCGTCAATTCCCTGTACCACTTTGGGAAAAATATAGTCTGACAGATAGGTAGTCACCACTGCAATATTTCGGGAAGTCTTGGTATGACGCACAAGCTCAGAGCAGAAAGTTCCCTTGCCATGTTCTGCATAGATGTAACCTTCATTTGCCAAAATTGACAATGCTTTGCGCACAGTGTGGCGGCTGATTTGGTAACGCTCTGACAGTTCATTTTCTGAGGGAAGCTTCTCCCCTGCCTGAATACCGCCGTCGAGTATCATACGTTTTAAATCTTCCGCCAGCGTATAATACTTTAATCCCTGACCATCACTCTTCGCCATTTCCCATGTGTCCTTTCCCAATTCAAAAAGTCGTTGGCACTGTTGCTATCTTTTTCTATTTTACAACTTGTATGGATGTAAAGACAAGCGATTTTTGCAAACAAAAAAAACATATACAAATCCCACAAAAATTTCCAAATATATAGCCTTATACAAAGAAATTTTTGTAGGATTTGCATAAATGTTTTTCTCTAAATCTAAAATGTCAATCGAATATCAAATGGTTCTGCACTTGTACTTTGCTTTATCATTGCATATTACAATTCCCGAACCAAAAGATCACTCTTCTCCAAAAACTCCTCCACGGTATGAAAACCAAGGCGAGTAAGCAATTCCAAGACAAATGGATTTTCCAACGGTGTCTTATACTCCGCCCGATCACTGTAGCGGTCTACATTTTTCTTGCCCTCGTCCACAGAAATAATCCGTTTCGGCCCTCCAACACAACCGCCATTACAGCCCATGCCTTCAAAAAAATTGGCTGTTGTCTCACCATTTTTCAGCCGTTCAATCATTGCTCTGCAGGCCGGCACGCCGTCCGCCTGTTCCGCTCTCACTTCAATTTTGCGCTCTGGATTTAACTGTTTTACTGTAAAACGCACTGCTTCGCTGACGCCTCCAGTACGGGCATAAAGACGCCCTGCGCGGGAGGAATGTTCCTTTTCATCCTCTCCCAATTCTTCTGGATGGATATTTGCCACTTCAAACATATCCTGCACTTCCTGAAAGGTAAGCACATAATCCACAGCATCCGCAATATCCTTCTCTCTGGCCTCAGCTTTTTTGGCCATACAAGGGCCAATAAATACGGTCATCGCCTCAGGATGAAGCTGTTTTACCACACGTCCTGCAGCAATCATCGGCGACACTGCACCTGGCACATGGGGAACAAGCTCGTGATAAATCTTTCGAATCATGCCAATCCATACTGGACAGCAACAGCTCGTAAGCTGATAATCTTGTTCTTTATGGATGTTGGCGTCAAACTCCAAAGCTTCCTTGAGCGTAAGAATGTCCGCAAAAACCGCTACTTCTACCATTCCCTGAAAACCCATAGCCTTGAATGCGGCACGCAGTCTTCCAGCCGTAACCTCCTCGCCAAACTGCCCCAAAAATGCTGGTGCAATCAGAGCATAGACCTCTCTTTTTTTCTCGCGAATCGCCTGAAGCACTGGTACGATATCCTTATTTGCCACCAATCTCTCCAATCTGCAGGCATCTACACAGGCGCCGCAGCCAACGCATTTTTCAGGATTAATCACTACTTTGCCGTTCTCATCACGCTCAAAGGCATCAAAAATGCAGCTATTCTCACAGGCGCGCTCGTACGCACACTGTTCACATTGTTCCTGAAAAACCACCGGAGCATATTTTCCTGGGTGCAGAAGACAGTCCATATGATATGGATCATATTCTTCCTCCAGAGTGCTTTCTCCCCCGCTCTCCCGTCTAAGAATATCAAGATATAATTGATGGAACGTTTTCATCATTTCAAACCTCATTTCTGTTTTTATTTCAGTATTCCCAAAAGCAGAAATGCTCATTCCCCAATCTTGCGGTTATCCGACAACAGACTCAGCGTCTTGCATGTTTGTTCTGATACATCGCTTCCTCCGCACGCTTAATCACATCTGCTACTGTCTCTTTGCCACGGCGAAAAGCTCCTCCCACTGCCAGCCGGCAGATAAAATCCTTGGGAATGTCTGACAAGGTATTATGCTGGTCTGTCCGCATCTGCTCAACCAAATCTGCCACTGTCTGTGCAGTTGTCTCACGCAGCACCATAACAAACTCATCACCGCCTACCCTGCAGCACTCAAAACCTGGTTCTTCATATTGATGGATAATATTTGCTGCGCGCAAAATCACCTCATCTCCTTCATCATGCCCATATGTATCATTCATCCGTTTCAAATTGTCAATATCCAGATAGATAATACCCAAATCCTCTTCCTCCTGAATTTCAGACAGAAGCTCATGGTAATAACGCTTGTTATAAAGTTGCGTCATACTGTCATGGTTACTGTTCCAGGTTGCATTGAGCAGCCGCGCAGATGAGACTAGAATATCATTTTCCATCTTTTTTAGCGACTCACAGAGACGCTCTAATTCATCTCCTGTTTTAATATGTACCTGCTCCAGTGGCAGAGTTTTTTCCTCGTCCTCCATACTTTTGGCATAATTTCCCGCCGCTGCCGCCATCGTATTGATTGGTATAATCATACTTTTATACATAAAAAGAATCAATATAACTCCAGACACAATTGTAATCCCAGTTACACTAAATACCAAACGTAACAGATAGTCCATTTGTTCTGCCTGTATATTGTCTGTTGCTATTCCGGCCACAACATAGGCTACTGGAATATTATAAAGAGATTTGATGGGAATATAGATATCAGTATGATTGGCATAAACCAAAGAGTGCTTCATCGTATAGTTGACCAAATCCTCTTTTACCGCTTTCTGTCTGGCATCATAAGGCTGGAAGTCCCCCAGAAAAGCGCCGTCTTGTCCCAAATCTGTGTCATACACATAGTAGCCGCCCTCATTCTGAAAATTTACCACGCTGAGCTTCATAATATTCTTGTTCGTGTTGCGGTAATCAATCAGTTTATTCCACGTCACATAATATTCCGTATCTCGTTTTCTAGTTCTCAGATATTCTTCCACCTGATCCCCATCAATGACAAGCGTGCAAGTATTGATAATAGTCTCTGCAATCTCTTTTGCATAATCACTATTTAAAGATACAAACTTTGCATAGTTAAAAACAATACAGAAAATATCCACCATCAGGCACATTGCCACAACCGCCAGGATAATTTTATTCTTAAGAGGTCTTTTCACTTTTTGCTTATTTTTCTTCTGCATATTAATAATTCCTGTCTTTGATATATTGAGAAGCATTTTTAAAGTCGTATACCTTTTCCTCGATGTAATAACACTTTTTCTTCAATTTTTCCCCACGTTCCAACTTCTTTATAATCTTTTCAACGCTTGCAGCCAAATGCGGGTTACACTCAATAGAAGTATGTAATTTCCCATCGACCATTTTTTCAAATGCCTCCCGCAAGGCATCGAAAGAAATTGTGATAATATCTCCCTCAGGTCCAAAGGAAACATTTTTGCGCTCCATTGCTTTCATGGCTCCAAACATCATATTATCATTTTCAGCAATTACTACATCAATCTGGTCAGGATCGACTTCGTTCAAAATTTGTTCCATGACAGTCTGCGCCTCTCCCTGTGTAAAATTGGCACATGCACTGGCGATAATTTTCCAATTTCCATGTTTTTCTATCCGTTTCATCAGACCACCAGTGCGCCCTGTAGTGGCAGTCGCACCCTCATTTCCCTCTAAAAGTACAATATTCAAAGCCTCGTCCTGCCGGTCATTTTCCTCAAGATAATCTTCCAGCCATTGAATCGCTTTGCAGCCCTCTTCATAAAAGTCAGAACCTGTCCATGCCACATATTTATCGCTGTCAACAGCAATCTGCCGATCTGCTACAATCACCGGAATCCCAACTTCCTGTGCAAATTCCACTGCCTCATCCCAGCCATATTCTACAATCGGTTGGACTATGATATAGTCCACCTGCTGCCGAATCAGATCCTGCATCGCCTTGACCTGGCGCTCTGGGCTGGAATTGCCATCGATGTAAATCAGATCATAACCTCGTTCTTTGGTAAAGGTCTCCTGATAATCATTACTATTGGCATCCCGCCAGCCAGATTCCTTACCTGTCTGAATCAAACCAATATGCAAAAAATCATCATCAAACTCTAAGGATTCACTGCGGACAATCTCTGGTTCTTTTTCTTCAGGCTGCATAGAACAACCTGCCAATCCAAAAATCAATACCACCAACCAAAACATTATTATTTTTTTTCTCATTAAAGTCCCTTTTCTCAAAGTATATCAAAATTTATCAACTGAACCTTTTCTATCATTAAGTATAAAAAATCGGAGAATATTTGTCAATCATTGACAGATGTTTGTGTTATATAAACCAAAAAATTATGAAATCTGTGTGCCAACATTCCACAATAAAGCAAAAAGAAATACAAAAAAGCCGCACCCCCTCGATTTCATTATAAAATCTTGGATTTACAGCTCTTATCTTGAAGAGCGATAGACGGGGCTCGAACCCGCGGTCTCGACCTTGGCAAGGTCGCGCGTTACCAACTACGCCACTATCGCACAAAGCGGGTGATGGGAATCGAACCCACGTATCCAGCTTGGAAGGCTGGTGTTCTACCATTGAACTACACCCGCACAATATATTATTGTTCTAATGCCCAGTTCCGGAATCGAACCAGAGACACGAGGATTTTCAGTCCTCTGCTCTACCAACTGAGCTAACTGGGCCTGCTGCATCTCAGCAACGATCTTATTTTACATGTTTACAAAGAATTTGTCAAGACATTTTTTTAATTTTTTTCATATACACACTGAATTACTATATTTTAACGATTATATGTTACCTATTTTTCAGCATCAAGTTGACAAAAATCCAGCAAAAGAAGGGCTGTTACAAAATGAAGCTTATATACAATATATGGATAAGATTCTTGTGTTCTAAATGCCATATTTTGCATATACCAGCTATTTTGCAGCAGCCCCTTTTCGTTTCATTTGTCTTCTTCAAAATTATCCATATTTATAATCAGGTTCGTATTTACTTACTGTCTCAGATCCATTTGCACTGGCGGAAAATGATTTCCAGACATTGTTCCACTATGGCTGTATAAACCCTTTTTCATTACAGAATTAGAAAATTGACTGTCCATCCCTGCAAATGCTTCTTCGCTCGGATTCTTTCTGCGGAACATAAATGTCTGCATGGTCTGCATCCTTTTGGTCTCTTTCTGGAGCTCTGCCCGATGCTCCTTCTTTGCGTTTTCCACATCAACGCCTCTGGCAGCGTCCTGCGCAATCTCAGACTCCTGGATTCTAGCTTTTCCATCCATCTGTGCAGTGACATTACTTACCACACGAAATTGCTCAATGGATGAATCTGTAAAAATGATCTTGTGCATACCATCTGACGGCTGAATCTCTTTACTGTCCTGCTCAACCTCTGCGCCATATGATTGCCTGCTGCCATCCAACTGTGAGACTCTCTCTTGCCGCCCATTTACATCCTCTGTAAGCTGTTCTTTCCGCTGCTGATCTCTCACAGCCTCCTTGGATGCACGTTCCTTCTGCTCTTTCTTTGTCTCTGCAGCCTTATCTGCTTCCTGCTGCTTTTTTTTCTGTTCCGCCTGGTATTGTCTCAATTCCCGTTTCAGATCGCTGATTTCTTGCTGAATTTTCTGTCTTTGATTCTCTTTCTCTTCCGCAGTCATTTCTTTATTAGATGAGAGATCCTGTTGCTGCTTCTTGGCATTCATAATCTTGCTTTGAATATCCTTACTGACAGAATCTATCTGCGTACTTACCGGATTTTTCGCTGCCTGTATGGTATTTCCATTTCCAGCCGCGTTCACATTACTAATCTGCATCATATACTTGCCCTCCTTTCCTTCCTTTGCTTACTTAGGTAACTGTGAAACAACTAAGTGATCAAAATTATTGAGTTTCGCAATTACCAACTTTACATACTACAGGATAACTGAATAATCGTTTCCATATCTTTTATCGGACATTATTGACCAGCACAAAAGTGATATATCTATTATAATAGTATATGAAATTAGAAAAAACTTGTCAATCTATGCTTAGTTTGAGTTTCCCCATTTTTTAATTCATAGTACCAAAAGGTTTTCATCACAAAGTGATGAAAACACTTTGCACATAAAAGTGCTATGGAAAACTAGTTTTCCAGACGCTTTTTGTGCAAGATGTCTATGCTGCCAAAGGCAGCAAGACCTTTTGGCACTATAAGATCATCTGTTAAAAAAAATGGGGAAACTCAAAATGCTTAGCCTTTCTTTCCTTATTTTCCCATTATTATGTGCCAAAAGCACAAACATTCTCGTTTTTTGTCATCTTTTGTAGTTTTTTATCTTATTCACCCTAACGGATTTCTCGTTCCTCTGCCAGAATTTCTGCTTCGGTACTTTGCTCTACATACTTTACAATCTCATCCATTAAATGATCCGCCTGAGCGCTGTGTGGCACAATCGCCGCAATACCAATTACCATAGACTGATGAATGTCTTGATCTTCCACCTCTGCGATAGAAACCGGAAATTTATTCCTGATCTTTGCAATCAGGCTCTTTATGGTCATTCGCTTCTCTTTTAATGAATGAACCCATGAAGCATACAATTTTATCTTTAATACCGCTATTTTTATCATCTATTTTTCCTCTTAAAACCTTAATCTCTCTCCAAAAAAACTGCCTGAGAGACGAACCCTCTTCAAGTTTCCGTTCTCAGGCAATTTATTTCGTAGTTTATAAATATGCTGTACCAGCCAATTATCTGCTGGGAACCATACTGATAATTCTTCCTGCAAACTCGTTAAAGTTTTGTGTCTGCAAAATAACTCTTCCTGGTCCAGTAAGTTTTGTGAGGAACAATCCCTCGCCGCCGAAAAAGATATTTTTCAGTCCTTTTACTGTCTCAATCTCATATTTCACAGTTTTTTCAAAAGCAACCACATTTCCGGTATCTACTTTAATCACTTCGCCAGGCCCAAGGTTCTTCTCTACCTTATTGCCGTCAATCTCCAAAAATACCATACCTTTTCCTGTGATATCCTGCAAAATAAAGCCCTCGCCGCCAAATAATCCTGTTGACAGCTTTTTCGTCAAGGCAACGCTCAAGGTTACACTTTCCTGCGCGCACAAAAATGCACCTTTCTGGCAAATCATCCCCCCTGTAGCTCCCACATCAATTGGCAATACCTCTCCTGCCACAGTGGATGCAAAAGCAATCATCGCACCTGGTCTCTCAGCCTTATAAGTTGCCATAAACAAAGATTCACCAGAAAACATTCTACCAATACTCTTTCCGAAGCCGCCACGCATATTGGAATCCATAGAAACCCCTTCACTCATCCAGGCCATACCGCCAGACTGTGTATACATACTCTCCCCTGCTTGATCAAAAACCACCTCAACTGCCGGCATTGTGTCGCCTAAAACCTCATATCTCATAAACAATCTCCTCTTCTTAATTTTTTATTTGAAGGAATCTGACAGCTTTTTGCCAGTCCCTTGAAAGCACACTATCCTTTATAATACTGTCTTTATCTTCCTAATACCAGTTCTCTATTAAGTTCTATTTTCTGTCTTTATCTTCCTAATACCAGTTCTCTATTAAGTTCTATTTTCTGTCTTTATCTTCCTAATATCAATTCTTTGTTTACGCTTTACAGATATTGCTCCAATTCCTCTGTTGTCGTCTGAATCAAAATTATGGCATCTTTTGTCTGTTCTACATATTTCAAATTCTTCTCACTAAGCACATTTGCCTGCTCTGCACTGGCTGTCACTTCCTCGGTAGTCGCTGATAACTGCGAAATACTCTCCACAATACGATTATTGGCATCCGACAAATGGTTGATTCTCTGGTCAATCTCTTGAATATCAACAATCAATTCTTCCATATTACGATCTAATTTCTCAAAGCTGTCTGCTGCGGTATGGATCATTTTATTCTGGTTTGTGGCTGCATCCACCGATTTATCCACAGAATGTACTACCTGGTCAGCATTTTGATTCAATTCCTCAATAATTCTGGTGATATTTTCCGTAGAACTTTTGGTCTGTTCTGCTAACTGTCGAATTTGATCTGCAACCACTGCAAACCCACGCCCCGCCTCGCCAGCTCTTGCACTCTCAATAGAGGCGTTTAAAGCCAAGAGATTTGTCTGACTGGAAATAGAGAGAATCATATCTGCAATCTCCTCCGCCTCCTTGGTTTTATCCTGAAGCCTTCCCATAGAATCTGTAACTTGCTCATTCGTTGCAGCAATCTGCACTGACTGTTCCTTTAACTCTTCCATGACATGCATATTGTCCTGAATACTGACATTGGACTCTCTGGCAATATCCACCATCTGTTTTGACCGCTCAAGCGTTTCCTCAATAGACTCTTGAATATTCTGCGTCATGATACTCTGTTCTGAAATATTTTCCGCTGTCAACCCAGTAGCTGAGGAAATCTCCTGCATACTGTGTGCCACTACCTGGGTAGATTCCACTAGCCCCTCCATCAAACTAGTACTTTTATCTGATTCTTCTTTCACAGTCTGGGAAATAGAAAGCATTCCGCTCATCATTTCCTGCTGCCTACTATTTTGATCTGTCACTGCGCCCAGTGCATGATCACTAAATGATTTGGAAATTTTTCCTGCACGAAGCAATACATAAAACACACCTAATATTACATATACCGTACAAATATAATCTGGATCTAAAACAATCATATGTTTTACACTTCGCACTACAACCTCTAATATATATAAGAATATATATGCAATGCCTGTTCTGATATAATTCTTAGAATCATAATAGGGAATTTGTACTGCGAGCACCCCCAACAACACAATATTGATAAATTCTGCATCTGTCTGTACTGCCATCATTAAAAACAAGAACCCAAACTCAATGCTAATTGCTGTTTTCAATTTCGTTCCACCACGGTTTTGAAAAAACAATACAGTATTTAAAAGAATAAAAAATATAATTGCGGCTGTATTCCCAATGCAGGTTGCCCACGCCATCTTTCCAGTACCGCTACTTAACCACAGATAGGCAAGATAGGCACAAAATACTGCCAGTGCTGCTATATGGAACAAACGATTCATAATATGATATCTTTCTGATTTATCATTGAAACGATACTTTTTTTCTGAATTCATAGCATTTCTTCTCCACCTTTCCACAAATCTTTATTTCATTATAGTACAAATTATCATTCTCTTCCACAGAAAATTCTATTTTTTTTTGTATGCAAATAAAAAAATAGGTAAACACAGCCAGAAGGCTTATTGACCCTTTACTGGAAAGGTGATAAGATGAAAGAAGTATTATGAAATACAATAATTAAATCCAATTTCAGGGAGGTTTTTAACATGGATTACACACAGGAATATCAGCAGAAGCTTGTCTCGGCCGATGAAGCAGTTAAAGTAATCAAATCTGGCGACTGGGTAGACTATGGTTGGTGCAACGGCACTCCAGATCTACTGGATAAAGCACTGGCGAAACGCACAGATGAATTAAAAGACGTCAATTTACGAGGCGGTATTCTCTTAAAACTGCCTGCGATCTTTGAACGTGAAGATGCGGGAGAACATTTCACTTGGAATTCCTGGCATATGTCTGGTATAGAACGTAAGCTGATTAACAGAGGATGTGCATATTATGGAGCAATCCGTTACTCTGAGCTGCCTCGCTATTATCGGGAATCTTCCACACCAGATAATGTGGCAATGTTCCAGGTAGCTCCAATGGATAAACATGGCTATTTTAATTTTGGCCCCAACGCATCCCATCTCGCTGCAGTCTGCGAGACTTCCGGCAAAATTATTGTAGAAGTAAATGAAAATATGCCGCGCTGCCTGGGAGGTTTTGAAAATGGTGTTCATATTTCCCAAGTAGACTATATTGTGGAAGGTGAAAATCCGCCAATCGGTGAATTGGGCGGCGGCGGCGCTGCCTCAGAAGTAGACAAGGCTGTAGCAAAGTTGATCGTTGAAGAAATCCCCAACGGAGCATGTCTGCAGCTTGGTATTGGCGGAATGCCCAATGCGGTAGGATCTCTGATCGCAGAATCTGACTTAAAAGATCTGGGCGTCCACACAGAAATGTACGTAGATGCCTTTGTTGACATTGCCAAAGCTGGTAAAATCAACGGCTCCAAAAAGAGTATTGACCGTTATCGCCAGGCTTACGCATTTGGCGCTGGAACCAAGAAAATGTATGATTATCTGGATGATAATCCAGAGTTATTGAGTGCACCAGTAAGTTATACGAATGATATCCGTTCCATCTCTGCATTGGATAACTTTATGTCAATTAACAATGCTGTCGACATTGACTTATTTGGACAAGTCAGCTCTGAATCGTCAGGAATTAAGCATATCAGCGGCGCAGGCGGACAGCTTGACTTTGTATTAGGCGCTTATCTGTCCAATGGCGGTAAAAGCTTTATCTGCTGTTCTTCCACATTTAAGACCAAGGACGGTGAATTAAAGTCTAGAATTTTGCCCACCCTTCATCCAGGTTCCATTGTCACCGACACACGTGCCAATATCCACTATTTGGTGACAGAATATGGTAAGGTAAACTTAAAGGGCTTATCTTCCTGGCAGAAATGTGAGGCAATTATCTCCGTAGCTCATCCTGATTTCCGCGATGAGCTGATCAAAGACGCTGAGAAAATGAAAATCTGGAGAAGAAGCAATAAATAATAGAAAGAACACAGTGATAAGGTGATATTTTTATTCCCACAAGTACTGTGGTTTCTGAAAGAACTAAGAATCCTGCGAAGCAGAATTCTTGGCCTGCGGCGGGCCGCTTTCGCGACATATTTCATTTCCGCCGCAGTCCGATCATTGTTTTTTATCTTTTCATAAAAAACCCCTCTGCTGCTTTTAGAAAAATATTCCAAAAGCAGCAGGGGGATTTATTTAACATGTTTTGTAACTATGCTAACTGTTTCTCAATTTCTTTTGATAGATCAAATAATAAATGGTAAAAAATGAAATGCCATAGATCGACGTCAATGGCACAGCCAGACCAATGGTAATCAAATTGGCTTGCGGCTGTATACTGAACAGATATGACAAAGGCACACGAAATAAAAATGCAGACGTAATTCCTTGTATCATTACAGGCATTGTCTTGCCATGCCCGTTAAAATAACCGATATAGCTAAATACCAGACAAGTTAAAACCGCCTCAGGGCTAAACCCTTTTAGATATTGCGCAGAACAGGCAATATAGTTTGGATCTGATGTAAAGAGCATTGAGGGCACGTCTCCACGCAAAAAAGCAAGTGCAAATACAAACACACCAATACATACCCCTAATCCCATTCCGATCTGCATCGCCTTGCGTGCACGATCTTCCTTGCCAGCCCCTACGTTCTGCGCTACAAATGCAGACATGGACTGCATCAGAGAAGAAGGAATCAACATTACAAAAGCTGTTACTTTCTGCGCGATTCCATAGCCTGAGGAAGCTTCCAGGCTAATGCCATTGATAATGGCACATAAAATCAAAAATGAAATATTCACTAACATATCCTGCAAAGCAATGGGAAAACCCAGCTTTAGAAATACTAGAATCTCTTTATGAAAACCAATGTCTTTCCTTGTGAACTTAAAGGGAAGCTGTTGTCTTCTTATAATAGCAAACGATAAAATAACACTGACACATTGTGCTAAAATTGTAGCCAAGGCCGCCCCTGCCACATCCATATGAAAAACTGCCACAAACAGCAAATCCCCGACAATATTCACCACACAGGCAATCGCCACAAAAATCAGCGGCAGTTTAGAATTGCCCAAGCCTCGAAAGATCCCGCTGATCACATTATAAGCTACCACAAAGATTAATCCCCCGCCACAAATACGCACATAAACCACCGTCAAACTGTATGCTTCCTGCGGTGCATTTAACCATTTTGTAAAGATTGGCGCAAATAATAATAGTATTGCCATCAAAAAAATAGTCAGCGCCATAAAAAATACAATCGCACCGCCTATCACTTTTCCAATCCGCTCTGTCGCTTTCTCTCCCAAATAACGGCTGATCAATACAGTTACTCCCATCGTCAAGCCTGTGATAATAAATGTCACCATATTGATAATATTACTTCCTGTAGATACTGCTGAGATTCCTGCTTTGGTTCCAAATTGCCCTACTACCAGCAAATCTACTGCTCCATACATCGCCTGCAGCACCAAGGCTCCTAAAATTGGAATCATAAATTTGAGCAATTTTCCAGCAATTTTACCCTCTGTAAAATCATCTGATAATCTATTTTGTTCCATAGTATCCTCCTGTTTCTTTTCTGATTACTATTTATTAATTTCCCCTTTGCTGTGTTACATTTTCTAGTTATGCCTCTGTCCATCCCGAAAATCCACTTTCGGATGAACCTATATCCCTACAGAGTTCTATCAGATACAATGTGGGCCAGGCACTCGTATACTGGTCTCCAGAAATTCAGATTAATCTCCTAAGTTTTTAAGCATTTTTTCTGCTGTCTGTTTGAAAATTTCCAATTCCTCTGCACAGATTCCTCTTACTAAATTTGCCTCCAGCTCTCGAATCTCCTCCTGCAAGGTTTTTCTAAGCAGCTCCCCCTGCTTTGTAGCACGCAAAATCTTATATCTGCCATCCTTATCATCGTTGATTCTGCAGAGCAACCCTTTCTTTTCCAAAGCATTTAATAAGCCTGTCGCTGTAGAAGGCCGCAAATCAAACTCTCTTTCCACATCCTTTTGGTAAAGATTATGTCTCTCCCCCGCTAAAAGTACAAAACTTAAAATATTCCCCTGTTCCCTAGTCAATCCCAACTGTTCTTGAAATTTACAGGAATGTCTGCGCAGCCGATTGCACAACATATTGATATATTGTCCAGCATCCATTATTTATCATCTCCATTTACTTCGGTTCCTAAGTATTTTAACCGTTTCTATTTTATAAGTCAAGTGAAATCTTTTTAAGACCCTGCGATCATTGTTTTTTATGTAATAGGAAATCCGAAGGAATTTCCTATTACATAAAAAAATGCACCTCCAAATATGATACATGATTTTTTGTCATGTCCAATATTTGGGGTGCAATTCAAATCTGTTCTATTTTACATAAAAACGATAGATTGTCTTGGTGGTAAATACATCTCCAGCTTTTACAACAGGAGATGGAACATTCTCCTGATTCATGGCGTTGGGATAGAACTGAGATTCCAAACAGAATCCACAGCGTTTGCAGTATGCTGCGCCACCCTTTCCGGTCTGATCACCAATAAAGTTTCCTGCATAGAGCTGTACGCCACAACAATCTGTGGAAGCTTCCATTGCAATACCGGTTTTTTCACAGTATGCATTGGCCATGACCTTCATCTCTCCCACTTTATCGCTGAGCACATAGTTGTGATCATAACCTCCAGTAAATTTCAACTGCTCAAAATCTGCTTCAATATCTTGTCCGATCGGCTTCATGGTTCTAAAATCCATCGGCGTGCCCTCAACTGGTGCAATCTCCCCAGTAGGAATAGATTTGGAATCACGAACTGGATGATAAGCCTCCGCCAAAATCTGCAACTTTTGATCCATAGCAGAACCGCTGTCATGCCCACCGAGGTTAAAGTAAGAATGATTGGTAAAATTCATGATCGTAGTCTTGTCCGCTTCCCCGCGATAACTAATCTCTACCGCATCCTCATCTGTCAGTGTGTATGTAACTTCTGTCTTCAAATTCCCTGGAAATCCCTGCTCCTCCTCTGTACTTAAATGGAAGAATGTGATACTATTTTCTGTGCGCTCTTTTACTTCCCATACTACACGGTCAAATCCATTTGGGCCGCTGTGCAGATTATTTTCATTTTCATTGGCCGGAACTTGACACAGTTTTCCATCAATTGTCATCTGTGCCTTGTCAATACGATTGCCATTTCTGCCAATGGTTGCTCCAAAATAGCAGGTATGGCTGTCATACTCTGCCGCTTCATCATATCCCAATACTACATCGCGTACTACACCATCTTTGTCGGGAATCAGTACAGATACTAAAGTTGCCCCATGATCTGACACCTTAATAACCGTGTGTTTTTTGTTTTCCAAGACATATAAAGATGCCTTTTCGCCGCGTTGATTTGTTCCAAATTCTAATGTCTCCATGATCGAATTACCTCCTCTTTTTTCTAAGTTTATTCGCAACTATTCAGAACCCCAAGCCACAGACATGCCAGCTAAGCTGTCATTCGCCTCTGACGAGGCTTCTGTCTGTGGCTGAGGGGATTATCACCTCCCTGAAAATAGCAATTCATCCCTTTTCAAATAAATTTGAACGTTTTGAATTGCTATTTTCAGGGGATTCTGAATAGTTACGTTTATTCTATACTCTTATCATAGCAATTACAAGTGATTTCCAACTATTTTCCAATCATTTTATCCATTTTTAATATGTGGTTTGAGAGCCATCCAAAGAGAAACTCCAACAGTTCCTCTAAATATTCCTGCTGATGATCATCCACATGCTGCAGATCTATTTCCTCCAGCTTAGACACAAAGATTTTATGCGCCATCTTCTGTGCCCCAATCCCTGGATAATTGATACTTTCCATATATTCTTCTTCATCCGCAAAATGTTCTTTTGTATAATCTCTAAGCCTAGTCAAAATATTTACAATTTCATCATATTTATCATGCAGAAGTTCTGCCTTTACTAAATCATTGGCTTCCCCAATAATCTCAAATAACGTTTTGTGTTCTCCATCAATCAACTCAATGCCAGTGAGATATTTTTCTGTAAAAACACAAGGATTTTCTTGATTTTTCCACTGCTCCCTGGGAGGCATTTTCCCAATCAAAATATCACTGCCCAAAATATGCTGATACAGCCACCTTGTCAGGTAACGCATTAGCTCCTCCAGAGTTTCATGTTGTGCCTCAAGTTCAGCAATGTCTGAAAAATCCATGTGGTTGATCTTCTCTCGAAACGCCATATGTTGTTCTTTTTGAATCTCCAATTCTGGATCATTGATTGCTGCCATATATGCTTCTTCATTGGCAAAATGAATATCCGCATATTGCTTTAACTCTTCTAGAATATCTTGTACCTGATGGTATTTGTCCTGCAGCGCCTCATTTTGTAATAGTTCTAAAGTAGCGTTAAGCAGCGCAAATAATTTCTCGTGCTCCTCATCAATCTGCTGGATTCCTGTCAGACAGTCTTCTGTAAACCGATACATCTCTTGTCCTCCCTTTCTGTTGAACCAATCCTTCTGCTAAGTATATCATATTTTTTTCCAAAAAAGAAGCTGTTGCCGGTTTGATTTTAGAAAAATCAATGCTATACTGTTATTGTTCGAATCGTTACAAAACTTTATATATATGATCAGAAAGGACAATTATTATGGCTGGAATTAATCCTACACAAATATTTCAGATTATGGGCATATGGCAGAAATTTACTTCCAATCACCCCAAACTCCCCAAATTCTTGAAGGCTGTTTCTTCTGAAGGTCTCAAAGAAAACACGATTATTGAGGTAAACATCACTACACCAGAAGGCAAGAATTACTGCTCCAATTTAAAAATTACGCAGTCAGATCTAGAGCTGCTTGAGCAGTTAAAACAGCTGCACTAGAGCCAGAATTTTTTATCTATAATTTTATTCATCTCAGCATAGAATCTCCACGCTTCTCTAAGTCAATCTTCAATAAAAAATCTAGAGATTTCTCCTGAAATGAAAAAAGAACTGACGCCAAATTCTGCGCCAGTTCTTTTTTTCATGATCTTATTTTTTCACTTTCACAAGCATGGTATTTGAATATGGGCCAAATACTTTCTTGCCTTTCTCTGTATAATAAGGACGTACCTTTATATACAGTTTTTTTACATTTTTCTTCGCTTTTATTGTTGCCTTTACCAGTTTTTGCTTTTTCAGTGTCTTTACTGCCTTAAAACCTTTTGTCTTCTTCGTGGAAGTGTAAACTACATATCCTTTGGAAGCTTTGATTTTCTTCCAGGAAACCGTAAGCTTTCTTCCCTTTGAGGCTTTTACTTTAACGGCTGGCCGTGCCAACACTTTAATTTTAGCATATTTTTTACTTAAAGCACTGTTGCAGCTAGTCGTTGTTCCTTTTACCTTCACCTTGTAATAGTAGGTTTTAGCATTTTTGACTTTTTTATCCACAAAACTGTTCTTCTTCGAAGTGCCAATCTTCTTATAGCCCTTTTTCGCTTTGGCAGATCGGTAAATAATATACTGTTTTGCGCCTTTGATCTTGCCAAAGGTCACTTTTACATAACGGCTGGTCTTCTGTTGTGCTGCCTTAATGCTTGTAACCATTTTTTGACGAACCTTTACTTTGAGAATTGCCTCCACCTTAGAACCATCCGTTGCCGCAACCTTGATTTCTGCTGTTCCCATCGCTTTGGCAGTCACTTTGCCATCCTCAGAAACCGTTGCCACCTTGGAATTATTGCTGGAAAATTCCAGTTTTTGATTAAAAGCATTTTCGGGACTTACGGTTACATTGATTGTAAATTTCTGCCCTATGGTCAACGTCTTTTGAGAAGCATTCAATTTCAGTTCTTTTACCAATACCTTTCCTGAACTCCCGTGGTTCTTATCGGTAAGCGCATCCATTGCTTGCTGCAAGGCTGACACTGCCTCCTCCACTTCTGCTGGTGTTGTCACACTGTCGAGCGCTTCCTGCGCTCTTTCGATTGCTTCCTGCAGCGCTGCAAAGCTCTCATCGGTATAGTTCCCCTGCTCTATCTCCTTGGCCTCTGCAATCTTATCCAGTAACGGTGTGCGATCCAAAGTACCTGGCTGATTGGGATCCTCTGGATCCCCTGAACCATTTTCTGTCAAGGCGTCAATCGCTCTTTGCAGTGCATCTACCGCCTCAGAGACTTCACTTGGAAAAGATACCGTTTCTAATGCTTTCTCTGCTGCTGCAATCGCTTCCTGCAAAGCTGCATAACTCTCATCGGTATAGTTCCCCTGCTCTATCTCCTTGGCCTCTGTAATTTTATAGATTAACGGATTACGGTCTAAAGTATCTGGTCTATTGTCTGGATCATCCTTCTGCTTCAAAGCCTCGATCGCCTCCTGCAAAGCTGCTGTGGCCGCAGTCACTTCCTCTTGGGTTTGGACCGTCTTCATTGCTTCCTCGGCTGCTGTAATCGCTGTCTGTAAGGCAGCAAAACTATCATCTGTATAATTCCCCTGCTCAATTTCTTTGGCTTCTGCAATTTTATCCGCCAATGGAGTACGATCTAAGGTTCCTGGATTGTCTGGATTATCTGGGTTATCTGGATTATCTGGGTTATCTGGATTGTCTGGATTATCTGGATTATCTGGGTTATCTGGGTTGTCAGGATCATCTATCTGTTTCTCCTCCAAGGCATCAATCGCTGCCTGCAAAGCTGCAATTGCTGCAGTCACTTCCTCTTTCGTCTTTACAGCCGTATTTTCAGCCGTTTCAATCGCTGCCTGCAAAGCCGCATAACTTTCATCTGTGTAATAACCTTGTTGAATCTTTTTGGCTTCTGCAATCTTTTCCAGCAACGGCTTATTGTCTGCCAAGCCGTTCATCTGTCTGATCTCTTCCTCCGTCAATACATAATTATAAATGGTAAAATCATCCAAAAGCCCTTGATTATATTCTCCATTTCCCCAGTTTGCCTTTCCAATTTGAAGTATACTATTGGCGCCTAAAATCTCTTTCAAAGCTCCATTATTCTTCGCGGTGCTGGTGAGAACACCATTGACATATAACTTCGTATCATCAGCGCCATATACAACTGTAATATGATTCCAGCCTGCCTCATATGCAGATGAAGCGCTATCCTGCCTGCCGTTAAGGAAACGCTCTGCTGTAACGCTGCCGCCATTTTCCATAATACCAAGATAATACTCTTTGCCAAGATTCTGTCCATTTGCATTGGGAGCCGCATAGAATGCCCAATTAGTCTCAGGCCGTCCTGCTTTACTGTAATAGGAGACTGTCAATTCCTCTGCACCAGTAAGCACTGAGGTGCCATCCTCCTTTGTCACATTCAGCCATACGCTTCCTGTTCCATCCAGAGAAAGTACTTTGCCCCGTTCCTCATCATCTACAATCGTTGGGGTACTGCTAGGTGCAGCTACAGATCCTGTACTCTTAAATCCGCTCTCTACATCATCAAATGTAAACTCTGCCAGTGTTGCTTTTGCTGCCTCTGCCATCGTGTGATAGGATTCCTCTGCTGTAAATAATGTCTCTGCATTGGTGACAAGCGCTTTCTCAGCAACTGTCAAGGTATCATATATTGCACGTGCTTCTTCAATCTTCTTTCTTGTGGCTACTGTAGCCTCCACAGCTCCGATAGTGTTAATCTTCTCAATGGCACTTTGCACCTTCTCAGGTTCCACAATATTATCCAAATGCTCTGCAGCTTCCGCTTTAATTTCTGCTTCTGTCATGGCAGTTCCCATGATCTTAAGGTTATCGATCAGACCTTTGTAGTATTCTCCATTTCCCCAATTTGCCTTTCCAATCTGAAGAATACTATTTTCCCCTAAGATATCTGACAGAGCAATACTGCTTTCCTGTGTTGCCTTTTTCTCTCCATTGACATAGAGCGTTGTTTCCGTTGCTGTATGTACAATTGTCACATACAGCCAATTAGTGGAATCTATATTAGCAGCGCTGGCAGACGCCGGTCTTGTACCACTGTTCTTATAACGCTCCGCTGTCAGAGTTCCATTGTATTCCAAAAGTCCCAGATAATTTTCATTATTGAGATTTTGTGCCTCACCGTTTGGCGCTGTATAGAACATCCAGTTGCTGACTCCAGATTCTGGCTTCGCTGCAAAGGAAATGGTCAATTCGTCTCTTCCCGTCAACAGGCTGCTGCCGTCTGCCTTGGTGACATTGAGCCAATTGCTGCTGGTTCCATCCAGATATAAAGCCCCATTTTGAATGGTATGGGTACTTTGACCTTCCGCCACTGCCTGACCCCCGATAAATCCAGTTTCTTCATCATCAAAGGTAAATTCTGCCAGATAGTCTTTCATTGCCGCTTCTGCCTCTGTCAAATGGGACAGATTCGGAATCTCTGCCAATTCCTCTTCATCCAGCATGTCACAGATCTGTTTTGCTAAAATTACTTTACGACTGCACTCTGGAGTCAATTCTACCTTGCCAATGGCATCAATTCTGGTGATAGCCTCTGTAATGGTATTACCCTTTTCGATCAATGCTTTCTGTGTTTTCTGCAAGGTTTGTGCTGCCGCCAATACCTCTGCGCGATTTGCCGTTCCACTTGTCTGAAGATTCTTGGCCTCTGTCAGCGCTTCCCCATATGACGCCCAGGACTTTTTCGTGTACTCTGATTCCTTATCTGCGGCAACAGAGACATATAAAGCCTCATCCAGACGCATCCAGGCCTGTACATCCTCCAGAGCATCTGCCGCAGGATCTACCGCTGACTGTAATGCCTGTTTGTCTGCCAAGGTATCTTGCGCTGTCTTTAATGCAGCCTGGTAAGTTTCCCAACGCCCCTTTATGTATTGGCTTTGATCTGCTGCGGTCTGATTGTCCACCGCTGCCTGCAGTATGCTCTTATCCACATATTTTAGGGCCTCCGTTTTTACTTCCTCAGCAGTCCATGCCCTCGAAACCACTTTATAATTGTCAATCCATCCTCGGAAATGCTCTCCCTTTTCTCCATTTCCTTTGATCCAATTAGCTTTGCCAATATACCAGATACTGTCGCTGCCGAAAATATCAGACAAAGAGACATTATTATCAGCTTCTGCTATCTTCTCTCCATTTTCATAGACAATAATATTGTTCTCTGTATAGACGATGGTCAAATAGTGCCAGCGGTCAGCCTGAGCTTTTTCTTCCGCGCTTGGCAAACGCTGTCCTTGATTATAAAAGCGCTGCGCGGTAACTGTACCATTGTTATCTAATACACCAAGATATTTCTCCCAGCCAAAGATTGGCGTGGTGTCATCTGGCGCTGCATAAAATACCCAGCCAAAATCACCGCCGTCCCGCTTTGCCTGTAGGGAGATTGTCATCTCTTTTACAAGACCTCCCGGCACGACGGAACCGCCGTCTTTGCCAGTTACTTTCAAGTAATCTTTGTAGCCGTTTAAGTACAACGCTTTGCCGCCATCATGGTCAGCAAGACTGTAACAGCCTTTGGCAACAGCCTCTCCACCAGTAAATCCTGTCTCTGTATCGTCAAAAGTAAAATCCACTAAAGTTTCTGGCACCTTGATTTCTGCAAAGGCATAGTCTCCTGCTCCTTTGATTACTTCTCCCTCTGTCATGGCATGGCCTGTGATCTTTAAGTTATCAAGTAATCCCTTGTAGTATTCCCCACTGCCAAGATTTGCCTTGCCAATCTGTGTAATGCTGTCCTCTCCGACAATATCAGAAATTTTACAAGTTCCAGTCTCTCTTGCTTTTTCCTGTCCATTGATATAGAGGATAATCTCTGCTCCATGAAAAACGACTGACACCTGGCACCAGTCATTTTTGCCAGCAGCGCTGACAGAAGCTGATTTCTTGCCATCCTTATATGCCTCAGCGGTAATGGTTCCATTTGCCTCTTTGATGCCTAAGTATGTTTCTTTCCCAGAATCTTGCGTTCCGCTTGGCGCTGCATAGAAAATCCAATTATTGCTTCCTGTCTGCGGCTTAATCTCACAATTAACGGTAAATGCCGTCTCCCCGGCCAGTACGCTCTTGTTTGTTTTCGTCTGAATGGTCAGAAATTGACTGCTTCCGTTGAGAGATACTGCCTTTCCAGTACCGTGTGTCTCCAGGGTGCAGTCTCCCTCCGCCTCCGCATAAGTTGTACGAAATCCGGTACTCTTATCATCAAAAGTAAACTCCGTACCAATCTCTGTGGCCTTCTCAAAATTCCAGCGCTGTGCTGCATTGCTGTAGTTTTCATACTGCCCCACGCTGTCATTCCACCACTGAACAATTCTTGCATCGTCCGCTGTACTATTCCCCTCTAATGCCAATACATGATATGTCAAAGAGGGAACTATTCGGAAGCAGCCATCATCATCCTTTAAAAATGCAAAATGCTGTTTGCGGGTTTTGTCTGGCTCATTTGTACCAACAGATGTCCCTTCCAGATAATAATTGCTGTAAGTTAAATCTGTACCACCTATATTTCTGATACCAGTACCTTCTCCATTGACCTGCATCGCTTTTCCAGTTGTCATATTGGTAATGGTATATTCTCCATCGCCAGTGCTCTGAATCAACCACCACTCATCCTTCCTGGTGCCCTTTTCTGCCGAGGCCAGATTACCCTCCCCATTTACCACCAATGACTTTCCACTGGAAGCAGATAAAATTCGGTAAACGCCGTCTGTCAGCTCTCCCTGAATGGGCTTATCCTCCACACGCTCCCCCGCATTGGCATAAGTCAGACTGTACCAGCCCAGCTCATCCAAACTGTTACCAGCACCACCTTCAATATAAGTACCATTTGCATTGTCCATCATCCGCTTGACATTGGACATTTTTAACCCTTTGCGATTTACATAGTGATTATACATCTGATAATAAATCGGACGCCAGCTTCCCCGCTGATCAGGATTTACGCCAGCCAGCCATTCATACCTTGGCTTATTATAACCCCCAGCGCTGTTATACATATTTCCATATGCACGCTGATAAAAGCTTGAGGGTACCTCTTCGCCCAGGCTATTGTACTTGACAGAATATTCCACTGCCTTTAAGAAACGGTTGTCAGACAATCCATACAGATCATCTCCCTGATTCCAGGCAGTCTCGCAGATCACTCCTGCCAGAACCAGTCCCAGAGTGGTATGTCCCTGATCCCTGACAGATTCCTGCCACTGTACCAGCTCTTCTCCATTTTGATCAAGTACATAAGGCATAGCATGATAGAAAGAGCCATTTCCTTTGCCATACTTGAAAAAGTTCAGCGCCTGCTCATAGATATCTTCCCGATCGCAATATACACCAATGGAAATCATGGAAGCGAGATTGGCAAGCTCCCAGTTTGCCCAATAATTCCCAATATGAGAATCATTATGCCGTACCATAAAATCTTGATTCATCGGATAAAATACATTGATTAAGAGATTCTGTAATCCTTCTGTATCAAAATCAGGATGATCCCGCATCAGCTCTCCGATATTTGCCAATTCATAACCCTGAAGACCTGCTGCCAGAAATCTGTCGGCATTTCCGCCCAACCATTTCATGGTGGAGGACCAAGCATTGATAATCCGGCAGGCTGCCTCTCCATGAGCCTCGTCTCCGCTGAGTTTCCAGATCAAGGCATTCTGATAAGCGCGGCGAATATCAATACGCAATTGATTGATACTGTCGCGGCCACCCCCTCTGGTAACTCCCTCCAATGGGCGGGGCCACCAGCTAGGATTAGAAAAGGTATCCCACCACAAAGCATCCCAGGTCTCCTTGTTGGGGGACACATTGTTCTCTACATTTTGCCATACTCTTGTAAGATCCTCCTGCGAGTGCAGAAGCCCTGGATGATTAAATCCACTGTTTGCTGCTTTTTCAGTCGTTTCACTTTGTTTTGCTGTGTTGTCATCTGCTGCCGCCTTTACTTTAAATCCAGTCAGCGGCAGACTTCCCACCAACATTGCCACTGCCAGAAACAATGACAATAGTGTGGAGAATTTCCAGCTTTTCTTTCCCTTCCTTCGCTTCATCTTGTCTCTCCTTCTTTGTTTTGGTTGTATATGGGGGAGATAGAACATACAGGCACTCTCCCCCCACGATACTTGTATGATTGTATTATATTATCTTTTTTACTTAAATCCAAAACAAAATCGCGCGAAAAATAAGCATTTTCGAGCTTTTTGGCCATTAATTGTAAACCAACTATATATATTCATTAACATTTACAACTATAGATAACATTTTAATGTCTTTCTATACTCCTATTCTTTCATGAGAAATCAGAAGGAATTTCCTATTATAAAACAAAGAATCCTGCAATTCAGGATTCTTTGCCTGCGGCGGGTCTCTTTCGCGACATATTTCATTTTTGCCGCAGTGCGATAAAAATGCCATACTGCCAGTACACTTTTACTGACAGCACAGCATTATTCATCTTTCTATATCTTTTTTATATGTTACTTTTTCGTTTTCACAGACTTTACTTTAGACCATGAAGAATAAAATTTCTGGGTCTTGCCTTTCATCTTTTCTGCCTTATAAGTACGAACTCTAATATAATATTTCTTCTTTGGCTTGCAATTAGAAATTGTTTTGGAAGTAGCTTTTGCGTTCTTCACACTTACTGTTTTTGTTGTCTTCTTGGTAAATTTAGAGCTTGTAGAATACGCAATCTCATATCCCGTAATCTGTGTACTCTGCCTTTTCCACTTCACGGCAAAACCTTTACACTTTGCAGTTAGTTTGAATATATTTGTACTCTTTGGCACAATCGTGAATGTCTTCTTTAAGCTGCCGCTGTAATCATTTTTAAAGGTAATAGTAACAGAAGCTGTCCCCACCTTACTGTTATTCTTGTACTTTAAAGTATAGTTTGAGCTATTGATCTTTTGTCCTTTACTGTCTGTAATCTTTACTTGTGGCTTCTGCCCTTTGCCGTTATAAACCAAATTGTTGTCAGAGAGTGTAATCTTCTTTGGATAATAAATTTTCTTCTGAGATTTAATCGCACCACAGCTACATTTCTCAATACGGCTGCCATCCTTTTTCAATGTTGCTTTCTTGGTAACAACTGTATAACTATGAGTATGCTGCTCTCCTCCGGGCGGTTCTGGATTCTCTTCTCCTCCGGGCGGTGTGGGTGTTTCTTCCCCTCCGGGCGGTGTGGGTGTTTCTTCCCCTCCGGGCGGTGTGGGTGTTTCTTCCCCTCCGGGCGGTGTGGGCGTTTCTTCCCCTCCGGGCGGTGTGGGTGTTTCTTCTCCTCCGGGCGGTGTGGGCGTTTCTTCTCCTCCGGGCGGTGTGGGTGTTTCTTCCCCTCCGGGCGGTGTGGGTGTTTCTTCCCCTCCGGGCGGATCTGGTGTCTCTTCCCCTCCGGGTGGATCTGGATTTTCTTCCCCTCCGGGCGGTGTGGGTGTTTCTTCCCCTCCGGGCGGATCTGGTGTCTCTTCCCCTCCGGGCGGTGTGGGTGTTTCCTCTTCTAAATCTTCATCATAGAAAATAATCTGCTGCGCTGCTTTTACTGTATTTTTCAACGCTTTCACATCTGCAACAGTATTTATATCCTCAAAATAATCCGAGCAAAATAGGAATGTGTAATCCCCTGGCTGTGCATTTTCTTCGGCCTGTAAGAAATACTTCCCAGGAAATTCTTCTGATGTAACTAGTGATACTGGCTGATACCAATCCGTTTTATCTAAAATATCTGGACTATCACTTTGCCAATAATCTGTTCTAATTTTAATAACATAATCCATTTCATAAAGGGCATATTCTTCCACTTCATCACTGGTAAATGGTATCCCTTCTGAATCATACCAGACAACTTCAAGAAATGTATTTTGATCTGGTATTGCGCCATCTGCGTTTGCTTTAATCTTTCGCAAATCAACTTTTTCTGGGGCAGACAATATTTGTATATCTCCTATAAATGACACTTCTTCCTTATTTACAGACCACGAACCATTCTGATAATTTAATTGGTAGCCATTGTCAATGCTTTTTTGAGATAACACAAAACTACTGTCCGATACCGTTTGTTGTGTTGCCAAAACATACGGTTTTCCGATATTAAAAATTCCAGGAAACTGGCGGCTGTCTGTCTGAAATTGAGTAGTACCAGTAACGGCGCCAAGTATAGACAGTGAGCCCTCCTTATTTAAAACTAAAACTCCACGTTGCTCTGTCTGATCTTCGACTCCCTGAAAATCTCCATGCACCTTAGCATCCTTTACCCCATTGAGATCCAGACATCCTCCATTTTGTAGGGTGACATTTTGCAATTGATCTGTTTCAGACTGCAGGCAGCCCTCATCTTTCAAAACCAAATGCCCAATATTTTCTACAACTGCCTTTGGGATTGTACTTTGACTGAGGGTTAAAACAGTATGTTCATTTCCATTAAATTTATTTGTCTTTGCAGTATCATACTTACTGCCAGCAATGTTAATCTGGGCTTCACTGGTTTGGCTGGTATCAACTTTTTCCCGCACAGTCAAATCAGGATCCAAGTTTAATACAGCCGTTCCAGTATAGGGAACGTTGTCATCACTCCCCGCTCCATGTCCCATATAAACTGCCTGAAACATTGTTTTTGTGTTAGCATTTTCCACTGTAAGTGACGCATGTTCTCCGTTCACTGTGCCAGGATAACCACCCGCGTAGACCGTGGGAAGCAACTCATCCTCATCTCCTCCCAACGATCCTAAATTTCCTCCACCTTCCAGCCAAGTGCTCACATTATCCAAGGTCAAACTATGCCCCGCCAGAAAAATCTCCCGGTGTGCCACGCTCCCTGTTGCAGTACCACTGCTAAATTTCAACTCAATATTACGAAAACAGACCCCATCTCCTAAAATCTGTATGGGACTTCGGCTGTTAATGCTGCTGCCTTGCGTCCCTTCAATTACTGTGTTGGCCGGAATCATCACAGGCTTCATTCTCCCCCCCTGCTCCGCCTCATCGCCAATAACCAAATTTGCATTTACCGTAATTGGACTTTGCTGTTGTTTCAATGCATTCATAAATTGGTCTTCGTTCGTGACAGTGACTCCACTTTCCTTGGTTAGTGGAGTCATCTTAACCTGCAAAGAATCTTGATTTTTTGTTTCTGAATAACCAGCCAATACCGGTTGCTGCATTCCCCCAGAAATCATGGCTGCAACCGTCAAAATACAGATCCCTTTGCGGACTTTTGTTTTCATTTTTCACATCTCCTTTCTCACTACACTGCATCAATCGTATCATTTCCTTCCATATTATGAGTAAGGTGCCAAAAGGTTGATCTTCATGACAGAACTAATCTTTTGACACCCTACTCTTGTTATATTAGTAAGTACTATTATACTAGCCAGACACTATTTACACAAGCTATTTACATAATCTTTCATATACTTTCAGCCATTTATCCTCCATTGACTATTCACTTTCCAATAGATCACGAATCACTTCCCCAGCGACTATCATACCTACTGTTGAGGGCACAAATGCCATGCTGCCTGGTATCTGTCTATTTCTATTGCCTGATTCTGCATTGCCTAATACGGAAACTTCACTGTTTGATATAGGTGTCATCGGTTTTTCTTGAGAATAAACAACCTTAAGTTTTTTAATACCCCGTTTTTTTAATTCCCGCCGCATGACCTTTGCCAATGGACATACGGCAGTCTCTGAAATATCTGCCACTTGAAAAGCTGTGGGATCCATTTTATTTCCTGCTCCCATAGCACTGATGATCGGCGTGCCAGCAGCCATTGCCTGCTCTGCCAGCATCAATTTGCCAGTAACTGTGTCAATGGCATCCACCACATAGTCATAAGCAGTAAAATCAAATTGTTTTGCTGTCTGGGGCAAATAAAAAACACGATAACTGTTTACCTCTGTCTGGGGATTGATATCTTGTACTCGTTCCTTTGCCACATCCACTTTATATTTTCCAACCGTGCTGTGCAGTGCATAGATTTGGCGATTGAGATTGCTCAAAGACACTTTATCATTATCTATTAGATCCAAACTTCCAATTCCACAGCGTGCCAATGCTTCCACCGTATAACCGCCAACTCCGCCAACCCCAAATACTGCCACCCGCATCTGCCTCAACTGTTTTAACTTCTCTGTGCCAATCAATAATTCCATTCTTGAAAATTGATTCTCCATTTTGCTTGTCAATCCTTTCCCTATTATTATCCTTACAAAATCTATTTTTTCTCATCGACAGTCAATGACTCGTTCATACTGCCGATTCGGTAGCCATACAAATCCATTGTCACATAAGAAAAACCATATTCTTTGAGCTTTTCTGCAATCCGCTTTCGATTGTCCTGTAACATTAACTGTGGAATTTCTTCTAACAGCACTTCAATACGCGCCAAACTGCCATGAACACGCACTCTTACCTGCGTAAATCCCAAGTCCTGTAAAAATTGCTCTGCCTGTTCTACCATTTTCAATTTTTCCCTGGTAATCTGTTCTCCATAGGCAAACCGCGAGGAAAGACAGGCAGACGAAGGTTTGTTCCAGACAGCGAGACCATAATTTCTGGACAATTGGCGGATTTCCTGCTTCGTCAATCCCACCTCACGCAACGGACTGCAAATTCCCAATTCTTTGACTGCCTGCATTCCTGGACGATAATCTCCCTCATCATCTATGTTGGAACCTTCCACCACAAACGCTATTTTGTGTTCCTTGGCAATCTCTAATAAATTTTCAAATAATGCCTTTTTGCATATATAACAGCGATTGGGCGGATTCTGACAAAAACCCTCCACATCCAACTCATTAAATTTACAGACTTCCTGTACAATACCTTGCTGTTCACAAAATACATTTGCTTCCCGCAATTCTTTCTTAGCAAAGGAATTAGAATCAATAGTGACAGCTAACACCTTGTCCCTCAACACTTCCTGCGCCACCTTTAATAAAAAAGTAGAATCCACACCACCAGAAAAAGCCACCACCACACTGCCTAACTTCTTCAAAAGCGCTTTTAACTGAGCTAGTTTTTGATCAACTTCCTGCCTATTATTTGATTTTTCGTCCATAAATCCTCCTTTGCTGTTCACCCATCTGCCAATAAGAACTATTTATTTCTCTCCAGTTCTCTGTCACTAGAATATTTGAAATACACGCTTTCTCATTTGCTTATTGATTTTTCATTTTACCATAAAATCTACAAAAAAGGTAATCAGAACCACCGGCTTAGCCGGTGGTTTGCTCACGCCCTATAAGGGCTTATTACCGGCTCTGGAGTCTAAAGACTCATCGAAGGGTTCGCCAGCCGCAACATCATTCTGTACTAAGTCCTAAAGGACTTTTTCTATTTGTTCTTTTTTAC
>CAJTIR010000016.1 GCA_910576385.1 Lachnospiraceae bacterium
AGGTTTCAAAATACTTGTAAAAATAATGATAAAGTCTACCAATTAAAGTTTTTTCATTGTATAATAAGTTTGTCGTACAGGGTCACTATCCTTTGTAATGTTTTGGTCAAATTCATTATACAACAGAAAGCCTTGTGCGGCATTTTTTTATTAAAAAAGTTGTAAACTGGTGTAATTTTTTGAGAATACCTGATTTCCCATTTTTATTAAGATGATAATCGAAGGCACAGATGAGAACCTCTTTAGAGTCGTATGACAATTTGGCTGGCATTCTGTGACGCGGAGGTTCTGAATTGTTACAATTTTTTAGATAGAAATGCATTACAGTAACAAAAATCAGTTCTGCACATATTTTTTTATGGCAGCAAAGCTTTCTGGACTGATCACATGTTCAATACGGCAAGCGTCCGCCGTAGCGATATTTTCATCTACACCGAGTTCTATCAGCCAGGAAGAAAGAAAATTGTGACGTTCATAGATCATGTCAGCGATTTCCTTCCCTGATTCTGTGAGTGTGATATATCCAGCTTCCGAGACGACAATGTGTCCTTTTTCTCTTAAGTTTTTCATGGCCACACTGACACTGGATTTCTTGAAACCCATCTCAACTGCGACATCTATAGAGCGGACAACTGGAAGCCTTTGGCTTAAGATTAGAATTGTTTCCAGATAATTTTCAGCAGATTCATTAATTTTCATTTGAAAAACCCCTTTGTATCTATGTGTTAGTTCGATGCAAAACAGGAGAGATTTCCTGTCAAATATACTTTGTGACTTAAGAATTAGTATACTGAAAGAACTGTAAAATAGCAAATAGTTTTGAATATCTTTTTTTTAATTCTAGGATTCGGGTGTCAAAAAAGTACTTTTGACACCCGAATCCTAGTAGAACAATTGTTATAGTCCACGTCTATGCAAGATGCAGTCATTTGACTATTTCTATATCGGTTAATAAGTGAACTGTAACAAAAATTTCCAAAAAAGTTGTTGACAACTAATTCATGTTAGTATATACTAACTTTAGAAAAAAGATAAAATGAAATGAGGTTGATGAAGATGCCGCTGACGATGGCGAAAACTGGAGAATCCAACACCATTAAAAAGGTTGGAGGAAAAGAAGAAACCAAAAGATTTTTGGAAAGTCTAGGGTTTGTGATTGGAGGTTGTGTTACCGTGATATCAGAGATCGGCGGCAACATGATTGTTAATGTAAAAGAGTCAAGAGTGGCCATCAATAAGGAGATGGCTAATAAAATAATGATTTAAGGAAGGAAAGCAGTATGAAGACATTAAAACAGATTTCCTGTGGGAAAACCGTAAAAGTTGCAAAATTGCACGGAGAAGGGCCGGTGAAACGGCGTATCATGGATATGGGGATTACTAAGGGAGTGGAAGTATTTGTGAGAAAAGTAGCGCCGCTGGGGGATCCGCTGGAAGTGACCGTACGTGGATATGAGTTGTCCTTGAGAAAGGCAGATGCGGAAATGATTGAAGTGGAATAGATATTTTGTATACGGAGAAATTCCGCTTATTTTTTTGACTATAGGTTAGTTATAACTAATAATGGTGAGCGATAACAAACATAATCAGAAAGGAGTTTTCAAATGTCTATAAAAATAGCATTAGCAGGCAATCCAAACTGTGGCAAGACAACATTGTTTAATGCACTGACAGGTTCCAATCAGTTTGTGGGAAATTGGCCTGGCGTCACAGTTGAGAAAAAAGAGGGGAAGCTCAAAGGGCATAAAGATGTAGTGATTATGGATCTTCCAGGAATTTATTCCCTGTCTCCCTATACCTTAGAGGAGGTTGTGGCCAGAAATTACCTGATTGGGGAGCGTCCTGACGTTATTTTGAATATTGTTGATGGAACTAATCTGGAACGGAATTTATATTTGTCAACACAGTTGATGGAACTGGGGATTCCAGTAGTGATGGCAATCAATATGATGGATGTGGTTTGGAAAAATGGCGATAAGATACATATTAAGAAATTGAGTCAGAAACTGGGCTGTCCAGTGATGGAAATCTCTGCCTTACGGGGAACAGGAATTAAGGAAGCTTCCGAACAAGCGGTAAAGCTGGCACAGAATAAAGAGAATGCAGAGCCAGTTCATGAATTTTCCTCCAAAGTAGAAAGTGTGTTAAATAGTATCGAAGATAAACTTGGCTTGGATGTTCCACAGCAGCAGCGGCGTTTCTTTGCCGTCAAGCTGTTGGAAAAGGACAGTAAAATTCAGGCGCAGATGAAGCGGGTGCCAGATGTGACTGCAGAAGTCACTGCCATTGAAAAGGAATTGGATGATGATACGGAGAGTATTATCACAAATGAACGTTATCAATTTATTTCTTCAATTATTGAGGAGTGTTACAGCAGACAGAACAAAGGCGTTGTCACTGTCTCAGATAAAATTGATAAGATTGTCACCAACCGTATCTTTGCCTTGCCGATCTTTGCAGTTGTCATGGGACTGGTATATTATATTTCTGTCACTACTGTGGGAACGTGGGCCACAGACTGGGCAAATGACGGCGTGTTTGGGGAAGGATGGCATTTGTTTGGGATGGAAGGGTTGTTTATTCCGTCTATTCCAGAAATCATAACAGGCGCCTTGGAAGCTGTGGGTTGTGCAGCATGGCTGCAGGGATTGATTGTTGATGGAATGGTAGCTGGTGTGGGTGCGGTATTGGGATTTGTGCCGCAGATGTTAGTATTATTTATCTTCCTTGCTTTTTTGGAAGGATGCGGTTATATGGCGCGTGTGGCGTTTATCATGGACCGTATTTTCCGTAAATTCGGACTTTCTGGAAAATCATTTATCCCAATGTTAATTGGAACAGGCTGCGGTGTGCCTGGGGTGATGGCCAGCCGTACCATTGAAAATGACAGAGATCGGAAGATGACGATTATGACAACCACATTTATTCCCTGTGGAGCGAAACTTCCAATTATCGCTCTGATTGCAGGGGCATTTTTCGGAAATGCATGGTGGGTATCCTGGAGCGCCTTTTTTGTAGGCATTGCGGCAGTGGTTTGTTCTGGTATTATTTTAAAGAAGACAAAAATGTTTGCAGGAGATCCAGCGCCTTTTGTTATGGAGCTGCCGGCATATCATCTGCCGACCGTGGGAAATGTGCTTAGAAGCATGTGGGAACGCGGCTGGTCTTTTATCAAGAAGGCGGGGACAATTATTCTGCTGTCCACAATTTTTGTATGGTTTACCACTTACTTTGGCTGGGTGGACGGTCAGTTCAGAATGCTTGAAGATATGGAGATTGATCACAGTATTCTGGCCTCAATTGGAAATATATTTGCTTGGATCTTTGCACCTCTGGGGTGGGGAGATTGGAAATCTGCAGTTGCAGCCATCACCGGACTGGTGGCGAAAGAAAATGTAGTGGGAACATTTGGGATTCTTTTCGGATTTGCGGAGGTGGCAGAGGATGGTTCTGAGATTTGGGGAACACTTTCCGCACATATGACCGCAGCTGCAGCATATTCTTTCTTGGTATTTAATTTGCTGTGTGCTCCTTGTTTTGCGGCGATGGGGGCGATTAAGCGGGAGATGAACAATATCAAATGGTTTTGGTTTGCAATTGGTTATCAATGCCTTCTGGCTTATGTGGCGGCGTTGTGTATTTATCAGATTGGAACCTGGCTTACTGTGGGAAGTTTTGGATTGGGGACAGTGGCAGCGTTGATCCTAGTGGCTGGTTTTCTCTATCTGCTGCTGCGTCCTAGCCGCGAGCACAGCAAGGTAAAAATGAAAGGGTTGGCGTCTATATGAGTGTGGTAATTATCGGGGGCCATGATCGTATGGTCTGCCAGTATAAAAAGATTTGCAAAAGTTATCAGTGTAAAGCCAAAGTGTTTACACAGATGTCTGGTAATCTAAAAGAGAAGATTGGGAAACCGGATTTGGTGGTGCTCTTTACCAGTACGGTGTCTCATAAAATGGTGCGCTGCGCCTTGTCAGAGGCAGAGCGGGTGCAGGCCGATATTGTGCGCTGCCATACCAGCAGCGGAAACGCTCTGGAGGAAATATTGATGGAAAAATGTATAACAGTTGGATAAAGATGATTATTTTTTGATTTGTCGGGCATACTGAAAAATAAAAAGGAGTGTGCAAAATGGATAGATATTTGTGTGAACCATGTGGTTATGTGTATGATCCCAAGGTGGGAGATCCTGATCATGATATTGCCCCAGGAACATCATTTGAGGATTTACCAGATGATTGGGTATGCCCTTGGTGCGGGCTTGGCAAAGAAGTATTTGTAAAAGAATAGAGCATTTTTGATTTAAGAAGAGGCTGGTTTGTGCAGCCTCTTTTTTAGATTCCCGTGTCGAAAAATAAATATCATGTTAAGGTTATTTGGTATGAGTTTTTGTCAATATAGATTGGAAAAATTATGAAATGCTGTTTAACTCAATCAATTTTTTGTTTTATTTTCCAATTGTGGTGTTGCTATATTTTGTAGTACCTAAAAAAATCAGATATCTGTGGCTCTTAGCCGCAAGTTATTTCTTCTATATGTGTTGGAACGCAAAGTATGCGTTATTACTTTTGTATTCAACCGCGATTACTTATTTCAGCAGGTTGTTGATTGATCAATGTGACAAAAATAATCAATCCGATAAGAAGAAAATTTTTGTGGGACTGAGTTTTGCGTTGAATCTTTCCGTGCTGTTTTTGTTTAAATATTTTGATTTTGCAATTGATAATATTAACGTTATCTTGACCAAATGTAATTTAGAGCTGCTGACGCCCGGATTTGATCTGCTGCTTCCAGTGGGGATTTCATTTTATATCTTTCAGGCGCTCAGCTATACGATGGATGTGTACCGAAAAGAGATTTATGTAGAACGTAACTTTTTAAAGTATGCGTTGTTTGTATCTTTTTTTCAAAGCTAGTGGCTGGACCAATTGAGCGTTCTAAAAATTTGTTAGAACAGATTGGCAGGGAACATGGCTTTTTTTATGAAAATTTTCGTCAAGGGCTATTATGGATGTTGTGGGGATATTTTCAGAAAATAGTGATTGCTGACCGGATTGCTTTTTTGGTTGACACAGTTTATGGTGACGTCTATCAGTATCAGGGAGGCTATTATCTGTTGGCAAGTGTTTTGGACAGCCTTAGGAACAAAAAAATAAATGTTGGGTGATTTCCATGTTGCTCGGAATAGGAACTTGTCTGTTTTATATGGCAATTCCCACAATCAATAGTTATTTTTGTGTGCATGTATTACATAATGAGTCTTTGGTCGGCACAGTCAATGCTGCCTATATCACCCCCATGATTATATTCTTTTTTCTTATGGCTTCTATTGTCAAGAAAATCGGTAAAAAGAATACAAATCTTGTTGGCTGGGCAGCAATATTAATAAGCTATATCCCACTGTTTTTCGGAATGGAAAATGTAACTTTTGTCATTGGCACTTCTGTAATCCGCGGAATAGGATATGCTTGTGTCATGGGGGTACAATTTGCAATTATTGGCGATAGTGTAGAATATGGCGAATGGAAAACCGGTATTCGTTCTGAGGGTCTAGTATTCAGCGCGCAGAGTTTTGGCTGTAAAGTCGGTATGGGGCTTGGAAATGCTCTGATTGGAGTTCTCCTGGATTGGGGAAAATATGATGGTACGCTTGCTGTACAGCCTGGATCGGTTATTATGGTAATCAAAGGACTTTATGTTGTCATGCCGGTAATTATTTTGTAAACAATATGCACAAAAATTATTCTGGGAAGCTAGCTTCTCAAGATGATTTTTGTGCATTTTTTCTTTGTCGTTTTAGTGGCAAGATCTTTTGAACGAGTGAAAATATTACTGCGGAAACCCTATTTCTATTATTCAGATCGTTTTATATACTTATAAAAAAAGTCTGTTGGGATTTGCAGTATAACGAGTATACATATCCATTTTTAAGCTTTCCCATTTTGCAATTCATAGTACCAAGATGTCTATGCTGCCAAAGGAAGCAAGATCTTTTGCACTATAAGATCGGCTATTATAAAAAATGGCGAAACTCAAGAAAGTCCATTTATCTTGCAAATACAGAATTGATCATTTATAATAATTTGATAATATTTTGCAGGTGATATGGAAAGACAAGCATTGTATGGCTAAGGAAAAGGAAAGAGGGAATGAAGATGAGAGAAAACAAGCATAAGGGAGTTAGGTTGATCTTAGGATTATGTCTGTTTGTGTCAGTTCTTTGCGGATTTGGGGTACAAAAAGTATCTGCCGCACCTGTACAGGAAGAACAGAAGTTAGATTATATTCTTGGTCGTCCAATGACAGAAGAGGAAATTCAGCAACAGAAGGCATTGGAGCCAGAATTGCCGCAGACTGTAATTGAGGAAGATGAAATAGTCCCCAGTGTTGGGGAAACGACACAAGAGACAAGATCTGTTCCGCTTCCGGCTTCTTATGATTCCAGAGCATTGGGACGGGTAACGCCTGTAAAAAATCAGGGAAAGTGGGGCGTCTGCTGGAGCCATGCCCTAATTGCCTGTGCAGAATCCAGTTTACTTTCCAAAAATATGATGACAATCGAGGAGGCAGATCTCTCAGAACTTCATCTGGCATATTTTCTTTATCATACGCCCCAGGATCCGTTGGGAAATGCGGTTGATGACCGAACTGTGCTGAGGGGAAAACTGAATTATCTGGAGCAGGGCGGAAATGCACGATTGGCCGTTTTTCCGCTGGCAAATTATATTGGTTTTGCGGATGAAGCAATAGCTCCATATAATCCCAATGATATGCCAGAAGATTTGGATGAGAGCCTGGCTTACTTGGACACCGCACATCTGAAAAATGCATATTGGATTGCACCCTCTGACACTACACAGATAAAGAATACTTTGATGGAGCTTGGAGCCGCCAGTGTCAGTGTGTTTATGGATACAGATGATTATTATAATTATGATACAGGCGCGTATTATTGCGATCTTACAGAAAGCGGCACCAATCATGCAGTGACAATTGTTGGCTGGAATGATGGATATTCCGCAGAGAATTTTAACAGTACATGCCGTCCGACTGCCGACGGAGCGTGGCTGGTGAAAAATAGCTGGGGAGATGGCTGGGGAGACGGCGGATATTTCTGGCTCTCTTATGAGGATGCTCTGATTAAGAAATCTAATTTTTCATTTTTTGACGCGGATATTGTCAAGGAAGGGCAAAAAAACTATCATTATGACGGCAGTGCGTCTGTTAGTACGATAGCTCTTGAGACTGGCGGCGGCATGGCAAATATTTATCATGCTTCTGGATCTGAAACAGGAGCAGAAAAAATTAATGCAGTGGGCTTTGCACTGAGAACGCCAAATGTTCAGTATGAGATTCAGATTTATAAAAATGTCGTTGACAGCAAAGATCCACAGAGTGGTATTCCAGTCTTGAAATCTCCACAAAAGGGAACTTTAGATTATTGCGGTTACTATACGATTCCTTTGGAGAAAACAGTTACAGTAGGGAAAAATGAAGCCTTTGCGATTGTGGTGACATTAACGCAGAAATCGGGTGAACCGATTAGTTATCATGTGGATTATTCCAACGAAATCCAGAATTCTAAAGGTGAAGTGTGGTGTGCAACCGAGACAATAGAATTTCCAGAACAGAGTTTTTATAAAAATGGGCCAGGAAATCGTTGGGTAGACGCTTCCACTGGAAAATTTACAATGCGGCTGAAAGGTTTGACTTTACCTGCCAAGCCAGTGTCAGTATCTTCTGTTTCGGTCAAACAAAAATCTATGAAACTTGTAGTGTCCGATAAAAAGCGGATAGAAGTGGAAGTAGCGCCGACAGATGCCACAGATTACCGTCTTACTTGGACTTCTTCAGAGCCAAAGATTGCCAGGGTAGATGCCTCTGGGATGGTGACAGCCATTTCTCCTGGAAAATGTGAGATTACGGCAACTTCTTCTAACGGAAAACATACATCCTGTACGGTCAATGTTTGGGAACTAAAAAAAGTTACTGGTCTGAAAGTAGTAAAGGCTACTACATCTTCCATCCAATTGAAATGGAACAAACAGGCGGGAGCCAGCGGCTATCAATTGCAGCGCTATAACTCAGACAAAAGAACCTGGGAGTTGTTGGGCTATCTGGAAGGAGAGAATTGTAATTCTTATACAGATAAAAAGTTAAAGAGTGGGACAGATTATACATATGTGGTAAATGCCTATGTCAAGATGGATGACAAGTATCTGTTTGGGGGATTTTCAGATTATTTTAAAGCTAGAACCGCCGATAAAAAACCGAAAACGCCAGTATTGTCAAAGGGCTCTAATGTCTCGTCAGGTATTTTGGTGAAATGGACAAAGGTCTCCAATGCAGATGGATATTATGTATATCGCCAGGCCAAAGGCGGAAAATGGAAGAAAATTGCTTCTGTTCCTGGGGCACTCAGCACAGATTTTACTGATTATTCTGTAAACAATAAGAATGGGTCAGTCTATTCTTATTCTGTGGCGGCTTATCGCGGCAGTGTGGTAGGCAGTTACAATAAAACCGGTAAAAAGATGATTCGTCTGTCAGCGCCTAAGTTATCAACGCCAATCTGCAAGTCTTCAAGATCAATGGCGATAAAATGGAATCAGAATAAGAAAGCTGATGGTTATCAGATTCAATATGCACTGAAACGCAATTTTAAAAAGGCCAAAGAAGCAAATATGAAATCTGGAAAAACAGTTGTAAAGACTTTAAAAAATTTGCAGAAAAAGAAGACCTATTATGTACGGATCCGAAGCTTAAAGCAAATGGGAAAAAAGAATTACTATAGTGCATGGAGCAATGTACAGAATGTAAAGTTAAGATAGAAATCAGGAATCAGCCATTGGTTGTTACCAGAAAAGCTGACTTATGCACTGCCGCAGGAATATATTGGTGTTTTTGCATATATATTGATTAGAAAGTATGAAACCGTTGTATTGAGAATAGAATTCTTGTACAACGGTTTTTATATGATTGGAAATGCCTGTATATATCTGATCATATTAAAAACAATAATGTATGAGTATCTTTCTACAAGTGGTTTCGTTTGTTGTCTACTCTTGTAGTAAAAGAATGTAAGGTATATAATTAATCTGGAGAAAGATCTGTAAATAAGGAAGAGATATTAGAGGAACCATTGAATAAATTGAAACTCCAACTAAGATAAAGCCTTCGGCGGATTGCAGGGGTGCGGATTTTTTTGTGTCAGTAGAGCTGGTTCGCACCCCGCAGCAAGAACGCCGATGGCGTTCTTGAATCTAAGGGACTAGCCTTGTCTCGCAAAGGTAATTATAGTAAAATAAGTTAGTATGGTAAAATATGAAAAGAAATATTTGTAATTATAGCTGTAAAGAAAGGATTTGGATTTATGGGTACTACGAAAAAAGGGAGAGGAAAAGGGGGAGCAGCAGAGGATTTTAGTTTTCAGGTGGATTTAAAAGGCATTATTCGCCTTCTCAGTGAAAACCTTTATTCCAGTGCTGATGTATTTTTGCGGGAGCTTTTGCAGAATGCAGTGGATGCCATTGAAGCACGGCGGGCGCAAGAACCGGACTTTACAAATGGGAAGATTTGGATTGCTTATCACAGGGAGTCAGACGGGCAGGCGATACTGATCTTTTCTGATAATGGAATCGGACTTAGTTGTGAAGAGATTCATACATTTTTGTCTGTGATTGGACAATCCTCTAAGCGCGGAGAGATGCGGCGCACAGGATATATCGGACAGTTTGGAATCGGACTGTTGTCCTGTTTTTTGGTGACAGATGAAATTTTAGTTCGCAGCCGTTCGATCAGAGAACAACAGGGCTTTCAGTGGCTGGGGCGCAGCGACGGGACTTATCAGGTGACAGAGGAATCCAAAGAGCTAAAACCAGGAACTGAGGTGACACTCAAGCTTAGCAGGAAGATGGGGGCTCGCTATGGGGAAGAGAGGGTAATTGAACTGTTAAAGGAATATGGATTCTTGATTCGGGTTCCGGTGGAATTTGAGGGGGATGAAGGCCACAGGCGCATCAATGACGCGTTTATTCCCTGGCGGCAGTCTTTTTGCAGCGGAGAGGAGATTATGCGGTTTGGGGAATTAATGTTTGAGGAGAAATTTTTTGGCGTCGTTCCCCTTGTCGGAGAAGGGCTGAGAGGCTACGCGTTTATCTCAGATCATCAGACCAGCGCCGCGACAATGGGGCGCCATAAGATATTTTTAAAAGACATGCTGATTACAGAGGATGGCAAAGAGCTAATTCCCAAATGGGCATTTTTTACTCATTGTGTTCTTAACGCACAAAATCTTACTCCGATGGCTTCTAGAGAGGGATTTGTCTCAGATCACCAATTAGCGAAAACCAGAAATGAGATTGAGAAGGCGCTGTTTGATTATTTTGTTTCTCTCTCCCAATATGATGTGGAAAAATTAAAACGGCTTACCTTGATACATAATGCGGCGATTAAATCACTTGCTGTGGAGAATGAGCAGGTTTATAAATTGTTCTTTCCATTTTTGACATTTGTCACCAATATGGGCGATCTGACTGGACTGCAGATTTTGCAGGCGGCCAAAAAACTGCCTGTATATTACTGTGCGCAGATTGATGATTACCGCAGAGTATTGCCATTGGTTGGCACTGCCCGGGTGATGATCAACGCTGGATATATCTATGATACGAAACTTTTACAGCTTTTAAGACATTATTATCAGGGAATTCGCGTGGAAATGTTTGATGAAACTTCCTATGGAGAGTTGTTGGAGGAGCCGTCCAGCGAAATGAGCACAGAACTGGAGGGACTGGTGTCAGCGGCAGAATGGGCGCTGGATTCTCTTCGATGTTCTGTGGTGCTCAAGCAGTTTGAGCCAGCAGATGTGCCTGCCTTGTATGTAGCAGGGGCAGATAGTTTTTTAAACAGCTCTTTTGGAAATGGCGGATTTTCAGAATTTATGGAGGGGTTTGATTTAGGTGAGTTTTCCTGTGGCTATGCGGCAAAGCTGTATTTAAATGCTAGGAATCCTCTCGTTCGGCGTCTGGCGCAGATACAAGATCCAGTGATGACAGAGAATATGGCGCAAGTATTATATGTACATGCGATGTTGGCTGGACATTATACGCTTGGAGAGCAGGAGAAGGAGATTTTAAATAGGGGATTGATTCAAATCATTGAGTATGGATTGGGGGGAAATGTATGAGTCGTGCGATTCTGGGAGCTTTTGAGAGGAAACATGTCGCAGATGATAAGCTGTGGGAATTGGTAGAACAGGCAAATCAATTGACAGAGGGAGATTATGAGGACTGGGATAACAATGCCGAAGCATTAGTTCCAGTATTGGAACGGATTTTGCCTCTTGCCAGAGAGGAAGAGGACTGGCAGGTATATTTTTGCAATATGTCGAAATTGTTTTGGTTTGTTCGCAGAACCAAAATCAATCAATTGCATTTGGCTTTTCAGATAGCAGAAAGGTTTCATAAGGACTGTGTGCAGCAGTTAGGGGGGCATTTAGGATCGTTTGCAAGAGAATGGCAGATCGATATTGCTGCAGAAATTTTGAATTTTTATTGTGAATATCCCCAGATTGACGATCAGAAGATGGAGCGTATGCTGGGCATATTTCTGGATTTGGAAAGTAAGTATGGGAGTGAATGGAACAATGGCAATTTTCGGGAAGTCTTAAGATTAGCTTTTTTTAATAAAGATCGAGAGTTGGCAAAGAAAGCAGTGAAAAAACTCAAAAAGGCACATTTTAACAATTGGTGTTATGTCTGTACTTATGCAAGACCAATGCTTGGGTTTCATATACTGATGGATGAATTTGAGGAAGCGCAAGACATGGTATCAAAGGTTTGTAGACGTGAAATCCCAGCCAAATACCGCTGGTGTTTCGACAGATGCCAGCAGGCGGACGAGGGGGAGATGAAGGATCGGGCGCTTATGGATTGCTTGAGGCTTGGAAAAAGCGAGATGTTCAAAAAATTTTTTGGGGAATGGCAAAGTTTTTATGCGAGACCAGAGCAAAAGGATGTAGAAGATACCCATGTCATCTTGTTCCATACTCTGGCTGGAGACTGGTCAAAGCCGCAGGAATGTCTGCGTTTGGCGCAAAAAGATGATAAAGATTGTAGGGAACAGACGCAGACGCCGCTGGATTCCATGTATTGGGCGCTTTGCTGGAATTGTTATTTTCAGATGCTGCATGCAAAAGGGGTGGAACAAGTGAGCTTGCAGTTGGGAAAAGAGAATAGTCAAGATGAAAATAAGGAGTGGTCTTGTCTGGAGGCAGCCGCATATTTTGAAAAACAGGCGGATCTGATAGGAGAACAGATGGATCAGGCGCGCAAGCGGTTTGGATATGTGGAAATCAAGAGAACTTATCAAGAGTGTTTTCTGAGTGAGAATTGTAACTATTCAGAACCCCAAGCCACAGACATGCCTGAATAGTTAAAAAATTTTACTAAAATACCTTGAAAATTTTACAAAAACAAACTAAAATTATGGGTATGAAAGTCTCATTCGATGGACAAGCAAATTTGTATGGTTGGATGTATGGGTGGGATTTTTATAGGAATAATTTCCTGGCGTATTGTAAAATTATAAAAAGAGAGGAGAAGCATATGAGAGAGAGGAAAAAGCGTTGGAAACGTTTCCTGGCGGGGATGCTGTCAGGCGTTATGCTGGCAGGTACAGTTGGCGGCGAATTGCCGGCAGCGACTGTGGACGCAGCTGGGGAAAATGTGGCGGCTGGAGAGATTTCAGTCAATCCCCAAATTCATTATCAAACCTTGAAAGGCTGGGGTTCATCCCTGTGCTGGTGGGGGAATGTGATTGGCTCATGGGGCGATCAGGATTTTAACGAAAATGGGAAGCCAGACCGAGAGGAGATTGCGGAGCTGGCATTTTCACCTGACTATTTGAATCTGAACATTGTCCGCTATAATGTCGGCGGCGGCGACAAGGAGGACACTTCCATCAAGCGTGTGGAAGGACTGGTTCCAGGCTGGACGGTGGATATGACAGGTAAGTCAGACGGCACAGGAACTTTTGATGCAGAAACATTTTACAACAAGAAAACTGAGGATATGAATGACGCAGGGCAGCTTTGGATGTTGGAGCAGGCCAACAAGTGGCGCAAAGACACTGCTGAGAAAAATGGTACTGAAAATGATATTATCAACGAGGTATTTTCCAATTCTCCGCCCTATTATATGACAAAATCTGGGAGTTCTACTGGGGGAGTAGATGCAGCCTCGAACTTAAAAACAGATAAATATGATGATTTTGCTCTCTATATGGCGAGAGCGGCAAAATGGATTGACAATGACCTCAGTAAAAAGTATGGCGCTCATGTGGATTATATTGAACCAATGAACGAGCCTGATACCAATTATTGGGGGAATGGCAGCACCAAGCAGGAGGGCTGTGTCTTTAAACCAGGTGCAGAACAGTCTAATATGCTGTTGGCAATGCAGCGGGCTTTGGAATCTCAGGAATTTGGCGGTTCTCTGGATGGAATTGAGATTACAGGTACTGATGAGACAGCTCTAAGTAATGCAATTAATTCTTTTAAAAAGTTGACCGCTGAAGCTAAGAACAGTATGACTACCATCGGCGCTCATACTTACAGCGGCAACGACAGCGAACGCCATACCCTGCGCAAGCTGGCAAAATCTTATGACAAAGAATTGTGGATGTCAGAGATCACCAAGGGCGGCGGCAAGCATGATCATGCTTCTATGACCGAAGCGCAGACCAAGAGCCAGAGCGAGGGCATTATGGCAGACTTGAAGTATATGCAGCCTTCTGCATGGGTGGCATGGCTGGTAGCAGACAGTGAATATGAATGTCTCAAACATGACGAAAACTGGGGATTGATTCACTGTGTATTTGAATCTGACGGCCCTGTGCCAGATTACCATACCAACCTGATTAATAGCAATGGAAGCAAGAAAAAGGGCGTTCCAGATGAAGGTTACTGGGTAGTGACTAAGCAGTTTTATACAATGATGCAGTACAGCAAGTATCTAAAAGCTGGATATACCATGATTGACATTGGTGATGACAACATGTGTGCAGCCCTGTCTCCAGACGGAACAGAACTGGTGATTGTAGCACAGAATTTTTCTGGAGAGCGCAGTACGACCGTAGATTTATCTGCCTTCCAGGAAAGAGGAGAAGCCAAGGTTTACCGTACATCAGATGAAAAAAATTGTGAACTGGTAGATACCCAAAACGTTGCAGATGGTATCTTAAATGTCACATTGCCTGCAAATTCAGTCTCCACCTATGTGATTGAAGTTAAAGCTGATATGAATAACTTTAAGGAGATTGTGGAAGCGGATGTGACCAAGCCATCTGATACAGGTGTGGAAGTATCTGATCTCAATAAGTTTACTTATACTGGAACTTGGAAAGATCAGAGTACAACAGATAAAAATGCCACAGCAGTGTTTACATTTGAGGGAACTCGTGCGGTTGTGTATGCAGCAAAAGGAGCTAAGGGTACAATTGTAAATGTTTCTGTGGATGGCGGGGCGCCGCAGCAGGTAAGTCTGTATGATGAGACAGAAATGCCAGAAGCGATTCTCTGTGATACTGGAAAATTAGCAGAAGGAAAGCATACCATTCAAGTGAGTATTGATGAATCTGTCACAGCAGATAATGGGACTATGAAGGGAACTTCCCTCACTTTAAGCCATGCGGAAATTATTAGCGGAGATGTCTCCTTAGCTGGTAAGGCGACCATTCGTAAAGTATCTGCATATGATGGAGCGCTGTCCATTACCTTTGACGCAGTAAGCGGCAGCGGCAATTATACCATAAAATATGGAACTTCTGAGCAGAATTTAGATCAGTTTGTGACTACTGTTACCAATTCAGCAGTGATCAAAGGACTGACCAATGGTACAAAATATTATATCCAGGTGGAAGATTCCTTTGGTAATGTGTCAAATGTGGCAGCTGGAACACCAAAGGTTCCTGAGGGTAAAGTACTCTATTTTGTGGATGCAGGTACTTCCAATCTCTATTCTCCGGCGTCAGACGAGCAGTTTGGACGATTTAACAGTATTTTAGATCAGGCATATGGCAAAGATGCCGTGTCTGGCAAAAACTGGGGTTACATAGGCGAAAGTCAGGCATATTATACCACAGATGACCGCTGGACGAGTGTCCGTGAGCGTTCAGAAGGAATGGAGTATCAATTCGATCTGCCACAAGGAACTTATATGGTGACAGTAGCCATGAAAGATCCCTGGAATAACGGTGGAAGATATACAGATCTTATTATCAATGGAGAGACAAAAGACAGCAAGCTTGTTCCAGGGAATGGAATCTCCAAGACCTATAAGACGGTCATGGCAGAAGACGGAACATTGAGCGTCAAAGCGGTCAAGAGTTCTGGAAATAGCAACAATAATCCAATGATCAGCTTTATTCTGGTATCAGAATTTGACCCAGAAGACACTACTGTGACCGGAATCCCAGAACAGACGGTTATCAGTACTGTAAATGGTGTGATTCCTCATCTTCCCAAAACAATCAAGGCAGATACTATGGGAGGAACTACGGTAGAAAAAGAAGTGGTATGGGAAGCAGTGAAAGCTGCTCAGTTTACAGGAGCTGATTTTACTACCACAGTTGTAAAAGGAACAGCAGTGATTGACGGCACAGAATATGAAATCAAGCAGACAGTACAGATTGTGCCGGAAAATGTGCAGTATTTTATTGACTGCGGCTGGGCAGATTCCACACAATATGCGGGATTAAAAGATGCAGCAGGACTTAAGAATGATGCTGCAGACAAAAAATATACCAATGGTTCCTGGGGTTATCTGATGCAAGCTAACGCATATGGAGCTACCACAACCAATGAATCTGGCTGGTATGACCCTGTGGGAGATAAGATTCAGTATAAGATTCCAATGGATGCCGGCGATTATGCTGTCACCTTTGGCTTCCATGATTGGTGGTATGGTGATTTTGAGAAGCGGCCAATGATTTTGAAAGCTTATATTGGAGATGCCGCTACCGAGTTGGGAACTTGTGGTACAAAATCAGATCCCAAAACTTTTAATGTTACAAAGGATTTGAAGGTGAGCCAGAAAGCGGACGTTACCTTGTCTGTAGAAAGAGGAAATCAAGATGCACCTATCTTAAGTTGGATTGCCATCCAGGGCAAGTCAGAGGCAGACCGTAGCAGTTTAAAAGAACAATTGAATCAGGCAGGAGTATTAAATCGTGCGGACTATTCGGAACAGTCTTTTGCAGCGCTTGACACGGCAGCGGCAGCCGGCATGGAACAATTGATCCGCGCAGGCGCCACACAGACAAGTGTAGATCAGGCAGCAGCGGCAATTGAGGATGCAATTGGTAAACTGGATGTATCCACGGTAAACAGAGAAAATCTTCAGAAAGAAGTGGATGCTGCCAAGAAACTTGATATTACAAGTTATACTGTTGAGACAACAGAAGTGTTTAGCAAAGCACTTACAGATGCAGAAAACTTGCTTAAAAAGACTAGTATCTCTAGGACAGAACTGGAAGCTGTCAGAGAAGCTCTCCTAAAGGCTGTGGATGGTTTGCAGATCAAGCCAGAAAACAAACCAGTGGAGGAACTGAAAGAAGAGCTGGGCGTTTGGATTTACCGAGCTAAGAATCTGACCTCTATTCTCTACACAGAGGCAAGCTGGGCGGCAATGCAGACGAAACTTTCTGAGGCGCAGACCGTATATGGAAATACAAGTTCCAATGCATCTGCACTGGCAACAGCTCTTACTAATTTGCAGAAAGCAGTAGCAGCCTTAGAAAAAGTTTCCGCGGGAGATGACAGCAAGGATGAGCTTGGCAATTACCAAGTCATGATCAGCAAAGATAAATTAGTAAAAAATGATTATGTACTCTATACGGCAAACTGTGGAACACCAGAACCTTTGGAAGTTCCTGGAGGAGAAAAACTGGGATTACTGCAGTCTAATGTAGATCAGGAATATGGGGCAGACCCAAAGACTGGAGCAGTATGGGGATGCGCACCGGCAGATCAAAATTCTGCAGCTGTAAAGGGCGGAAATGACGCAGATGATACAGGAGCATCTTATATCTATATGTCAGATACAGTGACCTTCGATAAAGAGAAGTCAGGACTGCGCTATGCATTTGAGACACTCTCAGCAGCAGACAATTTCGATGGCATATTGAAGAATATCTATGAAGTAACGCTTTCCTTTAAAAATCCTTGGTCCGACCGTGATGTCAATATCTCTTTGGAGGGACAGGAAGTTGAGTCTGGTTTAACTTTAGGACAGAATGCATGGGTGTCTAAGACATACCGTGTGAAAGTCACAGACGGGGAATTGAATGTATTGGTAAATAACCCAAATCGCACAAGTACCAGCCAGGATCCGCTGATCAACTGCATCAGTGTTAAGGCTGTAACAGGAAATCCAGATACCACAAAACTTTCTGAGGCAGTAAAGGCAGCCAAAGCATTTGAAGGAAAAGAAAAAGAATACACCAAGGAATCCTGGAGTGTCTTTGATCAGGCATACAAAAAGGCAAAAGCGATGCTCGAGAAACCTGGAAATGATCAGGATGCATTAGATCAGTGTGCAGATGCACTGACAGCCGCTGTAAATGGACTGAAAAAGGCAGAAGAACAGCCAGATCCGGTGGTTAAAGTTAAGTCAGTATCTGTCAGTGGAAGCATTAAGAAGCTGGCAAAAGGAAAAACAGCTACATTGAAAGCTGCTGTTTTACCATCAAATGCCGCCAATAAGAGTGTAAAATGGAAATCTTCCAATACTAAGATTGCCACCGTAACTTCTAAGGGTGTGGTGACAGGAAAAAGTAAAGGAACAGCAACTATTACAGCCACGGCTCAGGATGGCTCTAAGGTAGAGGGAACTTATAAGATTATCGTGGTAAGCCATGCTGTGAAAAAGATTACCTTAAAGAGCAATACCAAGGGAATTGCCGCTGGTAAGAAGGTGACTTTGAAGACGACAGTAAGCACTACTGGAAAGACTGCCAATAAGACTTTAAGTTACAGTAGTTCTAACAAGAAATATGCTACCGTCAATAGTAAGGGCGTAGTGACAACGAAGAAGGCGGGAGCAGGCAAGACTGTTACCATTACCGCAAAGGCGACCGATGGAACTGGCAAGAGGGCAACTGTGAAGGTTAAGATCTTAAAACATGCAGTGAAGAAGATTACCTTAAAGTGCAGCAAAACCTTAAAGGCCGGAAAGAAAGTGAAAGTTAAGGCGACAGTAAAAACGACTGGAAAAACTGCTAATAAAACTTTAACTTACAGTAGTTCCAACAAGAAGTATGCTACCGTAAACAGTAAGGGTATGGTAACAGCTAAGAAAGCTGGAAAAGGCAAGACCGTTACCATCACCGCAAAAGCGACCGATGGTACAAATAAAAAAGCAACTGTAAAGATTAAAATTAAATAAAGTATCAAATATGATGAGACTTGCTGCTTCTGTGGTATTTAAAACACAGAGGCAGCAGTCTCATTTTTTATATGACAGGATTCATCCATAATGTGGCTGATGGCTGAATTGTTACAGAAATTTTCCGTGTTGGAGATTTTTTCCTAGCCTTATGGTAATAGTTGTGATAAAATGAAAGAATAGAGAATAGGAATGTCAATGACAATCCAATAATATAATACGATCGGGAGGATATGAGATGAGTGGCTACAAGATAGAGACAAAGTGCATCCAGTCCGGCTGGCATCCCAAGAAGGGGGAACCCAGAGTTTTGCCTATCTACCAGAGTACAACCTACAAATATGATACCAGCGACCAGATGGGCAGACTCTTTGATTTGGAGGACAGCGGATATTTTTACACCAGACTGCAGAATCCTACCAATGATGCAGTTGCTGAGAAGATATGTGAGCTGGAAGGCGGAGTGGCAGCGATGCTTACCTCTTCTGGACAGGCGGCAAATTATTATGCAGTATTTAATATCTGCGAGGCAGGAGACCATATGGTATGTTCTTCGGCAGTTTATGGCGGAACCTTCAATCTGTTTAGCGCTACCATAAAAAAGCAGGGCATCGAGTGTACTTTTGTTGATCCAGATGCATCTGAGGAAGAACTGGCGGCAGCATTTCGTCCCAATACGAAGGCTTTATTTGCGGAGACAATTGCAAATCCAGCGCTGGTGGTTTTGGATATTGAAAAATTTGCACAGGCAGCACATGAACATGGTGTTCCCTTGATTGTGGATAATACATTTGCCACTCCGATCAACTGCCGTCCATTTGAGTGGGGGGCAGATATTGTCACTCATTCCACTACAAAGTATATGGATGGACATGCTGTTTGCGTGGGCGGCTGCATTGTTGACAGTGGTAATTTTGACTGGGAGCGTTATGCAGATAAATTTCCTGGTTTGACGAAGCCGGATCCGACTTATCATGGGATTGTTTATACAGAAAAGTTTGGAAAAGGCGCCTATATCACTAAGGCAACGGCGCAGATTATGCGGGATCTCGGCTCTATACAGTCCCCGCAGAATGCATTTTTATTGAATTTGGGTCTTGAGACGTTGCATTTGCGGATGCCGCGCCATTGTGAGAATGCCAGAAGGGTGGCGGAATTTTTAAATGCACATCCTAAGGTTGCTTGGGTAAACTATGCTGGACTTGTAGATAATAAATATCATGATCTGGCACAAAAATATATGCCAGACGGCACCTGTGGCGTGATTTCTTTTGGGCTTAAAGGAGGCCGAGAAGTATCAGTAGGATTTATGGATCAGTTAAAGTTGATTGCCATTGTCACTCATGTGGCAGATGCGAGAACCTGCGTCCTTCATCCAGCAAGCCATACACACAGGCAGATGACGGATGAACAGCTTGTGGAGGCAGGAGTAGCGCCAGATTTGATTCGTTTATCAGTAGGACTTGAAAATGCCGAGGATATTATCGCTGATTTAACTCAGGCATTAGAACATATAGTTTAAATCATAACAGTGGGAATGCCGGAGGTGTTCTTGCAAAAATTACATTATGGAGGATAGAACATGAGAAAGATTCTGTTTGCAGCATCGGAATGTGTACCTTTTATCAAAACAGGAGGATTAGCTGATGTATGTGGGGCTTTGCCCAAGGAGTTTGACAAAAAAGACTGGGATATTCGGGTAGTGCTTCCCAATTATACCTGTATACCAGAACACTGGAGGAATCAGTTTGAGTATGTAACTCATTTTTATATGAGCTGCGGAAATTATATTCAGGATAAGTATGTGGGAATCCTGCGATATAAGATGGATGGAATTACCTATTACTTTATTGACAATCAGGAATATTTCGACTGTTTCCTGCCCTATGGAGATATCCGCTTTGATATTGAGAAATTTATCTTTTTTGATAAAGCAGTACTTTCTATGCTGCCGCTGATCAATTTCCAGCCTCAGATTATCCACTGTCATGACTGGGAGACCGGCTTTATTCCAGTATATCTGAATACAGAGTTCCAGGGAGATATGTTCTTCTGGGGCATGAAATCTATTATTACAATCCATAACTTGAAATTCCAGGGAATCTGGGATGTTAAGACAGTCAAGGGATTGACTGGATTTCCGGCAAGTATGTTTGTGCCAGATAAGCTGGAATTTAAAAAGGATGCCAATATGCTCAAAGGCGGCCTGGTATATGCCGATTATATCACAACAGTAAGTGATACCTATGCCCAGGAGATTCAGACTAATTATTATGGAGAAGGTTTGAATGGGCTTTTGGCAGCCAGACATATGGATATGCAGGGAATTGTCAATGGTATTGATTATGATGTCTACAATCCAGCTACAGACGAGAAGCTGTATGTAAACTATGATGCCTCAAATTACCGCAAGAAGAAACCTCTGAATAAGGAAAGATTACAACAAGATCTTGGCCTGGCAGTGGATAAGAAGCGCTATATGATCGGATTGATTTCCCGTCTGACAGATCAAAAAGGATTGGATCTGATCAATTATGTAATCGAGCGAATCATTGACGACTATACACAGTTGGTGGTAATTGGAACTGGAGATCCACAGTATGAGAATATGTTCCGCCATTTTGCTTGGAAATACCCAGATAAGATTTCAGCTAATATCTGCTATTCGGATGATCTGGCACATAAACTTTATGGCGCTGCCGATGCATTTTTAATGCCTTCTCGATTTGAACCGTGCGGACTGACCCAGATGATTTCTTTCCGCTATGGAACGATTCCGATTGTTCGCGAGACTGGAGGACTCAAAGATACCGTACAGCCATATAATGAATATGAAAACGTTGGGGATGGATTCTCCTTTACTAACTATAATGGGGAAGAGATGCTCAATATTATCAATTATTCTAAGCAGATTTTCTTTGACAAGAAGCGTCAGTGGAATCAGATGGTTGACCGTGCAATGGCCAATGATTATTCCTGGAATGCCTCAAAATTCCGCTATGAGGGATTGTATAAATATTTAATGGGAGAGTGCTAAAATACTTCCTTTTTGGTAACTACGTATCAAATCGTACCGATAAACCAATGGACAGTAAAACAACAGCCCAATTGGGTATTCACAAAGACGAGTAGAAAGCGATTGCTTTTACTCGTCTTTGTTGTCAGAATAGTATTATAATTATTTATTTTTTTGAGTGATGAACCGTTCTAGTTTCTCACTGGATCTCTTAAGTCCAACAGCAGCAAGAACTACAAAAAGCGGGGAGAATTGATAGAGATATCTTGCACGGCCTTCAAACAGCAGCAGAAACAGAGAGACGCCCAGCAGTGCAAGGGCGATATAATTCTCCCCATAAGGTTCTTTTGTTCCTGGTATGATGCAAAAACAGATTCCAATCAGCACAAAGAGCCATAAGATATGTTCGATTGTTGCTAAAATTGGATAATGTGTTCCACCCATATAAAAGATGTGGCGCAAAGTATGGTCAAGGCTGCCATTTTCTTCTGGAATAGAGGCGTAGAAATTTCCCTCTCGTCCGTAGGCAAAAGTACCGTCATTGTAGGTGGCAAGATTTTTTTTGATCAAGTGCTGCAGATAACCGCCAGCGCCCATTTTTTTGAGGCGTTTTACAGAGAGATCTATATTCGCCTGTTTCCGGCTCTTGACATCTGGGAAAGAATCAGAATAAGCGACATCATCGCCATTAAAACATCCGTCTGTGTCTGTGTTTAATCCCATCATAAAATAATGTGTCATGGACTTTTCCAAGTTTTTATTGAGCTGCAGATCGTTTTGTAACAGCAGAATCTTGTCCGCCCCATAGGAACAGCCAGCGCCAATGATCATAGCTAGTGCAAGAAAGGCAAATTGCTTGGGCGAAAATTCTTTTTTGATCAACTTGGCAAGTTCAGAACAAAGTCCTAAGATCACGAAGGCAATCAAAAAGATTAAGATCGTGGGTTTGTAGAAATAGCCAATGGTACAAAAGAGTGTAATCAGAAAACAGCGCAGAAGCTTTTTTTCTACAAAAAGATAACAAAATACGGCGGCTATCGGGAAAATCATGCCCAGAGCGTCGGTATATGGAATTTCAATCCAGGGCGAGAGTGCAGTTAAGAGAATGCCAGTGCCCATTCCTAGGATTGTGATCAGGCGGTTTTTCGTTAGTTTATAAATACACAATGTGGCCAGAAATACAGAGATACAGACACATAAATTAGTCAAAATAATCACAAAGATATGAGGGTTTAAGGGAAAAAAGATTGCCCCAATCTTATAAAAAAATGCCAATGTATAGAGCAGGGTAAGGTTGTTGGGATAGGTGCTGAAATAAGATAAAGAAAAATCATCAAGCCCCTCAGAAGGTGAAAATGCAAGACGCTCAGCAGCCCCAGTAAGGCATCCAACATCCCAGCCGCTTTTAAAATTAATGTGGTCTGTGAGAAACAATTGTGTCAGAAAAACAGCCACAAAGCAGATGCCAATTATTAGGTAGAACTGATGATCTGAAAGTTTCTTTTTGGCTGTGAGTTTTTGGTTTTTGCCGCACCATACCATAACTACAGTGCAGATCAGAAATAAGAACACAGAAGGGACGATCAAGATCAGGTTTGTGGAGGTCAAGGTATTGGGAATATAGCCAGTATTGATTCTTTTATCAATAAAAATCATTAGAAACAGTGTAGTGATGATATACAAGTAGAAAAGAGTACGCAAATAATCAGGAATTTTTTCAAAAAGTCCCTTTTTGGTGTTTTCGTCCGGTTTTTGATCTCGAAAAATAAATATTTTGCTGGCAGCATAATTGAGAATAATCACCAGGATATTGGAGAGAATTTTAATCAGCAAATCATTTTGATGGAGAATATCGACAAAAATCAGCATAATGACCAAATCTAGAACACCAGTGGCCAGACGGCAGGAAAAAAATGATATTGCTTCGCGTAAGATACCAAAAGCGTTGTCCGCCCTGTTTTCAAATACAAAATATCGGTTTGTTAGGTAGGCAAATAGTACAGAAAGTACCCATGCAATGACAGTAGCTGTCGCAGTGTCCATTCCAGTCTTTGAACATACAAAGTAAGTAATGATATTTATCAGTGTAGTGCAGACACCAAAAAACAGATAAGAGAGCACTTCTCTGTATTGTGTGATTAGTTTCTCAATCTTTTTTATCATTTGAAAATTCCTCCTTGTGATCTAAAAATTGCTCAATAATATAGCGTGGCCGTTCTTTGCTCTCCATATAGGTTTTACCTACATATTGTCCGACAATGCCCAGAGAAAAAAGCTGTACGCCGCCTAAAAACCAAATTGAAATCATCAGGGAAGGCCATCCAGGTTCTGTATGTCCGATAAAATAAGATAATAGTGTATAGATGAAAGCAATGATAGAACAGAGAACGATTAAAAATCCGGTTACGGAAATCATGGTGATAGGGCGAATGCTAAAAGAAGTGATACCATCCCATGCAAAAGACAGCATTTTTCGGAGTGGATATTTACTCTCGCCAGCCATTCTCTTTTTACGGGAATAATATACACAGTCATAGGAGTAGCCAATGGTAGGGACAATTCCCCGCAAAAACAAATTTCTTTCCTTATACTCAAAGAGGGCTGTTAGTGCTCTCTGGCTCATCAGTCGAAAATCTGCGTGGTTATAAATCGTTTTTACACCCAGAAACGACATCACTTTATAAAAAGATTGAGCAGTGAATCTTTTGAAAAAATGATCTTGTGTCCGGTCGTTTCTAACACCATAGACAATATCTGCACCTTGCAGATATTGATCAACCATCTGTTCGATCACGGCGATATCATCTTGTAAATCGGCGTCAATGCTTATGGTCATGCTGCAGTTGTCTCTTATGGCGTCCAATCCGGCCAGCAAAGCATTCTGGTGTCCGACATTTCCAGCTAAATTTAATCCATAGATATAATGATTTTGGCTGTGAGCTTGCGCGATAATCTCCCAGGTTTGGTCACGGCTTCCATCATTGACAAAGAGAACACCGCTGTTGAAGGCAATTTTTCTTTTAGCTATCAGTTGTTCTATTACCACAGCCAACTGGGAAATCGTCTCTGGTAAGACTTCTTCTTCATTATAACATGGGACAACGATCATCAATCTGTTCATTCTTATTATCAACCTCATTTTCTTTCAACATAAAACCAGTTGGAATGATAAACCAAAAGCATAATAACATACTCATATTATTTTTTCAATATAGCTATCCGCAAGTTTCCCCCTGTTTCGTTCCATAACGTTACTGTTCACTCCCACGCGCATGTGATTGTCTCCATATTGGCTGACAAGTAAATTGTAACCCCATAAATTGCCAATTTATTTTAGTATAAATGTTGGTGCGTTTTTCCATACTAAAACAAGATAAATGCCTCTGGCAAAAGATATTTGTGGACAGAATGGAGGAGCCTATGGAAGAAAACGCAAAACAGCAGGAAAAAAATAAAAATGAAAATGAAGAAATTCGGGAAATGGGGCAGATGACTTTAGAGCAGGGAAAAGAGAACCATAAGATTCATCTGTTGTCAATCATTGGTGAAATTGAGGGGCATGAAAGTTTGTCACCCAATGCCAAAACCACGAAATATGAACATGTATTGCCAAAACTGGCTTCCATTGAGGATGATAATACTGTGGATGGAGTGATGCTTCTATTGAATACAGTAGGTGGAGATGTGGAATCTGGTCTTGCAATTGCAGAAATGATTGCTTCTTTAAGCAAACCGACAGTATCTCTAGTGTTAGGGGGAAGCCATTCCATTGGAGTGCCGCTGGCAGTTTCCACAGATTACTCTTATATTGTTCCTACTGGAACAATGGTAATTCATCCAGTAAGACTGAATGGGCTGGTGATTGGAGCGCCACAGACATATGATTATTTTCAGCAGATGCAGGATCGGATTACCAGTTTTGTGGCAGACCACTGCTTTGCAAAGCAGGCCACTTTAGAAAAAATGATGATGAATACTGGAATGCTTACTAAGGATTTGGGCACAATTTTGGTTGGTAAGCAGGCGGTAGAAGAGGGGATTATCAATGAAGTGGGCGGGATTGACGAAGCTATGAAGAAACTTCATGAAATGATTGACGAAAATAAGCAAAATAACGAAATCTGAAAACCTAGAAAAAGTTGTAATGACATTTTCTCCCAAATATGATAGACTATACCAGATGGTGTTAAAAAAGCCATTTAATATTATAGTTCCAGAATTTAGGAGGAAATGTTATGGCAGCGAAGCCTGAAAATAAAAAAGACAATCAAAAAGCCATAAGCCGTAAGCGCGCCAAGAACGGAGCCGACAAAAGAAGAAACAGTAGACAGGCGTCTCATGCACAGGAGATATCTTTTCACAGCGAAGTGATTCTTCTTGTTATTCTGGCAGTGTGTATTCTTTTGTTTATCAGTAACTTTGGGATAGGAGGATTTCTTGGGGCCAAAGTAAGTGGTTTGAGTTTTGGATTATTTGGCTTGATGGCCTATTTAGTTCCTATTTGTGTGTTTGTAGGGGCAGCATTTTATGTCTCTAACCGCGATAATGGGATTGCTATGATTAAGCTGATTGCCGGAATTTTGTTTGTGTCGTTTTTATGTCTGTTTGTGGAATTGATCGTCGGGAATGGGAAAAGTTATTCGATTCAGAGATCATTTCTGTTTGCAGTAGAGCATAGGAGCGGCGGCGGTGCATTGGGCGGATTGCTTGCAGGGGTGCTGTGCCCGGCAATTGGAAAAGTGGGTGCCTATGTGGTGGATGTGATCACACTTATCATTTCTATGGTGATTTTAACAGAGCGTTCTTTTCTGGGTGGTGTAAAGAGAGGCGGCCGCAAAGTTTATGACAGTGCAAAAGAGGATGCGCAAAAGCGCAAACAAGTCAGAGAACTTCGCAGAGAAGAAGAACAAAGACGTATCAATCGCAAAGCGGAGGGTGTGGTGCTGGATACGAAGATTCAGCCAATGCCGCAGAAAAATTCTGATAATATTAGTGAATTGACTTTATCTGAGGAGTTTAAAAATGAAGATTCTGTGGTGGAGATTGCAGCGAATCCAATTGAAAACGAGCAAAATCCACAATTACAGAGAAGCGGTATAGAGTCTGAGAGGGAGGAGAAGATACATAAAAAGTCCAAAAGAGGCAGAAAAGCAAAGGAAGTGTCTATGCCCTCAGATGGAATGCAGGAAATCTCAATTTCTATGCCGTTGGATGAGATGCAGGAAATTCCAGTCACTATGTCCGCGGATGGAATGCAGGAAAATCTGGATTCGATACACTCAGATCAGCTGCAGGAGATTACATTTTCGATGCCCTCAGATGAGAACCAAAAGATTCCAGTTACTATGTCCTCAGATAGAGCGCAGGAGGAGCCAGTTTCTATGTCAGCGGACAAGCTGCAAAAGAATCCAACTTCCATACAATCAGAGGAAATGTACAAAGATTCAACTCTTATACAGGCGCAGGGAAGTGGGGATATTGCACATCATTATGAGTTACCGCCGGTATCTCTATTAAAACCAGGCGATCCGGCAAAGAAGGATAACAGACGGCAGCTTCAAGAGACAGCGATACAGTTACAGCAAATCCTCAAAAATTTTGGCGTCAATGTCACGGTCACAGATGTAAGCTGTGGTCCCAGTGTCACTCGTTATGAATTACAACCAGAATTGGGAGTCAAAGTCAGTAAGATTGTAAATTTGGCAGATGATATTAAATTAAATTTGGCGGCGGCCGACATTCGTATTGAGGCGCCAATTCCAGGAAAAGCGGCTGTGGGCATTGAGGTGCCCAATAAGGAAAATATCATGGTGCGGTTCCGTGAGCTGATTGAGGCTCCAGAATTTCAGCAGCATTCTTCCAGTATCTGTTTTACGGCTGGAAAAGATATTGGTGGTCAAGTAGTGGTGGCAGATATTGCTAAAATGCCGCATCTGCTGATTGCAGGGGCTACCGGTTCTGGTAAGTCAGTCTGTATCAATACGATTATTATGAGTATTTTATATAAGGCTGATCCAGAAGATGTCAAGTTGATACTGATTGACCCTAAGGTGGTGGAATTAAGTGTATATAATGGGATTCCCCATCTGTTTATTCCAGTTGTCACGGATCCTAAGAAAGCGGCGGGAGCACTGCATTGGGCAGTTGCGGAGATGACAGACCGTTACCAGAAATTTGCAGATTACCAGGTGCGCGACCTAAAAGGATATAATCAGAAGGTAGAAGCTATTAAGGATGTGGAAGATGAGACGAAACCAAAGAAATTGCCTCAGATTGTCATTGTGGTGGACGAGTTGGCAGATTTGATGATGGTGGCGCCGGGAGATGTGGAGGATGCGATCTGTCGTCTGGCGCAGCTTGCAAGGGCTGCTGGCATTCATCTGATTATTGCCACCCAGCGGCCTTCGGTGGACGTTATCACTGGATTAATCAAAGCAAATATGCCTTCAAGAATTGCCTTCTCTGTTTCTTCCGGTGTAGATTCCAGAACAATCCTGGATATGAATGGTGCAGAAAAGCTGTTGGGCAATGGTGATATGCTTTTCTATCCGCAAGGGTATCAAAAGCCACTCCGTGTACAGGGTCCGTTTGTCTCTGATCCAGAAGTGGAAGCAGTGGTAGATTTTCTGAAAAAGCAGAGTACTGTAGTATATAATACAGAGATTGAGGATAAGATGAATACCGTTTCCATCTCTTCTGGCAGTTCTGGCGCTGGTGGAGGGAATGACAGGGACTCTTATTTTGTGGAAGCGGGAAAATTTGTGATAGAGAAAGACAAGGGTTCCATTGGTATGTTACAGCGCATGTTTAAAATCGGCTTTAATCGGGCAGCAAGAATCATGGATCAATTAGAGGAAGCCGGTGTTGTAGGACCTGAAGAGGGGACAAAACCCAGAAAAATCCTGATGTCCCTGTCTGAGTTTGAGCAATATATAGACGAGTGTGTATAGGTTGTGTTATCATCAATTAGAGTAGATGGGAGGTACCATATGAAAACAGACATTCAGATTGCACAGGAAACAGAAATGCTTCCTATTCGGGAAGTGGCAGCCCAGCTTGGGATTACAGAAGATGAGTTAGAGTTATATGGAAAGTATAAGGCTAAGCTCTCAGATAAATTGATGGATCAGGTCAAAGACAATCCAGATGGAAAATTGATTTTGGTGACAGCAATCAATCCCACACCAGCAGGAGAAGGCAAGACTACTACCAGTGTAGGGCTTGGAGAAGCTTTTGGCAGAATGGGAAAGAAAGCAGTTTTGGCATTGCGTGAGCCATCCTTAGGGCCTTGTTTTGGCATTAAGGGCGGCGCAGCCGGCGGAGGTTATGCGCAGGTGGTGCCGATGGAAGAATTAAATCTGCATTTTACCGGAGATTTTCACGCGATTACCTCAGCGAATAATCTATTAGCAGCATTGCTGGATAACCATATTCAGCAGGGGAATGAGCTTGGCATTGATCCAAGACAAGTGGTCTGGAAACGCTGCTTAGATATGAATGACCGCGTACTGCGAAATATTGTCGTGGGATTAGGAAACAAAATGGATGGCATGGTGCGTGAAGATCATTTTGTAATCACTGTGGCCTCAGAGGTGATGGCAGTATTATGTCTTGCGGATGATATGGCAGATCTTAAAAGACGTCTGGGCAGAATGATTGTGGCATATAATTTTCAGGGAAAACCAGTGACAGCAGATGATTTAAAAGCAACAGGCGCTATGGCAGCGCTGTTGAAAGAAGCGCTCAAGCCCAACTTAATTCAGACCTTAGAGCATACGCCGGCAATTGTTCATGGAGGTCCGTTTGCTAATATTGCGCATGGCTGCAACAGTGTTCGGGCCACGAAGACAGCGTTAAAGCTTGCAGATTATGTGGTGACGGAGGCTGGTTTTGGCGCCGATCTGGGTGCAGAGAAATTTTTAGATATCAAATGCCGTATGGCAGGCTTAAAGCCAGACGCTGTTGTACTGGTGGCCACTGTGCGCGCTTTAAAATATAATGGCAAAGTAGCCAAAACCGAACTTTCTACGGAAAATTTGGAGGCTTTAAAGAGAGGAATCGTTAATCTTGAGAAGCATATCGAAAACTTGCAGAAATATGGCGTTCCAGTGGTGGTCACTTTAAATTCATTCCTCACAGATACCAAGGCAGAGACAGATTATATTGAACAATTTTGTCGTGAACGTGGCTGTGAATTTGCCTTATCTGAGGTTTGGGAAAAAGGCGGAGAGGGTGGAATTGCCCTTGCCGAAAAGGTACTTAAGACATTGGACGAAAAGGAGAGCCATTTTGCGCCGCTTTATGGTGACACATTATCCTTGACTGAGAAAATTGAGACAGTGGCCAAGGAGATTTATGGTGCGGCTGGCGTAAGCTATACGCCAGCGGCACGAAAAGAATTGAAACGGATTGAGGAGCTAGGCATGGGACATTTTCCAGTCTGTATGGCAAAGACACAGTATTCTTTGTCCGATGACCAGACCAAGCTTGGACGTCCCAAAGATTTTACTGTCAATGTCCGTGAGGTGTATGTATCTGCAGGAGCAGGCTTTGTGGTAGCGATTACCGGAGCGATTATGACGATGCCAGGACTCGGAAAAACGCCGGCGGCTTATGGCATTGATGTAGATGACAAAGGTGTGATTACAGGATTGTTTTAAGTGACAACGGGTAATATATGGAAAGGAAGAAAGGCTATGGCAGAAATCATCGATGGAAAGAAGATCTCACAGCAGATCAAGGATGAGTTAAAGGAAAAGACGGCGGCTTTACGGGCAGAAGGAAAAATAGGCGCGCTGGCAGTAATTCAAGTAGGGGCAGACCCAGCTTCCAGCGTTTATGTGAGAAACAAAAAAAATGCCTGTGCATATATTGGAATTGAATCTTTGGCATATGAACTGCCAGAGGAAACGACTGAGGAAGAATTGTTGAAGTTAATTGCAGAATTGAATCAGAAGCACGAGGTAAAAGGAATTTTAGTACAGCTTCCTCTGCCTAAGCATATCTGTGAGGACAAAGTAATCCAGGCCATCAGTCCAACGAAAGATGTGGATGGGTTCCATCCTCAGAGCGTGGGGGCGATGACGATTGGCGAACCAGGTTTTCTATCCTGTACTCCAGCAGGAATTATCCAGCTTCTAAAGCGTTCTGGTGTAGAAATAGCTGGCAAGCATTGTGTGGTAATTGGCAGAAGTAATATTGTCGGCAAACCAATGGCTTTGCTGATGCTCAGGGAAAATGCCACAGTGACTGTCACCCATTCTAAAACACAGAATCTTCCTGAAATTTGCAGACAAGCAGATATTTTGATTGTGGCAATGGGAAAGCCGCAGTTTATCGGGGCAGAATATATCAAAGAGGGGGCGGTTGTCATTGATGTTGGCATTCACAGAGATCAAAATAATAAATTGTGCGGAGATGTAAAATTTGAGGAGATTGAGCCGATTGCTTCTGCTATTACTCCCGTTCCGGGCGGTGTAGGGCCGATGACCATTGCCATGCTGATGAATAACTGCGTACAGAGTATAGAAGAGGGTTAAGGATGAAATGCGCAAATTGCGGGGCGGAGCTAAAGGTAGGCTGTATTTACTGTTCTGTCTGTGGAAAGGAAGCGCAGATTGTATCTGATTACAATTTGTTGGAAGATGATTTCCTGCGTGATGTGCTCAAAGAAAATGAGAAGAAACGAACAGAGGGGATAAAACAGAAACCTTCACCAGTACAGGAAAAGCACACACGGAAATCGGAAGCAAATCAAACAGGAAAGAAAGCAAAAAAAGGAAACCGGAGACATAAGAAGAGAGTAGTATTTGCAATTGTGGCAATTATAGTATTGATTGTTCTGGTGACAGGGATTGTACTATTGGTAAATCACGGCCGAAATAATTCTTATGATTATCAGATGCAGCAGGCCAGGAGTTATCAGAATGATAAAAATTACAGAGAAGCGGAGAGCAGTGTCAAACGGGCACTGGAACTGGAGCCAGATAGTCTGGAAGCAAAATTGTTTCTTGCAGATATCTATGTACTGCGCGGAGATTCCCTGAAAGCGGTAACGGTTCTCGAGGAGGTGTGCAAAGAGCAGCCAGATAGCAAGGAGGCATACCAAAAATTAATTCAGCTCTATAGCGAGCGAAAGGATTATGAGGCAATTCGTGTTCTCTGTGAGCAGGTGGATGATGCAGAAATTTTAGAATTATTTTCCGAGTATATTCCAGAGATGCCGGAATTTGACACCGCTGAAGGCATCCATACAGAGCCAATTAAAATAGAGATTCTTGCAGAAGAGAATTGTAAGATCTATTATACAATAGATGGCACAGATCCCAGGCAGGGATTGGAATTTCATACTCCGATTTCAGTAGAACCAGATCAGGGGGTGCATATTCGTGCCATTGTTAAGAACAACTATAATATTTACAGTGAAGAGGTGGAGGGAGACTTTTATGTAGAGCTTATGAAGCCTGAGGTGCCCAAGGTGACACCCAGTGGCGGCACCTTTTACAATCAGCAGCCGATTTCGGTTGAAGTGCCTGAGGGATGTAAAGTTTACTATACGTGGGGCGGTACAACGCCTACCACGGAGTCCAGACAATATACGGAGCAAATTTATTTACCCGAAGGAAATAATATTTTATCGCTGATTGTCGTCGACGAATATGGGATGACGTCGGATGTACTGAAATGTAATTATATTTATATACCCTGATACAAATAGATTATAAGTAAGAATGAGTTCGCTTGAGAGAAGATGGAGCTGTTACATTAATGATTTAATGTGCAGCTCCATTTTTTTGAAAGATAATTACTTAAAAAACTTAATTTTTCCGCAAAATCAGAGACGGCAAAGGGTTTGAAAACAGCCAGGTTTATGGTATAATATCGACAGATATTATACGCGCCGGAGTGCGCATAGATGTACCATGTCATTGCGGAGCAATTCATGTATAATGTCGATAGACATGATACGCGCCGGAGTGCGCATAGATGTACCATGTCATTGCGGAGCAATTCATGGTATAATACCCACAGACATGATACACGCCAAAGTTGTACATAGGTATACATTACAATAAATAATAATAGGAGGAAATACTGTGGATAAAAAGGAAGTACTGGAATCTGTCAAGATAGATTTATCTGAGATTAAAAACAGTATGGCGCAAGTTGAAAGTGATATTGTACATATTTCATCTTGTATTGAGCAGGGGAAATTTATTCCTGGAGAAGTCAGCAAGAATGTGATTGCCTGTCTGGAAAAATTGCAGAAGGCAGACGAACATTGTCGGGAACGGTATGAGATTTTAAACGATAGTCCGTTTGCGTTTGAAAAGATAGAAAGTTTTGAGTATCAGTTACATGAAAAGGAAGAGCAGATTCGGCGGGAAGAAATTATTGCCACATCAGAACTATTCTTAAAACTTCATGCGCAGGAAGAAGATATAGAGGAGCTGCTGGTTGGTGAACAGGTCAAGTTAATGGGGATACTTCCAGTATCAGAGGACGGGGAAGACGCCTTATTAAAGATTAAGCCATATGTTGATTTTATAGAGATTGTCAGAGATAAAAAGTTTTTGGCGCCAGCTTCTATTGTGGAGGCCATTATCAATTTGCGGGCGCATTTTGGAGATGGACTTATTGGAGCTGCATTTTGTAAGAATAGTATTCTTCTCGAAGAAGAATCAGAAGGGGAAGATGAGGATTCGGGGCTAGAATCGTCAACAGAGTATATAGAGACAAAAATGCAGGAAATGGAGAGTTCCGCGGACGAGTTGACCAAAGAGGCAGAGACAGAAGAAACAGAGGAACAGCCAGAGTATCAAGAAAAAACAGAGGAACAGTCAGAATACGAAGAAGTAGCACAAGAACCGTTTCAAAATGGACAAGAGACAGGACAAGCCAAAGAAGAGGGAACAGAACAAGAACTCCAAGAAGGGCAGGAGACAGAAACTGTAGATAATCAGATCACAACAGAGCAGTCTGAGGAACAGGAGAGGACACTTGCGGAGGCGCTTTTTGAGGCAGGAGCGATTTTGCCAGAGACCTATGAATATGGGAAGGTAAAAATTGAAAAAGGAGATCGTGAAGACAAGAAGTTTGGAGTGAATAGTTTTAAAAGTGACCTTAAGGGCGGATATGCCTTAATGGAAAAGCGGATTTTGGTGATAGTCAGAAAACGTGCAGCAGTTACCATAGATGATATTTTGAAAGACAAAGAACTTTCAGAAGAAAGAGGCGTGGTTCAATATGCATTTCAGCATCTTGTAAAAAAAGGATATCTTAGAAAATATACGATAAATGAATGGGGTTCTTTTTATTGTATCACCAAAAAAGCGAGTCATGCTTTTGCCTCTAAAGAAGCTTGTTCCTATTTAGGTGTGAGGCGTACAGAATTTGAACCAGGTTATGACATAGTTGGTGAATCAGAAGCAGCCGTTGTCTCACGGATTGCCTATGCAAAAATATTAGAGAAAGACTTAAATCTGACCAATCATAAAGAGTTTTCCATCAGCAAAACTTTATATGAAGAGGCATTTATTCTTTGTAATGAAGAAGTTGAACAAGGGACAGAGCTGTTTGCAGGATGTTTTTGGGGACAACAGCAGCAATGTGAGGAATTTGACAAGAAATTGAAAGAAACTCTGGAAGAAAAGCAAAAGATATCACATATTATCTTTGTTGGTATGGAGAGAGAACAAGCGCTGGCCTTGGCTAAGATTTTTGGAAAACGGTATGACCAGTTTTTGCCTCAGGAAAGATATGCATTTGCTCTGAAAGACAATTGTTTTTATACAGAAAAAGATGGAACAGAAGTGGACACGGGTGTTATCTGGCAGGATTTTAACGAGCAAGATTCTGACAAGGAAGCGTCCGAGGAAGAACATTTGGGGCAGGAATCTGAGACAGAAAGTACAGAAACAGACAGGATCGATCAAGAAGAAAATGTTGAAACTAAGGAAGGAAACACGGAATCAGATATTCTTGTTGAGGCAGAAATCGAGGAAGAAATCACAAAAGCAGAGATTATCGCTGAAGTAGAGGCCGAGACAGAAAGCACAGAAGCAGAAGAATCTCTCACAGAAACGGTGGATGAGACAGATCAACAAAATCCACAAACCACAACAGAAAAACAACAGGAAAATATTAGTTTGCTGCCTGCATCAGGCTTGGAAAACGTACTGCAGCAGGCCTATCAAATGATTGTTTCGGGCAGGACTTACTGTGCAGTGGCATATTTAAAGGCTAACAGTGGTATTTATGACGAGGTTGACACTGTTTATGAGAAATTGGCATATGCGGTAAATGAACCTTTTAAGTCGTGCAGTTACAGCTCTGGTGAAATTTTTGATGTTTTTTTGGATCAAAGAAGTGTGTTCTCTGATTATCTGATGATTGCTGCAGCTTTGCGCACGTTCTTTTACAACCATGCGGAATATGATTATTCGATGAAATCACTTTATGAGAACATTAAAAATCTGCCCGAGATGTCCGCAGCTCCAGAGTTGGGTAATTTCCTGTATTTTTTAATGGAATTTAAGGAGCAAGAGCACAAAGGAATTGATGTGTATGCCGATTACCGGATGAAGGATAAGATCTTTTTGGAGCACACGATTTCCAGGATCCGCAAAGAAGCAGAGGGATTTTATGAGGTCAATATTTTAGGACATGTATCAGAACAGGCAAGTAACCGACGTTATCTGGAAACACGCAATATTATTTTCTCGCGTGTCAGTGATATCGCCGTCTATCTGAGATATATTATGGATGGGGATGACAGCGTCCTAGAGATGATGAAGGAATATTTGGCAGAGCATTTTATGAAAGAGAAAAGCCCAGTAGATGCGGTCAATATTGACTGGGAGAAAATGAATACATATATTGATGTCAATTGGGAGAAAGCCAGAGATAAGATGAATGTCACGAAGAAAACTTCTGATCTGATGAGCAGGCTGAGACATAATCTTTACAACTCTCTGTTGAAAGCAATCTCTATCATGTGTGAATGGGTCAAATACATTGAGCGTTTCAAGAGCGTGGGAGAAGATACAGGCTTTGAAAAATATAAACAAATCAAAGATAAACATATCCATGATATTGCAGTGATGGCCGCAGAGTTTTCAGACAAAAAATCTACAACAGAAAGTGCTGAGGAAAAGGCCGGCATACAGATTTTGGTAGATACCTTAAATGAGTTAAAGGCACGGTTGGATGGAAGTTATAATGAGATGCAGCAGAAATATTTCTATATTGATTTCCTGAAATCTGATCTCGTTTTGTTGGATGGAAATTATCTGCCGATCTTGGATGGGGAGCTGCAGGATATTCCTGAACTGGAAGTTGCGGCAAGGATATTCCATCATTCCAAACGCAATCTTGGCAGTTTGAAAGATCGTTTATATGATATTTTTAAAAACGCAGGGGACGATTACGGTTGTGCAAGGCTGATTGACCAATATTTTGTGGACACAACTGGACATGCCGTACTGGAAGAAAATTATGATCTGGAAGAGAGTATCAGCTATGCAAAGCGCGGGGCAGAACAGACCAAAAATGAATTTGTAGAAAATTTAGAATTGGCGCAGAGTTATGGCCAGATTGACAATTCAAAAGAAAATAAAAAAGAGAAAATTTTGCAGATTGTAAATGGATTCTATGAATATGCAAATTCTACGGACAATTATGGCTTTTTCAAAAAAATAACAGAAGCATATATGTCTCAGATTAAGAAAGATGCTAAGGTCAGAGAAGAGCCGTTGAGAAGAGAATTGGAGCTGTATCAGAAGGATTTGCAGGCAGAAGAAGTAAATGAAGATACAGTGAACAGGCTTGAAAAAATCAGGAAGATGTTGGAAAACCAGAATTATACCGTTGCAGAGGATCTTTTGTCCAGGTTAAAGGATGGAGAGACAGAGGGCGAGCTGGAGATTTTTGAGACCGATTATCTCAGTGAATTTATGAAGGAATATGAGTATTATCGCAAAACTGTGGTTGACAACAGCCGCAGTGTCAGCAAACTGCTTCCCAGCCAAATCCGCAACAAGGAGGGCCGAGGAGCGCAACGGCTGATCGATAGCTGGATTGTCAGCAGCCAGAACTCAGAACGGGTTAAAAATTTGCTGCAGGCATTAGGATTTTCTGTGGAGACAGTCAAGGAACAGGAAAAGATCGGCAAATATGAAAATTATAATGTTATGCTTACAAAGCCTAAGAATGGCAGAAAGGCTAATTTTAAACATCCCATTGCAGCGCTGGGATCCAGGGCGGCAGAATGTGGTTTCCGTGTGGTATGCCTGTATGGCAAATATGATGCCAACCGTATCATTGAGGTCATTAAGGAGTTGGGAAATGCCAAAAATACCATGATCTTTTTGGATGGCGCTTTATCTATCCAGGACAGAAGAATGTTGGCGCGAAAAGTGAAGTCAGATGTTCCTGATAAGATCTTTGGCATTATTGACAGAGTACTGCTGGCATTCCTGGTAAATCATTACAATGAAGAATATATCAATAAAATGCTGATGTGCATTATGATGCCTTTTACTTACTATCAGCCTTATATTTGGGATTCCTCTAATGAGATGCCGCCAGAAATTTTTATGGGCCGCAAAGATGAACTGAGGGAGATTGAGGCGCCTGGAGGGGTCAATATCGTATATGGCGGACGGCAGTTGGGAAAATCTGCCTTGCTTCGAATGGCAAAAAATGATATTGACCACAATGAAAACGGGGACCGTGCGGTGTTGGTGGTAATTAAAAATATGGATTATAAGAAAACGGCCAGAGCCATCGGAGAGGCTTTATATTTGGCTGGGATCTTAAGACGGGATCCAGAGACGGAGGATTGGGACGAGCTTGTAAAAGTGATTAAGAGAAGACTGCTTTTGGGAATCGAAGAAAATATTCCTTATTTGCTGCTTCTTTTGGATGAGGCAGATGCATTTATTGAGAGCTGTGAAGAAGTAGATTATCATCCGTTTGATGCGCTTAAGGATCTGCAGGGAATTGGTATCGATAGATTTAAGTTTGTGATTGCCGGCCTTAGAAATATTATTCGCTTTAACAGAGAAAAGGCTTTAGGAAATAATAGTGTGTTGACACAGCTTGCGTCAATGACTGTAAAACCTTTTAAGGTGAACGAGGCAAGAGAGCTGTTAGAGATTCCGTTGTACTATCTCGGTCTGCGTTTCCCAGAGGATAAAGAATCCCTGATTTCTTTGATCTTTGCCAGCGCCAATTATTTTCCAGGATTGATTCAACTCTATTGTGCAAAACTGTTAGAGGCGATGCGCAAGGGAGATTATGCAGGCTACAGTGAATCAGACACACCTCCCTATGAAGTTCGGGAAAGCCATATTAAGAAAGTACTGGCCGATAAAGGGTTTATGGAGCAAATTCAGGAAAAATTTGATATCACTTTAAGACTGGATGATGATAATTATTACCATATCATTGCCTTGCTGATCTCTAATTTATATCATGAAAAAGGTGATACAGACGGATATACGCCCAAGGAGGTTCAAGAAGAAGGAGAAATCTATGAAATCTCTAAAATTGAGGAATTGAGCCTGGATAAATTGACAGCATTGATGGAAGAATTGTGCGAATTGAATGTGCTGCGCAAGACTTCTGATGATAAATATCTGTTTAATCAGTACCGTTTTCATCAAATGATGGGTTCCCACAAGGAAGTGGATGATAAACTGATGAAATATATGGAGGAGAGTAATGGATAAGATATGGTGGGAACAGGTCACAAATGCAGTACAGTTTATCCGAAAGATTGTGAAATCGGTGCTGGATGAAAAGCATTTAGCTGTGGAATTGTCCAGAGATATTCCCTGGTATGATACAATGAGGGATTTGACGGAGGATGCAATTCGCAGGCAAAGTTCTGAGCGGAATTTGGTTTCTCTTCAGGATTCTGGAGAGGAGCCAGGAAAGTGTGTGTTTGAGGCATTCTGCAACAGAGAAAAGCAGTCAGAATATCGTCCCGCGGTTGGATATGCAGGCTTTTTGGCAAACTGCGCTGATATTGTGCTCAATCACAGAATTGTGTGGGTATCTGATTTGGCCAAAGAAAATTATAGCGCCTGGATTGATTTTGTCTCAGCATATGCGGCAGCCTGTAAAAAGGCGCGCAGATCAGGGGGAATTTTTATCCTGGAGCTGAGAGAACAGATGGCGTTGTCAGCCAAAAAAGGAGTCCATATGCTTTCCTTCCAGAAAGAAATTAGTCATTATGACAGTATTGTTTTTAATATGCTTGCCGCTTCCTCCATCAAAAAATCAGCGATTTCCAAAGAATATCTGGTGGAATTGGTCTCAAATATTGCTGGACAGGATATGGAACTGGCTGCTCAGTGTATGAAAAAACACGGAGAATTTTTAAAGGAACCATATGCCATATTACAAAGAATTGCCGAGCAGGGGTGTCGGAGCAATGGGAATCCATTTGAAAATCAGTTTCGTGAGGAGGAGGTAAAAAAACAAATCTGGAAGGCGCAGATGAAGAGTATTTTTCCCTTGGTTGAGGAATTTAGAGGCCATTTTGTGAATAAATACAAAGAACAGATAGAAAGACAGCTCCCAATCTCCTATGCATATGGAGAAGAATTTTCGGAAGCGGATGACGTGGAGGTTGGAACTTTGTATTTTATGGCCTGTAATGAAAAGCTTCATATTTCAAGTGAAGATTACCATAAACTGAAAATGTTTCGTGAAGCACGCAACCATTTGGCACATCTTTGTATTCTCAGTGAGGAGGAAATGGAGGCCATATTTTCTGTATTTTAAAGCGGGCAGATTTTGAAATGGCCATAACCATTTTCCAAAATCTACCGATATAAGTAATAGAACGATATGTTTTTTGAGAATCAAGGAGGAGACAAAGATGAATACAAATGGAATTGGAAATGCATATGCGGCCCAGGCAACGGCAGCAGCTCAGAGCGCATCGAGTGAAAAGACAAAATCCACCGGAAAAACGAACAAACCTTATGGACAGAAAGAGATTGGAAATCCTCAGTTAAGTGAGAAGGCACAAAAGTATTATGATCAACTGCGCAAGAAATATGGCAATATGGATTTTATTCTTGTCAGTGCGGACAAGAAGGCAGAGGCGGAGGCAAATGCCGCTAAGTATGCCAGCAATAAATTGGTGGTGCTGATTGATGAAGAAAAGATTGAGAAGATGGCTGAGGATGAGGCATACCGCAAGAAATATGAGGGTATCTTAAACAATGCAACTGGACAGTTTGCACAGATGAAAGCAAGTTTAGGCAGCAATGCCAACAGTGTGAAAACCTTTGGCATGAAGTTTGACGACTATGGAAATGCATCTTTCTTTGCTGTGGTTGATAAATCTCTGGCAGCGCAGAGAGATCGGATTTTGCACAAACGTGAGCAGAAGGCAGAGGAGCAGAAGAAAGCTGATAAGAAAGCTCAGAAGGAAGAGATGCAAGAAAAGATCAAGGAGAAGCATTCAGGCTCTGAAGTGACGGTGGAGGCTTCTTCGTGGGATGAATTGCTGCAAAAGATCAATGAGACTGTGGCGATGGGACGAAGTGATATGATACAGAGCAAGGAAGAATCCTGGGTGGGCTCACAGTTTGATTATACGATTTAGGAAGGTTATAAAGTCAAATACCCCGCAGCAAGCTACGGGGCATGACCTAGCTTGTTCTTTCCGCCCCAAGGGGCGGGATATTTGTACCCACAGGGCACTTACCCTCGCGGCATTCGCCAAATATCCGCGCGAGCGCGGCTGCTTGGCTCATTGCTCGCGGGAATAAAAAAGATAAAGGATGTCAAAGGAAAAGAATATAAGCCTTTGACATCCTATTTTTATCTGATAGGATAAAAAACAATGGTTTTGTTCCATTTCCTATTTCGTCTTGTGCTGTGTTTTTTCGCCACTGAGCATATCAATCTCCAAGGGACTGGGTTCCACAAAAGCGCTCTGGGGCAGGAAATTGTAGACATCAAGATAGGAATCCAGTTCAGCGCTGTTCTGTGGTGGTCTGGGAACAGCTCCTGTACAATCCATAACGGAGCTTGCTTTCAGATAATCGTAGTTGTCGGTCAGATCTGGGACTGGATGGTTTTCATTTTTTTTATTTTCACTTTTCATAAAATACCTCTTTTCTCTGAAATAATTTTTTCAAATGGCAAAGATTAAAATCAGTTGAAATATCAATATTTGCACAAATAGTATTTGTTTTTTTGTGTGGTCTATGCATTATTGTATTTTTAAATTTGACTTTTACACGTTGAATCATTATAATGGTTAAGATATCAAACAGTTTGAACAAAGTGAAAAAATAATATTTGCATTCAGAGAAAGAAAAAGAGGGATTTATGAAAATATCAGAATTATTAAAGACAAAAGAAGTGACGATCAGTTGTGAGTTGTTTCCACCCAAGAAGGGTTCCGAACTCAAGAAGGCACATGAACTCGTACATGAGATGGCAAAGCTTGGACCAGCCTTTATCAGTGTGACCTATGGCGCAAGCGGCGGCATCAGTGAGCATACCGTGGATATGGCAAATGAGGTACAGAATGTCAATGGTGTGCCAGTATTGGCTCATTTGACCTGTGCTTCTTCCGGCAGAGAGAAGATTCATCAGGTATTAGGAGAATTAAAAGAAAGAAAGATTGAAAATATTTTGGCGCTCAGAGGAGATATTCCAGAAGATTTAGAATTTCCTCTGCCCAATCAATACCATCATGCCAACGAGCTGATGGAGGAAATCAAAGCCTTTGGCGATTTCTGTATTGGTGGGGCATGTTATCCAGAAGGTCATCCAGAAGCGGAATCCATTGAGGCGGATATTGATAATCTGAAACGCAAAGTGGAGGCAGGGTGTGAATTTTTAACAACACAGATGTTTTTTGATAATAATATCTTATATAATTTTCTATACAGAGCTTTAAAAAAGAATATTGAGGTTCCAGTGATTGCTGGGATTATGCCAGTGACGAACGCCAAACAAATTAAGCGGATTACTTCTCTGTCAGGAAGCATTTTGCCCCAGCGTTTTCGGGCTATTGTGGAGCGGTTTGCAGAGAATCCAGCGGCTTTAAAGCAGGCAGGAATTGCCTATGCTACAGATCAGATTATAGATTTGATTGCCAATGGAGTCAATCACGTGCATATTTATACCATGAACAAGCCAGATGTGGCAGGCGCTATCCTCAAAAATTTGTCAGAGATTTGTTAAGTACAATCAACATAAATCACTAGCAAAGAGAGAACAGGATGTATGAGAGTAGATAGAAAAGAGACATTGCGTTATTTAGGTTATCGTGGACAGGAATTGGATTCCCAGACGTCTCAGCTGATGGAGGAGATTGCCACAGAGCTTGAGGCTGCCAGCAGTCCTAAGAGTATTTATCGGGAATATGATTGTCAAGTGTCAGGTACTCAGATCAAGTTGGGCGGACTTTTCATTACGAGCCGTAATCTGGCAGTAAATCTTAAGGGATGTGAAAGGGCGGTATTATTGGCGGCTACGATTGGACGTGCCGCTGATTTGATGATTCGCAAATATTCCATTTCCAATATGGCAAAGGCGGCCATCGTGCAGGCGGCAGGCGCCGCCGGAATTGAAAGCTATGTAGATCAGGTTGAGGACAGCATTCGGCAAGATGCGATAAAACGCGGCTGGTATCTGCGCCCAAGATTTAGTCCTGGCTATGGAGATTTTGCTCTGGATCATCAGAAGGATATTTTTCAAATACTAGAATGCGAGAAACGCATTGGGCTTACCTTGACAGAGGGGAATCTGATGATGCCCTCAAAATCTGTGACAGCAATAATTGGACTTACCACAGAGGAACGAAAATCTTGCCAGATGGAAAAATGCAGCCTCTGTGCCAAGACAGATTGTGAATTTCGGCAGGAAGGAGAATAAATATGGGATTTCGAGAGCGATTGGGAACAGAATTATTATTTTTTGATGGAGCGATGGGTACCATGCTCCAGGAACGTGGATTACAGTCTGGAGCATTGCCAGAGATTTGGAATATCACCAAAGAAGATGTGATTTTGGAGATCCATAAGCAATATCTGGCTGCTGGCTGCGATATCATAAAAGCAAATACATTTGGCGCCAATCCGTTTAAGGCAAAAGGGACAGGATATACCTGTGAGGAGCTGACGGCCCAAGGCGTCGCTGTGGCAAAGCGCGCTGTTGCGGAATCAGGCCGGGAGGCTTATACAGCTTTAGATATTGGTTCTCTGGGAAAATTGTTAGAGCCATTGGGGGATCTGCCGTTTGAGGAAGCATATGATGCATTTAAGCCGATGTGTATCGCTGGAGAACAGGCGGGCGCAGATCTGTGTCTGATTGAGACAATGAATGATACCTATGAAATCAAGGCCGCTGTGCTTGCCGCTAAGGAAAATACCAATCTGCCAATTGTAGTGACAATGGTGTTTGACGAGTGTGGAAAGCTGCTGACTGGTGCAGATATGGAGGCTGCTGTCGCCATGCTTGAGGGGCTTAAGGTGGATGCTTTAGGTTTAAACTGTGGATTTGGGCCAGACGTGATGAAAAATTTCCTGCCGAGGCTTAGAGAAGTTACATCATTGCCGATTGTGGTAAATCCCAATGCCGGACTTCCAGTGGTCGTGGACGGCCGGACTTGTTTCCAGGTAAGTCCAGAAGAATTTGCTGGCATTATGGAAGAGATTGCTAAGGATGGAGTATCTGTGATGGGCGGCTGCTGTGGAACTACCCCAGCGCATATCCATGCCTTGGTGGAGCGATGCAAGAATATTTTGCCCATGAATCTGACAGATAAAAACCGTTCTGTGGTGTCTTCTTATACCCATGCAGTGGTGCTAAATCAGCGTCCGAAAATCATTGGCGAGCGGATTAACCCCACGGGAAAATCCCGCTTTAAACAGGCGCTTAGGGATAATGACTTAGAATATATTTATAAAGAAGCGCTGACACAGCAGGACAAAGGCGCGCATATTTTGGATGTCAATGTCGGTCTTCCAGAAATTGACGAGGTAGAAATGATGCGTTCTGTGGTCACAGGGCTGCAGGGTATTACCGATCTGCCATTGCAGATTGATACGTCAGATTCTTTGGCAATGGAGGCGGCATTGCGTCTTTATAACGGCAAGCCGCTGTTAAATTCTGTCAACGGCAAACAGGAATCTATGGATATGGTGTTTCCTCTGGCGGCAAAATATGGCGCGATGGTGGTTTGTCTGACATTGGACGAAAATGGAATACCAGATACTGCAGAAGGCAGGATTAAAATTGCTGAAAAGATGATCGCAGAGGCGGCAAAATATGGCATTGCCAAAAAAGATCTGCTGATCGATACTTTGACCATGACAATAAGCACTGGACAGGAAAATGCTAAAATTACTCTGGATGCACTCTATCATGTGCGGCATGTACTGGGGGTGCACACAACATTAGGTGTGTCTAATATTTCCTTTGGATTACCGCAGCGGGAGCGTGTCAATACTGCATTTTTTACGATGGCATTGGCACAGGGACTAAGTGCTGGGATCATCAATCCCAACAGTGAGGCGATGATGGCGGCCTGCCATGCCTATTGTGCCTTAAATGGCAGTGACAGCCAGTGTGCAGATTATATTAATATTTATTCTCAACAGGCAGAGCAGCCCAAGGCGGCGGCAAAATCTGGGGAAATCAGTTTGTTTGAGGCGGTGGTGCGCGGGTTAGCCGAAAGTGCCTATCAGGCGGCCAAAAAAGAGTTGGAAACGAAGGAACCACTGACAGTGATTGATGAAGAATTGATACCCGCTTTAGATAAAGTGGGACAAGGTTTTGAGAAGAAGACCGTATTTTTGCCGCAGCTTTTGATGAGTGCAGATGCGGCCAAGGCCGGTTTTGACGCAATCAAAGAACATTTGCAGGCCAAAGGCGATACATCAGCCTCCAAAGGAACGATTGTTATCGCCACGGTAAAAGGAGATATCCATGATATTGGAAAAAACATTGTTAAGGTGTTGTTGGAAAATTATGGATTCCAAGTGATTGATTTAGGGAAAGATGTTCCGCCGGAAACAGTGGTGGAGGCAGCCAAACAGCATCAAGTAAAACTGGTGGGCTTGAGTGCGCTGATGACTACCACTGTGGCAAATATGGAACTCACGATAAAGATGCTCCATGAAGCATTGCCAGATTGTAAAGTGATGGTAGGCGGAGCAGTGCTGACCCAGACCTATGCAGATATGATTGGCGCAGATTTCTATTCTAAAGATGCTATGGGTTCTGTACGCTATGCCAATCAATTGTTTCAAGTATAAAGAGAACCACACAATTTAGAACTCTCCAAATCCTTTTTGAATATATTAATATGAGAGCGATTGTCAAGGTACAAAGTATTTTGCTATTCGCTTTCATAGATATAGAACAGAAAGGAGTTGGAGAGTTTTGCATGTGGATTGGGTGATTTTAGGAATTGTAGCAGCAGTACTCCTGCTGCTTATTTTAATCTGTTGTCTTCGTTATCGGCGCCATAAACGGGCAAAATGCCGCGTACAGGAACGCTGTGATCATGAAAAATTATCGGATATCAACCAAGCTTTAGAGCCTTTTGGCTTTGCCTATGATCTGAAACAAGATATTTTTTATTCCCTGCGGGGCGCATGGCAGAGAAATTTTGGCTATGGAAAAATATATGATGAAATGGCTCCAACTATGAATATGATTATTCATAGTGAGCCGATTTATTTTGAATATGATGGCCATAGATGGATGATTGAGTTCTGGAAAGGACAATACGGCGTCACCACTGGAGCAGAGGTTGGCATTTATATCGAACGAAAGCGGGGGCATGAAAAAGCTCCAGAAGATGTGTTTTACCAGTGTGTTTCCGAAGAAGAGGAAATTCCTATTAGTATGATTTTATACAAAAATGGGAAACAAATGTTTCGGCGGGAGAAAAAACATTGGTGGCTTACTGGGTTTTCACTGGGAGAATTTTCCTGGCCAGGGGAGCTGATGTTGGAAGTTTCTGTGACTTTCCCTAATATTGAAATGCTAGAAGCTTTTTTGGAAGGATGTTATCGTGTCGGTTATCAGCCAGAGGATCTGCATATCTGGTACAAACGGGTAACATTACGGCTCTGTCAGCCCAAAGCAAAACAGCCTTCCAAATATGGGAAAATTTTTGGCCGCTGGATTCAATGGCAAAATGCCCATAACTGTAAGCTTTATCACAGGGTGACAAAAGATTTTACCAGAACAATTGATAAATTGGACTATCTGATGCAGGCATACCCCAGGATTTTTAGCATAATTATAAAAACAGGAAGAATTGCCTGGGAGAAAAAGAAAAAATGAGCCGTACTAAAAAAAAATTAGATCAGGCATATGAAAATGCACTGTGCATCTCTTTCGATAAAGGAAGCCGAATTGTATTGATGAGTGACTGTCATCGAGGAATTGGCAATTGGGGAGATAATTTTCAGCCTAATCAAAATCTATTTTTTGCAGCACTACAGTATTATAATCGAAGAAATTTCATTTATATTGAGCTGGGAGATGGAGACGAGCTCTGGGAAAATAGAGAACTAAAGGAAATTGTGCGGATCCACAGCAATCAATTCTGGCTGATGGGAGAGTTTTATAAAAAAGGACGGTTTTATATGCTGTTCGGGAATCATGACCGCAAGAAGGGCTGTGAGAAGTATTTTAAATCTCATTGTCATAGTTACTTTTCCGAGACAGAGACACAGATGAGAAGTCTGTTTCCTGATATGAAAGTACAGGAAGCCATTCGCCTGCAAGAGCGAAAAAGTGGTGTAGAATTATTTTTAGTACATGGACATCAGGGGGATTTGTGGAATGATACTTTGTGGAAATTGACAAGGTTTTTAGTTCGCTATCTCTGGCGTCCTCTGGAGCTGGCGGGGTGTAACGACCCCACCAGCGCAGCAAAAAATTATCAGCGAAAAGAAAAGACGGAAAAGAGGCTGGCAGAATGGGCACAGGAACATCAAAAAATTTTAGTTGCCGGGCATACGCATAGGCCTTCTTTCCCAAAACCGGGGGAAGGATATTATTTTAATGATGGCAGTTGCGTGCATCCCAGATGTATTACAGCGCTAGAACTGGAATGCGGTGCAATTTCTCTTGTGAAATGGAGTGTAAAAGTGAGGGAAGATAATGTGCTCTATATAGGAAGGGAATTATTGGATGGTCCCAGGGCTTTGACAGAATATTCTATCTAATTTACTTTGACATGCAACATTTTGTCTCTCTTATGCATCTAATATTATAAGAAAAACTTAAGAAATTTTGTAAGATACAAATAAGACTAATCTGCTATGCTATAAGAAAACTTTGGAAAAATTGGAAGATTTTACCAGCAGATAGAGAGAAGGGCGGGGTTATTATGACGATCCGAAAAGAAAATCTGGTTATGCAGTTACAGCTGCATCATGAGAAAGCATTAGAAGTGCTGCTTGCAGAGCATGGAGAGCGGCTGCTTTCCATAATCCGCAAGCACCTGTTTACACTGCCACATTTACAGCAGGACTGTCTTGTAGATGTTATACAATCTATTTGGGACTACATAGATTGTTTTGACAAGGAGAATGAATTTGAAAATTGGATTGGCTCTGTAGCCAGGTATCGCTGTCTGGAATTTTTAAAGCTCCACAGAAATGAAGCCACCATTGCCTGGTTGATTGAGAAGGAGATTGCGGAAGAGGAAGAAGTGATGGTAAGTTGTCTGGAGCCGGACGAGCAGAAGTTATTTTTCCGTTTTTATAGAGAAGAGGAACTTTTGCAAGACGCCAGTTTGACATATCGGAATATGTATGAGCTTTTAAACTGCATTGACACCGATATCTGTGAATATGAAAAAGAACCACATTGTATAAAGAAATGGGACGAGATATTAAGGAGGATTCAGATACGAAAAAAGGAGAAACGGCATAGATTTTCCTTTTTGAAATATCTGGGATATTCATTTGGCCGAATGTTGGCAATAAATATAGAATTATAATAGATGGATGGAATATTTATCTAGCAGTGAATGAAAGGACGCAGAAAGGAAGAATTTATTATGCCAGATATGATCTTTAAGAGATTTGCACAGATAGACTGTGTGGAAGCAATTGCACTTGGCGGTTCAAGGGCAGGCAGGGTGTACGATGAAAAGTCAGATTATGATGTGTATGTATATGTGACAGCTCCGATGGAAGAAGAAATACGCAGACAGATTTTATCAGAGTATTGTAGTTCAATGGAGATTGGCAATCATTATTGGGAATATGAGGATAACTGTGTTTTAAACAATGGGATTGACATTGATATTTTATACCGTGATTTAGATCAGTTTTGTAAAGATATTGAGCGGGTTGTTGTACAATGTCAGGCCTCAAATAGTTATACTACATGTATGTGGCATAATCTCATAAATTGTAAGATCATATATGACAGAACTGGAAAGCTCAAGGCGGCCAAAGAAAAATATGACATTCCATATCCACAAGATTTGAAAAAGGCAATTATAGTAAGACAGCTTAACTTGATGGAGAATGCTTTACCAGCATATAAAGGACAGATTGAAAAAGCGCTTAGGCGCAAAGATTTTGTGAGTGTCAATCACAGAGTAACAGAATTTTTAGCGTCTTATTTTGACTTGTTGTTTGCACTCAATGAAAAAACACATCCTGGTGAAAAACGTCTGATTGAATTGTGTAAAAGCAGTTGTCCAATCTTACCGAAAGATTTTGAGAAAAATATCAAGGTGTTGCTTTCACATTTATATTTAGGTGATGATAATTATATAAAAGTAATGGATGATCTTAATAGGATGATAACATCTGTCAAACAGATACTCTAAATCAAAGAAGAACTGTCACCAGAAGGGAATCTTCATCTCTGCGCTCAGCCCAGATCTTGCCTTTATGAGCATCTGTGACTGCCCGGGCGATGGACAGGCCAATACCGTATCCGCCAGTCTCAGAATTACGGGAAGCGTCTGTTCGGTAAAAACGGTCAAATAAGTGGGGGAAATGTTCTGGTGCAAGTTCTCTGGCTGGATTGCAGACCATAAGACAGATGTTTTTACCTCGCTGTTCTACCGTAACTTCAATGGAACTTTGGGGCGGTGAATATTTGACAGCGTTGTCTAAAAGAATGGAGACAAGCTGGCCGATGGCGGATTGATCTCCATAGTAGGACAACAGCGGTTTGATGTTTACAGAAAAAGATTTTCCTTGTGCAGAGGCTAGTGGCTGGAAAGATTGTATTGTTTCTTCCACTAGATCTGAGATAGAAAAATCAATTTTTTGGAGATGTTTTTTCGATTCCTCCATACGGGAAAGGTAAATCAGGCTGTTTGTGAGCTTCAAAAGACGCGCCGTTTGTTTTTGAATGCTCTGGCTCCATTCTGTTGTTCCATATTCCAGTTCTAAAATCTCACAGTTGGCATCAATAATGGTGAGCGGTGTTTTAATTTCATGTCCAGCATCGGTGATAAACTGACGTTGTTTCTCATAACTTTCTGAGATTGGCTTCATTACAATTCGCGAAAAAAAGAATACTAAAACCAGTACAGAGCATAACCCCAGAGCCGAAACCAGAATACTGGTTAGTAAAAAGGAGCGGAATGTGGCGAGCGTTCGGCTGCAATCCAGAAAAAGAATGCGAGTTCCGTCAGGACAGGCTTCCCTGAGATAACGGTAGGAGGAGAGAAAACCGGTGATTTTTCCAGATTTCCAGATTTGCGAGGCATAATCGGAGGCAGTATTCTCATCAACAGCGGCAATTTTTCCAGTATCTGTGGATTTTATGGTTCCATTTTCATCTAAGATTACAGAAAAATAGCGTGTCTCATAAGGCATTTCTGGAGAAAATTTGCGATTATGTACAGCCCCAGGTTCGGACGGCTGCTGTGTATCTGTGTGTTCGGAAGGGTCTCTTTTTTCTGAACGATTTGCAGAAGGCCGATTTTCCAGAGAGTTTTTATCCAAAGGGGGAAGTTTTTTGGGGAAATGGCCATTGTTTTCTGAGAGGATAGATAAAATATCCTCGGCGTCCTTTACCACCTTTTGATAGTTCAGTATGTTAATTGAACCCATAATCACGGTCAATACCAGAAGTATGGAGAGCATTGAAATTAGAATAAACCGGTTCTGCAGCTTTTTGATCATGGCAGTACCTCCAGAAAATAACCCGCATTTCGCGCAGCTTTTAACTGTACATTGGCATGAAGTGCCGTCAGTTTTTTGCGCAAATAGGAAATATAGACCCAGACAACATTAGATTCTGCTTCACTATCATAGCCCCAGATCCGTTCTAAAAAGCGTTCGCTGGGGATAAGCTGTCCAGGGTTCGCCATCAACATTTCCAACATCTGAAATTCTTTGTTGGTGAGCCGAAAATTTCCTGTGGGGGAGGAGAGGGTATAGGAGGCAAGATCCAACGTCAAATTGCCGGTATGCAGACTGGCATTGACTGCGCTGGTATGTTCTCTGGTCATGGCGCGTATTCTGGCAAGAAGTTCTTTGGCGGCAAAAGGCTTGGTCAGATAATCATTTGCTCCGGCGTCCAGTCCTTCCACTTTGTCATCAACTTCAGATTTTGCAGTCAATAAAAGCACCGGAATCAGATTTCTCTTCTCCCGGAGCTTTTTTAAAACCGTAAGGCCGTCAACCCTGGGCATCATAATGTCCAGGATTAAGCCGTCATAATTATTACTATTTAAATATTCCAGCGCCTCTTCGCCATCATAAACAGCGTCCACAGAATAATTGCTGCGTTCTAAGATGGTAGTCAGTGCGCGTGATAGTTCTTTTTCGTCTTCTGCAAGTAATAATCGCATATCTCTATTCCCCTTCTCTGGAATCTCTTATGGGCAGCGTATTATGCAGTTGCAGGCTGCTGCGGTTTATTTTTCTTCTTAAAGACGATTTTTAAAAGAATTGGTGTGATAATGGTAGTGATTACAACCATAACAACAATTGGAGCATAGAGAGTATCACTAATCAGGCCCAAAGCTTCTCCCTTATTTGCTACAATCAACGCCACTTCTCCACGAGAGATCATACCCACACCAATCTGCAGAGATTCCCTTGAAGTATAGCCCATAATTTTTGCTCCCAGTCCGCAGCCGACTACCTTGGTCAAAATGGCGACTACCAGCAGTACAATGGTAAATATAATGATATTGGAGGACATGGAACTGAGTTCTACTTTAAGTCCGATGCTTGCAAAGAATACTGGGGCGACCAAAATATAGGAAACAGTGTCAAACTCCCGATATGCAATTTCTCGCTTAGTGCTGTGGCTTAAGATCAATCCAGCGGCATAAGCGCCAGTGATATCTGCAACGCCAAAGAATGCCTCCGCACAGAAGGACATAACCAGACAGAATGCAAAGATTAAAATTACATAACGCCGATTCGGTCTGGGGTCAAAGGAAATCCATTTTTGAATGACAAAGTGGAAGGCAAGCCCAAAGGCAGCGGCAAATACAAAGAAGCCCACGATTTTCAGCAAAACTATCCAAAGGTTGGTGCTGGGGTCCGCCATACTTGTGACAACAGTCAGCGCAATAATGCCTAAAATATCATCAATGATCGCAGCGCCCAAGATTGCAGTTCCCGCCTTGGTGGAAATCTTGCCCATTTCTTTCAAAGTTTCCACAGAAATACTAACGGAAGTAGCAGTCAGGATAATACCAATGAAAACATATTGCAAAAAGGTGCTTGCTGGCAGGTCGCTGGAACCTACATTACATGCATAGGCAACGCCAAGCCCTCCCAAAAGCGGAACTAATACGCCTACTAATGCGATCACAAAAGAGGCGAGCCCAGATTTTTTCAGCTCTTCTGTGTCCGTTTCCAAGCCGGCCATAAACATCAGAACAATGACACCGATCTCAGAAATCTGGTTTAAGAAGGTGGAACCGTGCAGCAAACCGAAACAAGCAGGACCAAGCAGCAGACCGGCAAGCAGAGCACCCACTACCTGCGGCATATGCGCTTTCCTGGTGATAAGCCCTAAGAGCTTGGTACTAAATAAGATAATCGCTAAATACAATAGATAATCGTAATTCATAAAAATATCCTCCATCTGTATCTATTCACGAGGCAATTTCAGGAAATATATATTTTGGGGCACCCCACTTTGGCTTGTAGCCTTACCAAAAAATATATCAATTCTGTAATTGCCAATATCTATTAATTCTATGGCATTATAACTCTGAAAAAAAGAAATTACAAGTAGAAAAAATACTAATTAATAACAAAAATAGACAGTCCCAAATTATGAATGAAAAAAAACATAGTAGTTTGGCTATCTTTTTGCAGTTTTAAATTGTTATACCAGTTGAGGATTTCCGAACTTGTCTTGATGTTATGAAACTTGGAAAGGAGGCGTATGTGGACAAAGATTTTCTTTTGATATTAAAAATGAAACAGGGGAAGGAAGCGGCTTTTGATCAATTCGTCCATAAATATTATGATGAAATCTTAAGGTATTGCAGATACCATTGTTTTGACATTGAGTATGCACAAGACCTGGCACAGGAGACGTTTTTAAGGTTTTTTGCAAATTTGCCGCAGTACCACTACAAAGGTAAGACAAAAAATTATCTATATACCATTGCTGGAAATTTGTGTAAAAACTTTTACAACAAGAAAAAGGATCTGCCAGTAGAGGGAGAGGAACTGGAAAAAGAGTCTGTTTCGCCGCCAGATCCATTTGAGCATATCTTAGATCAGGTAGTAATTGAGGAAGCGATGCAGAAACTGCCAGAAGAACTGAGGGAGATAATTATTTTGTTTTATTTTCAGGAATTAAAGCTTTCCGAGATTGCAGCAGTTGCACAGATAAGCCTGCCTCTTGTAAAGTACAGGTTAAGGAAGGCGAGAAAACAGCTTGCAGCCTTGATTGGCAGTGAAGAGAGTTTTTATTTTCAAAGTATCACTAATCAGACTGCAAGTCAGAAAGGAGGAGCAATATGAGGGAGGAACAATGGAGGCAAAAATATAAGCAGCAAACGACTGTCACATCCACAGAGGATAAGATACAAGAGACAATTCAAAAATCAATGGAAATCTTTTATCAAAAAGAAAAAGAGCGGATGCTGACATATTTGGAATTTTTGTGGACGCAGTATCAATTGATACAGAAAAGGTGGTGGTTGTTTCAATCCATTTTGCTGGCGGCCATAATCTTGATATTGCCACAGATGCAAGAACAATATTATATTCAGAAAAGTATAGGGATTGCCGGTGTGTTATTTGTTATTTTTGTGATTCCAGAATTATGGAAGAATAAAAATTATCATTGTATGGAGGTGGAAGCTGCCGCTTATTATTCATTGAGACAAATTTATGCAGCGCGAATATCAATATTTGGCGTTGTCGATGTTTTTTTATTAACAATATTTTGTGGGATAGTACATGGAACACTGCAAATTACATTTGCGGAATTGATGGTACAATTTTTATTTCCAATGACGGTAACAGCTTGTATCTGTTTTTGGACATTGTGCAGTCCGCGTGTAGTCAATGAGCCGGTATCTGTGGCATTATGCATGATCTGGAGTGCGGTATGGTGGTTGATTACGGTGAATGAAAGTTTTTACACAGCGATTGTATTTCCAGTATGGCTTTTGCTATTTGGGATTGCGATTGTATTTTTAACAGTTGTTATTTATAAGACATTACATGATTATAGCAGAGGTTGGGAGGGAAATACAGATGGAATTGAATATCACTAATTTGACAAAAGAATTTGCTGGTATGCAGGCAGTAAATCATCTAAATATCACAATGGGCAGCGGGGTGTATGGCCTGCTGGGGGTTAACGGTGCTGGAAAAACGACATTGATGCGTATGCTCTGTACATTGCTGCGTCCGACAAGTGGAGAAATTACTTGTGATGGCAAAGAGATTTTTGCAATGGATGGAGAATATCGCAAGTTATTGGGGTATCTGCCGCAGGATTTTGGGTTTTACCCAGAGTTTACGGTTGAGGATTATCTGCATTATATCGCCACGATAAAGGGGCTGCGTCCTATTGTGGCACAGAAACGAGTAAAAGAAATGATTGGGGCGGTAGGACTTAAGAAAGCGGCACATAAAAAAATGAAGAAATTGTCTGGTGGTATGAAACGGCGTGCTGGAATTGCTCAGGCAATGTTAAACGATCCTAAGATTTTGATTTTGGATGAGCCGACAGCGGGACTGGATCCCAATGAACGGATTCGTTTTCGCAATCTAATCAGTGAACTTGCCGAAGAGCGGCTGGTACTTCTGTCCACACATATTGTCTCAGATGTGGAGTATATTGCCAATGAGATTTTATTGATGAGGGATGGAGAACTTGTTCACAGGGGAACGGCAGAGGAGCTGATTTCTTCCATGCAGCAGCAAGTATGGAAGTGTTATATCAATAAAAATGAAGTGGGACATTTGCTGAAAAAGTATAAAATTTCTAATATGAAATCGGATGCTCAGGGTGTGGAGGTGCGAATTATTTCAGAGGAAAAACCGATTCCCAATGCTGTGTTGGAGGAGGCGAATCTGGAGGATGTATTTTTATATTATTTTGGAGAAAAGGCGGGTGAAGAAAATGATATGGTTTGAAATGAAAAAAATATTTTTGAAACGGGTGAATCAGGTAGTGCTTTTGGTTTTATTGGCCATTGTATTGGTGGGAAGTTTTCTGACCATACGAGATGTTAAATGTTATAGAGAAGATGGCACTATGATTTCTGGGTTATCGGCGGCACGCCAACTGAGAAAAGAAAAAAACAAATGGCAAGGCAGACTTACCGAAGAAGTGATTCAACAGGCAGTAGCGGAAAATCAGGCAGTTAATGCCTTGGCTGAATCGGAGGAGTTAATGCTCGCCGGAAGACAGAATTTGGAAGATATCCGCGAGTTAGTCAATATGGGATTTTCTAAGATCGGAGAATATGATTATTATGTCTGTGACCAGATAGCGGTTGATCAGGCAGAAAGTCTCTATGAAAAGAGACTCTCCAATCTCAAAGAAGAGATAATAGGCACAGAACAGCAGGAGAAGCTAGCTTTTTCTCAAAAGGAGAAGGAGTTTCTGATACATCAATATGAGAATTTAAAAACACCTCTTTACTATGAATACATGGAAGGCTGGAAAGCTCTTTTGGATTCTCAATATCTGCCTACATTGATGATTATTACGATAGTGATTATTGGATTTTTAATATCTGGGATTTTTTCAGATGAATTTCAGCTTAAAGCAGATTCTATTTTCTTTTCCACAAAATTGGGAAGGAACAGAGCGGTTGGCGCTAAAATAAAGGCTGGTTTTCTGGCGATTACAGCGGTGTATTGGTCTGTAATGCTGTTGTTTTCTGTAATTGTTCTTGGGGTGCTGGGATTTGGCGGTGCTGGGTGTATGATACAGACTGGAGGGAATTGGTATAGTATGTACAATATCACATATTTTCAGGATTGGCTGCTTAGTATGTGTGGTGGTTATGTGGCAAACTTGTTTATATTGATGCTTGCCATGCTGATATCTGCAAAAACCAGATCCACAGTGGTGGCGATCACAATTCCATTTGCATTGTCCTGCGCGCCAATGTTTTTAGGGAGAGTTTCTATGCTGACTGAGCTTATGAATCTTTTCCCAGATATGCTGCTTCGAATCAGTAAGTTTTTAGATGTATTCTTAGTCTGTGAAATCGGCGGAAAAGTATTTGGCCTCTATTTTGTTTTGATTCCGGTATATTTGTTGTTGTCACTAATGCTTACACCTGTGCTCTATTATGGTTATCGAAAATCAGAAGTGAAATGAAATTTGTGATTGTAGATTAAAGAAAGATCGCTTATAATAATGGTTGGTTTATTTTGGTAATTATAAAATCTACAAAAGAAATGGAGCGTGCGTATGAAGAAACTTTATAGAAGATGTCTATTAATGCTTTTTATGGTCTGCTGTATCTCTATGGCGGCCTGTCAACCATTGGAAGAACTTGGGCTTACTGGTTCATCCTCCAATCAGGGTTCGTCTTTATCTGTCTCGGAGGTGCCGGAATACAGCGGTGAACCATATGTTGTCATCAATGAAAATCAACCAGATTTCAGTGAAGAAGATATGACAAAGGACTCATTTGAGACTTACAGCGATCTGGATTCGCTGGGAAGATGTCAGAGTGCCTATGCAAATGTTGGGCAGGATCTAATGCCCACAGGGGAACGAGGCAATATTAGCAGGATCAAGCCCAGTGGCTGGCAGACTGCAAAATATGATATTGTAGATGGAAAATATCTTTACAACAGATGCCATTTGATCGGATATCAGCTTACCGCTGAAAATGCCAATGAGAAAAATTTGATCACTGGCACGCGTTATATGAATGTGGATGGGATGCTGCCTTTTGAAAATATGGTTGCCGACTATGTAAGAGAAACTGGTTCTCATGTACTTTATCGGGTAACGCCCATTTTTGAGGGGGATAATCTAGTTGCAAAAGGGGTGCAGATGGAGGCGTATTCTGTGGAAGATAAAGGTGATAGTGTATGCTTTAATGTCTTTGTCTACAATGTGCAGCCAGGGATTACGATTGACTATGCAAACGGTAATAGTAAATTGAACGGTGATACCGAACAGGAGCCTGAGGCCAGTGTGTCTGGTGAAATTCGAGGAAATGCAAGATCTAAGATTTATCACTGTCCAGGGCAGGCTGCCTATGAGGAGATGGAAGATTCCAATAACCTGGTTATCTTCCAGACAGAACAGGAGGCGATGGATGCCGGCTACCGCAAAGCAAAGCGGTGACGGCATTCCCTCAGACCACTGTCAGTCCGTCTGCTTCATGCAAGCATGAGTCGCCGTCCTTCTGTGGTCTGTGAAATAGTATAGAAAAATATGATAACAGTTCAGCCCATGCCCATAAAAACATTCGCAAAGACGCGCTGACGCGCTAACCTGCTGCGCTGCAGCTAACTTTGCTCATTGCTGGGCATTCCCTCAGACCACTGTCAGTCCGTCTACTTCATGCAAGCATGAGTCGCCGTCCTTCTGTGGTCTGGCTGAACTGTGAGTAAAAGATCTAAAAAACACGAAGAATACCTTTGCAAAAATTGGATATTCTGCTATAATAACAAGATGAATAAGTTTAGGAGGCGTAAACATGGCAGAAGATCGAAAAGCATATATGATAAAGGATGATAATTTAGGGGAAGTGCGGATTGCAGATGAGGTGGTTGCCATAATTGCTGGACTTGCCGCAACTGAAGTAGAGGGTGTAAGCTCTATGGCTGGCAATATTACCAATGAGCTGGTCAGCAAGTTGGGGATGAAAAATCTCTCCAAAGGAATTAAAGTAGAAGTACAGGAACAAGTGGTAAAGGTTGATGTTGCGCTGAATATTCGTTTCGGCTATGCAATCCCAGAAGTATCTACAAAGGTGCAGGAACGGGTAAAATCTGCCATTGAGAATATGACTGGATTGGAAGTGAGCAATATCAACGTGCGTATCGCAGGAGTAAATCTGGAGAAACGCAAATAATGTACCTTTAAAAGTAAAGACAAAAACAGAAGAGAGGGTGTCTTTGAGACACCCTTTTGTTGGATATATACTGAGCGTCAGATAAATTTGTCGCTCAGCATAACATAATGCGCACAGCCGCATGAGGAATTATGCCGCTTTGCGGCTGCGTCTGGCGCGATACTCATGGCAGATTTCATCGGCCATGAGTATAATTATATATTTTTTTCATAGCAGCCGTTCCATCAGTATTCGTATAGCGAAAGTGTCAGCGGTCTGCGAGATGAAAGTCAGAGAGGAAATAGAATGAGCCGCAGAGAGATCAGAGAACAGATTTTTAAGCTGTTGTTCCGTGCTGAATTTTATAAAGAAACAGATTTAGCAGAGCAATGTCAGCTTTTTTTTGAAGAACTGGGTCAGGAAGAAAATAAGGATACTAAATATATCGAAGATAAATTTTTACAGATTGTAGGCAGGCTGGCAGAGATTGATGCGATGGTCAATGAGGTGGCACAGGGCTGGAAGACTAGCCGCATGGGGAAAGTGGATTTGACCTTAATTCGGCTTGCCGTGTATGAAATGAAATTTGAGGAGGATGTCCCAGCAGGAGTGGCAATCAATGAGGCAGTGGAATTGGCAAAAGCATATGGCACAGATGATTCGTCCTCTTTTGTCAATGGGATTTTGGCGAAATTAGTATGACAAAGCATGTATATACAGTAGGACAAGTCAATGCCTACATCAAAAATATGTTCACTCAAGATTTTATGATGAATCGAATCTATGTCAAGGGTGAGGTGTCAAATTGCAAATATCACACTTCTGGCCATATTTATTTTACCTTAAAGGATGAGAAAGGAGCGCTCAATGCAGTGCTTTTTGCGGGCCACCGTAAAGGTTTAGGATTTTCCATGAAAAATGGAGATAATGTGATTGTACTAGGCTCCATTTCTGTCTACGAACGAGACGGAAAATATCAGCTTTATGCCAGAGAAATTCTCTTGGATGGGGCAGGACTTCTGTATCAGCGTTTTGAGGCGCTTAAGCGAGAATTGGAAGAGATGGGAATGTTTGCAAAAGAGTATAAGCAACCCATTCCCAAATACATTAGAACACTGGGGATTGTGACAGCAGCTACAGGAGCAGCTATCCGAGATATCCAGAATATCAGCAGCCGAAGGAATCCTTATATTCAGACCATCCTTTATCCAGCCTTAGTGCAAGGGGAGGGGGCGGCAGCAAGTATTGTAAATGGTATTCATGCAATGGAGCAGCTTGGTGTAGATGTAATTATTGTTGGAAGAGGCGGCGGTTCCATTGAAGATTTATGGGCTTTCAATGAGGAGATCGTAGCGCGGGCTATATTTGACTGTAATGTACCGATTATCTCAGCAGTAGGGCATGAGACAGACACTACCATTGCAGATTATGTAGCAGATTTGCGGGCACCTACGCCCTCAGCGGCGGCAGAGCTTGCAGTATATGATATCCGAGAATTGGAAGGGCAGCTTTTGGCCTTACGGTTAGAGCTAAATCGTCGAATCTGTGAAAAGCTTGAGCGCAGCAAAGAGAGAGTACAACAATATCAGAGCAGGTTAAAATGGTTAAGTCCAACCAGTCAGTTAAATGAAAAGCGCCAAATTACAGCAGATTTGGAAGAAAAATTGAAACTTTGGATGGAACAGCAGCTTACCCACAAAAAACATGAATTAGAGCTGCTTGCCAGTCGGCTGGATGCATTGTCTCCTTCAAAAAAATTAAGTCAGGGCTATGCTTTTGTAGCAGATCAAGAGGGACACAGTGTGCGGCAGGTAGAGAAGCTTAGACAGGGAGATATGCTGCAAATTTATATGTCTAATGGTAAGGTGCAGGCTCAGGTATGTGAGATTGAGCAATCAAATTGGGCAGGGCAATGAACTATTATACCGCAAAACTGACGGAATATGGATTGAGTATAAAATTTCGATTTAGAGAAAAAGGAGTGAGTAAAATATGGAAAAGCAAGAGCAAAAGGAACCATCTTTGGAAGAGGCATTCCAGGAATTGGAGGCTATTATCGAAAAAATGCAGAACCGAGAAGTGACTCTTGAGGAATCTTTTTCTCTCTATGAACAGGGAATCCACAAATTAAAGTTCTGCAATGAGAAGATAGATCGGGTGGAGAAGCAGATGCTTACGTTAAACCAAGAAGGGGAATTGGAGATTTTTGAGAATACAATATAACAAAGTCAGGGTTTAAATTGCAGAAAATGGCATCCAGTTGTTTGTGCCAGCAAAGCTAACCAACATCCCACCGCAAGAGAGCCAATGGCGTTCTTAAATATATATGAAAGGAAAGGATAAACATGGATATAAATGCAGAGGTTGCAGCTAAGACAGAGAAAATTGAGGCTGTGATTGCCAGATATCTTCCCAAAGAAGAGGGATACCAAAAGACAGTTATTTCAGCCATGAATTACAGCATACAGGCGGGCGGCAAACGTCTGCGGCCAATGTTGATGTGGGAAACATATCGTATGTTTGGCGGCAGGTCAGAGGTGATTGGCCCGTTTATGGCAGCAATTGAGATGGTGCACACGTATTCTCTGGTGCACGACGATCTTCCGGCTATGGATAATGATGAATTTCGCAGGGGAAGAAAGACAACACATGCACAATATGGAGAAGCGATGGGGATTCTTGCTGGCGACGGGCTTTTGAATTATGCTTTTGAGACTGCCGTTAAGGCATTTGAGATTGAACCAGGAAATCTGCAGATAGGCAAGGCGTTGGCGGTGCTTGCAGAAAAATCTGGATGCCAAGGTATGCTGGGCGGTCAATGTGTGGATGTGGAGATGGAGGGAAAACCAGTGACGGAGGATATGCTGCGGTTTATTTATCGTTTGAAAACAGCGGCATTGTTTGAGGCTTCCATGTTGATTGGCGCTATTCTGGCGGGCGCTACCCAGAGCGAACAGCGGCAAGTGGAACTAGCGGCGAGAGAGTTTGGACTGGCATTTCAGATACAAGATGATATTTTGGATGTCACCAGTACTACAGAGGAATTGGGGAAACCTGTAGGAAGCGATCAGAAAAATCATAAAACTACCTGGGTGACACTGTTTGACATTGCACAGGCACAGCAGGAAGTAAATCGACTCTCCAAAAATAGTGTAGAACGTATTGATACACTGGTGGTAAAGAATGAATTTCTAACCAATCTGATGCTGCATCTGATTCATCGGAAAAAATAATGACTGTATTGTTCCAGGCGCGGGAATGAAAAGCATTTCAGAAGAAAGAGGGTATTCTCTATGGTATTGGATAAGATAAAGGAACCCAATGATATTAAGAAACTGAGAGAATCGGAGCTTCCAGTATTGGCAGGGGAGATTCGAGAATTTTTGATTCAAAAAATATCAGAAAACGGCGGACATCTGGCTTCTAATCTGGGGACAGTTGAACTTACAATAGCAATGCATTTAGCATTTGAACTGCCGAAGGATAAGATTGTCTGGGATGTGGGGCATCAATCTTATACCCATAAGTTGTTGACAGGACGGCGGGATGGATTTGACCAACTGCGCAAATATGGCGGAATGAGTGGTTTTCCTAAGCGTAAGGAAAGCCCCTGTGATAGTTTTGACACAGGCCACAGTTCTACCTCCATTTCGGCAGGGCTTGGTTATGCGGAAGCCAGGGAAATTACCGGAGAAGATTACAAAGTGATCTCGGTGATTGGAGATGGCGCCATGACTGGAGGGATGGCATATGAGGCTCTCAATAATGCCTCTCGGCTCAACACAAATTTTATTATTGTATTGAATGACAATGATATGTCTATCTCTGAAAATGTTGGCGGGTTATCCAGACATTTAGGGAATTTAAGAACGGCTGATGCATATCAGGGTCTTAAGATTGGGGTGACAAACTCTCTGATTAAAATACCAGTCTATGGAGAGCGCATGGTGGCACGCATTCGCAGAACCAAGAGCGGAATTAAGCAACTTTTCATTCCAGGAATGATATTTGAAAATATGGGGATTACCTATTTAGGGCCTGTTGATGGTCATAATATAGGTGAACTGCTGCGCGTGTTTCGAGAGGCTTCCAAAGTAAATGGTGCTGTGGTGGTTCATGTAATTACCAAGAAAGGCAAGGGTTATCTTCCGGCAGAACGTCATCCGGCAAGATTTCATGGAGCGGAGCCTTTTGAGGTGGAGACTGGATTGCCAGTGAAACCAAGGACTGTGGCAAATTATACAGATATTTTTTCTACGGTAATGCGTAAGCTTGGGGAACGGGACCAGGAAGTGGTGGCAATTACTGCTGCCATGAAGGATGGTACAGGCTTAAAACGGTTTCACAATATGTTTCCTGAACGTTTTTTTGATGTGGGAATTGCAGAGGAACATGCAGTCACATTTGCGGCGGGCTTGGCAGCGGCAGGATTAAAGCCTGTGGTTGCAGTATATTCTTCTTTCTTGCAGCGTGCCTATGATCAAATTCTTCATGATGTCTGTATTCAGGATCTTCCAGTGGTGTTTGCTGTTGACCGTGCTGGGCTTGTGGGAAATGATGGTGAGACACATCAAGGAATTTTTGATCTTTCTTATCTATCTTCTATTCCGAATATGAGTATTCTGGCTCCAAAAAATAAATGGGAATTATCCGATATGATTAAGTTTGCCATTAATTTTGAACATCCAATCGCAGTGCGTTATCCGAGAGGGGAGGCATATGCGGGGTTAAAAGAATATCGGGAGAAGATTATTTATGGGAAAAGTGAGATTCTCTTTCAAGAAGAAGGGATTGCGTTGCTGGCAGTGGGAAGTATGGTAAAAACGGCAGAGCAGGTGCGTATATTGTTGAAGTCTATGGGATATTTTTGCACATTGATAAACGTTCGTTTTGTAAAACCTTTGGACACAGAACTGCTTGACCAGCTTGCCAAAAATCATACGCTTTTAGTGACCATTGAGGAAAATGTGGAAAGCGGCGGTTTTGGAGAACATGTGGTCAGTTATTTTAGTGAAAAACAAACGGCACAGTTACCAAAGGTGATTAAGATTGCGATCAATGATTTATATGTGGAGCATGGAAATGTAGAAATCTTAAAGAAAGAACTTGGTTTGGATGTGGAATCTGTTTTAAAGCGGATTGTCGCAGGTTATATACATGAATAGAAAGGTTGTAGCATGAAGGAACGTTTGGATGTATTGTTAGTGCAGCGAGGTCTTGTCCCTTCCAGAGAGAAGGCAAAGGCATTGATTATGGAAGGAAATGTATTTGTGGACGGGCAGCGGGAGGATAAGGCGGGTACTGCGTTTGACCAGGCAGTTGAGATTGAAGTGCGTGGAAATACTTTAAAATATGTGAGTCGTGGCGGGCTGAAACTAGAAAAAGCAATGCAAAATTTTGCAATCAGTCTGGAAGATAAAATTTGTATGGATATCGGAGCCTCTACCGGTGGATTTACAGATTGTATGCTGCAAAATGGTGCGCAGAAAGTTTATGCTGTAGATGTGGGGTATGGACAGTTTGCCTGGAAACTGCGCCAGGATGAACGAGTAATATGTATGGAAAAGACAAATATCCGTTATGTTACACCAGAGGATATCGCCGATGTGTTGGATTTTGCATCTGTGGATGTCTCTTTTATTTCGCTGACTAAGGTACTTCCAGCAGCCAGAGAGCTGCTCTCAGAACAGGGGGAAATGGTATGTTTGATTAAACCCCAGTTTGAGGCTGGTCGGGAAAAGGTCGGAAAAAAAGGTGTTGTTCGGGAGGCAAAAGTGCATCATGAGGTTGTCGCGAAGATTTTTTCATTTGCGCAGGAGATTGGATTTGGTGTTATGGCAATAGATTTTTCTCCGATTAAAGGGCCAGAAGGAAATATTGAATATTTGGTATATATAAAGAAGGGTGAAGAGAGCTTGATCGAACTGACAGAGGTACAAAGTGTGGTAGATAAGGCACATGAGACGCTGACATAGCAGGAGAGGACAGTAGGAAATGGAACATTTTTATATCATTGCAAATCCTAAGCGGGATCAGGAACTGAGACTTACAAAAGAACTCTGTCAATTTATTCTGAAGCATGGCAAGAGCTGTGGCTATCAGGCCAATCAGGAACCAGAAGGAATATCGTTCGATAAGGATCAGATCCCAAAGGAGACAGAGTGTATTCTGGTGGTAGGCGGAGATGGCACTTTGCTGCGGGCGGCAAGGAACATGGCAGATCGGAGTATTCCATTGATTGGTATCAATACCGGACATGTCGGTTATCTCTGTGAATTGGAGGCAGAGACTGCTATGCAAGGGATAAGCAGACTTTTGTCGGAGGATGACTATACAGTGGAGCGCAGAATGCTTTTGTCTGGCTGCTGTGTCTGTGAGCAAGGTATAAAAGAGGAGAGAATGGCATTAAATGATATCGTCATCCATCGTTCTAGAGCCTTACAGGTGGTAGATCTGGTTATTTCCGTAAATGGTCAATATTTGAATACTTACAGCGCTGATGGGATCATTATTGCAACTCCCACAGGTTCCACAGCCTACAGCATGTCGGCAGGAGGGCCTATTATTGATCCCAATGTAGAGCTGCTTATGATGACGCCAATTTGTCCCCATACACTTAATGCTAAGAGTATTATACTAGGTGCAGAGGATGAGATTACCATAGAGGTGGAAACCAGAAACACCAGCCAGGAAGAACAGGTGACAGTTAGTTTTGACGGGGAGTATGTAGGTGTGCTGACTGCGGGAGAACAGTTGAAGGTGAAAAAAGCGCAGGGGTATACCAGGATTTTAAAGTTGAGCCGTCTGAGTTTTTTGGAGAGGCTTAGGAAAAAACTGCAGGGGAGCAGTTGGTAAGGGTGTGCAGGAGGTAGAAATGAAGTCAAAGCGTCATACGAAAATTTTGGAGATTATTGCAAAGTATAATATTGAGACACAAGAAGAGCTGTCAGACCATCTGGAAAGAGAGGGATTCCATGTGACACAAGCCACTGTTTCCAGAGATATCCGAGAATTGAAGCTGACCAAAGTGGCGGTATCTGCCGGACGGCAGAAATACGTGGCACTCAACGAAACACATGCAGATATGAGTAAGAAATTTATCCGAGTATTTCAGGATGGATTTGTGTCTATGGATATGGCACAGAATATTCTGGTAATCAAAACGGTGGCAGGCATGGCGATGGCGGTTGCAGCAGCTTTAGATGCTATGGAATACCATGAAATTGTAGGAAGTATCGCTGGGGATGATACCATTATGTGTGCAGTGCGCACTGTGGAAGATACAGAAACTTTGATGGAGCGTCTGCGCAAGATTGTGGAGGCTGAGTGAATGATTTTGGATCGGGAGGATATGTTTATTGAAAAAGATAACAATATTATTATTTTTACTTATATGTATGTTAGGATTGTTGGGATGTACTCCAAACAAAGGAGAACCCTATGTAGTAAATACATATGAAGAGACATCTGCTGATTTGGTGGAGGAATATACAGAAAACTCAAAAATAATTACAATGGTTACATATTATGAGATGAGTGACAGTACCTGGAAAACAGACAGTCATACTTATCAATATAAATTGGAACTGACAGGGAGAATGCATGCGGCTGCCAAGGACAGTACATATATCATTCTGAGCAATACAGATGATATTACATTTGATCAGGCATGGAAAGCAAGCGGACTAAGCAGCAATCTGGATGATTATTTTAAGGAAGAGGATGCTGTTATTGTGGGGATTGGGTGATTATACTAAGCAACAGATATGAGTATAACTTTTATCAACAGCGAAAGGAAAGAGCTGTATGAATCATTATATTACAGAAATTAAGATCGAAGAATTGAGACATTTGTCGAATATTAGTATTTGCTTAAAGGAAGATCAGAGGACAAATCTGCTCTTAACTGGGAAAAATGGCTCAGGAAAAACTACAGTTTTAAATGCCTTAAAAAAGTATTTGTCTGTGATACCTAATGGGAAAATGGGAGAATTGGAAGACAAGTGGCCAAGATGGATGGCAGAGAAAGAAAGAGAAATCGAAACAGCAAAGAGTGAGAATGAGAAATTTGATGCGCAAAAAATGTATAAAGTGTATTATAACAGTATAAAGAAATACAGAGATGGACTTTTAGTAGCGTTTAACCAAAAAGATGGACTGGAAAGTTCGTTTCAAAATGGCCAATTTATCTTAGCCTACTATGGCGCGGAACGAAAAACTGATCTGATCATACAGAATGGTGTGGAGGATGTTGTCTTAGATCGCAGCTATTCTTTGGATTCGAATCCTGGCACAGTGCTATTAAAATATTTAGTGCATTTAAAAACACAGCAGGCCTATGCGAGAAATGAGCATGATATGGCAGCCGTGGAGCTGCTTGAGCAGTGGTTTGCGCGCTTTGAGGAAGCATTAAAGGTTTTACTGGATAATGAAAGCATTGTCTTAAGGTATGATTATAAAAATTATAATTTTCAAATTATTGAGGATGGCAGGAATGCATTTGGGTTTGATCAGCTCTCCGATGGCTATTCTGCTGTGATACAGATTGTGGCGGATTTGATTTTGAGGATGGAACAAAATTGGTTAAAGACGGGGATTTTAAGTTCTTATGATGCAGAAGGAATTGTCCTGATTGACGAATTGGAGACACATCTGCATATTAGTCTGCAAAAAAATATTCTGCCCTTTTTGACAAAATTTTTCCCAAACATACAGTTTATTGTGTCAACACATTCTCCCTATATTTTAAATTCCATAGAAAATTGTGTGATTTATGATTTAGAAAAGAAAATCCGTATGGAAAATATGTCTGGATATTCTGCAGAAGGTATTGTTGAAGGTTATTTTGAGCAGGAATCTTACTCAGATACACTTTTGCGCAAAATAAAACAATATGAAAAGTTAGTGAAGATAGATCATCCAACCGAAGAGCAACGGGCAGAGAGAGCTGCTTTAAATATGGAACTAAAACAATTGTCAGGAGATTTGTCAAGAGAGGCCAAAAGTGCCTTTGAAGAGATTGAGGATAGAAGGAAACATAATGATAAGGGTTAGACGTATTGACACACCAAAAGCAAGGGCAGCGGTTCGTGCCTTGGAAGTGGCAAAAGAAAACAATAGAAGTTATAACATTCCTGAAGTGAATGCTGCACTCACAGAAATGTTTAAAGGAATTTGCCAATTTTGAATTGAGAGTAAAAGGAGAAGGAAATGTTAGTAAGCCTGCATGTAAAAAACCTGGCGCTGATGGAGGAGGCCGAGGTGACATTTGGAGATGGATTGAATATTTTGTCGGGAGAGACAGGAGCTGGAAAATCTATCATTATTGGTTCCATCAATCTTGCCTTGGGAGAGAAGGTGCCAAAGGAAATGCTGCGCGAGCATGCGGAATATGCTTTGGTGGAACTAATTTTTAAAGTGGAAAATGAGGAGCAGCTGCAGCAACTAAAGGAGATGGATATTTATCCAGAAGATAATGAAGTCATTATGTCGCGCAGAATTACTACAAGCAGGAGTGTGGGAAAGATTAATTCAGAAACGGTGCCGGCTTCCTGTATGAAACGTGTGGCTTCTCTTCTGATTGATATTCACGGACAGCATGAGCATCAATCATTGCTTCATAAAAAAAAGCATTTGGAGATATTGGACGAATATGCCAAGGACAAGCTCAGCGGAAAGAAAAAAACTTTAAAAAAATGTTATCAGGAATATCAAGCTTTGCAGCAAGAATATGCGCAGGCTCTGCAAGATGGGGAGGGCAGGGAACGGGAGCTTTCCTTCTTAGAATTTGAGATTCAGGAGATTGAAGAGGCACAATTGGTATCTGGTGAGGATGAAGAGCTTGAGATTTCTTATCGTAAAATGGCAAACAGCCGCAGAATTATGGAAGCGATAGGCTCTGCTTATGAGATGACAGGTGGGGATGGCAGCGCTACAGAACAGATTGGGCGGGCGCTTCGGGAAATGCAGTCAGTTACAGATTATGATCCGCAATTGCAAGTTTTGAGCGAGCAATTAGAAGAAGTTGATAATCTGTTGAATGATTTCAATCGAGAATTGTCAGATTATATGTCAGACAGTGAATTTGAGGAAGATACATTTTATGAGACTGAAAAAAGATTGGATTTGATCAATCATTTAAAGGATAAATTTGGCGGCAGTATCGAAGCAGTTTTACAGGCCAAGGAAGAAAAAGAAATCCGTTGTCAGCATCTTTTGGATTATGAAGAATATTTGCAGCAATTAAAACAGCGTATGGTGCAGACCGAGGCAGAATTACAGAAGATTTGCAGTGAAGTATCAGCGCTGCGGCAGAAAAGCGCCAAAAAACTGACCAAACAGGTGCAGAAAGCACTGGTTGACTTAAATTTTCTGGATGTAAATTTTACGATGGAATTTGCAGATACTGGAAAATATACTGCAAACGGCAGGGACGAAGCTGAATTTTTGATTTCTACAAATCCAGGGGAACCATTAAAACCATTGAGCAAGGTGGCATCCGGCGGAGAAATGAGCCGTATTATGCTGGCAATTAAAACGATTTTGGCAGAGAGTGATCAGATTGAAACCTTGATTTTTGATGAGATTGATGCGGGAATCAGTGGCCGGACGGCGCAGATGGTGGCAGAAAAAATGAATGTCATTGGTAAAAATCACCAGGTAATCTGCATTACACATCTGCCTCAGATCGCGGCAATGGCAGACAATCATTTTTTAATCAGTAAAAATGTAGTAAATAATGCAACATTTTCTAATATTGTTTTGTTGGAGGAAAAAGAGAGCATTACAGAGCTTGCCCGTATGCTTGGCGGTGTAAAAATCACAGATACGGTACTGGAAAGTGCAAAAGAAATGAAGGAATTGGCAATTTCTGTAAAAAAGCAATAGGTTAAAATATTTTAGGTATCAAGATATTTATTACATCGGTGATCAAATTTAGCTAGATTTGACTGCTGGAGTAATACACAAAAAAAGACTATGTTCGAGACAATTTTCAGTAAAAAAATCCCAGAGTGAAAATATTAGAATTTCATATACTAACAAAGGATTTCGCTAACGAAATTCTGGTTTATATAATTAGGAGAATGTAAAAAAACATCCTAATTATATAGACAAAATAAGAAGTGCAGCTTGCGGAGAGAAAATACTGCTTTGCAGTCCGCTCGTATACAGAAAATTCCCGAATGAGGGATTTGCCGCAGGCTGAGAATTCTGCAATGCAGGATTCTTTCTTGTTGAGAGGTGTGTGGAAAATTGAGAGAACATAGCAAAAAAATAAATCATTTTCAGAAATGGATGATTCGATTCAGTTTGACAGCAGGATTCTGCTGGATTATATTTTTCTCATATTATGCGGTTGTGGAATCCATTCCAGACACGATTCGTCTGGAGAAGGGAGAGACCGGTAATTTTGATTTTGATCTGCCGATTACTGGCGAACTGAAACAAGAGGGGATAGAAGTATTTGGAAATCAGTCCCCATCAGTGGACAGTGAAAAAATTAAACTGGATCTAAATCAAAGCTTCTCTTTAAAATCCCAGCAACAGGGCAATTATGTAATGTCATGTAAGTTGTTTGGTTTGTTTCAGATTAAAGATGTTTCCGTGGAGGTTATGGAAAAGGCGCAGGTAGTACCTTGCGGCGTTCCGGTTGGTATCTATGTAAAAACGGATGGAGTGTTGATTATTGGTACTGGGAACGTTGTAGGAAGCGATGGTATGAGTCATGAGCCGGCGGCAAATCTTGTAAAGAGTGGCGATTATGTAAAGACAGTCAATGAACAATTGGTAGAGAATAAAGAGGATTTGGTAGAAAAAATCAATCAATGTCAAGGTGAGCCAGTGATATTAGGAATTTTGCGGGAGGAAGAATACATCGATTTAAGAGTGGAACCAGTGAAAACAGATGAAGATGAATATAAGCTAGGAATCTGGGTGCGGGATGACTTGGCTGGAGTTGGAACCTTGACATTTTATGATGAACAGGGCAACTATGGGGCTTTGGGTCATCCAGTCAGCGATATGGACACCGGTATTAAAGTCAGCATGTCAGAGGGCAGTTTATATGAAGCGGAAATTGCTGGAATAACCAAAGGAGAAAAAGGAAATCCAGGAGAAATCTCGGGTGTAATCACTTACTTAGATCAGTATCGCCTTGGTACTGTGGAGGAGAATACCAATAAAGGTATTTATGGTAAGTTAGAGAAACTTCCGGCAGAAAATGGGGAGCCTTCCTATTATCCAATTGGATTAAAACAAACGATTGAAGAAGGTGAGGCAACCGTTATTTCCAGTGTCTCAGGAAAGAAAAGAGAATATACCATCAATATTACAAATATGGACTATAACAGCGAAAATAAAGGAATCTTATTTCAAGTGACAGATCCTGAATTGCTGGAATTGACTGGGGGAGTCATACAGGGGATGAGCGGAAGTCCGATCCTTCAAAATGGAAAAGTAATTGGCGCTGTCACACATGTATTTGTACAGGACGCCACCAAAGGATATGGGATATTTATTGAAAATATGCTCAATCATTGAGCCAGGTAAAGATAAAGAGGGTGTCGCTTTAACGAATGAAAATTCGTGAAGCGGCAGCTTCCTTTTTGACTTTTTTATGTCTATATTCACGCTATTCTATTAGAAAAGTTGTCCTGAAATAAAAAAGGACGCACTTTAACACACCTATTCTTCCTTTTTGTATCTTATTATGAAGCTTGTTCACATTTCTTGCCATTGCAAATAAAACACTTTCGGCAAGAACATTTGGTGTACCCCGACTCAAATATCTTCGGAACTGCATGTCCTGTTTCAACTCGCCAAAAGAACCTTCCGCCTGGATGCTCCTGTTTGTGCAAAGCAGAATTCCTTCCTCAGAGACAATCCTCTCCAAATCCTTTTTTCGATACTTTAGGAATGTCTTTGCCACAGAAAGAACCTTGTTGCGTTCTTCCATTGGCGTTTTACAGTTATTCCCTTTGATGCAGTCCTTTTTGTAAGGGCAGCCTTTACATTCGCTGCATTGATAAATACTTTTTTCGCTGGCATAGCCTGTTTTTGACTTTGACCGGCGTACATATGCAAACGATAGTTTTTTCCATCTTCTTTTAAAAATGGAATCAGCGTGGCGGTGTCTGTAGGTTGTGGCCCAATCGTTAGCCAGACAATATATTCTGCATCTTCCCCATGCTATATGCCGGTTTTAGCTGTCCGTTGCCCATAGCATCTTCCTTCATGCGCATAAAAGCCATATCCTGATCTGTTTTTGAAAAACTGTTTCTTTTTCCGCAGATATGCAGCTTTTGCGTCTATCCTTTCAAACGCTTCAGGTAACCTTCCAGTGTTTCAATGCTCTTTTGCAGCGCAGATTTTCTCTTGCCTATTCCATGTACAAACTCAATGTTTTCCTCCTGTTTTAATGCATACAGTTTTTTGCGCAACCGTTTTACATGTTTCATTTTGACGGTATCTCCATGAACAATCCGAATCCCGTAAAGCTGCTCACATTCGGCAATGAGGCCGGCGATTTTTATCAACATTTTTCCCTGGTTTCTTGTGACGGCCTTTTTCCAAACAAATGTATATCTATCGAGCTTAGAGAGGCATCAAATATTTTTCTCAGTCTATGTTTATGTGTGGATGATGTTCATATAAGATATGGATGTATACAGAAGGTGATGAATGTGTTAGAATTTCCTATTTTGATTGATAGTCAAAATTATTTTTATTCAGGTGCATATAAAGGTGGAAAAGATATAGAAATTCGATATTTATTAGGGCCTTTTATTTTGTGTGAAATGCTTGACAGGCAAGGAAAGCTAACAGAAAAAAGATGTCCGCTGCTTGCAGTATGCAGCGGTTTGGAAGGGTATCATGGGTGCAAATATTCTCTTAATACGGAGGAAAAAATATGTGATGAAAACTGTATGTTGAATTTGTTTTGTAAATTATATGGCATTGCTATAGGTTAATAAGGTATAAATAAGAGAGCTACATTGGTTCCCCATCTGTTGAGCTAATAAAAATGCCAGTCTTAAAAGGAGACTGGCAAATTTGAAAGTTGAATTTATTGAGTTGATTAGTTGATAAAATATTCTTTGTATAATTTATTTCTATATAGTTTATCTTGTGTGACTCTGATTACATCCTGTGACCGCTTATCTTCTATTAACCGTGCAATCAGTTGGGAAAGTTTTTCCTCACCTTTTTCTACACCTTTTTCTATACCTTTTTCAACATTAATCTGGTCTCTCATCAGCAACGTCATATACTCATGCCTCCATTCCCGATTCTGTTTTGCTTCTTTTACAGCTTCATCAAGTTCCTGTACAAAAGTATCATTTGTAGTTTTTCCGGCGGCATAATCTAAAAATGCCTTCAGTTCTTTGCTGACGTCATCCATGTCGCTGTCTGTGTTCAGAAAGATCTTTGTGGTTTCATCCCCCATGGAAATGCTGGAGTCCTCTTTACAGAGGTTTTCAAATGTATAAATATGCCGCCTATGTCCAAAAATGTCTTCCAGGCAGATAAAAATAATATAACTGCGGTTCAGCTTTCGGTACGTCTGTCCCTTATCAATCAGCTGCAAATCTATTAAACTCTGATAGTATCTGCTTCTTTTAGGGAGTTCTTTGGTGTCGCTGGCCTGCATTTCTATATTGTATACAATATTTTCATTATCCTTTACATAGACATCGAGCCGGATGCTTTTGGCATCAGCATCTGGTTTGATTGCCTTCTGTAATTCCGGATATTCGATATGATCTATTTTTAAATCTGGAAGGATTCTTTGCAATAATTCCTGGCACAATCTTGGATTCTGCATGACTTTTCCAAACAGAAAGTCATTTGATATACCTAAGTCTTCCCAATTTGTCTGGTTGACGCCCATTTGCTCATTGCCTCCTTTCCCTTATTTTATCATGCTTTTTGCTCTGGTTCAATTGGAACTTCAACATTTTATCTCAGCTTAATCTCATCACTGTCCCCCACCAGCCATTCCATAGTAACATCCAATGCTTTGGCGATCATACGCAGCTCTGCATCACAGACATGCCGCTGGTTCTTTTCGATTCTGGAGATGATTAATGGAGTCATGTCTTCCATACCCATGAATTGGAGCTTTTTTGCCAGATCTTCCTGTGTGATGGGAGGTTTTTGAAGAGCCCTTCCCAATCGGACTCTTTCTGAGCAAATATTTCCTTTTATTGTAAACATACTCTTACCCATGTGAATTAGCCCCTTTAATATATCTACTTTCGATATTTTTTATCTGTTCTATTGATTTTATACAGAAAGCAGGTATAATGTTGGATAAACTAGATATAAAATATCTAGTTTGGATGGTTTTGGAAAATTTTTTGAGGCAGGTAATGGGGAATATGATTTATCGGATGAGAATAAAGCTCTGCCTCAAACAGCATTAAGATAAATTTGTGACAATATATAAAACAACCTGGGATTTCCACTATGGAATGTATGGCAGAAAAAAGGCACAAGTATGGCAGGGCTTTGCCGATGACATAGGAAAAGAAATCTGTTATACTGCTATCGTCTACAAGTGGATTCAGGAGAGTCTGCTTGTTTTTTTATGATATAAAAACCCTCCGGGCGGATGCGCACTCGCGCGAAGCTGAAATTTGTCGCAAGCGACCGCGCTCGGCGCAGGAATGTGCTTTGCACATTCTTTATTCATCCAATGGTTTCTGCCCCAAAAGCGGGTTGAAATAAATAAATGATATGGCAGGCGATCCCTGCAGGAAAGGAGAATTACTATGTTAGACGTAATTGCAACCAGCGCCGTTGTATCCAGAGGATATGAAGGTGCAGCAGCGCTCAAATTTTCAGAGAAAGGAGATGCCGTAAGGTTCCGCATTGGAAAGAAGGTTTATGATTCCCGTGCTGAAAACAATACCCGTTGGATTAACCTCTCGGTTAAGGCGTTCGGGGATGTATGCAAGAGGATTGCCAAAATGCAGCTGAAAGAAGGCTCGTTTATCAATTTTCGCGGCAGGCTGGACGAAGATAGTTGGACAGACCAGCAGACAGGCGAATCCAAAAGTGCAATGGTCGTTATCCTGGACGACATCGAGTATGCCGGCGGCAAGCCTAAAGAGAACCAGGATGCGAACCAGCAGCCAAATGGCGCAGCTCCTAATACCGGGAAAGCGGCAGCGGCACAGCCAGCAGCGCAGTCTGCAGGAGGACAGATGCCGGACGGCTTTACAGGCTATGAAGCGTTTGGCGGCGGCTCGTTCTTTGACGAGAACTGAAAGGAGCAAAATTGAATCAGGCGTATTGAGACGCACATGGGTTACATTCTGTAATTTCATGTGCGTTTTTTTGCGTCCTGCATTCCAGAAAGGAACCAAAAACCATGGATAACAGAGAAAAACAGGTCCGATTTGTCCATGAGGCGCTTGTTGTTATGGGGGTATTGGCGCTGCTGTGCTTTGTCTGCAGGCTATGGCCAATCCTCCTCCTTGTGATACTGGGCGTCCTGATTGCGGCAGTCCGGATGGTATTTCTGGCAGCAAAAAAGGTGGAAACCGTAGAACCCATGCCAGCGCCACAGCCACAGCCGATACCGGTACCGACGGAAACAGATGTGAAAGCGCTTGCCTATTCTGTCATACTCAGACGGATTACTGAGCTGGTTGCAGCTGAGTATCCGGAGGCGAGATGGGTATGGGAAGCGCCTAATGCGAAAGCGTTGTTTGAAACGGGCGCCGATTTGTTTGTGCTGCTGAACTGTGCGGGTGGGTACCGACGGGCAAAGGTCAATATCCACAATCTTCAGGTTCTGGGCATCGAATATGAAACGGCTGCAGAGTCAGCTAATCCAGAGCCGGAACCGGAAGGGCCAGAGCAGCCTGGAGAAAATGAAAAGGAGAGCTTCCAGCTTATCGCCTTTGAATGGGCGGAGGCGCACATATTTGAGCTGAACACACGGTGTAACGAGGCGATTGGGCAGAACCTGTCGGAACTGCTGATCTATGCGGATGAGCTTCCTGCGAAAGAGAGCTGGGAGGATGTCTGTGGCGAGCTTGTCAGAGCTGGCCTGGAAGATGCCTGCTGTGTGCCGGAAGGAATCAAAATCAATCTTACGCAATGAAATGCAGAAAGGAAATGAATTATGAGTGTATCCATAAACAATATTTTTAACTACAGCCGTCCGCTCCCGGAGCCTTTTGATACCATTACCAACAAAAAAGTCAAGGTTTCTTCCAAATATGGGGATGGAAGCACGGCTTCAACACTTTGCGCTACGGTCATAAAAGCAGTGCATGCAGTCTGCCGCTGTATGAATGGCAGCGGGGAAGGAGCGGTCGGCGTGATTGACCACCGGACTGTGGCAGAGTACAAATCCTCCATGGGGCCGGATGCCTACCATCTGGTCGTTTATGACAGCAATTCGGGTTCGGTGACGGCAAGCGTTTACGATAAGAACACGGAGGTGTTTGAGAGTTATACGATGAACGCTTCCGGCCGTGACGGGGCTGCCGTCATGATGGCGCTGATGCCGATCCTGCAGGGGGATGATGAGTTCCAGGAAAATCTGGAGCAGTATTACGACCAGTTTCACAGCGGGTATCCCGATATGGCGAAGGCCACGGAATGCATGGCCATGCTGTGCGACAATGCTTACCGCCGGATCAAGGATCCTGCATGTTCCGCCCATATCAAGATGGGCGTGGACAAGTCGGGTAACCTGATGCGCGTTTCACAGGCGCAGCTGGATTCCGGAGCGTTTGCACCGACCAGCGTATCGGCAGGCGAATTTACCATATTTGCCAAGACCGGGCCGGCAACGATCAAGAAGGCGGTTTCCCTTGTGGAGCATGAGGACTTCGTCGGTAAGTATGGGCTTCATAAAAGGGCATTAAACGCAGTGGAGGAGAGCCTTGTCCCGAAGCTCCCGGAATGGTATATCATTCCGCAGGAGGTTGTGGACATCTGCCGGCATGCGCAGGCAACAACGGGCAGATCCATGCAGATGCGTAATTTCCTGTTACGCGGGCCGGCAGGCACCGGTAAGACAATGGGAGCCAAAGCGATTGCTTCCGGGCTTCATCTGCCTTACATGAAATACACCTGCTCTGCCGGTACGGAAATATTCGATTTTGTCGGTATGATTTTCCCGGATTCCGATTCGGCGTCAACCGGCGATGCACAGCTCGATAAGGAGAAGGAAACCTTAAAAAGCATGGACGGCGTGAATTACGCCAATGTGTCCAAGCTGATGAGGCTTCCGGATCTGGATGATATGGACTATGACCCGTCAGGCGTTTACCAGGTTTTGACCGGAACGGAGAACCCTGCGGCAACCTCACAGGATTGTATGCGGATTGTTCTGGACAAGGTGACAGAAAAGGTGCGTGCGCTTTCAAAGCGGGATGAGGCATCCAAAAGCAGCGGGCAGACCTACAGTTATGTGGAGATGGATTTTATTAAGGCTCTGAAAAACGGATATGTGATTGAGATCCAGGAGCCATCCACGATTGTGCAGCCCGGTGTGCTGGTGGGTCTAACTCCCTCTTGGAGCAGTCCGGTACGATTACCCTGCCCACGGGCGAGATGATTGAACGCCATCCGGACGCAGTGGTTGTAGTGACAACAAATACCAGCTATGAAGGATGCCGCGGCATGAACCAGTCAGTCCTGGACAGAATGAGCCTGGTGCGTGATGTGGAGCTGCCGGAACCGGAAGTAATGGTCCAGCGTGCCATGTCAGTTACCGGCGCGATGGATGAATATCAGGTATCCCAGATGGTGCAGGTGGTAAATGATATGGCGGAATATTGCCGTAAGAACAGTATTACAGACGGCTCTTATGGAATGCGGAGCCTGATTGACTGGATTATCAGTTCTGAGATTACCGGGGATGTCTACCACTCGGCGCTTTACACGATTATCAGCAAAGCGACTGCCGATGAAATGGACCGGGAGGCATTGATTAGCACCGTACTGGAACCGATATTTGCGCCGCCCAGAAAGAAAGCGGCAGTATAAAACAAATAGGAAGGAGGATTACCCTATATGACGATAAGTACCAGCTCATGGACATCAGCGCCCGCGGAAGCAACCGTGACGGCGCAGCCCTGCGGTTTGTGGCGGAACAGCTTTCCAAACGGCCGGAAGCAGTGAAGATACTGATGCTGGTTTCGGACGGACAGCCGGCAGATTCAGGATACGGCGGCTCTGTAGCAGAAGAAGATCTCCGCGGCATTAAGCAGGAATACCAGCGGAAAGGCATCCTGTTTGTTGCGGCTGCTATCGGCAGCGATAAGGAAAATATCGAACGGATTTACGGGGATTCCTTTTTGGACATTACCGATTTGAACCAACTGCCCACAAAGCTGACCAATGTGGTCAAGCGGCATATACGGGTATAAAACAAGGGAGGGCAAAGAGCCGTTCCCTGATTTGAGCCAGCTGCCCACTGGAGCCGTCCTATATGGAAGAACGGCATATATGGGTATAACAACATCAAAATATAAAAATATAAAAATATGACAGATGGGCAGCTGAAAATACAGTTGCCCATCTCTGTCTTCAAGAAAGGAAAATAGAGATTCCTTGATGTCCCAAAAAGAAGGGACAATAATAAGGAAAGGAGTTTTCTATGGAATATGCAACTGCAAAAACAGTGGACCGCTCCCAGTTAAAAGATATACGGGATGTTGTAATAGACACCTCAAAATCCTGTGAAGAACGTATTCAAGGTTTTATAAAGCAGATTGGAAATCCGTATTGTTATATGGATGACGGAGTTGTAGTGGAAATTGGATACGCAAATACAGGGGTAAGTTTACAGGAACGGTTGGTAGCCTATGCGAGCAGCATAGATCAGGATTTTGGGAATTTGCGGTAACTGGTGCAATCCTATTGACAAGGTATGAAAAGTCAGACATAATATGGAATATCAGCTGCGGGAGCAACTGATATTCCAACGAGGAAAAATACGCAGTATTTTTTCGAGTATCTCAAAGTAGGAGCATACGGTCAATGAGATGGCCCGGTCAGCCATCTGGGATAATCGCCAGAAACAAATGTCCTGAAAGAATTTTAGGAGGTTTGTTATGGCAGTTAGAAAGAAACAGGTTCCAGACCTGGAAGAATATAGGGCAATGGCATACTATCGTCTGTCTAAAGATGACAAAAATGAGGACAGGGGCAGGGATAGTAACGGTGAAATCAGCGACAGTATTCTGAACCAGCGCAAACTGGTTCACGCGTATCTTAAGAATCATCCCAATATTACACTTATTGATGAAGCATATGATGATGGTTATTCCGGAACGAATTATGATCGTCCCGGTTTTCGTTCTGTCCTTGAAAAAGTTCAGTCCGGAAGCATTAACTGTGTGATTGTAAAAGATTTATCAAGGCTTGGAAGAGAGTATATTGAAACGGGAAAATATCTTGAAATGATATTCCCGTCTTTTGGTATACGTTTTATTGCCATTAACGATGATGTTGACAGTGAACACAGTACAGCGGGGGATGATATTATCATTCCTATTAAAAATATAATGAATGAGTCCTATTGCCGCGAATTATCCAAGAAGCTGCGGAACCAGTTTCGGATTCAGCGCGGTAATGGAGAGTTTTTAGGTGCCTTTGCGAGCTATGGGTACTGCAAATCCCCTGATGATAAGCATAAGCTTATCGTTGATGAGTATGCAGCCGAAGTCGTGCGGGGCATTTTTTCTATGAAAATCAAAGGGCACAGTCAGTCTGTAATAGCAGATTTTCTGGATCATGAACAAATATTGCCGCCATCAGAGTATAAAAAGAGCCTTGGCATGAAATATAAGACCGGTTTTCAGGCTTTTGCACAGTCAAAATGGAGTGTTGTTACAATCAACAGGATATTAACAAACCCGATCTATATTGGCACGCTTGTGCAGGGGAAACGTGGCACACCGAATTATAAAATCAAAAAGATGAAGGTGCGTAGCGAGGATGACTGGGTGGTAGTTGAGAACAACCATCCGGCAATTATTGATCCGCTCATGTTTTCTACTGTGCAGAAGATGATGGAGCGTGATACCAGAAGGCCGCCGAAAAAGGATACCCTTCTGCCGTTGGCCGGAATATTGTTTTGCCCAGACTGCGGGCGCACTTTGCAGCGCAGAACCGTAACGAGGGGAAAGCGGAAACACTATTATTATGTATGTGCAACTTACAAAGACGGGAAAGGCTGCAGCAGCCACAGCTTTGAGCAGAAAAAGCTGGAAGAAACGGTTTTACATGCTGTATCCAACCAGATACAGATGGTTGTAGAATTAAACCAGCTGGTTCAGGATATTGGGTTAAACAATATTGACCAGATCCGACAGGGACGCATTGATGTTATGATTGTAAAAAAAGAACAGGATCTGGACAGGGATAAGGAATTCCGTATGAAGCTGTATGAAGCGCTGAATGAAGATTTGATTGACAGGGATGAGTATAACAAAATGCGGATGAAGTATTCAAAGCAGATTGAAGACACGGAGAAAGCAATCCGTAAGCTCCAGCTTCAGCGGGCAGAAATTTCATCCGGCAGCAGTGCAGACAATAATTGGATTATGCAGTTCATAAAATTTAAAGGGATTTCCGAGCTGACCCGTGAGGTAGTTGTAACATTGGTGGACCGTATCTATGTATATGAAGATAAACGTATCCGTATTGAATTTAATTACCGGAATGAAATCGCTGCATATCAGGAGATTTTTCAGGAAAGAGCAAAGGAGGTAGTCTAAATGGCACGAAAGAGCAGAGTGAACAGATTAAAAGAAGCTGCTCCTGAGGAGGAAATATTGATACTTGCCGGTGAATATGGACGTCTTTCCGTAGAGGATGGAGACGATATAGAGCAAAATTCCATCGGTAATCAGCAGAAAATCACCCTGCATTATTTAGAAGAGCATCCGGAAATAAAACTGGTAGATACCTATTATGATAATGGTTATACAGGAATGAATTATGAACGTCCGGGATTTATCCGGATGTTTAAGGACTTGAAGAGCGGCCGGATAAACTGTGTGATTGTAAAGGATATTTCCAGACTGGGCCGGCATTTTGTAATGACAAGCGAATTTGTAGAGCGGACATTCCCTGAAATGGGTGTCAGACTCATTTGTATTAACGATTCTTACGACAGCATGGATGGGAACGCAGACGCCTCTGCATTAACCATGCCTTTAAAAATGGTCATGAACGATTATTATGTAAAGGATATCTCCAATAAAATACGTTCCAGCATATCGGCAAAAATGACAGGGGGCGAATTTATTCCAGCTGCAGGCAGCATTCCATATGGGTATGTCAGGAATGCAGAATTTACTACCTACGACATTGATCCGGAACCTGCGGAAGTAGTGAAAAAAATTTATCAGTTAAGAGCCAGCGGTGAAAGCTTTAACGCAATTGCCCGTATATTAAATGAAAAAAATATCCCTTCGCCGGGGAAACTCAGGCTGCTTCGGGGCATCACCAAGGCTAAAAAATATGAAAATGCTCTTTGGATTCGAGGGACGATCCGTAAAATCTGCTCCGACCAGGTTTATATAGGAAACCGGATCCACGGAAAAGTAAAGAGGGATAAAGTCGGTCTGGAGAAAAAGCGACGGAACGAAGAGGAGTGGCAAGTGATTGAAAATGCTCATCCGGCAATTATTTCTGTTCCATTATATGAGAAGGTTCAGCAAGTAAATATGGAAGAACTTCAGCGCAGGGGTAAGTTTGAGCATAGAGCAGAATGCGGCAATGATTACCGGGATTTATTCCGCGGTATGGTGTTTTGCGCAGAGTGCCAGAGCCCTATGGGCGCAGGGAAAGGATGTGCCAGGCCGAATGCCAAGACGCCAAGCCGCATATTTTACGATTGCAACGGATACAGATATTCTGCCCATACGCAATGCAGCAGCCATTATGTGAGGCAGGAGACATTAATGCAGGCGGTGACTGACACCTTAAACCAACAGATCCAGGTAGCCGTAGATGTAGAACAGCTTGCTGACAGGCTGAAACGTATGCCGAAGGTTGTTTGTTATCAGAATGATGCAGAAAACCATTATGCAAGCGTTTCTGCAAAGCGTAAGAATATGGAAGCTAAAATGGAACAGCTTCTGATAGAACTTACACAGAAGGTCATTGATCGCAGGGAATATGATTATATGAAAAAGCAGTATGCAAAGAAATATGAAGAGCTTTTGCAGGAAGAAACGAAAGCCTTATCTGACATACGAGCGAAAGACGCTGCCCTTAGCGTTACAGAAAAATGGCTGGATGCTATCAAAAAATATCAGAAGATTCCAAGTATTGACCGTGGGCTTCTGGAATTATTGGTAGCCCGGATTGAAATATCAGAAGACAGGACAATTAAGATTATCCTTAATTACGAGGATCCATACCAGCCAATTTTGGAGTTTCTTCAAAGAATAGAGGTGGTAAAGGATGTCAGCTGAGAAACAGGATTTCTATTATCTGCGGCTTTCAAAGGAAGATGGGGATATAGAGGAAGGTTCTGCAGAAGAAAGCTGCAGCATCACTTCCCAAAGAGACTGCATTAAAAGGTATTTGCAGGAACACTGTTTTCAGGCAGATGAGTTTGAGGAAATTGCAGATGATGGGTACTCCGGAACCAGTATGAACCGGCCTGGAATGAGACGGCTGCTGAATCTTGTGGAAAACAGCAAGGTACGGACAATTATCGTTCGCGATCTTTCCAGATTTGCCCGGAATTACCTGGAGGCAGGCCATTATCTTGAATTTGTATTCCCGGCTTATGGCGTGCGGTTCATTTCCATCAACGATCAGTTTGACAGTGAACAGCTTGGCGAAAATACTGCCGGACTGGAATTGGCAATAAAAAACCTGCTGAACCAGATGTACAGCAAGGATATCTCGCGGAAAATTAAGAGTTCTGTGGATTTAAAAAAGCTGAGCGGGGAATATGTTTACGGGACGGCGCCCTACGGATATAAAAAGGGTGAGAAAAAGAATACGATTGTGATAGATAAAGAAGCGGCTGAGATTGTGAAATCTATTTTTGAATGGGCGGCAGCCGGAATTACGATTACCCAGATTGCCCGGAAACTCAACGAAGCGCAGGTGGTGACGCCTTCTGTCTATCTGGCATCGGTAAGGGGAAAATACAAGACACGGGCGGTATGGACCTTTGAATCAGTCCGAAACATTTTAGCCAACCGTATTTATACCGGGGACACAGTGCCCTTTAAATCCCATGTGGTTCGTGTGGGCAGCGACAGAGTGAAGCAGATTCCGGAAGGACTCCAGCAGGTGATTCCGAATACCCATGAGGCGGTCATCTCCCGTGAGCTTTTCTACCAGGCCCGAACCGTGATAAAATCAAAGAAAAAATCCAAAGCTTCACCACGTCCCAATCCATTCAGGTCTTTATTGGTATGTGGCTGCTGTGGAAATCGTTTATCAAAAAGCAAACCGCAGAACAAGAACTGGATATGTGTAACACATAGATATAATCCTGGATCAGACTGTAAGAAGGTCCGGTTCCGTGAAGATAAGCTGACAGAGATAGTCCTTCGTGCAATCAATGTCCGCTGTAAGCTGCTGGATGCAAAAATAAAAAAGATGAAGGAGGTGAGCCACTCAGCAAAATCCCATGAGCAGATCCTTCAGGCAGAATGCAAGACGCTGCGCAAACAGATCGACGGATTACAGGCTTTAAAGATGCAGCACTATGAATCTTATGTAGAAGGCCAGCTGAGCAAAGAAAATTTCCTAATAAAAAAACGGGAAATTTCGACAAAAGAAGAAGATTTAAAAATCCGGCTCAGTGTGGCAGAACACAAACAGATGGAGCAGGCTGAAAAAATCAAAGCCAGCGCCACGCAAATGGAAACCAGCAAAAAAATAATAGAGTACCAGGAGATTACAGAGCTGACGCCTCAGCTGATGAAAGAGCTGGTAAAAAAGATTATCATACGTCCAGATGGCTCTATTCATATAGAATGGAACTTCTGTGATGAAATAGGAGAGGTGATTCCATTTCACAGCAACTTGGCCCTGGAAGAAAAATCCATATGAAAAATTAGAAAAAATGTTGTCCTTTACTTGACACACTCATGAGCGGAAGTCCGATCCTTCAAAATGGAAAAGTAATTGGCGCTGTCACACATGTATTTGTACAGGACGCCACCAAAGGATATGGGATATTTATTGAAAATATGCTCAATCATTGAGCCAGGTAAAGACAAAAACTCTATGTGATTCTGCTGCTGGCAGCAAGAATCACATAGAGTTTTTGAATTTATGTGGCGAAAGCCTATTGGCACGGAGTAGTTAAAATACATTTCACAGCATCAGAAAAACATTTTACGGCAAATAATTTGTATTTAGTAACAAAAAGATTATAATAAAATGCATAGGTTGTCGTATTACTAACTTGTTTATGAGAGATAAATCGCAATTTTATGATGGTGGAGGAAAAATGAGTAAGAAAATGTGGATAAATATTGTGTCAATTTATTCAATTAGGGAAACCAGAGATACCAAAATTTACAGAAGCGAAAGAATTATATAAAGTACTTTTGAATTTGAATTACCAAACGCAGCGTTAGTGGAACGTATTTCTCTAAAAAAAAATTTTGATCGTCAAATTCTGATCAGTAATAAAGAGGATGTGGAAACTATTTTGCATATTTTAAAAGACGCAAAATCCATTTCAGAGAGTGGGGAAATGGATACGCTCATTCGTGTTGAAAACATTATTAATGTAGACTTTATTAGCAGAGATCATGTGATATCCAGGTTATTTTTATGTGAAGACAAAGGGAAATATTTCATTGAGCAGCCTTACAATGGAGTATATACGATTTTCAAAGAAAATTATGATTTGATAGAAAATTTTTTAAAAGGTAATTGAGATGCAATTTATTAATAAGTAAGGGACTGTGGACAACAATGAAGGAGGTTAAAATGATGCGTCATATATATATTCGTGGAATGATAGGTTTGATTTGGCTGATCACAGCTATTATATGCAGTGTATCTGGAAGTTTTCAGATGACAGTTCTTTATCTTATTTTAGCAGGCGCGTTTCTGTATTCCGCTTACGCAGTATGGAAAAAAGAAAAAGATAACAGAGGGGGAAAGTAAAATGTGTGTAGCGCTTTTGACAATTAAAAATTTAAGCGCATGGTACAATGACGAGAAAATGATACTTTCAAATTTTTCTATGGAATTGGCTGAACATGAAGTAGTAGGGCTGATCGGGTTGAACGGAGCTGGAAAAACGACATTTTTAAAAGTGTTGTCTGGTCTGCACCCTGTTTTCCATGCGGATCGTATCTGTTTTTGTGGTTCCACAGTAAATTTTAGGAAACAGGATTTCAAGCTTTGCCGTTATACTGTGTTTGCTGAGGACAATTCTTTTTCATATTTTACATTTCGAGAATATCTGTCCTATGTATGTTCTGCTTATAGAAAAGAAGTGCCCAATTTAACAGAATTGATACAGGGATTTCACTTTGAAACGTATACAGACACTTTATTAAAAGATTTATCTACCGGAAACCGAAAAAAAGTGTTTTTGATTACGGCCTTTGCACTAAAGCCCAAATTGCTGTTCCTGGATGAGCCGATCAATGGGCTGGATTTCCAAAGCACAGAATATTTGTATCAGCAGATCTTGGGATATAAGGAGTATGGAACCATCCTGTTTTCTTCTCACATTTTGGAAAGTATTACACTGACTTCTGATCGAGTATTTGTTCTGGAGCATGGAAAAATCCAGCAGACTTTTGAGCATGGACAGATTAGTGCCGCAGATATTCGGGAGGCTCTGCATGTTGAAAATGACAGGTAAGGCTTTCGCCAAAAAATTATTTGGAGCAAAATATGAACGGCTGTCCCGGATGCTTTTGATTGATCTAATTGTATTTTGGGGACTGTATATTGCTGGGTGGAGCGTACAGATTGCCCCATCTGTCCGAATTTTAATGATAAGCGCTTTTACGGCCGGCGTAATGTGGCAGGCTCTTTCTTCCAAAGACACTGCCGTTGAGATGCAGCACATGCTGATGCTGCCTTCTCTGCACCAAGAATTTGTCTTTTCCTATGTTGCCATTTTGGGAGTCTATACCATTTTTACCAAGACCGCTACGCTTTTAGCTATCTTACTAGCTGTTTCTATTTGGAAACCCATAGAGATACTTGGGCTCTTAGTCTGTGCGATACATGCTGTTCTTATGGCAGCTGCGGTATATTCTCTGAAAAAATTTTGGTGTGCGAGCAGTCTTTGGGCTGCTTCCATAATCATGGCTATCGTTCTTTTGGGAAATAAAACTTGGCTGATACTGGTATTGGTTATGAATGGTATTTTTGCTGTCCAAATTTTGCGAAAGGCAGATGGATATGATTTTTATCGGCAGGAGAGTGAGAAAAGTTACATCGTAAAGCGGCAGAGGCGTGGTTCTTTATGGTGGTATTTTTTTCGGTATCTGGGCTTTCACAAAAATTATTTGATCAATACTTTTGTTATGTGGTGTATAGCCTTGATTTTGCCCTATTTTTTGGGGGAAATCGGAAGCCTATCTATGGTTCCGGTGGGGTTTGCTGTTTTATCCTTAAATACACCTGTCTGTATTTTGCTGTCTTGTGACAGGGATTTAGAGCAGGCAGTTCGTTTTCTACCTGGTCAAGTACAAATGTTTTGTATTTCATATGTTTTGTTTCTATTTTTGTGCAATATGACTGCCGATGTGATATTCCTTTGTAGCTTACAGATCCAAAATAGCAGTGTCACTGTTTCTATGATATTTGCTGCTGTTTTTTTTGCCCTGCAAAGCGCGGTTTTGTCGGTACTTTTAGAATGGTTTTATCCCATCCGAGCCTGGAAAATTGAGAGTGACTTGTGGCATCATCCGCGGAAATATATTGTTCCAGTGACGATGCTGTTACTGGCGGGGGCTGTCATAGCCTGGCCGGCGTTGCTGCCTGTTCTAATGATTTTACTGGCTATTGAAGTAGTGGTGTTATTTTTTATCTTATGGAAGATTCAATAGAATTTCCCATAAGATAAAAAATCTCAGAGAAGTATGTACAATTATAAACGGATGAATCATTAATTTTGTAGATATTTTATCAATTCTTTTGCATATCTTTCACTATGCTCATATAAAAATTGTCCATGTCCCATATTTTTAATCTCAACATCCAGTAAATTAGGCAGATATCTTTTTTATAGAATAGCGCTTTTCCTTGGATAATGTTCATTAGAACCTCGCCAGAATAGTACGGTTCCTTTGTAATCGCCTAATTTTTCAGGAATGTTATAATAGGATTGAGTTATTTATTTTATCTCCAAAACATATAAAATTCATAGATATCTCTCTTTAGTATCAGATCTTTTTTTCCCAAAATATCTTAGAGTCTGTTTTGTATACTGCACGTAATCATTCCCAAACATATGATACATATGGGTTTCCTCTTGTAATATTTGAAGATGTAACATTACAGCCGCCCAGACAGAAACACATACTAACAGAATATTAAAATACATAAGGCAAATAGAAAGAAATAATAAATCAAACCCGACAAACGCAGGATTTCTACTCCAGTTATAAATACCATCTGTAATTAGGGACGTTTTCTCTTCTGGGATGCCAACTCGCCAGCTAGTTTTCATTGTAATTATTGCTAATGTAAAAAACATCACACCTAGAATTCCTAGCACTACTCCGACAATCCTAAATTCATTTGCAGGAAATTGTTTTACCAGAAAGATACTGCCAATATCAAAGATAGCTGTCAGTACTGTTGAAAGCTGTAAAAAATGTTCAATAAGCAATACCTTCTTGGGTTTCTTACCAATTCCCATCTGATTTGTTGTAATGGACTGTCGTTTTTGAATGATAATTTTTGCAAAATAGAATGAATAAAAAGTTGCTAAAATCAACATTGCTAATATCTGATAAATCATATGAGCCTCCTATTCTAAAGGACATTTGATCTTAAAAATTTCTTCACAGATTTGATGAATATATTTTGCCACTTGTGTGTCTGCAAGTTTATAATATATTTCTTTTCCCTCGCGTCTGTTTGTGATCAATCCTGTATTTTTTAAGGTTTTTAGATGATGGGAAACCGCCGGATCACTCATTTCCATTGCCGCAGAGATATTACTGACACATTCTTCACAATGGCATAACAACCATAATATTCGTAATCTCGTTCCATTACTGATCTGCTTAAATATTTCTGCAACCATCTCACAATCTTCCACAGTAGGTAATTTTTCAAACACTATTTCTATATTTTGACTGTGATTGTGCGGTAAAATTTGTTTTTTCATGTTTGCCTCCTTTCTCAAACAATTAAACAGTTATTTAAATGTTTATATACATTTAAACATATGTTTAATTGTATGTCAATGTTTTTCTTATCGACATATAAAGTCCCTTTGAGTTTGATATGTTCTGCCAGGTTATTGTTGATTAGGAGGGAAATAATGAATCAGAAAAGAGTACTTGCAATATTAGGCAGTCCCCATGTGAACGGAATCACAGGCTCCATGTTAAACTATTCCAGACCATATCCTGAGAAAGATCGCGAGATGCTTGGAGAAGCGGGGGAGTATGAAATGCGTTTAAAATCGCAAGATATATGAAAATCAGAAAGAAATGTTTTGCTATAATGCATAGGTAATTGCGAAACTATTAAGTTATCTAAATTTCATATACAATTTATACAATTTCAGACAAATATTTTATCACATTTTAGTTTTTTTATGAAAAAATATTTCTACTTAAATTCTTTGAATTGTATATGAAAGTTTTAAAATTATTGAGTTTTGCAATTACCTAAATATAATGTAGATAACTTCTCGGAATCTCAATGAATGTGATTCTAACTGAAAATTGACAACTGAATATCGTGCAGGAAAAGAAATTTGAGAAAAATGGACATAAACATTGGACATAGCGGGTACTATGCCTTGAAAAATCATATGGAATCGCTTAAGATATCATTATTAGGCGGTCAATCCTAATAATGATTCTTGAAATGCCTCAGCAGAGGGCATTTCCCAGGCATCAAGATGTTGCAGCATCATGATGCCGTAGAGGCGGCAGTACCACATTTTCGTAGAACGGTGCCTGCCGTCTTCTAATTTATAGTCTTCTTTCTCACGCTTGTTAGAGCGTTCCACGGAAGTCCTCCCGCCATATTCCTTTTTCCATGCGATGCTGTCCCTTGGCGGTATGTTAAACAGCCTTGGATTGTCATCCGTAAAGATATGTACAGTCCTGCCGTATTTCGCCGGTGAACAGGGATGCTCACAGAAGCAGCCGTTTTTTCGGTTCGATTTTGGGCACCGGTATTTCGCCCGGTGTTTGGCAGCCTCATATCCATCCTTGTGCATACGTAAACCAAATTTACAGATTGGGACGCCATCATCATCAATGGTGAAATCATCCTTGTAAGCGAAATGTCCGGTATGGCCGGGGTTGAGGTCAATAAAAGGAGTGATATTCTCCCGTCTGCAGTATTCATAGACAGCGTAAGCGTCATGGGCAGAATCCAGAAGGAGTTTTTCAATATGGAACTCAGGAAGATAAGCTTTCATCATGAAAAAGGAATGAAGAAAGGAAAGCATGTCATGCCGGGAAGCCCGCTCTAAAAGAGGGAAAACAGGAAGGTCACTGTAGGAATCGGAAGCCACATACATGTAGAGATGGTAACCGAAGAAATAGCATTCCCGATGGGAATCCCATCCCCAGTTGCAGTCGGGCTGGGAATAATGACGTTTACAGCTGCAGGAAGAACAGCCCTTCTCGTTACAGTCACAAATCCGTTTTTTCCGCTGCTGGGCGGCAGTCCGGACGGGGGTACCGTCACCGGCAAGAGCCAGATGGCCAGGAACGATCAAGCCGTTGTGAATGGAACGGTCCAGGAACTGCTGCTGATAAAGCCGGAAAATGAGGGAAAAGGGATTCTCAGGCTTTAAATGCCAGCGTTCCAGCAAGGGGAGAAGTTTTGAGGCAATGCTGGAAGAATCGCAGGGAGTCTTATCGCCTTTCTTTTTGCCTTTGGGAGCTTTCTTCATCTTAGGGAAGCGGTCTTTCGGGGAAAGGTTGTTGGAGTCATCCTGCCAGATGCGGGAAAAGAAATCATAAAAAGTACCGACACCAGGGGTATCACCGAAAGAGAAACCGCTGAGGATGGCATAAAGGGGAGTTTCCTTGAGCATGCGGCACCAAACAGTGATAGAAGTCACTTTTAGATTCAAAGCAAGCAGGTAGGAACGAAGCATGGAGGAAGGGAGCCTTGGTTCCGGGCCAAAAACAGAGTAACATTCCTGCATGACAGAATCAGTGT
>CAJTIR010000017.1 GCA_910576385.1 Lachnospiraceae bacterium
TATTGTGTCCCCAAAATTGAACTGGCATAAAAATAACAAAGAAAACCATCTGTACAATCACTGCTAAACCGTTCTGAAACAAAGCATTACTCAATTCGTGTTAAATTTTCAAGGTACAAACAAAATCATATAAAAGTTAACGTGTCTTTTGACACCCTAATCCTTATAGGAAATTCCTCTGGATTTCCTATAAGATAAAAAACAATGATTGCAGGGTCTTTCTTCACTTCATTTCGGTCGTTTTGCAGGATTCTTTGTTATTTATCAAAGGTAATTTCTTTGTGATATAGAGCACGCTCATCAAGAAGTTGTTTAAACGTCTTTTCTTTCGACTTTTCTTCATAATCATCTGACCACAAATATGCCTTCAGTTCATCCATATATTCTATATAGTCGCAGATATAAACATCTATCTTTGAGGTATCATGATCATTGGAAGCTACTGTACAAGTATAACCAGTGAAGCCTCCTTCTTCCATTTCATTTCCATCTGCATCAAGGATGGTTACATAATAATCTGGATTTTGTTCTACCTCAACCGTAATCTCCATTGGTGTTTTGGTGACTGAAATCAGTCCCAGACCATTTTCATCCACATCATTGATATCTTTACGGATGACATCCTCCTTATTTTTTGTAACATCAAATTCAAACTTCCATGGACCATCCAGCAGCCAATCCCGATATTTGTTGATCAACTGAGTTGTCTCAGGGTACATTTCATGATAAGCATTCTGCATAGCAGAAAAAAGCTGATGTTCTATGTCTTTTTGTTCTTCTGTAAACTGCTTATAGTCTTCTTCCGTCAGTCCAAGACCGTTTTCTTTCATGCCAGCTTCATATTGATCTCTGAGTTCTTTGGGCATTTCAGGGCTTAAATCTTCTTCTCTTGATCCGGCAATCTGATCAACTGATAATTTGACCTGAAACTGATCGGGTATCTCTATGTTTTGACCTGAAAAATATTGTCGCATATCATACCGAAGCACTCCGGCAAAAGTATGTTCATCAACCATCTTGCCATCTATATAGGGGTCGCCGCCAATTGCCCAGTCAATATCCCCTTCTTGGTCAAAGTCAAAATCTATCAGATTTTTCATATAGATAATGGGCTTGTTGTCCTGATTGAGCTGAGTCTCTGGAATCTTTTCCTCAGAATGAATCATCAAGCTTAGATAGAGTGCAGCATCATTACAATAAACTTCTGAAAGAGTGATTGTATTTCCATTGACAGTGATACTTTCAATTTCTGTTCCAGCTTTTTGCACTGGTTCGGCAAGAGTTGAAAAGTCTCCTGCAAATCCCAGTGATCCTTCTAGGTGTTCAAATATATTTCCTACCGTTAGAATTTGTGCGGCATAAGCTGGATTGGAAATAAAAATATAGAAGAAAACTGCTGCCGCCACACCTGTTCCGACAAATCCTCGAAAAAATATCTTGCTGATTTTGGTATTGTGCTTTTTGTTCTTTGTGTTTTTCAGTGTAGTACTTAGATTGTGTTGTTCTTCTTTATTTTCTTGCTCTGCTGCCATCGCACGAATTTTATCAAATGCTTTATTTTGGGCTTCTTCCACTTTTGGTGGAAGAGGAAATGTACCATTCAGAATTTTTTGAATCTGATCGTCCAATGGTTGTTGATCTGATTGTGAAACGTCAATTTGTTTTTTCATCTGAGTCCCTCCATATTTCTGTTTCGTTTCAATACAATTTGTAACTTTTATTTTTCCAGATATGCAGAACGAATCTGTTCTCTTGCCCTGGTAAGTCTTGTCTTTACGGTATTTTCATTCATTTCCAGAAGTTCTGCAATTTCTGAAATCTTAAATCCTTCCAGATAATAAAAAATTAAAATAAGACGATATTTTTCGTCAATTAAATTTAACATTTCTTTAAATTCAAATTCTGCCAGTGACTGATCTTGTCTCATTGTTTCTGGTAGCTCGCCAGGTAGATTTGTTTTCTGATAATGGCGCAAAATGCTATTACATTTGTTGATTAATATTCGGATTAGCCATGTTTTGAAATAATCTTGTTTTTTCAAAGTATGTATTTTTTCAAAACAAGTCAGAATGGTGTCTTGAATAGCGTCTGCCGCATTATCATCATTATTTAAGATTGCACGTGCCACTTTATACATTGCCAAAGAATTTCTGTTCATCAATTCCAAAAATGCCTCCACATCTCCTTGGACAGCTTTTTCAATGAGAATTTGCATATGCCCTGTCCCCTTCCTTCCAACAGCTTTCATCGCTGTATTTATCATTCGAATGATTAGTTGCTTTTTATACTTATTAGATAAAAATATTCGATAAAAAGTTTCAAATAAATATAATTTTTAATTCAATTGAGATGATAATATCATTGTGGTATAATTTATATCCATAAGAAACTTAAATATAGATAAATAGTGTAAACTGGGCTTATTTTAGTTCATCAAAGGAGGAAGAAAAAATGCACTTTTCTTTGGAGAAAGCCATTTGTCTACAGCAAAAGCTGCGCAGAGGGATTGTCCTTGAGAATAGGCAACAGGAAGCTTTGGAACATGTGGCTGGTGTGGATTTGGCCTATTGGAAACAAGCAGAACAAGAATATGCCGTATGTTGTATTGTGGTGCTTGACCGAGCAACCAAACAGGTGGTTGAACATCAGTATGCATGGGGAAAAATCGAGATTCCCTATATCCCAGGATGTTTGGCTTTTCGGGAACTGCCTTTGGTATTAAAGACCGTAAAAAAACTAGAGATAGAGCCTGATTTGTATATATTTGACGGAAATGGATATCTGCATCCACGTCATATGGGGATAGCCACACATGCTTCTTTTGATCTTAGAAAGCCCACGATTGGGGTTGCAAAACATTATTATAAGATAGGTGAAACAGATTTTATTATGCCTGAAAATCAAAAATTTGCTTTTACTGATATTGTGATAAAGGAAGAAATATATGGACGAGTTTTGCGGACAATGAAAGATGTAAAACCAGTATTTATATCTGTGGGAAATTTTATTGATTTGGATCAGACAACGGAACTTGTCTGTGAATTTGTCGGTCAAGAGGGACATATTCCACTGCCTACTAGACTAGCAGATATTGAGACACATAAGATGAGAAAGTTAATTCAGAGCCAGCAAAGGGTAAAAAAACCCATATAGGAGAACTGAATATAAGATGGTTAAATTTTTATATCAGCAAAAGACTGAGAAAATTGTGCAGGAGAACATAAAGTGAATACGATCAAAAATTTTCTAAGGAATGAATTAAAGGGTTGGAAGAAATGGGAAGTAGCCTGGTTACTGTTTACTTGTGCAGTTATTATGGGCTTAAGTATTTATTGGGGCGATACGGTAATGGGGATGATCTCGGCAGTGACAGGAGTTGCTTGTGTTGTCTGTACTGGCAAAGGAAAATTATCGGCTTATATTTTTGGGCTGGTCAACACAATATTATATGCCATTATTTCTTATCAAGCAGCATTATATGGTGAAACCATGTTGAATGCTCTATATTATGCGCCTATGCAGTTTGTGGGTTTTTACGTATGGAAGAAGCATATCAATCAGGAAACGCAGGAAGTAGAAAAAAGACGCATGAATTGGAAAAATAGGATTATTTTATTGATATCTATTCTTGGTTTCACATATTTATATGGATTACTTTTAGATTATTTAAAAGATGCCATGCCATTTGTAGATTCATTTACAACGGTATCATCCGTAATTGCTATGGTGATCAGTATCAAAATGTTTGCAGAACAGTGGTGGATCTGGGCAGTGGTGGATGCATTTAGTGTTTATATGTGGTGGTGTGATTTTTCATCGGGAAGTGATAATATGGCGACTTTTTTAATGTGGGTGATTTATCTTGCAAATGCATTTATCATGCTCTATAGATGGGAAAAAGAAGCTATACTTAAACATACATGATATCATTAAGGCTTCGGTAATCTTAATATTATGGATGCAGCCAAACATAGTAACCGCATTTTATTTGTAGATACAGATGCGTTGACAACAGTGTTTTATTCTGAATTTTTATTGAAAGACAAAATAGAAATTGCTAATTGTACGAAATTAGCGGAAATTATTCATACAATTACAGAATGGGATCTTGTTTTATTCTTAGAACCATCTGTTGCATTTGTGCAGGATGGCGCCAGAAATGAGACCATTGCAAATGACAGAGAAAATATAGTAGTCAAATTAAGGATTTATTAGAGAAATATCGTGTTAATTATTGTATTATTGATGGAGATTATTTGGATAGGTTTGTGAAAGCAAAGGAATTAATTGGAAAACATCTGAAAATTGATACAAAATGGTAATAATTCGACAAAAATTGACATTACATCAGAAAATGATTGACTTAAGTTATAAAAAATAGTAAAATTTTAATTAGGATGTTGCAGAAAAGCACAAATATACATCAATGCAAGAGGAGAGTACATATACAGGGCTGAGTGATGAAAGAGGTTTCTTACAGTTTGTCTTCTAGTACATAATCGGTTGTGACAGGCCTTTTCTGTTTAACCTATGCATATGTAATACTTCATATTTACTGGAAGGGCGGCTTTCCGAATATGACATCCTTCCGAGATTATTTTACAGTGAGAGCAGTGACAGTGTTCTTATATTGTCAGATAAGATCGGAGCTAAATAATAAAGGATGGAGAGAATGAACGGTATGTTAAAAAGATTGAACAACATGCAGATTAAGGAACGATTGACAAAGGCCTTTTTAGTGGTCGCAGGTATGTTGACTCTGGTGTCAGTGATAGGACTGGTTACGCTGATTATTGTGTCTAATACCTATTCTAAAGCATTGGTAGACTATGGGTTTGCCCAGGGAGATGTGGGCAAGGCAATGGCTGTTTTTGCAGATACTAGATCTGCACTGCGTGGTGCTATTGGCTATGAGAGACAGGAAGATATCGATAAAATGGTAAACGAACATGCTAACAGCAAAGAAGAATTTTTACAGGCATTTGCTAGTATGGAACGTACTATGGTGACAGCTGCAAATAAAAAATTGTATCAAGAAATAGGACAAGAGTTAGAAAGTTACTGGAAACTGGAACAGCAGATTATGGAACTCGGCGCTACAGAGGAACAGGAAAAATGTGCTGAGGCACAGAAGATTGCAATTGAAGAACTAATGCCCATGTATGAACATATCTACAGTGATTTGACAGAGATTATGGATTTAAAGGTTTCATTTGGTAATCAACGTTCTCAGCAGCTTACAATTCTTTGTACGGTGCTTTCTTTTGCGATTGGTGCGGTTATTATTCTAGCAATTTTCGTTGCCATGCGGATTGGGACAGCAATTGCTAATAGTATTTCCGTTCCATTACAGGAGATCAAAGATCGTTTGGTTGTTTTTGCAAAGGGAGATCTCTCCTCATCCTTCCCAGAGGTACATACTAAGGATGAGCTTGCAGATATGGTAGATGCTGCGAAGGATATGGCAGAGGTATTGAATTTTGTGATTGCTGATGAGGGAAAGATTCTTGGAGCAATGGCAGAGGCCGATTATTCTGTTACATCTGAGGATCCAGATCGATATAGCGGAGATTTTGAAAAAATATTATTGGCGTTGCGGGCTTTGAAGAAACAGATGGTTGCTACCATAAAATCTATAGAGGAAGCTTCTTCACAGGTTTCTGCTGGTTCTACCAATTTAGCTGATGCATCCCAAAGCTTGGCGGAAGGAGCAACAGATCAGGCTGGCGCTGTTCAACAGATGCAGGCAACCATTATGACAATTACAGAAAACATTGAATTAGCGGCAGAACAAGCACAGAGTTCTTACAAAGAAGCACAGAAATATGCAGATGAGGCGCAGCACAGCCGTGCCGAGATGGAATTGATGGTAGCAGCGATGACTCGTATCAATGAAACCTCTCAGAAAATTGAAGATATTATCTCTGAGATTGAGGATATCGCTTCTCAGACCAATCTTCTTTCTCTGAATGCTTCCATAGAAGCTGCGAGAGCAGGAGAGGCAGGACGAGGATTCGCAGTTGTGGCAGACCAGATTCGTCAGCTTGCAGAGCAGAGTTCTAAGGCGGCAGTAGAGACAAGAGAATTGATTGAAGGTGCACTCCAGGAAGTTTCAGAAGGTAATAAAGCGGCAGACCGGGCAGCTTCTTCTCTTAAGGAAGTTGTGGAAGGAATTGGCGTCATTGCTGCCTCTTCCAAGGTAGTAAGCACCACTGCTACAGATCAGGCAGTGGCTATGAAACAGGCAGAGGAAGGCGTAAATCAGATTTCTGAAGTTGTTCAGTCCAATTCTGCGACCGCAGAGGAATCTTCCGCAACCAGCGAGGAATTATCTGCACAGGCAATTTGTCTGGATGAGTTGATCGGTAAATTTATTTTGCCTAATAAATAAACAAAGGCAGCGAATTGTAAGGACTCCTATGGAAGTTATTCTCCATAGGAGTCCTTTATCTTCCGATGTTACATTCCTCAAATTTCTGAAACAGAATAACGATAGATTGGAGTAAATCCTATGAAATATTATTTGGCGCCTTTGGAGGGTATCACTACTTATATTTATCGAAATGCTTATCACAGAATTTTTTATCCAATGGATAAATATTTCTCACCATTTCTTGTGCCGCGGATGAAAAAGAGTTTTAATAGCCGGGAAATCAATGATATTTTACCAGAGCATAATCAAGGTCTTACTATTGTTCCACAACTTCTGACTAATCAAGCACAGGATTTTATAAAAGGAGTAGTTAGACTGCAGGAATATGGGTATCAGGAATTTAATCTGAATTTGGGCTGTCCCTCTGCTACCGTGGTATCACGGCACAAAGGGGCTGGTTTTTTGGGCTATCCACTGGAATTGGAGAGATTTTTAGATGAAATATTTTCCAAACTTTCTCTTAAAATTTCGATTAAAACTAGGATTGGCATGGAAGATCCACAGGAATTTGAGCAGCTTTTGAAGATTTTTAATCAATTTCCATTAGAAGAATTGATTATACATCCCAGATTACGACAGGATTTTTATAATCATAAGCCGAATCTTCTGGTATTTCAACAAGCTTTGACAAACAGTGTAAATCCGGTCTGTTATAATGGAGATGTTTTTACCAGTCAGGATTATAAAATGCTCAACAGACAGATACTAGGGATTTCAACGGTGATGCTGGGGCGTGGAATTTTGATGCAGCCTTGGCTGTGTGAGCAGCTGGCCGACTTAGAACAACCTTATTCGCAAGCAGATGAAAAAGAGTCTATGTCTAGTTCTACTGATAATATTCAGGAGAAAAAACAGCGTCTGCGTCGTTTCCATGACTTATTATATAGCGGTTATCAGGATATTATGTCGGGGGATAAAAATGTACTTTATAAGATGAAAGAACTTTGGACTTATATGATACAATCTTTTTCTAAACCAGAGCGTTATGCGAAAACAATTCGCAAAGCTCAGACACTGCGCAATTATGAAATAGCGGTAAATGCTTTGTTTCGGGAGCAGGATATCATAGAGGTGCGTGAACCAATGTTTGAGCCTATGATAAATACCAAAGAATAACAGGAGGCAAGGCCGATGAGAATGTATGATTTAATTTGTAAAAAGAAACGTGGCGGACATTTGACAAACGAAGAAATTCAATTTATAGTGGAAGAATATACCAGAGGAGATATCCCAGATTACCAGATGTCAGCATTGATGATGGCGATTTGCTTTCAAGGGTTGGATGAAGAGGAGACCTTGAGCCTGACACTTGCTATGCGCGACAGTGGGGAGGTACTTGACTTATCTGAGATTGAAGGGATTAAGGTAGACAAACACAGTACAGGAGGTGTGGGCGATAAGACTTCTTTGGTGTTGGCGCCAATGGTAGCGGCGCTTGGAATCCCTGTAGCCAAAATGTCTGGAAGAGGACTGGGACATACAGGTGGAACCATTGACAAATTGGAATGCTTTCCAGGATTTTCCACCGCACTTTCCAAAGAACACTTTTGTCAGAATGTAAATCAAATGAAACTGGCCATTATGGGGCAGACTGCAAACTTAGCGCCTGCCGATAAGAAACTCTATGCGCTTCGGGATGTCACAGCAACTGTCGATCAGCTCTCTTTGATTGCTTCAAGTATTATGAGTAAAAAATTAGCGGCCAATGCAGATGCCATTGTGCTTGATGTGAAAACTGGCAGCGGCGCATTTATGAAGACAGAGGAAGATTCTTTTGCACTTGCCAAAGAGATGGTGCAGATTGGTAAAAATGCTGGCAAACAGATGACGGCAGTGATCACAGATATGGATCAGCCGTTAGGCAATGCTATCGGTAATTCTTTGGAAGTAAAAGAGGCGATTCTCTCTTTAAATGGTCTAGGGCCAAAGGATTTTATGGAGGTAGTATATGCGCTGGGTATAGAAATGGTAATGGCCACAGGACGTGCCCAGACAACAGAAGAAGCCAAACAAATGCTTGTTCAGACAATCGAGAATAAGACAGCGCTGGATAAATTTGCAGAGTTTATAGAAGCACAAGGAGGAGACAAACGCTTTGTGTATCAGCCTGAATTGCTTCCTGTAGCTAAATTTCAGCTTCAAGTCTTAAATACAGAAGAGGGATATATTTCTCATATTCAGGCAGAGGAGATTGGGCTTGCAAATCTTATGCTCGGCGGCGGACGTTTGACCAAGGAGAGCAGCATAGACCTCTCTGTAGGAATTTTGTTACATAAAAAGCGTGGAGAACTGGTACATCCAGGGGAAACGCTTGCCACGATCTATGCCAATGATATGGAAAAGGCAAAGGGTGCCTATGGCAAGATTGTATGTGCCTATCAGATGCAGTCTGAGCCAGTGGAGGAAATTCCAATGATAAAAGGAATTGTAAAGTAATAAGTACGTGCACTTAGGCATATAGTGCAATATGGGAAAACTAAAAAAAACGAAATTCAATCAGGTAAAATCGAATATTGTGGAATCCCTGGAGCTGCCTCGGGATATTATGTATGGCGCAGTGATTATTACTGCAATGGGGCGCAGCCAGGTTCTGGTGGAAAATTATAAGGGCATTATAGAATATACCAGAGAAAAGATCCGCCTGCAGACCAAAAACTGTCAAGTTACAGTACAGGGAAAACAGCTTGTGGTAGAGTATTACACCAATGAAGAAATGAAAATCACCGGATTTATTCAGGGAATATCATATGATTCATAAGGGGTAGGCCAAGTGTTAATTGATAAAGTAAAGTATTTGCAGGGATATGTGCGTATTAGGTTATATGGTTATGCGCCAGAGCGCTTTTTAAATCTATGCAGCACCCATAATATTTTAATCTGGAATCTGGAATATCATGAGGAACAGTATGAGTTCTGTATCAGTGTTCGGGGATTGAAACAGTTAAAGCCAATTTTGAAAAAAACACGGACAAAGTTTGTAATTCTGGAACGGACGGGACTTCCGTTTGTAATGCGCCGTTATCGAAAACGTAAATTGTTTTTTGCGGGGATCTTTTTGTGCTGCGGGCTTTTGTATACCATGTCTCTGTTTGTCTGGAAAATTGAAGTCAATGGCAATCTTCATGAGACAGACAGTAATATTGTAAAATTTTTGGAAGAAAAACAGGTATATCATGGGCTTTTGAAAAGCAAAATAAATTGTGAGAAAATTGAGGAAGATTTGCGCGCCGAGTATAGCGATATTATCTGGGCATCTGCAAAGCTTCAAGGGACAATGTTGATTATTGATGTGCAGGAAAATCTGGCGACAAATCAACAGGCACAATCTTTGCAGGAACAAGACGGTTCACCAAGTGATTTAGTTGCGGACAAAGAAGCTGTGATCCATAGCATTCTCACCCGGAAAGGGACGCCTAAAGTGGAAAAAGGGATGAAAGTGAAGCCAGGAGATTTACTTGTGGAAGGTAAAAATCCGGTTTTAAATGATGCAGGAGAGATTGCAAATTACCAATATTGTGCTTCAGATGCAGATATTTTGGGGATTACCAGATATCCATATGAGGACGTTTTTTCCCTGCGGTATGAGGATAAGGTATTTAGCGGAAAGGAAAGCAGCACATTTGGCATTCGTCTTTTCCAAAGTCAGTTTAAATTTCCTCATATTTCCCATAAATTTGCAGTGTATGATACGATCACAGATGAATACGATGTCAAACTTGGAGAGACTTTTTATTTACCTCTATTATTGATTCGGGAGACACGTAAAGAGTATAAAAACGTAAAAAAACAGTACAGTAAGGAGGAGGCAAAAAAGCTTGCAGAAGAAAAGTTAGAACAATTTTGTAAAGAATTAACAAAAAAAGGGGTTCAAATTATAGAAAATAATGTTATGATAGTAACGGACGAAAAAAATTGTACTGCTTCCGGCAGCCTCAAAGTAATTGAACCCATAGGCACGCGGAAGGCGACAAATATCACAGACATTCGACAGGAAGGGCAGATGGAAGATGAGTCTGATGGAGACAACGATTGATATACCTGCAGAACATATGGCAAATGTGTTTGGGCAGTTCGATGCATATATGAAAAAGGTGGAGCGCGCATTTGGCGTCACTGTGGCGCTCCGAGAAAATAAGATCAAATTATTGGGAAAGGATGGGGACGTCAAAAAAGCTTCCAGGGTCTTTGCACAGCTTTTTGAGTTATCGAAACGTGGCAACCAGATTACAGAACAGAATGTAGATTATGCAATTTCTCTGACGTTTGAAGAAAAAGAATCTGTGATTGTGGAAATTGACAAAGAATTAATTTGTCACACCATCAATGGAAAACCTGTCAAGCCAAAGACATTGGGGCAGAAAAAATATGTTGATGAGATTCGAGATAAAATGATTGTATTTGGGATTGGGCCGGCAGGTACTGGAAAAACTTACCTGGCAATGGCGATGGCGATCACTGCGTTTAAAATGGAACAGATTAACCGTATTATCCTCACTAGGCCAGCGATTGAGGCTGGGGAGAAGCTGGGATTTTTGCCGGGAGATCTGCAGAGTAAGATTGATCCTTATTTGAGACCGCTGTATGACGCGTTATACCAGATTATGGGGGCTGACAGTTTCCAGAAAAATATGGAAAAGGGGCTGATTGAGGTAGCTCCCCTTGCCTACATGCGCGGGCGGACATTGGACAACGCATTTATCATTTTAGATGAGGCACAAAATACCACTCCAGCGCAGATGAAAATGTTTTTGACACGTATCGGTTTTGGTTCTAAGGTGGTGGTGACAGGAGACGCCACTCAGAAGGATCTGGCGCCAGGCACTACGTCTGGCTTAGATGTAGCACTGAGAGTACTCAAAAACGTGGAGGATATAGGGATTTGTCATCTGACAAGCAGTGATGTGGTTCGTCATCCTCTGGTACAAAAAATAGTAAAGGCTTACGAAGAATATGAGAGACAAGATAAAAAAGGGAACAGAGAGAAGAATCGGGGGAGAAGTAAAAATTGGAAGGCATAAAAAACTGCTTGCTCTAATGGCAGTGTGTACTATTTTGGAGGGTGGTGCCGTTGGATGGATTAGTGGTCAAACTGCTGACTGTCTGGCAATATTGTTATTTGTGGGAGTTTTTTATTCAGTGTTTTTTCTTGCAGGAATCGAGCTGTCACGCAAACAACACAGTTGGTTTTATGGAAGGATTGGCAATTACAGGCGTTTCGCGTTTTGTTATATGATAACATGTGTGGCGGCGGTTATTTTTATCTATCTCCCAGAGTTTGCACGTCCTATTTTGCTCTTGAGTATGGGTATGAGTATGGCGTCCACGCAGTTTGTAGGAATGATTGTGGGCATATTTCATGGGATTGTGTACGTTATGTGTGGACAAGAGAATGTCTATGTGTTGATCTGTTATCTGATGCTGATTTTGTGCGGTTGTTTTACAGTGTCATTCTTAAAAAAAAAGAATTCTTATCGATGGGGCCTTTGTTTTTTATTTCAGTATATTTTTGGCTGTATTATGATATTTTCTTATCTGTGCTCTGGTCAACTGGACAAGAATGTGTTACTCTATGGAGTATGCAATGGAATTATTTCCATCGCAGGAGCTGTTTTTCTGTATCACAAGGTGTTTCCCAGAATGTATAGTTCTAAAACACAGGAATTGAAAAAAGTGTTATCTGAAAATTTTAGTTTGGCGCAGGCAATGCAGAATTTTTCTAGGGTAGATTATGAACATGCCAGAAGAGTATCTAACATTGCCAAGAATTGTGCGCAGTTGATTGAGGCCGATCCTTATGTCGCGGCGGCAGGCGGATTTTATTATCGTCTGGGCAGAATGCAGGGGGAGCCTTATGTGGAAAATGGTGTGGCATTGGCAAAGAGCAATTATCTCCCCAAAGAGGTTGTGGAAATTTTAAAGGAATACAATGGAGAGAAATACAAACCATCAACACTGGAGTCTGCGGTGGTGCATATTGTTGACAGCGTGGTGACTAAATTTGATGTGTTGGACAAGGAGACACTTTCCAGCTCCTGGAATCAGGATATTCTTGTGTATCAGACTATGAATGAAAATTCTGCGGCAGGGCTTTATGATAAAGCAGGATTTAGCATGAATATGTTTTTGAAAATCAGGGATTATCTAATAAAGGAGGCGAAAACATTTTGACGCTTACAATAGAAGAGGAGACAGAGCTTTTCTTTGGCTTTGACCATAAAAAACTGGCTGAGGAAGTAATTAGAACTGCGTTAGAGATAGAACAATTCCCATATGAGGCGGAAGTAAATCTTCTGTTGGTTTCTTTGGAGGAGATTCAAGACATCAATCATAATCAGCGACAGATAGACTGTCCTACAGATGTATTGTCCTTCCCAATGATTGCATATGATTGTCCTGGAAATTTTTCTGAAATTGAACAAGACCAGGATAATTTTAATCCAGACACAGGTGAGGCATTGCTGGGCGATATTGTATTGTGTATAGATAAAGTGAGAGAGCAGGCAAAGCAATTCGGACACAGCGAAAAGCGGGAGTATGCCTTTCTGATTTTGCACAGTGTTCTGCATTTGCTCGGATATGACCATATGGAATCGAAAGAAGCAAAAGAAATGGAAGATAAGCAGAATCATATTCTGGAACGCATGGGAATTGCAAGATAAAAAATTAAATTTGGAGGAATTATCATGAAGAAACGTATGATCTGTCTGGTGTTGGCAGCATGTTTGATTGGTACACTTACTGGGTGCGGCAAAAAAAAGGAAGAACCAAAACCAGAAGAACCAGTGGTGCAGACAGAAAATGAGGTAAAAAAGGAAGAACCGAAGCCCGAACCAGAAAAGCCAAAAGAGGAAGAACCTAAAGATACTATCCCAGAGGGCAAAGTTAAGAGTTATCTTACCGGAGAATGGATTGATGAGGAGCTTGCAAAGAAGAGACCACTTGCCATTATGATTGGAAATACCAAAGATGCTCTGCCGCAATATGGCATATCTTCGGCAGATATTATCTATGAGGTTCCAGTCGAAGGTTCTTATACTCGTTTGATGGCAATTTTTCAAGATTATAACAGTGTTGAGAAAATTGGTTCTGTGCGAAGCTGCCGTCATTATTTTGTCTATTTTGCCAAAGAATTTGACGCAATCTATGCCCATTATGGACAAGCAGCCTATGCGGAACCGCTTCTTGCTCAAGATGATGTCCACAATCTCAGCGGTATGGATTCAGCAATTGAATCTGTTATGTTCTATCGAGATACCAATCGAAAATCTCCTCATAATGCATTTACCAGTGCAGAGGGTATTCAAGCAGGAATTGAGAAGAAGGGATATCGGACAGAACTTGCAGATACCTATAATGGACATTACAAGTTTGCAAAGGATGATGCCCCAGTACAGCTCAGCGGCGAGGATGCTCTGGTGGTAAGCCCTGGATATTTTGTAAATAAGCCTTGGTTTGTCTATAACAGTGACGACGGATTGTATTATCGCTATGAATTTAATGATAAACACATAGATGGTGGCAATGAAAAACAGCTTGCGGTAAAAAATATCTTGGTACAATATTGTGATTGGTCTTATCTGGATGAAAATGGTTATATGGATATCAATACCACGTCTGGCGGAGATGGATATTATATTACAAATGGTAAGATTGAAAAAGTAACCTGGACAAAAGCCAATGAAAGCTCACCGGCACGTTATTTTGACGAATCGGGAAACGAAATTACCATCAATCAAGGTAAAACTTGGGTCTGCGTAGTGCGCAATAAATACAAGGATCGTTTTGGTGTTTACAAAGATGAAAATGAGTTATCAGCAGCAAGGCAAACAGAGGAATAAGAAGTTAGAAACAAGCTAAGAAATACCCCATCAGCTTGCTGTGGGGTATTTGATTGAGGAATTTCTATGAGTAAAACGAAGAAAAGCGAATCTAATTTTCTGGTACAAGGTTCTATCCTGGCGATTGCCTCTATTATTAGTCGAGTGATCGGATTATTGTATCGGATTCCCTTAAAATCAATTATCGGCGATATTGGAAATGACTATTATGGTACGGCTATGGAGATCTACAGTATTTTGCTGTTAATCTCCTCCTATAGTCTGCCGGTGTCTGTTTCTAAATTGGTATCTACAAGGATGGCCAAAGGGCAGAGAAAAAATGCATACCGTATTTTTAAGGGGGCGCTTTTGTTTGCGTTGGTTTCTGGAAGCATTGCGTCGCTGCTTGTGTATTTTGGAGCAGATTTTATTACTACTTATGTTGTGAATACTCCATTGAGTATTTTTGCCCTGAAGACAATGGCGCCTACTCTGCTGATTGTGGCGGTTCTCGGTGTGGTCCGAGGCTTTTATCAGGGAATGGGCACTATGATGCCAAGCGCACTTTCGCAATTGCTTGAACAGATTGCAAATGCGATTGCCAGCGTTACTTTTGCATATATGCTCTATCAATATGGTATAAAAATCGGGGCGGTGTTAGGTAATCCTTCTACTTATGCGGAAGCCTATGGAGCCTCAGGGGGTACGATAGGTACAGGGGTAGGCGCTATGGTGGCGCTGGTAACAGTTTTGGTGATATTTCTGCTTTTCCGTTCCAAATTAAATTTGATGCTCGAGAAAGATAAAGGAAAGCATTTAGAAAGCTATGGCAGGATTTTTAGTATCTTGATTCTCACAATCCTGCCAGTGCTTTTGAGCACTACTATTTACAATATCACCTCTTTTTTAGATACCAGTGTATTTAAACAGATTGCCGCTGCCCAAGGCTATAAGGCGAACGATTACAGTACTATGTGGGGAATTTATGTCGGAGAGTATAAGGTGATGGTAAATGTACCGATTGCCATCGCTTCCTCTGTGGCGACATCCAGCGTTCCCAGTCTGTCGACAGCATTTGCGGCAAAGGATATTCCTCAGGTAAAGCGAAAGGTGGCATATTCCATCCGCTTTATTATGATTATTGCGATTCCCTGTGCAGTGGGTATGGGTGTTCTTGCCTCTCCAATTCTGCAGCTCTTATTCCAGGACAGCCGTAAAATGCCGGAGCTGATGATGCAGATTGGGGCAGTTTCCATTATCTTTTATTCCCTCTCTACACTGAGCAATGGGATTTTGCAGGGGATTAACCGGATGAATATTCCGGTTAAAAATGCGCTCATTACATTAATCTTACATATGGGTGTTTTGGTTGTATTGATGTATGGGTTGGATTTGAATATTTATGCTGTGGTGTGGGCGAATACTTTCTTTTCCTTTTTTATGTGTATTTTAAATGGGATGGCGATACGCAAATATCTGCGGTACAAACAAGAAATTTTGCGTACTTTTGTGATTCCAACCATATGTGCGGCTGCAATGGGAGCAGCGGTTTATGGTATGTATCAACTGCTGATGAATACTATTAATTCTAATGTTGTGGCAACCACGGGCTCTATTGTGATAGGCGTTGTTGTCTATGGTATTTTATTGTTGATTCTTGGAGGGTTACGAGAAAAGGAGCTTCGCAGCTTTCCAATGGGAAATCTGATTATTCGGGTTGCAAAGAAACTGCGTTTAATGAGATAATCAAAAGATTTTTTTGCAAAATCCAGAAAAATAATCAAGATATTTTTAGAGTGTCAAAAGATTACTTTTGACACTCTAATTGTGTTATTGACGATTGTATTATGTTGTGAGGTTGTGTATAATAGTATTATTGCTTGCAGAAATATTTTTTAATGATAGCGCTAATATTGAGAATTCAATTGAGAAGATATATAGAAAGAGTGAAATTACATGGCAACCTGGAATTCAAGGGGACTACGTGGGTCTACATTAGAAGAATTTATCAATCTTACCAATGAAAAGTACGCGGAACATGGACTTGCTCTCATTCAAAAAGTGCCTACGCCAATTACTCCAATTAAGATTGACAAAGACAATCGTCATATCACGCTCGCCTATTTTGACCAAAAAAGTACGGTGGATTATATTGGCGCTGTACAGGGGATTCCAGTGTGCTTTGATGCCAAAGAATGTCATACGGATACATTTCCTTTGCAGAATATTCATCCTCATCAGGTACGTTTTATGGAAAGGTTTGAGGAACAGCAGGGAGTTGCTTTTTTACTGATATTTTATTCCCACCGCAATGAAAATTATTATCTGCGCTTTGAAAAGCTAATGGAATTTTGGAACCGTGCGCAGGAAGGCGGAAGAAAGAGTTTTCGATATGAGGAGTTGGAGCCAGATTATTTTCTGACATCCAAAGGAGGGATATTGGTTCCATATCTAGACACCATACAAAAGGATCTGGAAAAACGCAGTTGACAATTTGTTTATGCTTCGATATAATATGTCTGATTTAATATAGTAGCATGGTAGCACGTTAAAGTGAAGAAAGGATATTGATAGATGAGACGCAGATTATTACATACACCGGAAGGAGTAAGAGATATTTATAATATGGAGTGTGCAAGAAAGCTGATTTTGCAGGATAACTTGCACAACTTGTTAAAAAAGTACGGTTATCATGCAATTGAGACGCCGACATTTGAATTTTTTGATATTTTTAGCCGCGAAATCGGTACAACTCCCTCCAAGGATCTGTATAAATTTTTTGACCGTGAGGGAAATACGCTGGTACTTCGTCCTGATATGACGCCTTCGATCGCCAGATGTGTGGCGAAATATTATGGGGATGAGGAATTTCCAGTACGTCTCTCTTATATGGGAAATACCTTTATCAATAATAGCAGTTATCAAGGCCGTTTAAAGGAAAATACACAGCTTGGCGCCGAGCTGGTGGGAGATAATTCTGTGGCGGCAGATGCAGAAATTTTAGCGCTTGTTGTTAATGCCCTGAAAACAGCCGGTTTACAGGAATTTCAGATTGGGGTAGGACATGTGGGGTTTTTCCGCGGATTAGTTGAGGCGGCAGAGCTTGAGGAAGAATTAGAACAGGAATTGATTACATTGATATCTAATAAAAACTTTTTTGGTGTGGAAGAAGTGATTGATTCTCTTCATTTGTCAGGCGCGCTAAAGGAATTATTTTCCATGTTAGGCAGTATTTGTATGACAGATGATATGTTAAAAAGAGCGCAGGAATTATCGCAAGAGTTTCCCAGGATTTTGCAGGCTTTGGAGCGATTGGAGGCTTTGCAGCAGGTGTTGTCATGTTATGGCATTGAAAAATATATTTCCATTGAGCCGGGGATGCTCAGCAGTTATCATTATTATACAGGAATGATATTTGCTGGATATACGTTCGGCAGCGGGGAACCGATTGTCAAAGGGGGGCGTTATGACCACCTAATGGATTATTTTGGCAAACAGGCGCCGGCAATTGGTTTTGCCGTGGTAATTGATCAGCTTCTTGCGGCTTTATCCAGACAAAAGGTAGAAATTTCAGTAGAGAGTAATCAGATCTTGATTGTGTACAGAGAAGAGATGCAAAGTGATGCAATCCATCAAGCGGAATTACTGCGAAAACAGGGCATTGGCGCTGTGCTTATAACCTGGGAAGATACAAAGACAGAAGAAGACTATCAGGCTTACGCCAGACGTATGCATATGAATGAAGTTATATTTCTAAGACAATGAATAAGGATTCCGGCAAACTTGACATTGACATAAAATTATGAAATGTTTATTGTACTAAGATAGAAATAGATGGAGGAAAATATGAGATATTTGACATTTGCTTTGGGAAAAGGGCGTTTGGCTAGAAAGACGCTGGAAACCTTTGAAAAAATAGGAATCACTTGTCAGGAAATGAAGGATAAAGAGACCAGGAAATTAATTTTTGTAAATGAAGATTTAAAGTTAAAATTTTTTCTTTCCAAAGGGCCAGATGTGCCCACTTATGTGGAGTATGGTGCGGCTGATATTGGAATTGTGGGAAAAGATACGATTTTAGAGGAAGCCCGAAATATTTATGAGGTGTTGGATTTGGGTTTTGGCAAATGCCGTATGTGTGTCTGCGGACCGAGAGAGGCGCAGGAATTGCTAAAGCATCATGAGTTGATTCGAGTGGCTACCAAATATCCGCGTATTGCCAAAGATTATTTTTACAATAAAAAACATCAAACAGTAGAGATTATTAAACTAAATGGTTCCATCGAGCTGGCTCCGATTGTAGGGCTGTCAGAGGTCATTGTCGATATCGTGGAGACTGGTTCCACATTACGTGAAAATGGTCTTGGTGTGTTGGAAGAGGTTTGCCCGCTTTCAGCGCGTATGGTGGTCAATCAAGTGAGTATGAAGATGGAAAATGAGCGTATTACCAAGCTAATCCGAGATCTAAAAAAGGTTCTTTAAGTTCAAGTGGAAGTTTAGGGTGTGCTTTTAAGTACATAATTAAAATTTTGATTTTTGGTTTATACCACAATTATTTTATAAGGAGGAATGCCTCATGAAGATCTTAAAATTAACAGATGAGACAAGAAAAAATCTTTTAGAGGAGCTTCTAAAACGAAGTCCCAACAGTTATAAACAATATGAAGATAGTGTAAACACTATTATTGAAAAAGTGCGCAGTGAGAGAGATCGTGCTGTTTTCTCCTATACAAAACAGTTTGACGGCGCAGATATCAATGAAGAATCCATCAAAGTGACCCGCGAAGAGATTGAAGAAGCATATCATCTGGTAGATCTGAAGTTGATTGAGGTGATGAAGAAATCATTAGATAATATTAGAATTTATCATGAAAAGCAGAGACAATATAGTTGGTTTGACAGCAGACCAGATGGCGTAATGCTTGGACAGAAAGTGACGCCGATTGCCAGAGTGGGGGTATATGTGCCTGGGGGAAAAGCGGTATATCCTTCTTCTGTATTGATGAATGTGCTTCCTGCAAAAGTGGCTGGTGTAGAAAAGATCGTAATGACTACTCCCTGTAATAAAGAAGGTAAAGTAAATCCTGCTACTCTGGTCGCGGCAGAATTGGCCGGAGTAGATGAAATCTATAAAGTAGGCGGAGCGCAGGCAATAGCGGCACTAGCTTTTGGTACAGAGAGTATTCCTAAGGTGGATAAAATTGTTGGACCTGGGAATATCTATGTGGCGCTTGCCAAAAAAGCAGTATTTGGGCATGTGAGTATTGACTCCATTGCAGGACCAAGTGAGATTTTAGTGTTGGCAGATGAGACGGCAAATCCTAGATATGTGGCGGCAGACTTATTGTCTCAGGCAGAACATGATGAATTAGCAAGCGCGATTTTAATCACGACCAGCGAGGAATTGGCGCGGCAGGTTTCAAAAGAAGTGGAACAGTTTACGGCAGAGCTTTCCAGAAAAGAGATTATTGAGAAATCATTAGAAAACTATGGTTATATCCTGGTGGCTGAAAGTATGGCGGAGGCGATTGAGTCAGTCAATGAAATTGCTTCAGAACATCTGGAAATTTTGACGGCAAATCCATTTGAAACTATGATGAAGATCAAAAATGCTGGAGCAATCTTTCTGGGTGAATATGCCAGCGAACCACTGGGAGATTATTTTGCAGGACCGAATCATGTACTTCCAACTAACGGTACCGCAAAGTTTTTCTCACCATTAAGTGTTGATGATTTTATCAAAAAATCAAGTATTATTTCATATTCTAGAGAGGCATTGGCGCCAATTTACAAGGATATTGTTCAATTTGCCACTTCTGAGCAATTGACGGCACATGCAAATTCAATTAAAGTCAGATTTGAAGACGAAATGAGAAACGAGGGATAATAATGTCAGCAGACAGAATTGCAAGACAGCATCGAAAAACAAAAGAGACAGATATCAGCCTTACCCTAAATCTGGACGGATGTGGAACTACGCAGTTAGATACTGGGATTGGCTTTTTTGATCATATGTTAGATGGATTTGCGCGCCACGGCTTTTTTGACCTTAAAGTACAAGTTCAGGGGGATCTGATTGTAGACACGCATCATTCGATCGAAGATACTGGAATTGTTCTTGGAAATGCGATTCGTTTTGCTACAAAGGATAAAAAGGGTCTGAAGCGTTATGGAAGCTGTATTTTGCCTATGGATGAGACGTTAGTTTTGTGTGCAATTGATCTCTGTGGCAGACCATATTTTTCCTTTGAAGGTGAATTTACAGCGGAGAGAATTGGGTATATGGAAACAGAGATGGTACGGGAATTTTTTTATGCAATTTCTTACAGCGCAGGGATGAATCTTCATATGAAAATTTTATCGGGAATCAACAACCATCACATGGTGGAGGGACTTTTTAAAGCCTTTGGGCGCGCGCTGGATGAGGCTACTGGAAAAGATCCGAGAATTAAAGATATTATGTCGACGAAAGGTAGTTTATAGGTGAAGTTATGGAATACAAAAACCTAATTGCCACCATTTATTTAAAAAATGGCATGGCAGTAAAAGGGCCGGAAAATATGGAGTGTGCTGGAGACTGGAAAGAACTAGCGAAGGTATACAATGACAGCGGTGTGGATAAGCTTTATGTATTTGACCTAGCTGATACAGAGAAAGAACATGATATCAATTTACACACCCTCAAAGAACTGTGCCGTGTGATTGAGATTCCAATTTATGGTTTGGGATATATTCATCAACTGGAAGATATTAAGAAGATTCTTTATTCCGGCTGTAAAGGTGTAATCTTGGACGGCTCAAAATATGATGTAATTCAGTTGGCAAGAGAAGGTTCCAGACGTTTTGGCAGAGAAAAAATGCTTATTTCTATGGAGAACGTTGATCTGATCTTTAAGCATAAAAAGGAAGTAGAAGAGCTGGTTCATAAATTGGTGGTTTTAAATGAGGATATTGTCAGCGCCTTGGAAAATATTATTGATATTCCTTTTAGCGTGATTGTGCCTGACTATAACACAAAGTGTTGGATTAGGATTTTAAAGAAAGATTCTGTCACTGGCATAGGAGGAGCCTATCTCAGCGATCCGCAGACGGACGTCATGAAGTTAAAAGTGCTTCTTGCCACGGAAGGTGTGGAAACTCGTAAATTTAAGTCCGCTATGTTGTGGTCAGACTTTAAATTAAATGCCGACGGCATGATACCAGTGATCGTACAGGATTATCAAACCTGTGAAGTATTGATGCTTGCCTATATGAATGAGGAGGCATTCTACACTACACTTGCTCTTGGTAAAATGACCTACTACAGCCGAAGCCGCAACGAGTTGTGGATTAAAGGAGAAACATCCGGTCATTATCAATATGTAAAATCTCTGACGATTGACTGTGATAAAGATACAATCTTAGCCAAAGTATCACAAGTGGGCGCGGCCTGTCATACTGGAAATCCGACTTGTTTTTTCCAGGAATTAGTGAAAAAAGAATATTCCAGTAAAACCCCTTTCAATGTGTTTGAGAATGTATATAGCACGATTGAAGACCGCAAACAGCATCCTCGCGAGGGATCTTATACCAATGCTCTCATTGATAAGGGATTGGATCAGATCCTCAAAAAGATTGGAGAGGAAGCCACAGAGATTGTAATTGCTGCTAAAAATTCACAGACAGAGGATATTAAATATGAAATTTCAGATTTTCTCTATCATTTGATTGTACTGATGGTGGAGACCGGCGTTACCTGGGAGGATATTGTCGAGGAATTGAATCGGAGATAGAGGCGTTTGAGCAGCGTAGCGGCAGAAATGAGAATTGATAAAGATCATATTGGTTTATACATTCCGATATGATTGGTGTTTTTAGTGGAGAGTATGAGATTTACATAACGTTTTTATGTAAATCTCACGCTCTCATTTTGCGCTGATGATTGAGCTTGCCAAAGAGTATGTGACTGGAACAAGGGATTTCTGTCCTGGACTATGTTTGAAAACAGTTGTGCAGGGCTCTTACTCACAGCTTCCTTCGGTTTACGCCAAACAAATAGAATGGGCAAAAAGGGAAGGGTATGAAAACAATAATGTGTTGTATGAGGTATATGTAACAAATCTGGCAGAGGTTTCACAGGAAGACGAACTTGTTATGGAAGTTTATTATCCGGTTAGAAAGAGGATTTCAAAAAATTGTATTAAAGTGGGAAACAATTTGCTATTTGAAAGCAAAGAGGAGCAATTGGCATTTAACCAGTCTACGGATATTAATGGATGGGTAATAGACTCCACGGGAACTCATGCGGCAGGCTGGGGGCTTACACTTACACCTATGGATATGGCTAAGATTGGCCAATTATATCTGAATGGCGGTATTTGGGAGGAAAAGCAGATTATTTCCTTAAAATGGGTAGAGGACAGTACGATAGAACACAGCCGATGGAAAAAAGAAAATCTGTCCTATGGATATCTATGGTGGGTAAATGAGGATGGTTATGCAGCTATGGGGAATGGCGGCAATGTCATTTATGTGAACACAAAGAAAAAACTGGTGATTTCAATTGCGGCACTTTTTGTACCAAAAGCAGGGGATAGAATGGAACTGATTAAGAACTTTATTGAACCTAATTTATGAGAAATACAAAGTTGGAAACGGGCATTTGAATCCTTATAGAGTTAAAGCAAGGTGCTGTCGCACTAACATTACAATTCATATTAGTGCGACAGCACCTTTTGATTTTGGCTAAATATTCAGCAGTTCTGCAATATTGGAGAAGTTGATATATAGATCGTCAAATATAGTTACCTTGATAATGGAATCAAAAGAATACTGAACACTCACAATATTACTTTCAAAGTAGTTTACAGTAATAGTCTTTCTCCTAGGATCTACAATCCAGTATTCGCGTACGCCATAATTCTTGTAGTAGTAGAATTTACATATATAATCATCGGAAGAATTGTTTCTAGCTGTGGTTGAAATGCCAACGGCATAATATACATTTCCTTTCTAAATTATTTTGTAGGGTTTGATGCAGACTAACCTTTGCACTAACAGCAGATGTTTGTTGGATATGGTAAATTCTGACTGGTCAAAAGTGAAGACTGTAACAACAAAAAAATAGTAAGAAATTCAGACAAAAACAAATGAAAATGTATTAAGATTTTCTATAGCTATTTATCTTGAAAGACTGCATATTATAATACAAATCAGCTATAGCATAAAGGTAGAATAATATATGAAACGATGCATCCCATTGGAACCCGCTGCAGAAGCTGTCTGCAATCAAATCTCTGTTCCCCCGTTGATTTTTCAGATGCCGCCTGAGCAAGGCCGGAGAGTATTGGAGGAAGCGCAGAATATGCCAGTATATAAATACCCTGCTGACATATCTTCGGTTTGTATCAACACCGGAATGTGGGGCAGCATACCAGTATATTTTATTGCGCCTAAGGGTGAAATAATTAAAAATATCATATTTTATATTCACGGCGCTGGCTGGGTATTCGGCAGCTTTCATACACATGAAAAGTTAGTTAGAGAGCTTTCGGCAAGGACAAATTCTCTAGTCGTGTTCCCTGAATACACACGGTCGCCAGAAGCAAAATATCCGACTGCGATAGAACAGTGTTATTTTATCCTTTCCCATATGAAAAAAATCATTGGAGATTGCTTTTCAGTGAACAATTGTACTACACTCTCAGTTGCTGGCGATAGTGTCGGCGGAAATATGGCAATTGCTGTGGCTCTGATGTCAGCGATGCGAAACGGTCCTTGTATCCATAAGCTGCTGTTATATTATCCTGTAACGAATGCCTGTTTTGACACACCGAGCTACCGTCAATTTGCAGTGAATTATTATCTATATCGGGAAGGGATGAAATGGTTCTGGCGGCAATATACAACTTCTATGGAGGAACGAAATCAGATAACTGCCTCTCCCCTTCGGGCAAGCTTAGATTGTCTGAAGTGTCTTCCTCAGACTATGATTATAAACGGCCAAGCAGATGTTTTGCGCAGCGAAGGAGAATCTTTTGGCGAAAAGCTCCGATGCGCGGGGGTAGAGGTAACTGCTTTGCGAGTACAGGGTACTATTCATGATTTTGTGATGTTGAATGCACTGGATCAGACACAGGCTTGTCGTACGGCGATGGATGCATCAACCGCATGGATAAACCGTTTCAATTAAAATGTAACGTAGGTATATTTTTATCATTCAAAAATTTGAAATAGTGCAAGTCTTGTAAATCAGTGATAATATTGTTGTCATCTCTGACAATTATAATCAAAACCATCAGCTAAGCTGGTGGTTCTGATTTGGTTAAATATTCAGCTTTATCCTGTTTTTCTCTTAATTTCTGTAATTATTATATCATAAAATGTCTGAAAATTCAAGACTAGTACTGATCTGCTGTGGGTGCTATACTCAATCAATAGATTATGTATCATTGGCATAAGTTACAAGAGGAGGATATGTATGGGAGAAAAAAATCTGATGACTGTAGCATGGATGGAATTGATCTCAAAGCAGACAAAATTTACAGGATTGATGGAGACCAATCAATATTCTAAGGAATATGGGCTTACTTTGAGTGAAGAAGATGCCAAAGTGCTTCTTGCAGAGACGGGACATACTTTGCAGGAAGAAAGAAGGGTTGAATTTGGCCCTGGCGTCATGCCTCAAATTATCTGTGCATTTTGTGATTCTACGTATATTTCGCAGGAAGATTATGTGCAGACTTTGGTTCGTCTGCAGGAGATCTTTTTTCTGTATAAAAATGAAATGTTGGATGAAATCACAGATGAAGAACTGCTGAATTTTATGAAGGAACAGTTTGAAACTATTTGCTGTGGAGATCTGGATTATTTGGAAAATACCTGTCTGATGATTTTTTCCCAGGCAATCCGTGCAGGTTATCAGGGCTATCAGAGAAGCTGTGGAATGGGAGAGTACAACAAGTTTGATGAAGTGGAACGCTGGGATCATGAACTGTATTTGGAAGCATTGAGCGATTTATTGAGCTAAGGGGGAATGTGATGAGTGCATATGGTATTACATTTGAGATGGAAGAACTAGTGCCGATTGTGGCACAATTAACCGAGCGTTTTACCGGATATGAGAGCACTTCTGTCACCTATGAGAAAGCAGAACAGCTTATGGGGGCTGTCCTTTATAGTATTCACGAATTTGAACAGACAAAAGGCTCTGGTCTGGTAGCTGAGGGTTTCACTGCCCAGGAAGCATATACACAGGGATGTGGCTTGCTGAAGGCAAAAATGGAACAGACATTGGAACAATACAATCAGCAAATCCTCCATTTTGATGCTTTTGAAAATCTTTGTCTGAAGGATTTGATTTATCAAGGGATTCCTGAATTTTTTAAGTGGTACGATCCGATCTATAATCCACAAAATACTATACTAACGCTAGATTATCCGCTAATGACTAGTCTTGGAGAAGTTTGCGGGATTGACGCCATTTCCCAATATCTGAATTATATCTGGATGGAACAGCAGTTTTTGGGCAAATTGCAGCGCGAATATATTATCGCAGTACTGGAAGCATATCATCCTCAGCATGAGGAACTGATAGAAAATCTATGTAGTATCGTGTTCACAAATTTGATGGGACATATGTTGTTACAGAAACCTTTACAAGATGGTTACTTTCAGAGTGAAGATTATGAAAGACTGTTGGATCTGTTACATGGATATGATAATATTTACCCTTTGTTAAAAAAGATTGCAGAAACATTTTTTGCACAATATTTTAGTGAAAATCAGGAGATATTACAGTATTTTTTGCCAGAAATTTCTAATTTGGCGGTGCGTCTTCAACATGCAATGGAAAATAATTGTTTGTTCCATATTTTTCCAGGAAGGTTAAATATGGGACCGCAATGACGACAGATGTAAATCGGAGTTGTCTTTCTTTCCTTTCGTGGGATTCCCAATAGTTACAAAAAACATGCATTTTTTATATAATATTGTACTAAAATAGAACAAAGCTATTTTAGGAGTGTCATATGGTAAAATCATTGGAAGAATCCGCTGCAGAACGCAGAAGTTACATTGAACAGGCCCGTGCTGCCTTTCAAAATCCAGTACAGGGGCGTAATCAGGAATATCAAAAAGAGGAGCCGGTTGTCAGTTATTCTACATTTGGAATACGTATTGTGATTGCTGTGCTCTTATTTGCAGCTTTTATCTATTGTGACCAGGAAAAAATTACCTTTCAGGGTTTTGGAACACAAGATCTAATCAAGCAGATTAAGTGGAATCCACTTCCCACAGAAGAATTGGAAAAGCTGCTGAAAGATGTAGAGATCACAAATACACCTTAATATTTTTGCTGGCAAATCGGCAAATCAGAGAAAAGGATATGGAAAAGCATTGTTGGAAAGATCCTTTGAACTGGCCAGAGATCTGGGTTATGATACAATTGTTATTTTTGGACATCCAGGAAATTACGTGAGTCGGGGATTTAAAAGCTGCAAAAAATATAATGTATGTTTATCAGATCATATGTTTCCGGCAGCAATGATTGTAAAGGTGCTGCAGGAGGATGCACTGGATGGAAGATTTTGGCGTTATCAGGAGAGTGAAGCTTTTCAATTTGATATGTCAGGATATGAGGAATTTGATAAAAATTTTGAGCAGTACATGCCAGAAGAAAAGCCCTGCCAGGAAGAATTTTATATCTTAAGCCATGCCCGTATTTTTGAATAATTGTTTTATAAAGTGTCCCATCTTCAGAAAAAAGATGGAGACACTTTATTTTTAGAAAAAACATTATAAAATGGATGAAGAGATTTGCGATTTAGTTTTCTGATATAATACTCTCATAGCTTGTACAAAAAATGCTGTGCTTCCTTTTCCATACTGCGTATCATTGGCATCAATCACTTTCTTACAAGTTGATAAATTTTCTTATTCTTATTATAATAAAACCATGTGTATCAGGACAACAGGAGGTATTTTATGAAGCTTGACCGAATGATTGGGATCTTATCCATTTTGTTGCAGCAAGATAAGGTGACAGCTCCCTATCTTGCAGAAAAATTTGAAGTTTCCCGCCGCACCATCAGCCGAGACATTGAAGCGCTTTGCATGGCGGGCATTCCATTGGTAACAGAACAGGGGAAAAATGGTGGTATTTCCATTATGGAAGGATATAAAATTGACCATACACTGCTCAGTACATCGGACATGCAGGCGATTTTAGCAGGTCTTAGAAGCTTAGACAGTGTCAGTGGAACCAATCGCTATGCACAGCTTATGGAGAAGCTGTCAGTGGGAGCCTCCAATCTGCTTGCAGGAGATACACACATATTAATTGATCTTTCTTCCTGGTATAAAGCCTCTTTATCTCCGAAAATTGAATTACTCCATGATGCAATTCTGTCTCAGCATAAAGTTTCTTTTACCTATTTTTCACCAGCAGGAGAATCACAGAGAATCCTAGAACCATATGATTTGATTTTTCAGTGGGCCAACTGGTATGTATGGGGATGGTGTGCATACAGAGAAGATTTTCGGCTTTTTAAACTGAGACGGATGACAGAATTACAATTGGATGAAACTTTTGAAAAACGTGTGGTTCCGATTCCAGATCTCTCTTTTCGTGGAGTATCTTCTGACGTGTATCAAGTGAAGGCTATCATTCAGCAACAATATAAATGGCGTCTGATAGAAGAATACGGTCCAGAAAGCTTTACCATTCAGCCAGATGGCACATTGCTTTTTTCTTTTGGTTTTGCAGATAAATCCAGTATTGTTGGTTGGATTGTTTCATTTGGAGAAGGTGCAGAGCTTTTAGAACCGACAGAAGTTCGAAAGGATCTATTGGATTTTGCAGAAGGGATTCGCAAAAAATATTTCAAATCATGACATACAGATGTCTTGTTTCATTTGTTAGAATTAAGCCATCAAATGAAAGGATGGTTTTAATTATGAAGTATGAAATTGTAAGATTAGAAGAAAAAATTGCTGTTGGAGTATCAGCGCGGACCAACAATATGTCCCCAGATATGGGAGCTGTGATCGGAGGTTTGTGGAATCGTTTTTACAATGAGGGAATCTATGCCTCTATCCCCGGAAAAGCGGGGAAAAAAGCGTTGGGGATTTATACAGATTATGCTGGTGACTGGAAAGCAGATTACACAGTGTTTGCTGCCTGTGAGACGACAGCAGAACCACAGGGAGACCAGTATAGTATTTGTCGGATTCCGGCTGGCCGCTATGCAAAATTTGTTGTACATGGAGATATGGTCCAGGCAGTTGCCGCAGCATGGCAAAAGATCTGGCAGATGGATTTGCCCAGAACTTTCCAATGTGATTTTGAGGAATATCAGGATGACTGTATGGACAATGCAGAGATCCATATTTATGTTGGATTGAAAGAGGAGAATTAGATATGGCGTCAAAAATTGAATTTGTGGAATTTGTTGCAGATCAACTGCGGCAGGCTGGAGATATCACTTATAAGAAAATGTTTGGAGAATATGGATTATACTGCAATGGAAAGATTTTTGCAGTGATCTGTGAAGATCAGCTTTTTATCAAGATCACCGAGTCGGGGCGTAATTTATGCCCGGAATTGTCTGAAGCGCCGCCTTATCAGGGTGCAAAAAATTATTTTCTTGTAGAAGATGTCGAAAATCAGCAGTTATTGACAGAGTTAGTGACTGCAACTTGTGAGGAACTTCCAGAACCAAAACCGAAAAAGAAAAAGAAGGAGTAATGCATGGCATTTGACTATAAAAAAGAGTATAAAGAATTTTACTTGCCAAAGAACAAACCAGAATTGGTGACGGTGCCGCCGATGAATTTTATCGCTGTTCGCGGCAAAGGGGATCCCAATGAGGAAGATGGTGCATACAAACAGTCTATCGGTTTGCTTTATGGGATTGCCTATACAATTAAAATGAGCAAGAAAGGCAGTCATCAAATGAAGGGATATTTTGACTATGTAGTTCCCCCCTTGGAGGGGCTTTGGTGGCAGGAGGGTATCAAAGGAGTCGATTATGCGCACAAAGAGAATTTTATGTGGATTTCTATGATTCGTCTGCCAGAATTTGTCACAAAACATGAGTTTGACTGGGCAGTTTCAGAAGCCACAGCAAAGAAAAAAACTGATTTTTCTAAGGTAGAGTTTTTTACTTATGAGGAAGGGCTTTGTGTACAATGTATGCATATTGGTCTCTATGACGATGAACCTGCAACCATAGAGGCTATGGATGCCTTTGCAGAAGCGAAGGGATATTTGCCAGATATGGCCAGTGGCCGCTATCACCATGAAATTTATTTGAGTGATGTAAGAAAGTGTAAACCAGAGAATTTAAAAACAGTAATTCGACATCCACTGAAAATCAGCTAATACCTTCGGATCATATTGTCATATGAAGAATCGAGTGTCAAAAGTGCCTTTGACACCCAAATCATAGGAAGGACAAAAGATAGAAAATATGTAATTACTCTTATGAAAATAGATATTCATCCCTTTACAAATAAGTTTGGAAGGTTTGAATATCTATTCTGATGTGGTTCTAATTATCTTAAAATTTTTTGAAAATATTTCTTGTACTTATGGCAATCAACAATGATATTGTACCAGAAAATAAAACAACAGCATATTCAAATCCTTTACTAATTTCGAATAAGACACCATATAATGCGTTGCCTAATGGTTGTGCGCACATGGAAACAGTAAGGATGACGGCAATTACTTTTCCAATTAAATTTTGCGGAGTCTCTCTCTGAATAAAAGACATCATTTGCACGACAAAAATGGTGGAACAAACCATAATGATAAAACAGCATATGGTGATCACTATATAATTTATCATTCCAGAGGAAAAGAGCAACAGTGAAGCAGCAATTGGAAATACGCTGATGGCGCAAGCTATAATCAGATTTCCAGATTTTTGAATGGAGAGTTTGTTTGAAAAAATGCCTGCACAGATGCCTCCTGTCAATCCTCCCGCTGCCAATGCCCCTTCTGCAAAACCATAGAGTTTATTTGCCTGCGTTGCTCTTAAATCCAGTACCTCAGTCATCAGATATGGCAATGCGACAATAATCATTGCTGCTAAAAACAGGTTGATTCCACATATTACCAGCAGAGTTTTTCCGATGACAGGATTGTCTCGGCGAATAAACCAAATGCTTTCGGCAAAATCCCTTTTTGCCATCTCCCAGATACCGCCTTCTGAATTTTGCTTTTGAAAGGGGATTTTAATAAAAAGTTCCATCACTGCAGATACAAAGAAGCAAATCATACAGATCCAAAGAACTGGTTTTAGGCCATATGTACTATATAAAATACCTCCAAGTACCGGACCAATCAAGGATGCAAAAGAAGTGATCGTATTGATTATAGAATTTGCCGCCATAATATGATCCTGATGTACCAATGCAGGTATACTAGCCTGTACAGATGGCTGATATGCACCGGCAATTCCATAGAGAAGCATCAATGTAGCTGTCAACAGGACAATGAGATTTATTCCATTCATAAGCACAGAAAATGTCAAGATAACCAATGCTGTAAAGAAATCCAAGATAACCATTACATTTCTTTTATTTACCCTGTCTGCAATAATGCCGCCAATAGGAGAGAGCAGAATAGAGGGTAGAAAGGCACATGCTGTAACAGTTCCATATAGTGCGGAAGAACCTGTGAGGTTTAATAAGTATAAGGGCAATGCAAATCGTAATGTGGCATTTCCGAACAAAGAGATGATCTGTCCAATGACAACTAAAATAAAATCTTTTGAAAATAATTTATGATTCATATATTAAACCTCCAATTTTTCTATTTCTTTGGTCAGAATATGGTATAGAAAATGAGCAATCATAACGAAAATGACACTCATGGCCAGCATAATCCAAAGTATATGGTTTGGATAAGCTGCAATAAGGTTGGTTGTACTACAGACAACAATCAGAGAACATACAATAGTGGCAATTACGGAACGTTTTTTCCACCCGCAGACAACAGAAATAATACCAACTGCGGAAGATAAAATACCCATCAATATACTTGAAAACAGGACAAATAGAGCAAAATGTTCCGTATTCATCTTGGGCATAATGTGAAAGATTTGTGCTGTAAGAAACATCAGAATTACCACCAATAGATTACTGATACATGCAGAAATAGCTGTGATTGCACAAACAATGATACATTTTGTTTTCAGTATGGATTTTCGATTGATAGGATAACTCAATAAAATAACTGCATTTTTCTCACAATATTCGTTGATAATTACTTTTGCTGCGATCACTGCTGAAAAAATACTGAAGCAGGCAAAGGATAATGCAGTCGTTAATGCTAGTAGCCCCTCCCAATTTGCAAACAAATCTTCCTCATCAAATGTGCCGCTTGCTCCCATTTCAAATTGAAAAATAATGAGAAATAAAACACCAAGTGCCAATAAACTGGCAAATATGCCTGCTATTGCCCAAAGATAAGTAGATAACTTTATTTTTAACAATTCCAATTTGAATAAATTCATTTTGATCCTCCTCTCATAAGTTCAATTACATAATCTTCAAAATGTGCTCCATATTCAGATGTCTTTTCTGCTACTTCAAATTCTTGTGTAATATATCCTCCTGAAAGAATACCTATTCGGTCTGCGGTGTTACGAATTTCTCCAATAATATGGCTTGACAATAAAATGGACATTCCTTGATCTGTCAAATTTCTCATCAATTCACGCAATTCTGTAACCGCAATTGGGTCAAGGCCATTCAAAGGTTCATCCAAAATCAATAATTTAGGCTGATGGATGATTGCCCTTGCCAGTCCAAGTCTTTGTTTCATGCCAAGTGAATATTGAGAGATCGGTTTATGATTTACATTATTTAATCCTACCAAATGTAATGTCTCAGCTATGTTAGCAGTTTTTTGCATATAACACAAGTGCATAGATAGAAGTTCAGTGGCATTGAGATGTTCATAGAATATTGGTGTTTCAATTACGCTGCCAACATCGGATAAATATTCTGGGTGATTGCCTGCTTCTTCTCCCAAAACATAAATAGTTCCGCTGTCAATTTGTTGTAATCCAAGTATCATTTTCATCAAGGTAGTTTTTCCAGCGCCATTGATTCCTAATAGTCCGTATATCTCTCCCTCGTAAATTTGAAAACTGCAGTGTTGAATTACTTGTGTTTCCTGATAACTTTTGGCAACAGAATTTACAGTGACAATTGTTTTCATGATTTCTCCTTTCTTTTTCAAACCGCATGACGGTATGTATATAATTTAAAATTTTTCTGCCCATTTACAGGGCAGAGTATATGGATAGATCAAGGACTTGTATTATTTGTTCTTTTGATAGATAGATGTCAGTTCCTGTAATCTTTCTAAGAGTTCATTGTCTATCAGATTTAGTCCAAAACCTTGCAGCATCTGGTCAAACACCATAAATTTACGGTAGGATTCTTCCACGGAACTATCAAATATCATCGGATTCATCCAGACATTTGCTACCAGTATAATTAATTCTGCCAGTTGTTCTGGATATTCTGTTTCAATAGAACCATCGGAGACGCCCTGTTGGATAATTGGAAAAATATAATTTGGCGCCGCTTCTTCGATTGTATCATGCAATAGGCTGAAAAGAAGTTTTGGATTATTATGAAAATCTGGGGCCACAGTAAAAATATCATTTTGCACAGGCCGGCAGATGGATGCTTTAAAAATAGTTTTCAGTTTCTCTTTGCCGCTAAGATCAGTGCGGTCACGAATCTGTGCAAGCAATTGATTCGAATCTGCGGTAATCCTGTCTGTGACAGCAACCAAAATATCTTCTTTTGATTTAAAATGATGATAAATTGCGCCTTTACTGAGTCCATCCAAATGATCAATAATATCCTGGATGGAAGTATGTTCATATCCTTTCTCCATAAACAGACGAAAAGCAACATCCAATATTAAATTAACAGTTTTTTCTGGATGTTTATTTCTTGCCATTGTCTCTGCACCTCCTAAACCGACCAATAGTATGTATGGAGTTTAACATACTATTAGTATGTTTGTCAAGGAATCCTGAATAGTTATGTTTATAACTATATCTGTTCTAGAACAAATAGAACAAAAGCTCTAATTAATAAATGCGTACTCTTATATTTATTGGAATATCATCCATTAATATTGATACAATTACTTTTCATCAATAAGCCACACCACTTTCTCCCCTCTTTGTAAATAAATATTTATAAATGAACAAAAAAGTGATAAAATGGTTTTTGATAAAAAGAAATTATTCTGCACAAATACAGCCAGGTGTATCTGTTACAAAAGAATTTGATTTTTATGGGAAGGAGAGATATGACCAGTTTGAAGTGTATTATTTTGGAAGAAGATTTATTGATGTATTCTAATTCAAGATATCTGCTGGAAAAGTTGAGTGATTAAAGAACAAAATCTGAGAGGAGAATTGTTGTGGTATCATTAGCCTTAAATGATGAAATTTTAATGTCTGTTGATAAGCCTGCGCGCTATATCGGCAATGAAGTAAATATGGTACGAAAACATCCAGAAAATGTGGCCATTCGTTTTGCAATGTGTTTTCCAGATGTATATGAAATTGGTATGTCCCATCTGGGTATTCAGATTTTATATGATATGTTTAATCAGAGGGAAGATGTCTACTGTGAACGCGTCTATTCTCCCTGGATGGATTTGCATCATATTTTGAAGGAAAAGAAAATCCCTCTATTTACACTAGAAACACAATCCCCTGTAAAAGATATGGATTTCTTAGGGATTACGATTCAATATGAAATGTGTTATACCAATATCCTTCAAATATTGGATTTAAGCCAGATTCCTTTGTTTGCAGAGGAGCGCACAGAGGCCGACCCCATTGTAATTGGAGGAGGGCCCTGCACTTATAATCCAGAACCCCTGGCCGATTTTTTTGATCTATTTTATATCGGTGAAGGAGAGACACAGTACAATGCATTGTTTGATCTCTATCAGTCTATACAAAAACAGGGCGGTACAAGACAGGAGTTTTTACGGGCAGCTTGTAAATTACCAGGGATTTATGTTCCGTCTCTATACGAAGTCACCTATCAGGAAGACGGAACAATCGCCGCTTTTACTCCTAAATATCAAGATGTGCCTGAAAAAGTCCGCAAGGAGATTCAGACAGACTTGACAGATGCCCCTTATCCACGTAATCCATTGGTGCCATTCATTAAAGTGACACAAGATCGGGTAGTGTTAGAAATTCAACGTGGCTGTATTCGCGGCTGCCGTTTCTGTCAGGCAGGCATGATTTACCGTCCCACCAGAGAGCGTGATGTAGATATGTTAAAAGACTGTGCCAGACAAATGCTTGAGCATACTGGGCATGAAGAGATTTCTTTGAGTTCTTTAAGTTCCAGCGATTACAGCCAGCTCTCAGAATTAATCCAATACCTCATGGATTTCAAGGAAAAGGGCGTCAATATTTCTCTGCCCTCTCTGCGCATTGATGCTTTTTCTCTGGATGTGATGAGTAAAGTACAAGATGTTCGAAAGAGCAGTCTTACTTTTGCACCAGAAGCCGGTTCTCAACGCCTGAGGAATGTCATCAATAAAGGACTGACAGAAGATGTGATTTTAAATGGGGCGGGCTTGGCGTTTGAAGGCGGCTGGCAGAAGGTAAAGCTTTACTTTATGTTAGGTCTGCCTTCGGAGACGGAGGAGGATATGCGTGAAATTCCGCGGCTGGCCGATAAGATTGCCCGTTGTTACTATGAGATTCCCAAAGATCGTCGAAATGGAAAATGTCAGATCACAATCAGCACCTCTTTTTTTGTGCCAAAACCTTTTACCCCTCTGCAGTGGGTTCCGATGTGCACCAAGGAAGAGTATCTGGCCAGAGCCAGAGTAGTAAATGAGGAGATGAAGGCACAGTTAAACCGCAAGAGTTTAAAGTATAACTGGCATGAAGCGGATGTCACAGTGTTAGAGGGCGTATTTGCACGAGGAGACCGGCGTGTGGGACAAGTTCTTTTGAAAGCGTACGAGAAAGGCTGTATGTTTGATGCCTGGACAGAGGCCTTTGACAATCAGAAATGGATGGATGCTTTTGAGGAATGTGGAGTTTCCATTGATTTTTATAATTTGCGCACTAGAAGTCTGGATGAGGTGCTGCCCTGGGATTTTATTGACTGTGGCGTATCAAAAGAATTTTTTATAAGGGAATGGAAGCGTGCCCAGGAGGAAACCATTACTTCTAATTGCAGACAGCAGTGTAATGGCTGTGGTGCCGCTCAATTCCAAGGAGGTGTTTGTCTTGAATATCAGAATTAAGTTCCAGAAATATGGTGTGATGAAATTTATCGGACATTTGGATATGATGCGGTATTTTCAGAAAGCAATTCGGCGGGCAGGGATTGATATTGCATACTCAGAAGGTTACAGCCCGCATCAAATCATGTCCTTTGCGGCTCCGCTTGGAGTTGGCGTTACCAGTGACGGAGAATATTTTGATATTGAGGTAAAGTCGTCGAAATCCAGTCAGGATGCAATTGAGGCACTTAATCAGACTATGGTGGAAGGGATTCGTGTGCTGGAGTATAAAAGACTGCCAGATACCGCCAAAACTGCCATGTCATTGGTGTCTGCCGCAAGTTATCTAATTTATGTAAAATCAGGTTATGAAGCTCTGGCCGCTTCTATAGAGGGACTTCAGGCAAAAGTGGAAGCATTTTATCAAGAGCAGGATGAAATTAATATTGTAAAACAGACGAAAAAACAAGAAATTAACATGAACTTAAAGCCCTTAATCTATGAGATGAAGGCATTAAACTTGAAGGATTTGCAGCATTTACATGAAGTTCAAGTAGAAAATCCAGAGATACTAGCTTCTTGCTGCAATCAATTTTTAGAACAAGAAGAGACGATACACAGTCTTTCCGTACCGGCATTATATTTAAAAGTATGTACTGGAAGTGCAGATAATGTAAAGCCTGAATTGGTGCTGGAGGCGTTCTGCCAATTTCACGGTTTGCCCTATGAGCCTTTCGGCTTGCAAATTCATCGTCTGGAGGTTTACGCGAAGGCGGATGAGATTCCCGTTAAGGGAGAGAAAGAACGTCAGCAATATCAACAATTTCTTGATCATTGGAAAAAGAAATGTCTGCAGCAAGGAAGACCGTTTCCTGTATTTTTGACTTTAGGAGAACTTGGAGAAGAGATGGAAGGATAATGATTGAATCTAAAATTGCTTCTGTGTTGTAAGTTATATGTGGAAACAGGAAATATGGATGGAAAAATATGGAAACTACATTTTTGGTAACAAAACTGATTCGAGATCAAAGAACTTATATAGCTACAGCGCTCTATCAAGAGCGAAAATTGTTAGAAATTTCTCTGGATTCTCAGCAGGAAGAAAGTATTTTAGGAAACATTTATGTGGGCAGAGTAAAAGATATTGTGAAAAACTTAAACGCAGCTTTTATTGAGATTGCGCCTGGTGTTCCTTGTTATTATGGGTTGGAGAATTTAAAAAGTCCTTTGTATGTGAAAAAAATTAATAGTCCTAGAATGGTACAAGGAGATGAAGTGGTAGTTCAGGTGGTTCGTGAGAAGAGTAAGGGAAAGCCGCCTAGGGTCAGTACCAACCTTACATTTACTGGAAAATATCTAGTATTGACCAGTGAAAATACAACGGTTGGGTTTTCAAAAAAACTTGATTTTGAGACTAAAAATAGATTGAAGAGTACCTTGAATTTTGAAAAGATGCGAGAATTTGGAGTAATTGTGCGCACAAATGCAGCTTTCGCATCTATAGATGAAATTTTAGCTGAATATCATGTTCTCAAGCAAGAATATCTTCAGATTAAGGAAACTTTTTTACATCGTACGGTATTTAGCTGTCTTAGGAAACGAATGTCAGAATATCTTTGCAGCCTGCAAAATCTCAGTCAGGAACAGCTTAATACGATTATCACTGATGATTTAGTAATTTATGAGCAAATTCGGGATTATTTACAGGAATTTCAACCTGAAAACAGTCAAAAACTTAGATTATATGAAGATAAGTTAATCAGCCTTAATAAGCTTTACAGCCTGGATATCCGTCTGCAGGAAGCCTTGCAGGAACGGGTATGGTTAAAATCTGGGGGGTATCTAGTAATTCAGCCTACAGAAGCGCTCACGGTTATTGATGTAAACTCAGGAAAAAGTATTGCCAAAAAACAAGCGCAGGAACATTATCTTAAGATTAATCTGGAAGCTGCCGAGGAGATTGCCCACCAGCTTCGGTTGAGAAATCTTTCTGGTATTATTATCATAGATTTTATTGATATGAAATCAGACGAAGATAACGATACATTGATGAAAAGTTTGCGCGCCTACGTCCGTAAAGATTGCGTGCGTGTTCAGGTAGTGGATATGACAAAGCTCCATCTGGTGGAGCTAACCCGAAAAAAAATAAAGAAATCTTTAAAGGAACAGTTGACATAATTGGTATTTTGTGCTATTCTATATGAGTATGCCGCACAGTGAGGTTGAAGTCTGCATAAGCAGCACCGTAACTGGCGAGTAATGATAATAGGAGGTGCCATATGTACGCAATTATAGCAACAGGTGGTAAGCAGTACAAAGTATCTGAAGGCGATATCATTACCATTGAAAAGCTTGGTGTGGAAGCTGGTGAGAAAGTTACTTTTGATGACGTGTTAGCAGTAAGTGACGGTTCCTTAAAGGTTGGAGCCGACGCAGCAAACGCAACAGTAGAAGCTTCTGTAGTGGAAAACGGAAGAGGAAAAAAAGTAATCGTTTACAAGTATAAGAGAAAAACTGGCTATCACAAAAAGAACGGTCACAGACAGTCCTTTACCAAGGTTAAGATTGAAAAGATTAATGGCTAATCGATAAGGAATTGTTATGGTGACAATAACGATTTATGAAAACCAGAACAAGGAATATACAGCGTTTCGTTGTATGGGACATGCTGAATATGCTGTTTTAGGAGAAGATATTGTATGCGCCGCTGTCTCTGTGTTGGTAATCAATACCATCAATTCCGTGGAACATCTTGTTTCAGATACATTTGAATTGGCAACAGATCAAGAGAGTGGTTTGATTGATTTTTCTTTGCAGGAAGGCTATTCTAAAGAATCGCTTTTGTTAATCCGTTCTCTGGTTTTAGGCTTACAGGGAATACAAAAAAATTACGGAACTGAATATATAATGCTTAAATTCGAGGAGGTGTAAAGCATGTTGAATATGAACCTTCAATTTTTCGCACATAAAAAGGGAGTTGGTTCTACCAAGAATGGTAGAGATTCTGAATCCAAGAGATTGGGTGCGAAGAGAGCTGACGGACAGTTTGTAAAAGCTGGAAATATTTTATACAGACAGCGTGGAACTAAGATTCATCCCGGTGTAAATGTAGGAATCGGCGGTGATGATACCTTATTTGCCAAAGTTGATGGTGTACTGAGGTTTGAGAGAAAAGGAAGAGACAAAAAACAGGCTTCTGTATATCCCGTAGCAAGCAACGAATAAGACAAGATTTCATACGACTGATAGACTCGGCTGAATGGTCGGGTCTATTCTATATTATTAAGGGAATAAAGCCTGGTGGCATTTTATTTAAGAACATTGTCAGTGTTTTTGCTGCGGGCAGACATAGGAAGGAGTTTAAATGTTTGCAGATAACGCAAAAATTATTTTAAAATCAGGAAAAGGCGGAGATGGTCATGTGTCTTTTCGCCGTGAAAAATATGTACCAAACGGAGGGCCTGACGGCGGAGATGGCGGCCGTGGAGGGGATTTGATTTTTCAAATAGATCCTGGTTTAAACACCCTGACGGCTTTCCGCCATAAGCGCAAATATGCGGCTGGTAATGGAGAAGAGGGCGGTAAGCGAAATTGTCATGGAAAAAAGGGAGAAGACCTTATTGTTAAGGTTCCGGCGGGGACAATTATAAGAGATGCTGAATCTGGCAAGGTGATTGCAGATCTGTCTGGGGATAATACCAGACAAGTGATTTTGCAAGGCGGAAAAGGCGGACTTGGCAATCAACATTTTGCAACTTCTACTATGCAGGCACCTAAATATGCGCAGCCGGGACAACCAGGAATGGAACTTGAAGTGGAGCTTGAACTTAAGGTAATTGCAGATGTTGGGCTGGTTGGATTTCCAAATGTTGGAAAGTCTACTTTACTTTCCCGCGTCACAAATGCACGTCCTAAGATAGCCAATTATCATTTTACGACCTTAAGTCCCAATCTAGGAGTAGTAGATTTGGAAGGCGGCGCTGGATTTGTAATTGCAGATATTCCAGGGCTGATCGAAGGTGCTTCTGAAGGCGTCGGTTTAGGACATGATTTCTTAAGGCATATTGAACGTACCAAAGTAATGATTCATATGGTTGACGCTGCTTCTGTGGAAGGACGTGACCCGATTGCAGATATCTATGCGATCAACAAGGAATTGGAGACCTTTAATCCAGAACTGTTGAACAAACCTCAAGTAATTGCTGCCAATAAGATTGATGCTATTTATGATGAATCGCAAAGTGCTTTGCCTGACTTAAAGCAGGAATTTGAACCAAAAGGGATTCAGGTTTATCCTATCTCCGCAGTCAGTGGTCAAGGTTTGAAAGAATTATTGTACCATGTCAATCAATTGTTGTCACAAGTGAAGGATGATCCGATTGTCTATGAGCAGGAATTTTTCCCAGAAATGGCAATGTTTCGGGAAGAAGCCTATACTGTGGAATATGATGAGAAAGATCAAGTTTATCTTGTGGAAGGTCCCAAAATTGAAAAAATGTTAGGTTATACCAACATTGACTCTGAAAAAGGATTTCTCTTTTTCCAAAAATTTCTGCGAGAACAGGGAATCTTGGAAGATTTGGAGAAAAAGGGCATCGTTGAGGGAGATACCGTTCGCATGTACGGATTGGAATTTGATTATTATAAATAATTATTTAGAACCCAACACCACAGACATGTGTGAGCCAAGGGTACAAATAAGAAAGGAAAATTATGGCTATGACAAGTAAACAGCGGGCTTATTTAAAAAGCCTTGCCAGCAAAATATCTCCCATTCTTCAAGTTGGGAAAGCAAGCCTGACGCCCGAATTGATCACCGCAATAGATGAGGCGCTAGAAAAACGTGAATTGATTAAACTTTCTGTATTAAAGAATTGTTTTGATGATCCGCGTGAATTGGCAGAGACAATTGCTGATCGTTCTCATTCACAGGTAGTTCACGTAATCGGAAAGAAAATTGTATTGTATCGTCCGGCAAAAAAAGCTCCTAAGATTGAACTTCCGCGACCATAAAGGGCATTCAAAATGGAAACTGAAAAGAAAATTACGCAAACGACAGATAATAGCCTCAAACGAATGGGGATTTTTGGCGGTACTTTTGATCCTATTCATCATGGACATCTGATGATTGCAGAGAATGCAAGGGAACAATATTCATTGGATCAAGTATTGTTTATACCTACAGGACATTCACCGTTAAAGCACAAACAACAGATTACAGATTCTGTCCATCGCTGTGCAATGGTTTCTAAAGCAATTGCTGACAATCCACATTTTGCTCTTCACAGGATTGAAGTGCATTCGCAGGAGATCAGTTATACTTTTCGTACCATAGAGATGTTGAAAGAGAATTATAAAAATACCGAATTATTTTTTATTCTCGGGGCTGATTCTTTGTTTGATTTTGAATCCTGGAGAAGCCCAGAATTAATTGTCAAAAATTGTAGTATTTTGGCCGCATACCGCGAGCATAAACGTCAGGAAGAATTTTTATTGCATCTCTCATATTTAAATGAGAAATATCCTGGGAAATTTCATCCATTAGATACCCCAAATTTGGAGGTTTCCTCCCATGAGATTCGTCGCAGAGTACAAGAGAAAAAAACAATTCGCTACCTGGTTCCCAAGGTGGTAGAAGATTATATACGGGAGCATGGATTATATCAATCCGCAATTCCGCGGCAGAGATAGGGTTATCAGATAAATGGTTATCTTTGGTTATTTTGTCCGTTGCAGGCGGGGAAAACTTGAATGAGAGATTAACAATATCAGATAAAGTAATATAAATAGCTTAAAGTAAAAATATTAAGAAAATTTGCAACTATTCACAATCTTATGGAAATATAAAATCGGACTGTTTAAATTGATTTAAAGGGGTTGAATTTCTATTTCCATAATGGGTGCCTCAGCCACAGACAAAAGTTTCTTTAGAGGCGTACGACAGCTTAGCGGGTATGTCTTATGGCATGGGGTGAAAATTATGAAATTATTTAAGGATGCTGGTGAGACATATGAAACGATTAGAAATCGAAAAAAAATTAAAAAAGAAATTGGACAAGTCTCGTTATGTCCATACATTGGGGGTTATGTATACAGCAGCTTCTTTGGCAATGGCGCATCAGGCAGATATGGAACAGGCCATGTATGCGGGTTTACTCCATGATTGTGCAAAATGCATTTCCAATGAAGATAAATTAAAACTATGTAAGAAACATAATATTCCCATCACACCATCCGAAAAACGCAGTCCTTTTCTTCTTCATGCGAAGCTTGGCGCATATTTTGCAAAAAAGAAATATGAGGTGGAGGATCCCGAAATCTTACATGCCATTCAAGTCCATACCACCGGAGAACCAGAAATGAATACATTGGATAAGATTATCTTTATCGCTGATTACATTGAGCCAAATCGCGAGAAAGCTCCCAATCTCAATAAAATACGAAAACTGGCATATAAAGATCTTGATCAGGCTTTGCTGCAGATTCTTTCAGATATCTTAGAGTATTTAAAGGAAAAAGGGGGAGAATTAGATCCTTTGACAATGAAGACATATGAGTATTTTCAAAAAGAGAGAAGAAAATCAGACATTTAATATTCGTGGGAAAACGATGTGTGAGCGCTGACTTAAATCCCATGCAAAATTCGAAAAGAGAGTTTTTAACGTATCGAAAGGAGTTATCATATGAGTTTAAATGTTTCACGTGAAATGGCAAAAGTGGCTTGTGGCGCCTTAAGCGAAAAAAAGGCCGAAGAGCTGCGTGTAATTGATATCAGTGAGATTTCTGCGATTGCAGATTATTTTATCATTGCAACTGGAACTAATACTAATCAATTGCAGTCAATGGTAGATGCTGTGGATGAGAAGCTGACAGAAGCGGGACACCATGCAAAACAGATTGAGGGAAACCGTAGTTCCAGTTGGATTCTTATGGATTATGGTGATATTATTGTACACCTGTTTTCCAAAGAAGACCGTCTTTTCTATAATTTAGAGCGAATCTGGACGGATGGAAAGAAAATAGAAGTGGATGAACTGTAATGAATCTTGACGGAAGATGGTTCGTTGTTATAAAAGCAGCGATGAGAGAAAAATCAATATGAACCAATAAAATTTTTCTGTTTGAGTGTTTACAAGTGAGAGAAGAATCCATTTAGAATAAATATTTTTCAAATCATTGCTAATATTTTAAAGATGGTGCGCGGTCTGTTTTTGCAGTGTCTATACCGCGCATTTGCCATCTGATATAATAAATATTTAATTCTTTATGTGATCGTTATGAAAATTTAATGAATATTTTTTTGTTTCAGCATTGTACGCACCCTCATTAAAGAAAAACCTAATAAGTTTTGGCCTTTCCACTCATTCAAATCAAATCGCCTCTCGTCTTTCATCGAAAGGCCGATTCCCCATATTTTATCCTGAACCGCGCATTCTGCTAATTTATATTCTTGTGTAGCCAAAAGTTTGTCTCTTAATTCAATATTTTGTTGAAATTTTTCAAGTAATCCCTGATAAACAATGAGCTGCCGCATACCATTCCACAATATATCTTCATAGTTTTTGACGCGCCTTCCGAATGCTTTGATTTTTCCTGCATTAGTTGTATTTAATATTTGCCCTGCAATCTCCATATCATCAAAAAGTAATGCTTTTTGGTACATCATATATTGTTCCATAGAAGAATATAGAATACCATTCACAAAAAAATCTGAGAGATACCAATTGCTTAAATATCCATTTATTTCATCAGGATTATGAAAACATATAATCTTTTCCATGATTTTTCTACCTACAATCTTGGTTTTTATCATACATTACTGTAATTTATACGATTCCTTTACTGAGCACACCAATTCTGAAAGAGAGGGGGCTGTCGCACTAACATAAATTACAATTTATAGAGTCGTTCAAAAGGTTTACATTGCAGAGCAATGCAAACAATATGCATAAAAATCATTCTGGGAAGCTAGCTTCCCAAGATAATTTTTGTGCATTCTGTCTTTGCCGCTTTAGCGGCAAGACCTTTTGAACGAGCGAAGATATTACTGCGACACCCCCCCAAAAAAATTATTCAAAAAAGCGAATTACACCAAAAACTTTTCCAAGTATGGTACAATTGTCTACAATAATCGGATCCATAGTATCGTTTTCGGGTTGCAGACGGTATTGTCCGTCTTCCTTATAGAATGTCTTAACAGTAGCAGAGTCTTCCACCAATGCCACAACCATATCGCCATTCGACGCAGTAGGCTGACAGCGTACAAGTATATGGTCGCCATCAAAAATACCTGCATTTATCATACTTTCGCCTTTTACTTTTAACAGAAACGAATCTTCATTTGGCATATACTCAGTTGGAATTGGAAAATAAGTCTCTACATTTTCTACGGCTAACAGCGGTTCCCCAGCAGCTACACGGCCTAATAAGGGGACATTTACAACTTCACGGCGGCTTAGATTAAACGTATCATCAATAATCTCAATTGCTCTTGGCTTAGTCGGATCTCTGCGTATGTAACCATTCTTCTCTAATGTCTCCAAATGGGAGTGAACAGAAGAAGTGGATTTTAAATGAACTGCTTCACAGATATCTCTGACTGCCGGCGGATAACCTCGATTTAAAATCTCACTCTTGATATATTCCAAAATTTCTCTCTGCTTATCGCTGATCTTTCCATATGCCATAAAACTTACCTCCTAAAACTTCTATTATAAAAATGTGTCCTACTATAAACATAATAAGACAAAATTTTAATACTGATCCTATCATAACATATATTCTTTTAAAATGCAAACACATATTCCGAAAATTTGTTCTTGACAAATAAAATTATCTGCATTATAATTCGATTAAACAAATGTTCGGAATAAATGTTCGGTATTGGGGGATCGGTTATGAAATGTAGAGATCATCTATGCTTAATAAAGAATACAAGGCATTATAGTAGCGTTTTATTTATTGCGCTATGCCTGATTGTGGTACTGGTCCTTGCAGGAAGCAGTATATTTTTTGTCAGCAAATCAAAAGCTACAGACGAGGTGATTTCTTTTAAATATTATACCAGTGTGGAGGTTGAATATGGAGATACACTTTGGGGAATTGCCTCTAACTATATGACAGAAGAGTACCGCAGTTTACAAGATTATATAGAAGAGATTAAAACTCTGAATGGACTCCAAAGTGATATGATTCGCTCAGGACAGTTTTTGGTCATTCCTTATTACTCTAGCGAATAGGAGTAAGGTGACTATTATTTTATTGGTAGTTGGCAGAAATCTGACAAAGAGATTTTTTCTTGTTTTTTTAGGTAAATCATCTTATAATAATTCAAGAAGTCATATCTTTACTGAGATATTATGAGAGGTATTATGAAAGGAAAGGATAGCATGAGATTTGTAATTCAGCGTGTAAGTCACGCCAGTGTGGAAGTGGAACAACAAGAAATTGGAAAGATTCAGAAAGGTTTTTTAGTTTTTATTGGTATCAGTCAGGAAGATACCAAAGAGACAGCAGATAAAATGATTCGAAAATTGATTGGAATGCGGATTTTTGAGGATCAAAATGGCAAGACAAATTTATCTTTGGGAGATGTTTGCGGAGAATTACTGTTAATTTCACAGTTTACATTGTATGCAGACTGTAAAAAGGGTAATCGTCCATCTTTTATCAAGGCTGGCAAACCTGATTTAGCAAATGATTTATATGAATATATTATTTCGGAATGTCAAAAACAAATTTCCGTTGTTCAATCTGGTTCTTTTGGTGCTGATATGAAAATATCTCTTTTGAATGATGGTCCATTTACCGTTATTTTGGATTCGGCAGAGATTTAAAGAAACTATATCAAGAATTTTTTATAAGCGGAATTTGGAAATCGAAAAACAACAGATATTGAACATGGATTTTGCTTATAAATGCAAATTACAGTTATACAGATTACAATTATTAAAATATATCTTATGTATAGTTTTACAATATATTGATTAAAATAACAAAATGATGTCTGATACATAGTTTTGCAGTACACAGATTGAGAAAGGTTATGCGTATCGTTTTACTTAATACAGAAACTTATTTAGGAAAAATCTATTTGCAAGCATATAAAAATCTTACTTAGATCATCTGGTAAATTGATTTATTTGAATAATTTTCGCGTTTTTAGATCGTTTTTACATATAATTAATGGAATAGCAGCGAAAAAAATCTAATCTAGGAGTTCGCGAAATGTAGATTTAGCGAACTGAAATGAAAATAAATATTTTTTTAGGTTTTTTCTCTCAATTTTATCTCCAAATTGCTTTTGATTTTGTGTTTTAATTTAAACGTTACTATTTCTTCTTTCTGTGATGTGTTTTTGAGTTTCCATTAATCAAAAATTCCTGAAAATAATTTTTTGCATTTCGTGGATGTTCTGTTCTTGAAAATGTGAAAATTTAGTTTATCAAAAAATTTTAACAGGAAGAAAAATTATTGTGAATTAACTTTATATCATCAAAATATTTTAAAATTTTGTCCCAAGTTCATATACATCTAAAAGGAGTTTCTTATATGGATTATGTACAACAAATTAATATAGAAAACCAACGCAAATTACAACTATTGTTACAGGAACTGCCAAAATTTTGCAGTTATTTTTTTCGTTATCTGGAGACTCGAAATACTTCATCCAGAACTAGATTATCCTATGGATATGATATTCGACTTTTTTTTGAGTTTATTCAATCAAACAATCCCTTATATCAAAAGCTGCCTATGCATGAATTGCCCATAAAAGTATTGGATGAGATGAATCCGGTAGATATTGAGGAATATCTCTCCTATCTCTCCTACTATGAAAAAAAAGATGGACAAGCTGTTACCAATGGAGAAAAAGGCAAATCCAGAAAACTATCTGCAATTCGTACAATGTATAATTACTATTTTAAGAAAGAATTTATCAAAACAAATGCTCCTTCCATGATTGAAACTCCTAAGAAGCATAAAGAAAACATTATTCGTTTAGATAAGGATGAGGTTGCAGAATTGATTTTGGCTGTTGAAACAGGCAATTCTCTGTCAGCCAGACAACTTGCAGCCCATAAAAAAACGAAATATCGGGATATTGCAATTTTGACGCTGTTGTTGGGAACTGGAATTCGAGTATCGGAATGTGTTGGATTAGATATTTCAGACATCAATTTTAAACATTATGGTATGCGTGTAGTTCGCAAAGGTGGCAATGAGTCGACGGTTTATTTTGGTGAAGAAGTTGCAGAGGCATTATTGGACTATTTGGAACTGGAACGTCCACAGATGGAAGAAAAGGCGCTTCCCGGACAGGAAAACGCTCTCTTTCTCTCTCTCAAATACAATCGTCTCACCACGCGCGCGGTAGAGAAATTGGTTAAAAAATACACTGGCGCTGCTAATATTACAAAAAAAATTACTCCACATAAGCTGCGTAGTACCTATGGTACGAATCTCTATCAGCAAACAGGCGATATCTATCTGGTTGCTGATGCATTGGGACATAAAAGTGTAGAAACGACTCGCCGCCATTACGCTGCTATTGATGATGAACGTCGAAAATTGGCAGGCAAGTTTTCGGGAAGTATTTTTCATGAAAATGGAAATGATTAAAGAAGATAGCTAAAAGAAACTTTTATTATTTTACAATCAATTTTTCATCTCATATAACGATTCAACGAACATTTTATTTAGCGCAATTTTTATTGCATTGATCATGATAAAACAGACAGCTTTGTTTATTGCACAAGATCATGATAAAACAGACAGCTTTGTAGTATCTGCAAAGCTGTCTGTACAACATATTAAAATATTATCCAATTTTGAATTTGCAGTTTGTTCTGGATTATATGTATTTTTCTAATATTACCGCTACCCCATCTTCATTGTTTGTCAAGGTGATTTCATTGGCAATATCCTTTAATTCCTGGCAGGCATTGCCCATAGCTACGCCAAGCCCTGCAAATTTTATAGTAGATAAATCGTTTGGAGCATCTCCAAAGGCAATTACTTCTTCTGGCTTGATTTGCATCTGATGACAGATTCTTGCCAGGGAGCTTCCTTTGCTGATTCCCTTCATATTACACTCAAGAAAAAAAGATTCTGACATAATAAAGGAATATTCCTCTTCGTAAGGTTTTCTAATTTCATCCATAATGGATAGCAATATATCATTTGGCGCTGAGAGTAATACTTTTACTGGTGAAAAATTTAATGTTTCCGACAGACATGACACTTCTTTTACTGGTAAGCCGTTAATACTTTTTTCATAATCGACTTTATAACCATTGATATCTGGTACATAGAGATAAGAATCATCTGTCACCATAGGAGTTACAGGAAATTGTTCAAAATGTTTTAACAATGTAGTTGCCTGATCTAAAGGAATCAATTTCTCATAGAGAAGCTGATCAGTCTGTGCATCTATCACTCTTCCACCGTTGTAAGCTAAAAGCAGTCCATGATGAGAATCTAACTCTAACTCGTGACTAAATTTCCGCAGTCCAATAATAGGACGTCCTGAGGCAAGTGCCAAAATAATTCCCTGTTCTTGCGCTTTTTTTAGAATAGTTTTTGTACGTGGTGTAATTTCTTTTTCCTTATTCGTAAGTGTTCCATCGATATCAAGAACAATCATCTTATATGACATATCTTTATTCCTTTGTATTATTTTTTTGTACTTTGTAATTATTTGCGATTCTTTTTTCGAATATCCATGTAATCAAGAATCATTTGACAAGTTCCTTCTAAACCAAGATGGCTGCTATCTAGCGTCAAATGGTAGCTTCTAGAATCGCCCCATTTTTTACTGGAGTAATAATTGTAATAGCTGGCACGCTTTTTATCTGTTTTATGAATCATATCTGCAGCTTTCTCGTGGGATAGGTTAAATGTTTTCATAATATGGTCAATTCGAAATTCCTTATCTGCATGAATAAAAACATTCAAACAATTGGGATGCTCTGACAACGCATAATCTGCACATCTTCCCACAATAATACAAGATTCTTTGTCTGCAAGATTTTTAATTGTCTCAAACTGTGCTAAAAATACTTTGTGATTCAAAGGCATATCTAAAAAAGGAGCTGAAGTATAACCACTGACGGAATAGGTGTCCATAACCAAGGAATAGAGAAAGCTGTTGGTAGGTTTTTCATCATGATTCTCAAATATCTCCCGACAAAGCCCACTCTCCGATGCCGCCATAGCTAATAATTCTTTGTCATAGCATTTTACATTTAAATTCTCTGAAAGCATCCTCCCAATATCTAAACCGCCACTTCCAAATTCTCTACCGATTGTAATTACAAATTTTTGCATAAGAATACCACCTTTCTGTCAATAAATACAAATGCAAATGTTTAAAATTCCAAGCCACAATTCAAAATGCCATCGGCGTTTTGACGGCTGCGCACAGGCTGTCTTTGCAATAATTACAAAAACAAGTGCCTGATACATAACTCTCTATTAATTATAATACTTTTTTTGTAAAAAGTATACCTTAATATAGGCCGACTGGCCATGATGGGATGCCCTATGGGTATACCTTAATATAGGCCGACTGGCCATGATGGGATGCCCTATGAAATTTTGTTAATTAGAGTGGTTTTTTCAACAGGGCTTTAAAATACTCTGGCAAAGGCGCAATTACCTCCAGATATTGGCTGGAGACAGGATGGAGAAAGCCAATTACTGCAGCATGTAAAGTCTGCCCCTGTAGTTTCCAGGAATTTTTTCCATTACCATATATCATATCACCAAGCAGTGGATGACCTATACTTGCCATATGAACTCTAATTTGATGTGTTCTTCCTGTCTCCAGCTCAAATTCTAGAAAAGTATGGCTGGAAAAACGCTGAATTACTTGATAATGTGTAATTGCTGATTTTCCATTTGCCACATTGACTGCCATCTTTTTGCGGTCAATGGGATGTCTGCCAATTGTCCCTTCAACTGTTCCAGTATCTTGTGCTACAATTCCCTTTACAATGCCAAGATAACGTCTGGTGACAGAATGAACTTTGATCTGTTCTGCAATTTTTACATGGGCGCTGTCATTTTTACAGACAATCAATGCCCCTGTGGTGTCCATGTCAATCCGATGAACGATTCCAGGACGAATTACTCCATTGATACCAGAAAGGCTGTCTTTACAGTGAAACATAACAGCATTGACTAATGTTCCAGAATAATGTCCGGCTGCTGGATGTACTACCATTCCTTTGGGCTTGTTCACTACCAATAGATCATTATCTTCATATAAAATGTCCAAAGGGATATTCTCTGGCAAAATTTCGATCTCTTCTGCTTTGGGCACACTGACAGAGATAATGTCTCCTGCTTCTATGCGATAATTAGATTTTTTAGGAACTTGATTGACTAGTATTTGCTGATCTTTTATCAATTTTTGAAAGAAAGACCGTGACATATCAGGATAGATCAGAGATAAAATCTTATCCAGCCGCTCTCCTGCTTGTTCTGAAGTAACTTCAAATTCCTGTGTTTTTGATTCTGGAAAAATTTTCATCTCAACCTCCTTGATCTTGCTGTTTCTTTTTACGAAAGGAAGTCAATGCCTCCAGATCTTCTTCTTTGTAATAGAAGAAAAACAATAGAATTAACAATATGGTACCACAAGTTACATAGATATCCGCCACATTAAAGATTGGAAAATTAATTAGCTCAAAATAGAAAAAATCAATGACATAACCTTGATGCAATCGGTCTAATAAGTTGCCCAGTGCACCAGCAGTTAATAGTACTAAAACAAAACGCGCCCAACGATATCTTTGTTCCAGCGGTGATTTCCAGTAAACAGCCATTAGCAGTATTAACATCAGAAAGGTTCCCGCCACAAATAAATATCTCATTCCCTGCATCATTCCAAAAGCTGCGCCACGGTTTTCGAGATAATGAAGCTGAAAGACATTTTGTATTAAGATAATGGAATGTCCATCTTTTAGGTAAGCAGATGCCAGATATTTTGTAAACTGATCTAAAAATAGTAAAATAATAACACCCAAAATTCCCAGCATACAACTCTTTCTTTTTAAATTCATAAATAACCTTCTTTCATTTTATTATGCCAAATAACAGCTTTACTGATGTCTGCGGCTTAAGTTTCGAAATAGTTATGTTTAGCAAAGGATAGATTTTATCCCAGCTAAAATTTCTTCATCCGTTAATTCCTTTGTAATATAGGATTCACCAAGTGATTTCAGCAAAATAAACTTTATTTTGCCAGATTCCATTTTTTTATCTAGCTTTGTAGCTGCCAGAATATCTTCTGCTGTAAAAGAAAAATTCGATAAGGTAATCGGAAGTTCATAACTTTTTAAAATTGATTTCAGTTTTTCAAGCTCTTCTTTGGAAAGAGTTCCAAATTGCCATGCAATATATGCTGCACCTGCCATACCCAATGCCACACATTCTCCATGAAATAATGTAAAATCAGACAATTTCTCAACTGCATGTCCAATCGTATGACCAAAATTTAATAGCGCGCGCTCTCCCTGCTCTTTGGGATCACGCTCCACAACGTCACGTTTGATTTGACAACTCCAGTAAATCATTTCCTCCATAATTTGTGGATCCTGTGCCATAATTTTGTCGCTGTTTTTCAAAATGTATTGTGTGTAGGCGGGATCTTTGATAAATCCATGTTTGATCAATTCAGCTGTGCCAGCAGAGAATTGTCTTTTGGGAAGTGTATTTAATACAGAAACATTCATATATACCAATTTAGGCATGTAGAATGCTCCCACCATATTTTTATATTGTTGAAAATCCACACCTGTTTTTCCGCCAATACTACTGTCTGTCTGTGCCAGCAACGAGGTGGGAATCTGAATAAAATCAATTCCCCGTAGGTAAGTCGCCGCCGCGAATCCTGTGAGATCTCCCACTACGCCGCCTCCTAATGCTACAAGAAGATCCTTGCGGTCAAATTGATTTTCAATTAAATGTTTATAGACCAATCCTACTGTATCTGTATTTTTGTTGGACTCTCCTGCCTCGAAGGCAAAGGTGGTGGTAAATGAAAAGACTGGCTCCAGGAGTTTTTTGACCTGATCCAAATATAGGGCGGCAACATTAGAATCTGCAATGATACATACTTTGTTTGTACCATAGCCCAATTCCTGCAATTTTTCTGGAAGTAAATGAAAATCTTGCTGAATCTCTATTTGATAATGCGGCTTTCCCTGATAAGATACTGTAAGTGTTTTTCCCATCTGTTTTTCCTTTCAAATTAATAATTATATTTGGTAATTGCGAAACTCAATAATTTTGATCACTTAGTTGTTTCGCAATTACCTAGAATAGTTACGTTATAAAAAATATTAAAGATAATAAAATATATTATAAATTTTATTAAATAATGTTTTCCTTTATTGTTCAACACAGATTAGGCTATGTTTACTACAAATGGGTGTAACGCACACCCTCTATCCCATTTTATTGGGAATACCTTCTTTATTATCTGATAAGCGCCGTTTAAGTCCGCATTTATTTCTACTTTATTTTCAGCAACAAATAAGCCCCTATGCACTCGTCTTGCTTTATTATAATTTGATTTTACAGGTTCTTCATTGTCTATGAAACTTGTACCGCTCGTATAGCTTTCTTCAGTCAGGATCACTGCTATACCTTTTTCTATTGCTTTGTACTGTATCATTTGAATAAACCTTGCAAAAGGAATTTGAATAAAATGCTGATTTACTCTTTTTGATAATTTAGAGTTTTGTTTCCATTCGCTGTTTTTACCTATAACAATCGTATTTATGTCAAGCTTTTCGCAATAATCAATTATGATCCTGCTTGCCTTATGCATATAATCATCTATCTTCTGATTGCGTTTTTCTGTAAGACGATCCATTTTTCGTGAATAGTCTTTACCATTTAAACGCTTGCAAATCTCACGATAATGACTAATCTTTTTATTATAATACTGATTGATAGATTTCAGAGGCTTTCCGTTAATAATTATCGCAGATTCTTTCATGTTATTACAAACAGCCGCAAGATTAGCTACTCCAATATCAATGCCTATATAATGTCCATTGTTTTCTTTTTGATTCGCAATGCAAATATTATAAACTATTTCTATGACAAGTTTGTTTTTATGTGGAATAATTCTTACCTGCTGAAAAGATACAAAATCTTTTCGGTTTATAAAATTAGGTTTTATGGTAAATCCTTGAAACACTTTCGGAAACACAATAACATCATTTTTTAATTTGCAATTTTGATTTGTCAGAATTAGTTGATAAAAGCCGTCTTTTTTTAAGTATTTAGGCATTTTAGGTTTGCCTAAATACTTGCTTTTATTTTTAGACCAATCTTTCATACTCTTAAAAAATGACTTCCAGTTCTTATCAAGTAACCGGAGCGTTTGTTGTGCTGTTTGGGCAGTCGACATGAAAGAATAATCAGGATAATCTTTCTCATTTTTCAATAGTTTGTTGAGTTCGGCATATCTTATCCAATTTCCATTATCAATAAATTTTTGTCTGACAATATAATTCGCATGGTTATATAAATTTTTTGAAAGATTACAAAAATTCATAAGCATAGGGAAATACTGATTTGATGATTTCACTATGTGCTTTTCAACACGTTGATTTTTAATCATTATTTTCATTTGTCAACACCTCTTTTACCTTTTGAATTTTTCTTTTGCTGTAAAATTTCATGGAATAACAATGTAACAGACTTACTATTTCTTCAAAAATTTCTTGACGATCAAGTTTTTCTGAACCTACTTCACTCATTATCACAATTTCGCAGTTGTATTTTTGAAATAGATGATAGAACAAGTCAAAACCTATTCTTGAAAGTCTGTCTTTATAAGTAATAACAACACGTTCCACTTTATTATCAATAATATCGTCAAGCATTTTGAAAAAGTCATTACGCTTTTCAAAACTTATCCCACTTGCAATATCCGAATAAATTCCTGAAATAGTATATCCGTTAGTAAAGCAAAATTGTTTCAAAAGTTCTATTTGATTATTGAGGTCGGGTTTTTGTTTTGATGCAGACACTCTTGCATAAATATATGTTTTACGTTTCAATCCTTACTTAAAAAAGAATATACGCTTTCAGAGTCATATTCGTATCTGCCATTTGGTAATTTTTCAACTTTAATCAAACCCTCTTTCACATACTTAGTCAATGTAGGACGGGTTATTCTTAAAAGTTTCAAAACTTCATTCGCTTTCATTGTATCGCCACCTTATATAATTGTCACATCATATTTTATATAAAATGTTAATACTTTTTAATGTTTTTGATATTATTTTATATTATATATATTTTTCATATCTTATTTTCAATCTGCCTTTACGTGTCTCTCCCGAACCTTCTAAAAAACGGAACCTTCCCACAGAACGCACAGAAATCAACTCTCCTGGTTTACATTCTATGGAAGATTGTAATGTCTGTCGGTTATTGAGAAACACTTTTCCACTTTTGATCCACTGACTTGCCTGAGATCGGGAAATTTTACAAATGCATGCGATAATACTATCCAAACGATTGGAAGTGATAATTCCCTCTGCCATTTCTTTTCTAGGTTCAATATGTAGTTCCTGTGGTTCAACAGCTTCCATTTTTACGGTAGTATGGCGGATGCGTGTCAGTTCCTCTGTTAGATAAGAAGCAATTTTTTCCTGACAAAATAGGTAAATGACTTCTTCATCTAGAAGAATATCTCCCAGCCTAGAACGTTCAATGCCAAGATTCATCAGGCTTCCCAATACATCTCGATGTGTCAGTGTCTCTGCAAATTTTTTGTGAACTGGTGTAATCTTAAGACAAGTAATCGGATAATTCCAAGCATAACAAAGAGCATCAGGTATAAATGCTATCATCTGACGCTCACTTAACTCATATCCTCCAGAAGATTCAAAAGCAGAATATAATTCACCAATCCCCTGTTTAAAAATATTTAATTCATTTAAGTTTAAAAACTCACTAAAAATAACTATGTTTTTTTGTTGTGCTTGTCTGGATAAATCAATAAATCGCTTTGCTAATAATGTCTCGTCCTTTGTCATGCCAATCATTCCTTAAAATTATCTCTGAAGAGGCGATACATCAAACCCCGCATCCATAAGGCTGGCGAAATCTCCAGAAAGATCTACATTTGGTGGTGTGATTATAAACATATAATTGGAGATCTTGCGCAAGTTGCCATCAATGGAAAAACAAGATCCAGAGGTAAAATCTATAATACGCTGTGCGATATCTACATCTAGGCCTTCCACATTTAGCACAACTGGTCTACCCAATAACAATGTCTCTGTAATTTCCTTTGCATCTTCTACTGTATTTGGTTTAATTACACATATTTCCATGCCTGCCCCCTGCTTTTTTGACGGGCGCATCGGCGTCACCTTGGAGGAAGTCTTCACCGAGCGCAACTTTTTTTCATCATCATCGTCTGAGTCCCTATCTTTGTGGCTCTTTCTCTTCGGTGCATCATCCTCATATTCATCATAGTAGTCATCATCATAGAAATCGTCATCATCATCTGAATTTAACCGCATAGCATCTAAAAATTTATCGAGCATACCCATAAACTATCTCCTTGCTTTATCTTGTATTTCATCTATTGAGTATTTGTATATGTTCTCTCGCCAAATATCCCTGTCCCAACCCGAACCATAGTGGCGCCTTCCTCAATAGCTACCATATAATCTCCAGTCATGCCCATAGAAAGAACGGACATAGTTACATTATCAATGTTTTTATTCATTATGTCAACAGATAATTCCCGAATCTGCCGAAAATATTTGCGATTATCTTCTGGATTCGCCACAAAAGGAGCGATTGTCATCAGTCCTTTGATAAAAATATTTGGCAATTTGGCGATTTCTTCAACCAATTGAAAGACTTCTTCTCTGGATGTACCAAATTTGCTTTCCTCTCCGGCAATGTTCACTTCTATCAAAATATCCACATCCACCTGTTTCTTCTGAGCTTGATTGCTAATTTCGTTTGCAAGCCGCAGAGAATCTACAGAATGAATCAATGCTACTTTATCTATAATATATTTTACCTTGTTTCTCTGTAGATGTCCAATCATGTGCCAGCGTATATCAGAGGGGAGATTTGGATATTTATCCATAATCTCCTGTACCTTATTTTCCCCAAAATTCCGGCTTCCAGCCTCATACGCTTCCTGAAGCATGGGCAGCGGTTTGGTTTTGCTGACCGCTATCAGCGTCACATCCTCTGGATTTCTGCCTGATTTTTTACATGCATTTTTAATATTTTCAAGCACTTGGTTTATATTAGCGCCTACTGTTGTCTTATCTTCTTCCATAACTTATCTCTCCTCCTATCGTATAATCTGATTTTCTTGTGTTGTCGATGCATCCAATACGATATGATCATACAGGGAAATCCCATAGCTTGTCCCTGTATTAACAATAGTATATTCCTCATTTTGGAACAGTATCTCTACCTTTCGAAAAATACTATATCCATGATTGGCCATATAAACACCTTGTAGAGAGATGATCTCATCCAAAGGATAAATATCCTTGGAATCTGTTTTTAAAACCATGTCTCCCTCTCTCAACACATTGCCAGCAATATAATATTTGTCGATGGTCTCTTCAACTACCGTTACAGGTGCAAATTCTGTGATAGTCTCACCATCTTCATTTTTGTAACGACGCATAACGCCATTGGAGTTATTGTTTCCTCCCTTTGTGAGAAATTCTTTGGGTATCACAAAAAAATTCTTTTCTGTCAGGGCAGTATTGGGAATCTTTAAACCGTTGATATCAGATACTAGAAGCTCCACTTCCAGATAGCGGTCTGCAGCAAAACGTACAACAGAATTTTGAAAATTCAATGTCAGATAGAGCCCTCCTTCTTGTTCCACAATTTCAGAAGCTCCCCATGCGGTAGAATTATCTTTTTTGAATTTTACTTTAATATTGGATTCCTTTTTTAGTTCTGAGGCGAGTTGTTCATTCTCAATGGGAATTATTAAATCCCAAATCTCATTGGTAATTAGCTTAAATGCTGGTTCTCCAGCGTTTACTTGTTCTTTCGCCATTAGATTTTGCTTCACATGCGCAGATTGATCAAAGATATCTTTGGTAAAGTTTTCAATCGTTACTTCTTCCAATCCATCTGTATTATAAACTACAATTCCTGGTTCTTCTGCCTGGCAGGTATAAAGACCGCTGTGGCTGCCCTGTTCATTCTCCAAACTAGTGAGAGTACTTTCATTGATAGCTTCCATGAGACCTGCCTGCATATCATACTGAAAACTATATACTTGATAAAATGTTTCATCAGAATATTCAAGTACATAATTGGCTGCTGTTTTTTCTAGTTTTTGATAAGAATCCTTCTCAGAAAACAATTTACCATCATTTTGGGCACGAATTTGCTTATAAAAATCACCAGTCTCATCTATCGAATACACATAACTGCCGACTCCTAGTTTGGAAGCATCTTTGTTGTAATAATTGATATAACCAGATTTTTCGGCAGTAAATACTTTTTCATCTCGTAGGATAACACCGGTAAAGGTGTGATTCTGAGTGATAGTTCCCTGAGATACTTCGTATACAGCAATTTGTTTTGTAGTAAAATATAAAAATATGTTATATACCATATAAATAAAAATAATTAAAAATATAATAATCCCTATATTGAGATATGATGTTTTATGAAATTTGACAACTTTTTTATTTTTTTTAGCCATAAAATTATAAGTCCTGCTTCTAATAAATTTCCCAAGATATTATTGGTAACTATTAAACTCCATGAAAATAGGAAGAAAGCTCCTCCAAATTTATTTGGTAACTATTAAAAACCCTATAAAAATAAATATTTGAACTTTCAAATTTATGAAAAAGGGATGAAAATTTATTTCCGTCAGTGGTTATCGCCTCAGACACAGGGAAAAACTTTGGCGTAGGTGATTGACAGCTTCTCTGGCATATCTGTGGCTTGCGGTTCTGAATAGTTATTTTATATAAAAAAATCTAAATTTTCATTTTACTATTACTATTATTCTATCATTACTCCCACGAATTTCCAACATAAATTTTTTTGGTTGGGCAATAATAAATTTATGTAAAAGGAGGAAATGCATATGAATACCAAAGGTTTAGACTATACGTTACTGACACTTGTAATCATTGGTGCAGTCAACTGGGGCTTAGTGGGATTATTCCGTTTTGACCTGGTATCCTTTTTATTTGGCGATATGAGCTGGCTTAGCCGGATTGTTTATGGGATTGTAGGAATTGGCGGTCTGTATCTGTGTAGCGTATTTGGACGAATTCGTTCTATGAATGAAGCTTAAGAACAAAAGTGTGTTTCATAACGCAACTGTTGTTCCAGCGCGGTGTGCGCATCAGAAAAGAAGGGGTTATCGATTTCAGTTCCGATAACCCCTTTGTCTTATGTAACAATATCAATCACTTATAATGACACAATAAACTTACCCTTTGTACACTCAGGCAAATCACGCTCATTTCTGGAAATACTGAGCACAAAATTAACATGGAATTTATTGCTGATCTCCTCCAACTTGGTGATTACATGAGTAATCTCTTCATCTTTCATCACTGCGATGGTAAGGAAACTGTCTAAATACATCTCTTCCAGATCGTGATCCTGAGAAAGAATCCCACATAAAAATCCTAAAAACTCATCACAATTGGAAATCAGATAATCTGAAACATTGATTAAACGGACTTTATTACTCAGTTCATACATATGCTTCTGGTTCTTATCCAGATACACGATATTACCGGTAGCAGATTTTACCGATTCATTTACCCTATCCAGCAAATGCTTTGTCTTCCCTTTTCCCTTTTCACCAGCTATAATTTGTATCATGACAATCTCCTCCTAGTCTCAACTGTATTTGTATAAAATAGATAATTTATGCTCATTATCCATGTGCTTCTTTATCTAAATTGTAAATAACAGTTCGTTTTCATATGGTAATTATAGTACATATTTACAGAAAATTCAACTGCTATTTTGAAATTTCTTCTAACAACTCTGTCATCTCTTTATAAAGGTTATCACGACTGTCTGATTTGTAGACGATAGAGATCCACGGATCTCCCTGTGCGTTTTTACTGTATAATACCAGACAATATCCAGCGTCTCCAGTGGTTCCAGTTTTCCCCCCGACCACTTGAATTTCGTCAGGTGCTTTGGCTTCACCATTGATAAATTTATTGGAATTTCTCCAATTTTTAGTGACTTCTTGTCCATCGGAATTCGTAAATATTCCGGTATGGCTTTCTGAATTGATAATACTTACAAATTGTTCATTTTGTATGGCCTCTTGAAAAATCAGGTACATATCGTATACTGTGGTATAATGGTTTTCATTGTGCAGACCGTGAGGATTGACAAAATGAGAGTTGGAAGCTCCTAATGCCAACGCTTCCTGATTCATAAGCTCTGCAAAAGCCTCTGTGCTCCCAGAAATCATATCTGCAATCACGTTTGCTGCATCATTCCCACTACACAACATTAATCCATACAATAATTGCTCCAAACTAACCGTGTCTCCCACAGACAACTCGCAGATGGTAGAACCTTGTTCTAGCTGAAGCTCCTCTTCCGTCACAGTGGCTGTGGCAGAAAGATCACCATGCTTTAATGCCACATATGCTGTTAAAATCTTAGTCGTACTGGCTGGATAGACACGCTGAAAGATATTTTTACCGAATTTCATTTCACAATCTTTCAGATTAAATAATCCCGCCGCTTCGGAAAGGGCATCTGAGACATTTTCGCTTAATTGGTTATCTGTTCCAGTGACACACAAATCCTTGGCGAAAAAAGAATTGCTCTCCTCATTGGTAGCTGCAGAATTTAAACCATATGCCTTGGCGCTTTCATACACGTCATATGCATTTTCTATGGTTAGTTCCTGTCCACAGCCTGTAAAAACGGTCAGGGACAGGGCGAACGCTGCAATAATTGCACGTCTTTTCTTATCTATACATTTCACGCCACTCTAAATCTCCTCTATCTAATGATTTAATCAGCAACTCTGCTGTTGCAAGATTGGTCGCCAGTGGAATATTGTATTTATCACATAAATGTACTACATTATTTACATCTGGCTCATGAGATTTCGGGGTTACAGGATCTCTCAGAAAAATTACCAAATCCATTTCATTATGCTCGATCTGTGCCCCAAGCTGCTGAGCACCGCCCAGATGTCCGGCAAGATATTTGTGAATCGAAAGGTTTGTTACCTCCTCAATCAGCCTTCCAGTTGTCCCAGTTGCATACAAATCATTTTTGCAGAAAATTCCCCGATAAGCGATACAAAAATTCTGCATAAGTTTTTTCTTGGAATCGTGAGCGATCAGTCCAATGTTCACGTTAATATTCCCCCTTTCGATATTTTAAAGGCTGAAGTCCTACATTCAGTACAAGCCCTATTCCAATAAAAAGACTTACCAAAGATGTCAGTCCGTAACTTACAAAAGGTAAGGGCAAACCTGTATTTGGCATCATTCCAGTTACTACGCAAATATTGACAAAAGTTTGGAATCCAATCCAAGTAGCAACACCACCGCAGATCAAACGTCCAGATAAATCTTTTGCCTTGCGTCCCACTAAAATACATTCTATTACGATCATTAATAACAAAAGCAAGATTGCGGCAGCTCCAATGAAACCGAGTTCCTCTCCCGCCACAGAAAAGATAAAATCTGTCTGCGGTTCTGGGATAAAATTACCATTTTTAACAGAAAATACAGTGTCATTGTTTAAACCCTTGCCCCACAATTGGCCAGAACCGATCGCCATAATAGAATTTTGCTGCTGATAGGCGTCTGTGGCATATTTTTCTGGCTGCAGCCATGCCATAATGCGCCGCCACTGATAATCATCCAGGATTTTCTGTCCAGGCTGTAAGATCAGATAGATAAATAATGCTCCTGATGGAACTAGTACTGCAAGGACACCTGCTATTATTTTATAACTTAATCCACTTAAAAACAAGAGTGCAATAAAAATTATCGCCACAACAATACTGGTGGAAAGATCCGGTTGTTGTTCAATCATAATCCAAGGGACAAAGATTAAAATTCCTGATACGATTATAAAAGAAAATTTATTGATTTTTTCATAATATTTGCCAAAAAACCAGGAAAAAAACAAGATCAATAACACCTTCGATAATTCAGATGGCTGAAATCGGAATCCTCCAACATCTATCCAGCGGACTGCACCACCGCCACTGCCACCAAATACATGGAACGTAATCAATGAAAGCAGTCCTATATTAAATGCGTAAATTAGCCAATGAAAACGCAGGATAAAGGAATAATCTATCACAGAAACAACCACCATTACGAACACTCCCAAAAGCAGCCCCAGCACCTGTTTACTCTGTACCGATTTTTGTGCGCTGCCTATGACGCGAATCCCGAGCATGGTAAGCGCCACCACCCAGAAAATCAAACGAAATTTGTAATTTTTAATTTGATATTGTTTCAACATAATAAAAGCATCCTTACCTTTTTGTCTATCATATTATTTAGAAACGCCAGTATGTTTCATATCTTTAATCGGGATATTTGCATATAGCGCTGGAACGTTTCCGTTATTTCCTTCTGATTCTGTCTGAGTGATCTGAATATCCAATCCCTCTGCATCAATTTCCATATATTTTGAAATAACTTGGATAATGTCATTTTTTATCATTTCCATCACATCTGGTGAACAATTTGCACGGTCGGAAACCAATAACAGCTTTAACCGGTCTCTGGCAATGTCACCGGAAGTCTTCTTTTTAAATAAGTCTAATAAACCCATTTCGGTTTCCTCCTAATTTTTTTTAAACAGATCTCGGAATCTATTCCATACACTGGATTTCACTTCCAGATCCAAAAATGGCACCTCTTCCCCTAAAATTCTATGACAAATGTTTTCAAATGCCTTTCCAGCGAGACAATCACTGCCGACCAGCGGTTCTCCTTGGTTGGTAGATATTACAATCTGTTCGTCATCTGGAACGGCTCCAATTAAATCAATTGCCAGAATATCGGTGACATCATTGATATTCATCATATCTCCACGTTTTACCATATCCATACGCAGACGATTGACAATCAATTCTACCTTTTTGACCTCATTTGCTCCTAATAACCCAATAATACGATCGGCATCACGGATTGCAGATACCTCAGGCGTTGTGACAACCAGAGCGCGGTCAGCGCCTGCAATCGCATTTTTAAAACCTTGCTCAATTCCGGCAGGACAATCCAGTAAAATATAATCAAAATCTTCTTTTAATTCATCAATCAATTTTACCATCTGTTCTGGTGAAACGGCTGATTTATCGCGTGTTTGTGCAGAAGGAAGTAAAGAAAGATTAGGGTAACGCTTGTCCTTAATCAGTGCCTGTTTCATTCGGCAGTTCCCCTCCACTACATCCACCAAATTATAGACAATCCTATTTTCCAGTCCCATGACCACATCCAAATTACGAAGTCCGATATCGGTATCAATCAAAACGACTTTTTTATTTAACTGCGCCAGTCCGGTTCCTACATTTGCGGTGGTAGTAGTCTTTCCAACCCCGCCTTTTCCTGATGTTATAACGATTACTTCACTCATCCTACTATATCCTCCTGATATTTATATATTATTCAATAGTCCTTTTGTAATTGGCTCAATATAAATATTTCCGTCCTTTACAATCGCGACTTGCGGTTCGGTGACAACCGGCTGTTTCTTCCACCGTTTCCTCGTAGTCTGTACCTTATCAGCGCTTCGCCCAATGACATCTCCAATTTTGATCTGAATCGGATCCATTTCCAATGCTGCCACAAAAGCCTGTTCATTGCCATTTGCCCCCGCATAGGCATTTCCCTTTAAGGCTCCTAAAATCACAATATTTCCCTTGGAGATTACCTTAGCTCCTGGATTTACATCCCCAAGTACAATAACACTGCTCTCACAGTCTAATACTTGGCCAGAACGAAGTGTTCCTTTGTAAAATTCTCCAGTTTTTCCAGATTGCTCTTCCTCAAAATCTTCAATTTTCTGGCGTACCAGTTCCTCTTTCAGTGCATCATTTTCCAGGATACATATAATGTTCAATTCCGTGTTTTCTGTGATTGTTTCAATGATTCGGAACTCTTCTTCTTGTGTCAGCTCCCTGCCCTCAAAAGAAACCGCCATTTTTGCATTTTTAAAAAATCCTTCGGACTCCTTAAATTTTTCCAAGATACATTTCAATAATTCTTCAAAGTCCATGCTGTCATCCAGAATCAAGTTGATTCCGTATCTATTGCTCTTTAATACCACTGGCTTTGACACATTCATCCCTCCAAACTTTAGTCCGTAAATCCATTGGTACTGCTTTCAATTTCTTCTGCTTGTCCATCTAACAATGTTTTTTCATCTGCAAGTTTAAAATAATATTTTAAAATATTGCTGGATACCTCAGCGGCATTTGCAGAGGTATAACCGTGGGCAATACGAGTGGTAATTGTAATTTCAGGATTCTCAAATGGTGCATATCCGATAAACAACGCATGATTGGCGCGTGTTTTGATCTGCTGTGCCGTACCTGTTTTTCCTGCCACTGCCACTGGAAAATCTTTGAAAGATTTGTTATTTTCCACTACCTTGCGCATACCATTTTGAATAGCCTCCCAGGAGATGGCTGATACATCTGTAATCTTGCGAATAATTTCCGGTTTAAATTCCTGTATCAATTCCCCGCCTGAGGTTGTTTCCTTGTTTAAAAGTGTCAGCTTATATACATCGCCGCTGCTTGCCACTGCGGTCAGATATCGTGCAATCTGTGTGGTGGTATAGTTGTGATTTCCCTGTCCAATTGCAGATGTTATGGGGTACTCATTGGATATCTGTGGTTCATTTTCAGGGATTTCTATCCCAGTCTTTTCATCTAACCCAAATAATGCGGCATATTTCTGCAATGCAGTGATACCTTTGCTATCATTATAAGTTCCCCCATCGGAACTTAGTCGATATCCCATCTCATAGAAGAAATAATTACAGGAGTGTTGGATTGCTTCAGAGATATTGATTCGTCCGTGGGTGCTGCCTGGATAAATCCAGCATTTTGGCGGAGGTGTGATATTTGTATATTCACCCTCATCCTTAATCTCTTCCCCGACACTCACCACTCCTTCTGTCAAGGCCGCAGCCGCAGTGATTGGTTTAAAGGTAGAACCTGGTGCCGTCCGCTGCTGTGTGGCATTGTTATATTGAGGCACTGACAAATCGCGTTGCAGTCTCTCAAAATATTCTGAATCCACAGTATTTGCCAGACGATTGGTGTCATAGCCGGGATAAGTGACACAGGCAAGCAGTTCACCTGTTCTTACATCCACCATGACACAACTTGCTGTACAAGGGTCAAGCGCAAGCTGCGCAGGTGTGATTTTCAAGTTTTTGATCTTATCACGCAAAAAATCAAATGCACTGAGGCTGCCGTTAATAAGCGCTGTGCGGTCTCCATCTTCTTCCTGTAAAATCCCCTGTTCAAATAAGATCTGACAAATTTGAGCACCTGATACCAATTCATCCTTAATCATATATCGATATATTTTCTTGCTAAATTCTTTATCAATCTGTAATTCGGTGAGGATATAAGAAATCAATGCATTATAGCTCTCCGAAGAATCGGAATATTTAGATTCTGTGTCAAAACCAGTAATATCAATCCAATCCATCGCAATGGCGCGCTGCAAATATTCTGCAAGGCTTGCTGTATCATTTTTCCAGGACAGATATACTTCGTCTTCTGTGTTTACCCTATCTGATAAAAATATATTCTTTTCACCCAGCATAGACAAAATATAGCTCATATATACCTGTTGTTCTTTCTCCAGTTCGCCATAGGGTATTGGAGAACTGGAAAAAAATTGTTGCCGCAACTCTTCCATGACAGCATTTTGTTTACTCTGAAAAATACTATATACTTGCCGCTCCATCTCCTGAGCATCTTCTTTTTCAAAATGATTTAGATTGATGACGTTGTTGTTAATCAATGCATAATACACATCGTCAATCGGAATTTTGATATCGGAAGCGGAACCTGAGCTGGTGTCATATTCCTTAATATTTTCAATCTGAGCATAGACAATTCCGGCAAGCTCTTGTTCTAACATACGGTATACCGCTTCCTGGAGCTCAGCATCAATGGAGAGATAAATATCATTCCCAGAGGAAGCTTCTACTTTCTTGATCATCTGCATAATACGGCCCATATTGTCAGTATAAAACTTTTCCGTTCCTTTGCTGCCCTGTAAATGTTGATCCATCACTTGTTCAATACCAGATTTTCCCACCACATCATTGAGCGTATATTCTTCATTTTCAACTGAAAGCGTATCGTATTCTTCCTGTGATATTTTGCCAGTATAACCAATAATATGAGAAAAATATTCACTATCTACATATTTGCGAATGCTGTCTTCCATGATGTCTACCCCTTGCAGAATATCAGAATTTTCCTTTACGACAGCTACTGTCTCCTCACTGACATTCTGTGCAATTGTAGTCAGAACATATTTCTGGAAATTGTTTTGAGAAATTGCATAGCGCAGTACCATAATCTTGTAAGCTTCATCCTCTGAATAAAATACTTGCCCATCTGATATTTTTTCCTGTTCTTTGCCCTCTACGCTAATACCAAATTTGTTCTGCAAGTACTCTAAGACCTGACTGGAGGTAGCTTTCTCTTCATGGTACCCCAACTTTTTATTATATTTTAGATCCTCTATTTTTGTGTAACCATAGACGTCGGCTAAAAATCGTTTTAATGCCTTACCTTTTACGGTGAAATCGTACTGTCCGTTTTCATTCTTCTGAATGTTAAAATTATTGGTAATGGTATCGCCTTTTTCTTCAATCATTTGAATTAAAGTATTCAATTCCTGATTCAACATCTGATTTTTCTGCTTTGTGCTGTCATAAACACCATTATCCTCGATTGTCACGGAATAAGACAATTCATTGTAGGCAAGCAATTTACCATTGCGGTCGAAAATACTGCCACGGGTTCCAGAGGTGATGCGCTCCTTTTGAATCCACAGCGTATAATTATCCAAATATTCCTTTCCATTGATAATCTGTAACACAAAGATACGATGTATCAATGCACTAAATAACAAGATCATCGCAACGCTGAGTACAAATAATCTGGACGTCAATATTTTTTTTACATATTCTTTAAAAAATTCAGCCAAACTTACTTGCCCTCCTTTTCTCAATTGCTTCTAGTCTCTGATTAATTTTTAGTATCACAAAATAGAGCACAATTGTTACCAAAATAGTATACACCAGCTCTGGCAGCATAATATGCACCAGATAATAATCAAATTGAAATCTGCCTCGCAGGAAAAACAGAAATACATAGACTAATATATTATAAGAAAAATCACTTGTGGCGATTAAGATCAATGGCAGTTTGATATCATCTGGAAAAAACATTTTCCGAAAAAATCCGTTGACATAACCAATATATGCATATACTAAAGCATAAAAGCCAATCACATTACCATAAAATATATCCAGCAAAAGGCCGCTAAAAAAACCAATCCACATTCCTTCCTTCCTGCCACGCATAAAACCAAAAGCCGAAGTTACAGCGATTAACAGGTTGGGAGAAATGGACGCAAAAGCCAGAGCCTGAAATAAGGTGCTCTGCAACAAAAAACATACTGCAATAATGATAAATACCGTTATTTTACGTCTCATGTTATCTGCTCCTTTAGTCTTTTTGGATTGTTTTTTTATCTAAGATTACTAGCACTTCCTGCAAATGCTGAAAATCCACGGCTGGGGTCACAGTCCCTGAATAAGTCAGATTATTGGGATCGCGGTTGATTGTGCTGACATAACCAATCAAGATACCCTCCAGATATTTATCGCTGATATGTGAGGTGACAAGCTGCTCTCCCGCTTTTACGGAATCATCTTCACATTTTAAATCTGAAAATTGAATTACCTGTTCTTTATTCATAGATGCCAGATTTCCATTGACGATACAGCGGTCAGCACTTGATAATGCCATACCGCTGACATTGCTGGCATCATCAATAATGGAGCGAACCTTGGCATAATTGGGTCCAGTATCAATCACGATTCCAACCAGGCCGCTTCCAGCAATCACATTCATATCCTTTTCAATGCCGTCATTTTCCCCTTTGTCAATCAGAAATGTGTTGAACCAGTTTCCGCCATCATTCCCGATTACTCTTGCTGCGACTTTGTCATAACTTGGATATTTTTGATCAAGTTCCATCAGCTCTCGAAGATTATTTAGTTCATATTGCTCCAATTTAATAGTAGATAGATCTTGAGTCAGTTTATCTACCTGTGTCTGCAGTTCTTTGTTCTCCTGCATGACGTCCCGCATAGTTTTCAAATCTTCGGCACGATTTACAAACCAAGTGCCAACTTCATTGATTCCATTCTGCATTGGGATAAAAATATATCCGGCAATACTGTTTAATGGGCCGCCAGATAAATTTAAGGTAAAACTGACGAACATAACCATCAGACACAAGCCTGTCAAAATCATTAGGGTATATCTGGTGGGCATAGAGTGTTTTGATTTCCGTCTCATAGATATTTATAACCTCTATTTATAAATTCTTGTTTTCATACTGAAAGCGAGTTTGCGAAATTTCTCATCTGATACAATTTTATTGAGTCCACGCACTGCACTTTCCTCCGGCAGTTCACAGGTATTTACCCTGATATTTGTGATATTGGCAAATAACTCGTCCATTCTGCGAATTTTTGATGAGCCTCCAGTAATATAAATTCCCGAATGAATGATATCTCTTGCCAATTCTGGCGGGGTCTTCTCCAAAATCATCTTAATGGAATTGCAGATCGAAGCCAGGTTATCCTTGATTGCTTCGTAGATCACAGTGGAGGAGATATCCATCTCAATCGGCAGTCCGCTTACTACATCCCTGCCCACAATGCTGGCAAAGGTTTCTTCTTTTTCCGGCAGGGCACAACCCAAAGTTTCCTTGAGATACATAGCTGTTTTTTGGCCAATTACTAAACTGAAATTCCGTTTTAAATGGCTGATGATTGATTCGTCAATACGCTTTCCACCAAAATGAAGCAAATCACTTAACACCAGTCCCCCCAGTGAGATCACAGAAATTTCTGTGGTGTCCGCGCCGATATTTACAATCATAAAACCAGTGGGGGAATTTACATCAAGCTGCAGTCCAACCGCATCTGCAATCGGTTTTTCACAGAGCAAGACATTTTTGGGTTTGAAACGACTCTTGTAAAAGAGATCGAAGAATGCCTTTTTTTCCACCTCTGTGATATCAGTAGGCACTGCGACGATAAATTCTGCGTTTTTAATATGATTTTTTACATGTTTTTCCAGTACTTCTCCAATCATGTTTTGCATATTATTGTAATCTGCAATTACACCATTGACTACCGGAAAAGACACCTGGATGCTGTCTGGCGCCTTCTCATACATTGCATATGCATCATTGCCAAAGGCATATAATTGATTTTTATTGACAATGGCAATGGTATTCTTTTCATTGATTACTTTTCCTGTTGACTTGCAAAATATTTTTAGATTACAGGTCCCCAAATCAATTCCATAAACATTTGTTGACATAACTTACGTTCCTTTCCTCTGACCAAACAGGCCATTTTCTCTAAAGCTTATATATCTGTTATCTCCGATGATGATATGATCGGCCAGAACAATACCAAGGATATCGCCGCATTCTGTCACACGTTTGGTGACATTAATATCCGCCTCACTGGGAGATGGATCGCCACTCGGATGATTGTGCAGCAATACGATGTGCACTGCCTGGTATTCCAATGCTTTCAGAAAAATCTCTCTGGGCGACACCAAAGAATAGGTTGCTGTGCCGATAGAAATCACCTCATCCCCTAACAGATTGCTTTTTGCATCAAACATTGCCAGAATTAGTTTCTCTTTTGGCTCGTGCCGAAGAGTCTCCATATAATATGCAGCAATGCTGGCCGGCTCGTTCAGACACACATCTTTGCTTCTGCTGGTTTTGGCAATTCTCCCTGCCAGCTCAGCAATGCATTTTAACTGTACTGCCTTTACACGACCGATTCCTGGAATTTGGCGCATCTCTTCCTGATTCATATCTATCAGGTTTAGCAGGTTTTTATTTTTCTGCGCCAAAATAGTCTGTGCAAGCTGCAAAGCGGTTAAGCCTTTTGTGCCGCTTCTCAAAATTACAGCAAGAAGTTCTGCATCTGATAAGGACTGTGCCCCATATTGATAACATTTCTCACAGGGTTGTTCTGATTCCGGCATTTCTTTCATAGTTATGTGTAGATTCATATTCTTCCTTTCACTCTCTCAAAGCCAAGGAAAAAGTTTTACATTTTATTCTAGCATAAAAGGGTATTAGTATACAACTAATATCTTATTAAATTTTTTTTAATGTTATCTTCAAATTACTATGATATTTTCTTAATTATAATGTTATGAGACCTTCTTCATATAACTTTTGCAGTGACATTAAGATGCCAAGCTTAGCATGATACCAGGTCAAACCTCCTTGAAAATATACGGCATAGGGAGGACGCAGAGGCCCGTCTGCGCTCAGTTCAATGGAAGAACCCTGCACAAATGCTCCCGCAGCCATAATCACTGGGTCATCGTAACCAGGCATTGCCCAGGGTTCCGGTGTTACATGGCTGTCCACGGGCGCCGCCGCCTGGATTCCTTTACAAAAGGCAATCAGCGCTTCTGGTGTATTTAGGGTCACAGCTTGGATAATATCATGACGGCTCTCAGTACTGTTTGGAATAACTGGAAATCCAAGGCTCTCATAGATATTTGCCGCAAAAATGGCTCCTTTTAAGGCTCCAGCAACGACAGTCGGCGCCAAAAACAATCCCTGATAGAAGGATTGAATCACACCTAGGGAAGCGCCCACTTCCTTTCCAAGACCGGGAGAAGTTAAGCGATAAGCTGCATGATCCACACATTCCCGTTTTCCAACAATATATCCGCCAACCGGGGCAAGACCGCCGCCAGGATTTTTAATCAGGGAACCGACAATCATATCTGCTCCTACCTCCAACGGTTCCTGCTTTTCGACAAATTCGCCATAGCAGTTATCAACCATGCAGACGATATCTGGTTTTATTCCTTTGATAAAAGTGATCAATTCTCCAATCTGCGTCACAGAAAATGTTGGCCTGGTTTGATAACCTTTGGAGCGCTGTATGGTCACTAGGTGTGTCTTTTCATTGATCGATTTTTTGATCGCTCCATAATCAAATTTTCCATTTTCTAAGAGATCCACCTGACGGTAAGCAACGCCATATTCCGCAAGTGAACCTTTGGAGGGACGAATACCGATCACTTCCTCCAAAGTATCATATGGTTTTCCTACCGGAGAGAGCAATTCATCTCCTGGACGCAGATTTGACATCAATGCCAACGCCAATGCATGGGTGCCACAAGTGATCTGAGGACGTACTAACGCCGCTTCTCCGTGAAAACAGGAGGCATACACCTCTTCTAATGTATCTCTCCCAAGATCATTATACCCATATCCGCTGCTTCCCATAAAACATTCTGCACTGACTTTGTGCATTTGCAACGCTTTGATCACTTTAAGCTGATTATATTCTGCCACCTCATCGATCTGTGCAAAACGTTCTTTTAATGTCTCTTCAAACTGCTGTCCATACTGGAATACTTTTTCTTCTATTCCAAGTTCCTGATAGATCTCCTTCATGTTAAAATTCCTTTCTGTCTCAGTATCTTTTGCATATAATTTAATATTTTATCATTGTCATAATTAAATTCTGGCTTATTCACCCAGACGACATCCTGTTCCCGCCGAAACCAAGTGAGCTGCCGTTTGGCAAAATGCCTAGTATCTCGTTTTATTTGATAGGCTGCATCTTCCAGCGTACAAGTACCTTCCAGATAATTTAGGATTTCTTTATATCCCAATCCCTGCATAGAAACCATATCCTTATTGCAGCCCAATTTCTGAAGTTTTAAAACCTCGTCGACCAGACCTTCTGCCAACATCTGTTCTACCCTGTAATTAATGCGCTCATAGAGTTTTTCTCTATCATCATTTAAGACAAAATAAGCAAACTGATATGGTGATTGCTTCTGCCGTTCCTGTTCATTGTGCTCTGAAATTTTTCTGCCGGAGAGATGATAAAATTCCAACGCCCGTATTACTCGTTTAACATTGTTCTCATGGATCTCTTCTGCCGCTTTGGGATCTGCCTTGGCCAGCATTTGGTGCAGCACATGTGCTCCCTGTTCTTTTGCGATCTGCATCAGCGTATCACGATATGCGCTGTCCTCCTGTTCTTTAGTAAAATCGATATCATATAACAATGCCTGAATATAAAATCCCGTACCGCCCACAATAATTGGAATCCTGCCCAGTGCATAAATTTCTTGCAAGTATTTTTTTGCATATTGCTGAAACTGCACTACATGAAACTCTTCTGTCGGTTCCAGAATATCAATCAAATAATGGGGAATTTCCTGCATTTCTGATTTTTTAATCTTTGCTGAACCAATATCCATATGGCGATAAACCTGCATGGAATCTGCTGAAATTACAGATCCCTGAACCAGTCTCGCCAGACGAATCGATAGTTCTGTCTTGCCGACTGCCGTGGGGCCAGTCAATATAATCAAGGGTCGTTTTGTTGTGTTCTGTTCCATTATAACACCCGCTTAAATTTCTTTTCCAATTCATATTTAGACATGGAAATAATCGTTGGCCGTCCATGTGGACAGTGATAGGGATTGTCCAATGTCAAAAGATCTGCAATCAATGCCTCAATCTCCTGTCTGGATAATTTCTGATTACCTTTTACCGCTGCCTTGCAGGACATGGAGGCAATTTTTTCCATAATTACCTGGGGAGTCTCCCGACCATGAAATTCTGACAAACTGTCTAAAATCTCTATCATCAAATCTTCGCCATTGAGTCCAAACAAATTGGCTGGAACCGCTGTAACGGAGTATTCTTTTCCGCCAAAATGCTCTATCTCAAAGCCAAGTTTGTGAAAATAATCCAGATATTTTTTTAAAAGTGACTCTTCCTGCATATTTAAAGTGAGCAAAATTGGCGGATAAATTACCTGGGAAGTAAATTCTTTGGCGTCAAGTGTCTTCATCGTGCGCTCATAGAGCACTTTTTCATGAGCCGCATGTTGATCAATGATATAGAGCTGTCCATCAAATTCTACCAGCCAATAAGTATCAAAAAGTTGTCCGATCATCCGGTATTCTTTTTGGGAAGAACTGTCTAATAACTTTCTATTTGTCTCCTGAAAAAGCTCTCGCTGAGTAAATGACTGCAATTTCTCCTCAGATTTTTTGTTGGTACATTCTGTTTTTTCCTGATTGTTTTCTGACTCTGCCGGTATGTGTTCCACTTTTGTTTTGTCTGTTGAATCATCTGGTCGTAGCTCAACTGTTTCTATCTGATTTTTTGTCGCCTCATCTGTTGATACTGCAGAATTAGCAGATTCTTCTGTCCGTTCTGGTGGCGCTGCAAAATCAGCAGATTCCCCTGTTCGTTCTGGTGGTGCTGCAAAATCGGCATTTTCCGCTGCTAGTTCTGGCATTTGCTTTGGCACTTTGGAAATTGGTGTCTGTTGAGACGGCTTTTTTGTCTCAGATTTTTTCTGATACATTGGCTGATAAGGGCTGTCGTCTTTAATTGCCCGCTTGATTGCTTCCAAACGCTTGGTCTCAAACGGTTCAGGAGTCTGTCGTTTGGCTTTCAATTGTTCCTTTCTCTGTTGTTTTGACTGTTTTAGAGAATCCTTTTCATTTTCAAGGCTTACCTGATAGACCAGTTCACTCTGGTTGATCACATTGCGAATTTGAGTTGATAAGAATTGATAGAACGCTTCCCCATTACTGAATCGCAATTCCATTTTGGTGGGATGAACATTGACGTCCAACAGACTGCCGTTGATGGAAATATGAAGAACTGTAAAAGGATATTTGTGCTGCATCACAAAAGATTGATACCCTTCCTCAATCCCTTTGGCAATCAAACTACTTTTAATATATCTTCGATTGATAAAATAAGTTTCATAATTGCGGTTTCCTCTGGAAATCAATGGTTTTCCGATAAATCCTTTTACAGAAAACAGCTCGTTATCCTCTTGAATCTCCAAAAGATTTGCCGTTATCTCCCGGCCGTAAATATGATAAATCACTTCTTTTAAATTGGAATTGCCAGAAGTGTGCAGTTTTAATTGATTATTAACAATAAATTTAAAGGAAATTTCTGGGTGGGACAATGCCAGCTTTTCTATTAAATCTTCAATATATCCGGCCTCCGTCTGTGCGGTCTTTAAAAATTTTCTTCTCGCAGGAGTATTGTAAAAAAGATTGCGTACTAGAAATGTCGTGCCCTCTGGAGCGCCAATCTCCTCGATAGATTTCTCTTTTCCTCCTTCGATCACATAACGAACGCCGCCAATGCCCTGGACTGTTTTAGTAATCAATTCTACCTGTGATACTGCCGCAATACTTGACAATGCCTCACCGCGAAATCCCAACGAAGATACAGAGACAAGATCCTCAACGGAACGGATTTTACTGGTAGAATGACGCAAAAAAGCAAGCGAAACCTGTTCTTTTTCAATGCCGCATCCATTGTCTGTGATACGAATAAAAGAGATCCCGCCTTCTTTGATCTCCACGGTAATGGCGCTGGACTGGGCGTCAATGGCATTTTCCACAAGTTCCTTGACAACAGATGCAGGACGTTCAATCACTTCTCCCGCCGCAATCTTATCAATCGTTTGCTGATCTAAAATTTCTATATTTGGCATAAATACTCCTTTTATCCAAAAAATTCATGAGGGATAATTCACGAACATCATGCAATGTCTCTGCTTTTGACATATTTACAGTCCCTCCATTTTCCATGATATCTATATCATAGCAAAGATCCTCTATAAGTTCAATCTGCTCTTACAGTAAATCTGAAATCTTAATGAATAAATCTCTGTAAATACATACCGGAATATCATGATCAAAGAATTTTACGATAATTCTTTGATGCATAGTACTTGGCGGAGCCATGAAATAAATCTGTCCGTCAATCAATTCTGCACGTTGTCCTTCTGGCAGATTGTAGATATTTTTGACGGTATAAATTTTTTTCCTGTGCTAATGCCATAACAGTGCCTCCTTTTCTAATGTTAGTTTACATAATTTTATTATGTAAATCTACCAGCGATTTTTCACCTTATTTTGCAGTTGATACAATTTATTTAAAGCATCAATGGGCGTTAAATTTCCCAAATCCAGTTCCCCAAGTTCTTTTATAATATCATCATTCTTTACTGTATCAAAAAGGGAGATCTGTGTTAGATCTACTTCGTCCAGCTTCTTGCGCTTTTTTGTGACAGCGCTGTTGTTTTCAACTGTGATTTTTCCGGTGAGTTCTGCAATATCATGGGCACTCAACTCTTCTGCAATCACTTTCGCGCGCTCAATGACACTTTCAGGCACTCCAGCAAGCTTTGCTACTTGAATCCCATAGCTCTTGTCCGCACCTCCAGAAACAATCTTTCTCAAAAATACAATATCTTCGCCTTTCTCTTTGACTGCGATACAATAATTATTTACATTATTCAATTTCCCTTCCAATTCCGTCAACTCATGATAATGGGTGGCGAATAAGGTCTTTGCCCCCAGAAGTTTTGGATTACTGATATGTTCCACCACCGCCCAGGCAATGCTTAGACCATCAAAGGTACTGGTTCCCCGGCCGATTTCGTCCAACACCAACAGACTGTTGCTGGTGGCATTCCGAAGTATATTGGCTACCTCTGTCATCTCCACCATAAAAGTACTCTGCCCGCTTGCCAGATCATCAGAAGCGCCTACCCTTGTAAAAATACGGTCTACGATACCAATTTTAGCGCTGTCAGCAGGAACAAAACTCCCAATCTGCGCCAGTAAAACAATCAATGCTGTCTGCCGCATATAAGTGGATTTCCCGGCCATATTTGGGCCTGTGATAATAGAAATACGCTGTTTGTGGTTATCCAGATAAGTGTCATTAGCGATAAACATATCATTGGTGATCATCTGTTCCACAACTGGGTGGCGTCCATTTTTAATATCAATCGTGCCATTCTCATTGATGGAGGGACGACAGAAATTATTGCGCTCTGCCACCAAAGCCAGAGCGGAAAAAACATCAATGCTGGCAACTGCTTTTGCTGTTTTCTGAATCCGCAGAACTTCATTGGCAATTTTGTCCCGTATTTCTCGGAACAACTCATATTCCAGCGCTACTAGCTTGTCCTCAGCGCCAAGAATAATATCTTCTAATTCTTTGAGTTCGGCGGTAATGTAGCGTTCTGCATTGGCAAGCGTCTGCTTTCTAGTATAATAATCTGGGACAAGATGTTGATAAGAATTTGTCACCTCCAGATAATAGCCAAATACTTTGTTGTATTTGATGCGCAGGTTCTTAATTCCTGTCTTTTCGCGCTCCTTGGTCTCCAATTCCATGAGCCAGGTCTTGCCTTCTGTCTTTGCCTTGCGCAATTTGTCAATCTCTTCATCATAGCCTTCTTTTAAAATACCGCCCTCACGGATAGAAATGGGAGGTTCTTCTAAAATGGCAGATTCTATCAGTTGAAATAAATCCTCCAAAGGATCCAAATCGGACTGGATCTCTTTTAATAATGGCACATCAAACTCATCCAGAAGCTCTTTGATAAAGGGAAGCATTTTCAGAGAGCTCTTAAAAGAGATTAAATCTCTGGGATTTGCAGTCTGATAAGTGACACGGCCAATCAAACGCTCTAGATCATAGACAGGGTTTAAATATTCTCGAATCTCTTCCCTTGTGATCGCTTGTTCCTTTAAAGCCTCTATTGCATCTAAACGGCGATTGATTTCTTCTTTTTCAATCAGTGGCTGTTCTACAAAATTTCGCAGCATTCGAGCCCCCATTGCTGTTTTCGTCTTATCAAGCACCCAGAGTAGGGAACCGCGCTTCTGCTTTTCCCGCAGTGTCTCCACCAATTCCAAATTTCGTCTGGTGGAACTGTCAATAATCATAAATTTTCCTGTACTATATATTTGCAGGCCAGTCATATTTGCAAGATTATTTTTCTGGGTTTCATAGAGATATTTTAACAGTGCGCCAGCGGCAATAGTACCAGACTCATAATCCTCAAGACCTAAGCCCTGTATATCTGACATTTTAAAGTGGGTAAGTAATGTATTTTTGGCTGTCTCATCGCTAAAATACCAGGCATCCAGGGAATAAATCGCGATTCCCAACCGATGCTTTAAATCCTCAAAATCCAAACCTGTCATATAAAATGCCTCATTGCAGATAATTTCTGAGGGATAAAATTTATGTATCTCGTCTAAGAGCTTGCGCTCAGTCTCCAGCTCTGTGACATAGTAATCCCCTGTGGTGACGTCTGCAATAGATACCCCATAGCGGTCCTCCATATATACGATACACATGATATAATTGTTTTTGGTCTCGTCCAAGGCTTGGGTATCAAGATTAGTACCTGGAGTAGCTACCCGAACTACCTCCCGTTTGACCAGTCCTTTTGCCATTTTCGCATCTTCTACTTGCTCACAGATTGCTACCTTATAACCTTTGGAAACTAGCTTATTGAGATAGCTTTCCATTGCATGATAAGGGACGCCGCACATGGGCGCCCGTTCTTCCAAACCACAGTTTTTCCCCGTCAACGTGATTTCCAGCTCCTTGGATGCCGTCAAAGCATCCTCAAAAAACATTTCATAAAAATCTCCCAGTCGGTAAAAAAGAATACAGTCCTGATATTCTTTTTTGGTTTCCATGTATTTTTGCATCATTGGAGTCATTTCTGCCACGATGTTCTCTCCTCCTGTTTCTTATAATAAATCTTATGTCAAATTTATTTTTCCATTAGTGATTATGATTTAATCGGCGCCACTTAGCGTGTATTTTTGGGCAATGGCTTCTGCCACTTTCATGCCATCCATAGCAGCCGACAGAATGCCGCCCGCATATCCTGCGCCTTCTCCACAAGGATAAATGCCCTTTTTATTGCTCTCAAAAGCCTCATTGCGCGTAATGCGCACGGGCGAAGAAGTTCGGCTCTCCACACCGGATAAAATAGTGTCTGCACGGTCAAAATCTGGGATATATCGCGCAAACTGATGCATTCCCTGACAAAAAGAATCCCGAATATCCTCTGAAAAAAGTTCATGTAAGGCGCCAAATGTATGCTGCCCTTTGATCTCTGACTGAAAACTGCCATAGTTGCTGGAGATTTTTTGAGACTCAAAATCTCCAAATAATTGTTGTGGGATCTTTCCCTTTCCAAGCAGATATGCCTTTTCCTCGAGCTGGCGCTGAAATGCAACGCCGCTTAATGGTCCAGAACCTTCAAAATCCTCCGGCGTTACTGTGACAATCACAGCACTGTTGGCGTTTTTGCCATCTCTTCTGTGATAACTCATGCCGTTGACGGCAAGTCGCTCTTCTTCTGAGGAGGCATTTACCACATAACCGCCGGGACACATGCAAAAGGAATATACCCCTCTGCCATTCTCTAGATTTGCCGTCACCTTATAGGAAGCAGCAGGAAGTTTTGCAGCAGTCTCTGGGCCATATTGTGTTTCACTAATCATCGTCTGCGGATGTTCCACACGCAGACCCACTGCAAAGGATTTTGCCTCCATCTCAAAACCTTGATTCTTTAACATCTCAAAAGTATCTCTGGCACTGTGCCCAACAGCAAGTACTGCAAGCTCTGTCTCTAGCTTTGAAATAGTTCCACGATCCAATTTTTCACAAATCAATGCATGGAGCTGTCCATCTGAAAATTTCAGATCCGTCACGCAAGTCTGAAAAAAATATTTGCCGCCCCAGGCTTCAATTTGCCGGCGCATACTCTGAACCACATCTTTTAAAATATCTGTACCGATGTGGGGTTTTGCTTCATAGGCGATGGAATTTGGCGCGCCATGACGGATAAAGATTTCTAACACTTTTTGATTCCTGCCCTTGATATCTTTAACCAAAGTATTTAATTTACCGTCTGAAAAAGTACCTGCTCCGCCCTCTCCAAACTGGACGTTTGAACGAGGATCCAGTACGTTTTCTCTCCAAAAACGTTCCACGTCCTTGGTGCGCTGCTCTATTGATTTTCCACGCTCTAAAATGATCGGACAAAAACCATGTTCGGCAAGCAGATACGCACAGAATAAACCTGCCGGACCGCTTCCAATCACTACGGGCGGAACTTTTAATTTTTGTCCCTCGCTGGTAGTTGGAAACTGATAGAGAATATCCTGCGCCTGAGAAATCTGACCGCTTTTTGAGCGGCGCAAGACCCCAGCCTGATCCTTGACTTTGACGTCTATGGTATAGACAAAAGAAATTTCACTTTTTCTGCGGGCATCCACCGATTGTCTGCGAATTTTGTATTCCAAAATGCTATCTGATTTGATACGCAGAATCTTGGCCGCTTTCTGTAACAATTGTTGTTCTGTATGGGTAATCGGAAGTTTTAATTGTTGAATGCGAATCATTTTTCCCTCCTGATATTATCCGCCGCCGCGCTGCCGGCCACAAAGCCGCTGGACCAGGCCCATTGCAGGTTGTAGCCGCCGCACATTCCATCAATATCCACCACTTCCCCTGCAAAATACAATCCTGATACAATACGGGATTCCATTGTTGTGGGGTTGATCTGGTCTGTGTCCACACCGCCCGCAGATACCTGAGCATGATCAAAACCTTTGGTTCCTATAATATCAATCCTAAGAGCCTTCGTCAAAGCTGCTAAGGCGGCTAATTCTTTGTTGGTACAGTTCTGTGCTGGTTTTTCCAGCTTAATACGGGCTTCCTTTAAAAATACGCGATTTAACTTCTCTGGAAATAGTCCAATCAAGGCTTGCGCAGCGCTTTTTCCAGATCCATACGTATGAAAACGTTGTTCCATCAGAGCGGTTGCCTCCTCCAGTGATAAATCTGACAAAAAATCCAGCAATACAAATACATGTTTATGATTGAGAAGACCATAGGAGGCATAACGGCTGACCTGAAAGGCAGGAATACCAGAAACGCCAAATTCCGTTAGCTGTAATTCCCCAAAATCTTCTGTTTTTTTACGGTTTTCTATGTAAAGACAAATCGTGCCTTCTGCACGTATTCCTGCAATATCTTTTAAAAATGACTGTTTGCCCTGCAATTGTACCAATGCAGGAACTAAATCTATGATTTTATGTCCTAATCCAACAATATATGGGATGCCGCTGCCGTCGCTGCCGGTTTTCTTGGCCGCTTTTCCGCCGGTGGCAATGATACAGCATAGACTCTCAAAAATTCCTTGTTTGGTGTGGAAGGAAAATCCTTCTGTTTCTCTGTGGATTTCTCGGATTCCCACATTGTATGCAATCTCAATGTTTAATCTTTTGCACTCTAACAATAACACTTCGATCACAGATGCAGCCTGCCCGCTGGCAGGATAATAGTAGCCATCCCGTTTGTTTTGGGGATGGATGCCCAATTCTTTAAAAAATTGTAAGGTTTCTGTGAATCCAAATTGACGCAGGGCAGGCAATACAAAGGCAGGGTTCTTGCCATTATAATAAGCAATGCCCTGCTTTTCGTTGGTAAAGTTACATTTTCCATTTCCAGTGACAAGAATCTTCTTACCAGCCTTGTCCATATGTTCTAAAATCAGGACACGGGCACCCTTCCGCGCTGCCTGTATGGCGGCAGTTAGTCCAGAGGCCCCTGCCCCGACAACGATTACATCCATTTTTCTGCTCATAAATTATATTCCATTCTTGCAGATTATTTTTGCAGTGATACATTTTGTCCAGTATACCATTTTTGATCACAAGATTCAAGTTGCTAACTGTTTTAGTTTCCCCATTTTGTAATCCATAGCCCCAAAAGGTTTCCATCATAAAATGATGGAAACACTTTGCACATAAAAGCGTTAGGAAAAGCTAGCTTTTCAGACGCTTTTTGTGCAAGATGTCTATGCTGCCAAAGGCAGCAAGACCTTTTGGGGCTAAAATATCAGTGATTATAAAAAATGGGGAAACTCAAGGCTAACTGGAGTAGTTTTCCAGGAAATTATAGAGTTGTTCTTCGCTGCTGATAAGTTTCCCTTCCTGGATTTCCTGTTGTAACTCGTCTGGCAAATTCTGAATCTGTATATCGGTGGAGGCGTACAACGTTTTTCGGTCTGCGCAGTATACTGCCACATACCCCTCCTCTGCCAGCAATACATATTCGTATGGCTCTACCACATTCAGGCTCTCAGCAAGCTCTTTTTCTCTTTCTGTTTCAACTTGTTCAATTTTTGCCAATAGAGTTTTGTTCTGCTGTTGAAGCAAATCAATATCTTTTTCATAGCTTTTCTGGTTTTTTATGGTTCCTGCAAAAAATCCTGCACTGAGACTGATGACAGCCGATAAAATAATTCCAAGTGCTAAAAAGCGGATACTACATTCTCTTTTCATCGCAAACTCCTTTTTATGGTAGTATCTGCTAATTTTTCTATTTTATTCAAATTTGAGTATAACTGTCTAGAACCCCCATAAAAATAAATACAATCCGCTTATAAATATACCACTGTCATATCATGGTGAATGGCTGTTAGAAAATCATGAAAAACATTTTTAGTATATAATTTTAGAATGGAAGTGTTTACACAGGGATTCTTGCACTGCCAATCTGAGACGATAGATCTTTTGTGTGAAAAGCCTTATCGCCAGGAATCATCAACAGATAAATCTAGGACGATTTTTATCTCACTTTTATATGTAATTCACCAATAAAATTTAATTTGGCACTCTTAATCTGGCTGCTGTCCGTTATGAGCAAGCCACTTACATTCCGTTATTTCCATGTTGGTAAATATTGCCTTAAAAGATGATTGTTCAGGACTGCAGGCATAAATGCCAAACGCAATTGTCCTGTTACCATTCCACATATGGCATACACGCATCTGTTTGAAAATAACACCATCTTCAGAACACTCGATGCAATAGTCATCTTCTCTGCGGCTAAACCTATACCACATTGATTTTATGGAAACATTTATTTCTGTTGTTGCCCAATCCGAATAACCATTATTTGTAACAACACTTCCAAGATGCTGAACTCTTTCATTTTCATATTCGATCGAACCTTTCAGCCAATTTTCACTGTCGAGATACATGACAATTCCGCATTGGTCAAATCTGTGCTTACTTTCAAATTCTGTTTTCACTGTAAAAGAAAAAAATCTTTCATCTGTTTCCATCTGCAAAACAGGCGCATTGTCATTTCTAAAATGATAGTATGTTCTCTGCCACAAATCTGTGTGAGGATTTGTTGTGATTTCAATTTTATCATTGGCTAAACTGTAATCTGCAGGTTGTCTTGTCCATTTTAATTTGTTTATATCAAAATTCATATTGCTATCTCCTTCAACTGTAACTTAAAAATAAATCCCTCAAACTTTCACCATTTTAAAGGATATTCTCATTAAAAACTTTATGATTCATCTAAATTAATATTGATTTTTCATACACAAATCCACTCTACCCTCTGCGCTTCCCGCATTTCTGGCAATTCCAGATTTTTGAGCATTTTTTCAATCGCCGTCTGAGGAACCTCATTCTTTCGACCGCTGTTGCGCGCCTGTTCTGTTTCCCAATCTGTCTCCAGAAATACAATCTTCACCGAAGCATGATATTGTTCAAATAATTGAATCTGTTTTCTGCGTATCATGGAGGTAGTATTGGTGGCATTCCAGACAAAAGGCTGATGATTCCTCAAAAACTCTTTGGCTCTTTGTCTAGCCTCATTGATCACTTTTCCCTGCGGTTGCGTGGGCAATACGCCAAGTTCTTTTCGAATCTGATCAAGTGAGATCATCGGCAAATGAGAATCATACTGTTCTAACCAGGTGTCTTTGCCTGTACCTGGTAAACCGGACATCAGAAGAACCTCTCCCCAAGCGTCGTCATATAACTCCTGTTCACGCCAGACATTTTTGCCAGATAAATAAGCATGTTCCGTTTTTAAAGATGGAAATTGGTAGGCAGATTTTAGTACACCAAGTTCTTCTGCTGATAAGAAACATAGTTCAATCATTTCCAGTGAACCATTGATATCCTCATAAATTCGCCCCTTTAGATCTGCCTGCACCAAAATTTGCAGCAGTGATAAAGAAAAATCAGGGATCAATTTTCCCTGGGCGGCTATCGCAATCAACCGCCGTTCTGGATCTTTTTGATCTAAAATATGGACAGGTACCGAATGAGTGCGTATCAAGGTACAGATACATTCTCTGATATTTTGCAGTTCTTTTGTCCCACAAACCCCAAAATCTTTCCACAATAACTCTCGCACCATTTTAGAACCAATCAGCGTATGACTGGGGGAAATCCATGCACCATCCACCCAGCGAGTGCAGGGAATTTTACCGATATCATGAAAGAAAGCTGCCAAAAATAGGATCTGTTGTTGGTTTTCTGGCAAATTACGATATTCTTCTTCTGTAACCAATTCCTCACATACCATTTTCGTATGTGTCCAAACATCACCCTCTCCATGCCAGAGAGGATTTTGTTGGGTGTGTTTCATAGCAAGTATCAAGGGCTTGAGTGGCGTATCAGCAAGGATTTCCCAATGGATTTTCCAGGTTGGCGCATAAGGAATCACCTGCTTAAGCCTGTTCCAATTTTCATTCATCTATTACACCTCATTCTTTTGCAGTGGAAGAAATAAGTTTTCCATTGGCACTGCCAAACCGTTCGGAATAATGGGACGGTCAATCCAATGCGTTCCAGATTGTGCAATTGTCTGTGCAAAAGAAACCCTTACATATTTCAGACGGCCAACAGTACAGCCATTTTCTTCTATTTTGATATATAGGCCCTCCATTGTAGTGGATTGGTCTGTTTCTGCGCATCGTTGCTGTGCATCTTGGCCATTATTTAGACAATATTCTCGCAGACGTTCGATATGTCCTGCACGAATATAATTTGATTCTCCCAGATATGACAGTATCTGCTCTGTGCTCTCAAACACTCCTTGTGCCAGTACAGGTACAGAACATATTGGCATCTGCGCCGTTAATTTTCTGCGTGAAGGTGTGTCCAGAAATACTTCTCTCTCTCGGTCAAAAATATCAAATTCCATAAAATAGGCAGGCAAAGCATCATAGTAGACACTGTGTTTGGCATACATCCATTCTCCATACATAATATATCTTGTGCCGAGAACGTCAAAAAAGTTGTCCATATGCACATTTGCCCACTGTTTCAACAAGTTAAAATGGCGTTCCCGATAACCGCCAGTCAGATAATGGCCACGGCTTTGCAGCAGTAATTCTCCCTCTTCACTAAAAGAGATTGCCGAATTAGCGCCATCTATTTTTTCTTCAATCACTAGATATTTTTCCTTGATATCAGAAAAAGGAATCTGAGACAAATCCTCATCACCTGGCTGCAGCCGCGAGCCTTCCAAGTGCGGTGTGCGCGGATATTTTTTTAAATCAAAATCCATAATTTATCACTCTCTTTCTATATCTACACTACTTTACAACTTTATAAATGATGCCCCTGTTTCTTAATTAGCTGTTTTAAGGCATTTATTAGGGCATTTGATTTTATACTGGTTTCGACTTTTTCTACGAAAATGGCATAAAATACCTGCTGGCGAATCTGTTCGCTTAGAGCAAACCGAAACTCCTGCACGCTTTCTGTCTGAT